>CAIOHR010000424.1 GCA_903858115.1 uncultured Pirellula sp. | reverse complement strand
TGGTCGATCCAATCTTTCCGCTGGAATCCGTTCTCATCGGAAAGCAGATGGGCTTTCCTGCAGCATCTGGAAAGGCAGTGATACCAACGACTCACGGACGTATCGACCAGTCGGCAGCGAGCTTTAGTCATCGCAAATCTCCATTAAGGAACATTCGATTCAGTCCGCAAAATTTACCAAACTGCAAAACAAATGCAATATGCTGTGCATGTCCTTTGTTGTTCCATCCGTAGACTCGAGTAGATTCGCTACGTCGACGAGCAGATCCGAATTCGCTGGTAGGCTTGGGTCTCTCTGGTAAATCTGAACCAATTCCAAGCATAGTTTTTGAAGAGCAGATTGGCATGCATTGCGAAACTTCAGATCCGCGTGTGCTTGCCACTCCGGACGTTCTAACCCCGGTATTGTGTCGTCCCTTGCCAAAGCGACGATGGATCCGAAAGCTGTGATAACGAACGCCAGCAGAACAATCGTTTTCCAAAGATGCGATTTAACGCCTACGTAGAAGCTTTGAAATGAAAACCATGTGTGAATCGACGAACAATTCATTTTCATACCTCGGATTTCATTTTTGTTTCCAACATTCCTACCAAACCAGGACACCAACGACTTAATGCCGAGAGCATAGGAACCTCGACCCAATACGGTGCCATGTTGCGAGGTCGAATTCCAAACGAGCCTGTCGCAGGATCGACTTCGGGAGCCAGTCCCGTGGCGCTAACAGGCAGAAACGTCAAATGCTGCGCAAACCCCTCCGCGGCGGCTACGATCTCTGGCGTGTACTTTCGCAACATATCGCCGACTTGCTTGGATACAGATTCAATGCGATCGCCATCGAGTACTTTCATTGGAGCGCCTGGAATCGCGACATAGGGCGGTTCATTGGATAGTCCCGGTAACAGCTCTCGCCAGCTATCCCATTTGGTCACCACAATAGTGAGCGGACGCTGATGCAATTGGTCTTCGCGGAGTCCGGCATAACGTCGAACACGTTGGATAGCTTCCAAGAGGATGGTGTCTTGACGCACGCTGTTTTCTCTTGCGAGGCGTTCATTGCGAGGAAGCATTTGTGGGTCGTTTGTTTTCCCCTCGCAAGCGCGACGAAATCGAGCATCCTGGGTTGGGTCGAACAAGAAAAACAAACAACGGGAAAGCGCTAAGTGACGCGTCACTGGCGACGAAGCGGTATCCTGTCCAGGCAAAAAACTTTCTCCTGCATTGTCATAAAGACACATCACTCGCGAGATCGAACTGCTGCGTTTATGGTTGGGATGTTTTTGCATGGGTTGCAAATTGAATTGAAACGGTCGAGGATACTGAACCGAATGACTTCCCATGTTTACGGTGTCGTAGAGATCCCCTTGGACTTGCGTTTTTGCGATAGCGATCAATTGATCCGGATTGGGATTGAGGAATTGCTGTTCCTCATACTCGTGCAGTCGAGCATTAGAAATCGGGTCTGTATCGGTCATAGCAACACCGAATTCGGTTGGGAGCAATTGCCGCATTCGCCAAGTCATCGAGGCCAAGAAATAGCTTTTGCCCGAAGCGGGTGCACCCAGAATCGAAAAAAAGACCGGAGCGATTTGATACAGCGGGCGGGCCACCTCTAAGTGGCAAGCAGGACAGGCCAATCGCGACGTTCGCTGCCCTTCGGCATCGATAGCATCCCCTTCCGCCGTAAAACGTGATGGTAAAAACCGAATGGCGTATTCCGGTCCGAGTCGAGTGTCACCAATCAAATCTGGGTGCTCGGAAATCCACAGCGATTCTTCTGGAGCAAACTCGTTCCAGCAATGTGGACAAGTGATACGGGCGCGAATTGTCAGTCGACTCTGTTCTTGGGGCATGGCGAATCTATTAAGAGGTGTGTCTTCGACGTGCTTCAGTATAAGCGATAACACTACTTAAGCAACGAATCTATCGTAGCTGACATTTGTGGCTTCTAGATATCTGAAGAATAACTCGAGGTGAATTCAGCGATCGCTAAAATCGCTGGAAAAATAGAGTTTTCAAGCGTTTCTGATGGCTGCATTGCATGGAGGTCATGGGTTCAAGTCCCCATGCCTCCATTACCGAGACCACGATTTCGCAAGGGATCGTGTTCGCAAGGGATCGTGGTTTTTTGTTGGTATGGTTATCAGCCTGAGAATCAATCGGCGTTGGAATCGCTACTCGATGTAAAACGGACTGGTTAATATCCACGCTTGTGGACTATTCAAGCCATCAAGCCACAGTTCAACTCGGTACACGCCGGATTGTCTAATTTCGAATTTACAATCGCTTCCGGTTGTGGACTCTGCTGTCACGCCATTGCGCTTGAGTATCCACTTTGCTGGCAATGGAGATTTGCCAACCAAATGGATGGGGCCTTTGGCAAGTGCTACCTGGCTCCCAATCTCATGGCGGTTTTCACCGGAACCAGTTTGCTGCAACGCCGCCAGCGTGAATCCTTGGGCGTCAGCGAGCCAGTCAAAGGCAACAAACGTGCGACCGTTCTCCAACGCGTTCCAAACCGCGGGTTGTGAAAGCTTCTCCACCAGGAGATAGGTGCCAGCATGGCGTAAGCTGTACTCGTACGGGTCCATTTGGACTTTGAAGATCGTGTCCCCCGCAACGGCGTTGGCTGGAACATTGAGCAGGGCTTCCATTCCAATGCGAGGTAGCTTCACCAGTTCCTCTTCCAGTGCATCGACCACCACAATCGATGTGCCGTCAGCACCGATCCGCAATTGTACGCCAATGTTCTCATGTGCATCATTGGCAGCAACACCGGTGTGTGGGTGCAACTGGCACAGTTCATCATAGCGTCGCAGATAGTCGTCAGGATAAGAATGCAATGCCGAGAACACTTCCTGCGGATAGTCCTTCAGTAGAGATGCGATCCGAACAAACCACAAAGGATTCTTCATCGCCTTGATCAAGTTGATTTGCTTTTTAAAGTCCGCGTGTGTGTTGTAAATCTCGGTTCCCGTAAGGCCCGCAATTTGCCAATCCATCCGCTCTTCTAAATGGGACAGAAAGACATGACCACCTCGCCCGCGGACGATCGAGGTGAGTTCTTGCGATTCGGCTGTAGCAAACGGTGTCAGGCTCAATGTGGGATAGACGAGCATTCCTTTCATTTCGGCCCCTGGGATGCAGAGGACTCCGTCGATGATTCCCTGGTGGCCGTCAAGGAAGAAATCCTTTTCTTGCGACGGGTGTTCGGTGAACATCAGGACTTGTGTTTTGGCCCGCTTCGCAGCAGCGACAATGTTATCAATCTTGCCGCGACTGTCGTGGGAAAGTTCCGAATGGACATGGAGATTGGCGCGAACCGTCAAGAGTGGACCAGATGGGGGCGGTGGATTGCGTTCTGTTTGGTAGCGATGGATCACATCCCGCATCCGTCGCAAGTTAGCTTCGGTCAATTTCTCCATCGCATCTTCCCCAACGCACGCCGAAAGGGGCAATGAGAGAAGGCAACAGAATAGGCCGCAGCAAGCCAGAGTGATTTTCTTCGAGGGCCGTGTATCGAAGAGAACTTTCTGGATGCATCGAAACATGGTTGCAAAACGGAGTAGTACGTAGCTCATTCGAAACCCATGCCTATTTATCAGTTTGGTTCCATCTAAGTTGTCAGCCTGCGACCTAAGTGTCAGCCTATGACGGGCGAATTCTTGGAACGCTTTGGTGCAGATTCTAGCCTGGAACACGCAGGCGAGGTACACCGATAACGAGGCAACGAGCAATGATTCAGGCCGGTTCCTCGTTTCCGACGACCGTAAAGCAATAGCCAACCCGGCTGCCGTGATTGACGGTGTCTACCCAGCTTCACGCTACATGGCCATTCGTCGTGGTTGTTCAAAAAGAGGCTTAGCATTGAGAGATTGACGGGTCGTGCTGGCGACTGCTGATAGCCATATGGGTGATTGGTTCAATCGGATTTGCCGTTGAATCTATCCAGTTTAGAAAAATAGTCACTCAAAACCATGTAAGTTATAGTCATGAAACCAGTAGACAAATTGAGTGATTCGGCTTCGTCGCATCTTCTTACCTTTTGGAGTACAACCGCGGAGCAGCTACTCCGCAGTCTGAGGTCCGCGAGTACTGGTCTCAGTCAATCGGAGGCAGACCGGCGACTTAAGCAGGTTGGCAGAAACTCCATCAACGCGACCAGCCAGCAGAGCACTATCGGGCTGCTACTGAGTCAGTTCAAGAGCCCATTGGTTTTGATTCTGGTCGTCGCTGCTATCATCTCGGCAATCGCAGGCGAATGGCCGGATGCGCTGATCGTACTTGCGATCATCATGGGCAGTACGATGCTTGGCTTTTGGCAAGAGTACCGAGCCAGTGACGCGATTGAGAAACTCCGGTCTAACGTGACGATCAAGTCCTCGGCAATGCGAGACGGCGAAAGGAGAGAAGTTCCGTCATCGGAAATCGTACCTGGAGACATAGTCTTTCTATCAGCAGGAAGCCTTATTCCGGCCGATGGTGTAATCCTCGAGTCCAACGATCTGTTTGTGAGTCAAGCTGTGCTCACTGGCGAAGTCTTTCCAGTGGAGAAGAAAACCGCGATCGTAGACGTCAATGCGAGTCTATCCGATCGAGTGAATTGTGTATTCATGGGTACAAGTGTTCGAAGTGGAACCGCGTTGGTTCTGATTGTGCAGACAGGCAAGCGCACGGTGTTTGGTCAAATTGCCGAGAAGCTCAAACTGCGGCCAAGAGAAACGGAGTTTGAACGTGGGGTTCATCGCTTCGGCTATCTGCTGACGCGTGTCATGTTTGTCATGTTCGTCACAGTTTTGGTCGTCAACATCATCCGTGCAAAGCCCGCACTGGACTCGTTGCTTTTTGCACTCGCTTTGGCTGTGGGTTTGACGCCTGAGCTGTTACCCGCCATCATCAGCATTACGCTCGCCCACGGAGCACAGCAGATGGCCAAGCGAGGCGTGATAGTTCGGAAACTGAACGCAATCGAAAACTTTGGTAGCATGGATGTTCTTTGCACCGATAAGACCGGCACGCTGACGGAAGGCGTTGTCATTCTCAAGAGCGCGTTGGACTATCAAGGTGAACCGTCAAGCGTCGTGCTTCGAACAGCTTATCTCAATGCATTCCACCAAACTGGGTTGAACAACCCATTGGATGAAGCGATTGTGGCAGCCGGAGCCAAATCGGTAATCGATGTCGGCTTGGACAACAAGATTGCTGAGATCCCCTATGACTTTACACGCAAGCGACTGAGTGTGATCGTATCCGACCAGCAATCAGCCTGGACGATGATCACCAAGGGAGCCATGGCAAACGTGTTGCAGGTTTGTAACTCGGTGCAATGCTCTGGAACGACCAGTCCGCTAGATCAAACAAAACTTACCCAGATTGATGAGCAGTTTCGCAAATGGAGCGGTCAAGGGTACCGCGTACTGGGAGTGGCCACGAAGCCTATTGAGGTACGAGCCGAATCGTATACGCGCGACGACGAACGAGAACTCGCGTTCCTAGGGTTTCTTCTTTTCTTTGATCCGCCCAAGGCCGATGTGGCAAAAGCGATCTCAGATCTTGCTGGGAGAGGAGTTCAACTCAAGATGATCACGGGGGACAACCAGT
This sequence comes from uncultured Pirellula sp., assembly GCA_903858115.1. GTDB lineage: Bacteria > Planctomycetota > Planctomycetia > Pirellulales > Pirellulaceae > JBKCUI01. Next base: position 66,646 of record CAIOHR010000424.1, on the reverse strand, counting down.
TGGTAGCTCGCCATGTTGCGGAAGCCGTTCGAATGTCGGTGGATGGGTTATTAACCGGTACCGACTTGAACGCCATGGGTGACGAAGCACTGTGGTTTGCGGCTCAGCGCACTTCGATCTTTGCTGAAGTCGATCCCAACCAAAAAGAACGGATCATACTGGCGTTGCAAAAGACAGGCCATGTTGTTGGTTACATGGGAGACGGAATCAACGATGCACCCGCGTTGCATGCAGCCGACGTTGGGATATCGGTTAGCACCGCAGTCGACGTGGCGAAAGATGCATCGGATCTCATCTTGCTTGAGCAGGATCTCGACATCTTGAGGGAAGGAATCGACGAAGGCCGAAGGACATTCGCGAACACTCTAAAATACATCTTAACGACGATCAGTGCGAATTTTGGCAACATGTTTAGTATGGCATTCGCTTCGATGTTCCTGCCATTTCTGCCACTGCTGGCGTCGCAGATTCTACTCAATAACTTTCTGTCCGATATTCCGGGAACAACCATCGCAAACGACAACGTCGATCCGGAATGGCTAGCGAAGCCGCGTCGCTGGGACAATAGATTCATCAGCCGCTACATGGTATTGTTCGGCTTGGTAAGTTCGCTATTTGACTTTTTGACGTTCGGCATCCTGCTATACGTTTTCAGTGCATCCGAGAACGAATTCCGTACCGGTTGGTTCATCGAGTCGCTTTTGACCGAGTTGGTGATCGCGTTGGTCGTGAGGACTCGTCGATTGTGTTATCGAAGTCGTCCCGGGAAGTTGCTTTTGTGGAGCACGATAACTGTGACCGCTGTCACATTGATTTTGCCCTATCTGCCTTTTCATTCCCTGTTGGGTTTTGTCCCACTGCCTGCGGGTCTGATGGCGACGCTCATTGGGTTGACGTTGCTCTACGTGTGCGTTGTTGAAATCGCCAAGAAGTATTTCTATTCGCGCATTCGAAACTCGGCATCCTAACCGATGAGCAAACGTGGACCAATATCGAGCCCGAAGAAGGGATCGCTACATTGGACCATGAAGTATGTATACTACGATGGCTGCACGTCATTTTGTGCGGCCATACGGGGGGCGGCGACAAACATTCGTAGCCGAAAACAAGCAAAAAAAGCGAAAAATTGACACTTCTCGTTGAACACCACACCGCCTGAGGACATCACCCACCGAGCGAAGCGGCAGGGAGGGTCGGCAATCGAGCCTTCAGCGAGTTTGCCGGGGAGGGTTGGTCGCGGTAGTAGATTCGCGGCTAGTATTGTCCACCTTGCACCAGGCGTCCCCGGTCGGCTTGTCCGGCTTGTCCGACCGGTACGCAAGGTTCGTTAGCTAATGAACCTGATTCACCAGTGACGCAAGCAATGTCACATGGGGTCTTTCCAATCGACCAGCCTCGGCTTCTAGCTTACGAACCATATTCACCGAGCGGCACAAGGCCGCGGGGGTCTCGACGGAACGAATTTTGCGCAATCTAAAGTTGCTGCAATACCAGATTTTTAACACCCCGGGCTGACCCTCCCCAAGCTGCGTTTGGGGAGGGTGAAGTTAGTGGAGATCAAGAGAAGTGTCGAAAAAATTCCATTGAATTTTTATCTTTTTACCCTTCGGGCCGTAACCAAGTGAGATGAAATGCCATTAAGATATGGTGATGATCGCTGAGTCTACCTAATGCATGTAGACAAATTGATCCAACTTTTTCTTTTTCCTCTTGGGTAAACCAATCATGAAGACTCTTCAGCGAATTCGTGGATTCACGCTTGTAGAATTACTTGTTGTGATCGCCATCATCGGCATTTTGGTGGGACTGTTGCTCCCGGCTGTACAAGCTGCCAGGGAAGCTGCCCGGCGGATGCAGTGCTCGAATAATGTCAAACAAATCGGATTGGCGTTTCACAACTATGAAAGCGCCTTTAAGTCGTTCGCGCCGGGAGGAATCGTAAGTTACTCACCGGCCGCGCAAGCAGCGTTAACGAACGCGAACTTCTGCACGACAGGATCCGACCGCACCCAAGCGCCATGGACCGTTTTGATTTTGCCATTTCTCGAAGAAACCAACCTCTACAATCGCTTTGATTTTTCAAGGACGTTTACTGGTTCATCGAATATCCCTGGGCAGTCTCCGAATCGAGAGCTTTTTCCTTTGAACATGAAAAAGTATCAGTGCCCATCGGATCCCGATTCGCAGTCTACGGTGAACAACAGCAACTATCTCGGCGTTCAAGGCGGAGGTCCACTCACGGGAGTTGGCTCAGCCCCTTGCTCGACCCAAGCTGGGCAACGTGTATTCTTCAAGAATGGCGTCGTTTATGTGAATTCGAAAACCACCATCGGTTCCATCTCGGACGGAACGACGAACACGTTTTTGGTCGGAGAAAGTCGATACATGCCTACTCCACGCATGCGGGCCGATGGATTTCATGCTGGCTGGGCTTCGTCCATCAAGGCAGACAATGCATTCGCCGTGCCTACGGTTTTGGCTGGGGCTGTATTGTCAATCAATGCACAGCCACGCTGCGGTCCTCCTGATTGTTTCCAGTTTGTCAGCCGATTGTTTGGAAGCATGCACACGGGGGGATGTATGTTCGGATTGTCCGATGGTTCGGTACAGTTCATCAGCCAAAACATTGATATCAACACCTACCGACTGTTGAGTATTCGGGATGATGGACAAGTTGTCGGTTCGTTTTTGGATTGAGCGATGAAAATGAGTTTGAGTCAATCGATACGATCAAGCCATTGGCTTGGGATTGTCTGTGTTGGAATCGCGTTCTGCCTCGGATGTGGCGGTTCGGATGGTCCCATTCGATATACATTGGATGGAACGGTGACAATGCCAGATGGCCAGCCAGTACCGGCAGGCGAGATAAACTTCGAGCCCGACTTCCAGTCGGGCAACAAAGGCCCGGCGTCCATGATCGACATTCAAAATGGCAAGTATTCGTTGCCTAAAGATCAAGGGGTATTGGGGGGAAGCTACATTGTGACGATCATCCCGTTTGACGGTAAGGCATTCGGCGAGTCCCTCCAAGGTAAGGCACTGATTCGGCAGCCCTACGTTGAAAAAGTTGATTTTCCTAAGCAGAACTCTTCCCACGATTTTAAGATATCGATTAAGAAGTAACTTGTTCAGGAAACGTCGTCAATCGAATCGGTGTAGACATGGGACCGCGTTGGATACTTTTGGTGGCAGCAATCAGTGGGTTTATCGGTGTTTCCATAGGTGCATTTGGCGCGCATGGATTGCCTGATCAACTGAAGAAAGCTGGATTCGACGATTCTAAGATCTCGAAGAAGCTTGAGCAGTGCGAAATCGGAGTTCGCTATCAACTCGTTCACGCAGTCGCGATATTGGCGATCGGGTTATCAGCAGCATCCCAGGATCGCCGGCTTTTGCGGGCAGCCTGTGGAATGTTCTTGGCGGGTACCGTGTTGTTTTCCGGTGGATTGTATAGTTTGGCGTTTGCTGATCTGCTCGGGCACTGGAGCATCGTACCTTCTGGCGGATTGATGTTCCTCATCGGCTGGGGCTTTCTCGCGGCAGCATCGATGAGCAAGGGGAATCGAGTGGAATGATGTTCCGATGTCGTTGGATGCTCTTCTTTCTAGCAACGATCTTTTCTGCACGCGTTGTATGGGCGGAGACTCCATTCCGATTGGCGACTTTCTCGGTGGATATCACGATTCCGATTGGTCACCGATGTATGGGAATTCTCGATACCAAGGCGCAACGTATCGACGATCCCCTCGAAGCAAAAGGGTTCGTGCTCCTTGGGCGAGAAGCTCCGATTGTCTTCGTCGCACTGGATTGGTGCGAAGTTCGCAATGGGGCTTATGATCTATGGAGAGATACTCTGGCGGCTGCGGCCAAGACGACGCGAGAACGCGTTTTGGTTTGTTCACTACACCAACATGATGCCCCTGTCGTGGATACAGAAGCACAGTCGCTTCTGGATTCTGTCGGGTTAGTCGGCGAGTTGTTTGACGTAGCTTTTCATCGAGCATGTCTCAAGGATGTCGCGAGTGCTTTGGAGCGATCGATCCCTTTGTCGAAGCCGATCACTCATATTGCGACCGGACAAGCCCCAGTAGAAAAGATTGCATCCAATCGCAGGATTGTTCATTCCGATGGAGTGATTCGATTTGATCGATACAGCCGATCTGCAATCGACTCGGCACAGGCCGACGCATCCCCAGGTGAGATCGATCCGAATCTAAAGTCCATCGCATTTCTTTCCGGAGAGGAAACGCTCGCGGTACTGAGTTCGTATGCGACTCATCCGATGAGTTATTACGGACAAGGGGGAGTCTCGGCAGACTTTGTGGGCTTGGCTAGGCGGCGTCGACAACGAGATACTCCCAATACGCTGCAACTTTATGCGACGGGTTGCAGCGGAGACATAACGGCTGGCAAGTACAACGATGGTTCACAACAGGCGAGGGGTGAGTTAGCAGACCGGTTGTATCAAGGGATGGTTCAAGCTGCAAAGTCGTTCGACAAAACTGCGATTGAACAAGTCCGCTTTCGACGGGAGACCTATCATTTGCCATTCCATGAAGGGCAGCAGTTTCAACGTGACGCGATGCACAAGGTTTTGTTGGACGATCAAGCGAATACCAAAGATCGAATTCTGGCAGCGATGGGTTTAGCTTCGTTGAATCGGAGGGAACGTGGGCAGCCGATCGATTTACCTTGTTTGGATTTGGGTGCAGCGCAAGTCGTCATACTGCCCGGTGAGTCCTTTGTTGGTTACCAACTCATGGCGCAGAGCATTCGTCCGGAATCCTTCGTGATGGCGATTGGATATGGTGAGTGCTGGACCGGATACGTACCAACGGAGCAAGCATTCCAAGAAGGGTTTAACCATGACTGGAGATGGGTCGGTCGCGGATGCGAGGCAGTCCTTCGCGATAAACTGCCATCCGTCTTAACAGTTCGATGAGACTGAGTGAAAAGCAATGTTTCTGCTGCACTCGAATTGGACTTCAGAAGCGGCAAAAAAAGAAGTTTCACCCCCGAGTGCTGCCCCGCAAAGAAGGGGCAATCGCACTATCATCTCAATCTAAATATCTCAAGCTAGATATCTCAATCTAGAAGCCCCTGAACTAGAAGCCCTTGAAAGGGTGGGACGCTGTATCTTTTTGGTCGATCATTTGCTGAGCTGTAGGTAGGCCGCCCATTGCATTCTTGATCGAGTCCTTCGTAGCTTGGTAGTTGTACTCGTAGATCTTCTTGTCGTCGCTTGCTGCTGGGTGGATAAACACGCCGCAGACGATGACGAGGTTTTCTGCTTGATCCTTTGGAATGATTCCGTCAGCCACGCTATCTGCGACTGCTTTGGCAACTGCGAATTGTGCAGGGCCGAACATTTGAACCGCTTGCTTCATTCCCTTGATAGTCACTTTGGTGATCATGACCGTACTGGGTTTTACAGCCACGTTCGGAGTGAGAACTGCGAGCAAGTTCGTATGTCCATTGCTTTGATTTGCGAGAGCATTCGCAAAGGCTACACCCACGGGACCATCTTTGCTACCGATCATCAAATCGATGTGAGCAATTTCGTTACCATCGCCTACCAAGGCTTCGCCGACGTACATTGACATGGAGGGAAATCCTAAGAACTGGGTTGAAAAACGTTGAAATTCGCGGTGCGTCGCGATTGTGAACACGAAAAGGTAGCAAACTGCTACTTTTCCGCAATCCACAGGGTTTGTTCCCGACCATCCAAATCGGATTTTCGGTCAATTCTTGATGCAGGCCATGGTTTTTGGTGCCAAAAACATTGGATTTTGCCCTCCGGGAGTGTACTCTTAAAAGTCAGGTTTCGCATGAGATGCGATTCGGCACGGCAATTGCGTTTGGATGAACTCCAACCAGTTTTGTGTGCGTGATTTCCAGGTCTCTCAAGACGTCACCCTTTTCTAATTCCATCGCAGGTTAAGACCATGAAGCGGACTTTCGCAAAATTACTTTCTTTGGCAATCGCAGTTTCCGTTGGTTCTGTTGGTTTTTCGGAAGAGCCAGGAACAACGACTGCAGTCTCGAAACGTTCTAACGCCAAAGCTCAGAAGGCCAAAGAAGTTAAGTCCGTTGAGATGTTCAAGGCCATCGAAGATGGCTTGATTTCGGTGGATTACATCGGAAAAGACGCAAAAGAAGCAAACGTCATTTTCAAGAACAAAACGGGTGACGCCCTCGATATCGTACTTCCACCGACCTTCGGTGCAGTTCCAGTCCTGGCTCAAATGGGCATGGGTGGAATGGGCATGGGTGGCATGGGCGGAGGAATGGGTGGTATGGGCGGCGGCATGGGTGGCATGGGAGGAGGAATGGGTGGTATGGGCGGCGGCATGGGTGGCGGCCAAGGTATGGGTGGCGGATTTGGCGGTGGTATGGGTGGTGGAATGGGCGGCATGGGCGGTGGTATGGGCGGCATGGGCGGTGGAATGGGAGGTATGGGCGGTGGTGGTATGGGAGGCATGTTCCGTGTTGAGCCGGACAAGCCTCGCAAAGTGAACGTTGCAACCGTATGCCTTGAGCATGGCAAGCACGATCCAAATCCTCGTATGAAGTACAAAATCGTACGACTGTCTGAAGTGAATAGCTCTCCAGTCGTTGACGAGTTGTGCAAAGCCCTAGCAAACGGCAAAGTGAGCCAAAACATTGCACAAGCGGCGGCCTGGCACGTAGCGAATGGACTTACATGGCAAGAGTTGGTTCAAAAACCACGAGTTGTCTCGCAGTACACGGGCGTTGAGTATTATTTTTCTCGTTACGAAGTAGAGAACGCGATTCGACTGGTTAGCCTAGCAAATCAGGAAGCGGAGAAGAACGAGTCCTATCGTCAGTCGGACTCCGAGAGCGCTTCTATCGGCGAGCAATTGGCAATCGAAAACAAAGAGTAGTTCGCTTTAAAGTTCTACTCTCGCAGTTGGTTCCACAAACGGTTGGCGGTAAACTGATACCACCAACCGTTTTTTTATCGAGAGAATCATGAACATAGATTTGTTTTCATCGCGCCCAGCTTTTCTGCTCTTGGCTTTCATTGGCGCGTTGAGTGGTTGCACTCCTGCAACAACACCCAAAGAAACAGCAACCGCGACGGCTGTGCCTTCCGAAAAGGAAACGCTCCAGGATGTTCAAAACGCCGATGTTCATACCGTTGCAATCCGCGTAAACACTATGAGTTGTATCGAAGGTTGCTTTAACGGCATTCGTTCCGTGATCGAAAAGCGCGATGGCATTGAATCCGTAAAATTGGCTCCGCAAAAAGAAGAGGGCCTTATCGACAATTCAATGATTTATGTTTCTTATCGAGGTGATCTAGATCGGAAGGAAATCGAGCGTCTAATTATCGGAGCCGGATTTGATGGAATCGAGTTTATCGAGAATGGCTCAGAGTAGCGTCATCGAACCGCTCGGAGTCTAATACGGGTTACTTGGTAAAACGGGTATTTGGTCGACTGCCGCCCCCCATCCTCGGAACTTGGTTTATTGCTGCGAATGGACTCAACACCGAACACGAATCGCTCCTTCGTTCATCTTCACTGCCATAGTCACTATAGTTTGCTCGATGGTGCGAGCCCGATCGGCAAGCTTCTGAAACGAGCGAAGTCTCACGGTATGACTTCGTTAGCATTAACGGATCACGGAAACCTTCACGGTTCGCTAGAGTTCTATAAGAAAGCGAAAGAGCTCGGAATCAATCCTATCTTGGGCTATGAAGCCTATGTGGCTCCGCGAAGTCGATTCGAACGCGAAGCCTCGTCGTCGAAAGAAGCAGCCTATCACCTGACCCTTCTGGCGAAGAATCGAACGGGCTTCAAGAATCTGATACGGCTTGCCTCCGCTGCCAGTTTGGAAGGCTTTTACTTCAAGCCTCGGATCGATAAGGAAATCTTGGAGCAGTTCAGCGAAGGCATTATCTGTTTGAGCGGTTGCGTTTCCAGCGAGTTCTCGAGAGCGATTCTCAAGGGACACGATACAGAATCGGCAATCGCGGAAGCGATCGAAGTCAGCCAATGGTTCTCGCGGGTTTTTCAAGATCGATTCTTTATCGAGATTATGAACAACAATCTCGACATACAACGCCAACAGATGGCGGGTGCGATCGATGTCGCTCGACGTGTTGGAATTCCTTTGGTGGCAACGAGCGATGCGCACTATGTCGACAAAGAAGACGCTGAAGTTCAGGATGTGCTGCTTTGTATCGCGACCGGAAAATTTCGGACTGACCGCAATCGCATGCAGATGGAAGGAGATCAGTTTTATCTGCGTTCGCCGGAAGAGATGTATCAACATTTCCCAGGTCACGCGGATGCTGTCGCCCGTTCCCAAGAGATTGCCAACACGGTCGACATCGATCTCGAATTAGGAAAGCGGAATTTCCCAACCTATCGGTTGCCACGCCAAGAAGTCACCGCAGACGACTATCTTCGTGAACTGTGCATTGCGGGGCTGAAAGATCGCTATGCTAAAAATCCAAACATGTTCTCGAATGGAGAGCTAGCGACGGTGGTGATGGAGCGATTAGACCGAGAGCTCGGTGTTATTACCAAGCTTGGATTCTCCAATTACTTTCTGATCGTCTGGGATTTCGTGCGCTACTCTCGCGAGATCAATGTGCCAGCCACCGCACGGGGTTCTGGGGTGGGAGCACTCGTCTGCTTTGCGTTGTATTTATCGCACGTTTGCCCGATTCGCTACGACTTGCTGTTCGAACGCTTTCTCGATGAGAGCCGGTTGGAGGCACCCGATATCGATATCGATTTTTGCCAGGAGCGGCGTGGCGAAATTATTCGGTATGTGAAGGAAAAGTATGGGGAATCCAACGTCGCGCAGATCGGAACGTTCGGAACTCTCAAAGCCCGAGGTGCGATCAAAGACGTAGGACGTACACTGGGGTTGCCGTTGAGTCGAGTCGCCGAAGTCAGTGAACTCGTCCCGGACGATCCAAAGATCTTGATCAAAGATGCGTTGGGCCAAGGGGACCCAGAGAAAGCTAGCGCGGACCTGAAGAAGCTCTACGAGAACGACCCCGATGTTCGAGAGTTACTCGATTATGCGATGAAGATTGAGGGGATGGCCAGAAACATCGGCACGCACGCTGCTGCGGTTGTGATTGCTGACAAACCGCTCACGGAATACGTACCCTTGATGCGTGTGTCTGGCAAAGAAGACATCATTACGCAATGGTCGATGGGTGATGTCGAGGCTGCGGGTCTTTTGAAGATGGACTTCCTGGGGCTGCGCAACTTGACGATCTTGTCCAAGTCGGTGGATATCATCGAGCAGACGAGCGGAAAACGGATTGATCCGCTTGAATTTCCCCTAGATGACAAAGAAACCTTTGAACTCTTGAAGCGAGGGGAGACGAAAGGGGTTTTCCAATTGGAGTCGGGTGGTATTCGCGATCTTCTGCAACGGATGAAGCCCGATCACTTCCACGACATTATCGCGACGAATGCATTGTACCGCCCTGGGCCGCTTGAAGGGGGAATGGTTGACGAGTATGTTGCGGTCAAGCTGAAGAAGAAGCAGGCGAGTTACATCCATCCTGTGCTCGAAGAGATCCTTGGTGAGACCAATGGGGTTATGGTTTACCAAGAGCAGGTGATGCGAATTCTCAATCGCCTCGGTGGTATTGAATTGGCGAAAGCCTATACGTGCATCAAAGCGATCAGCAAGAAAAAGGAAGACATGATCGCCGCCAATGCTGAAAAATTCTTGGCCGGATGTGAGGAGAAAGGACTGTCCAAGAAAGAAGCCGAAGACTTCTGGAACATGATTCTGAAGTTCGCTGGCTATGGTTTTAACAAGAGCCACTCGACGGCTTACGCGCTGGTCGCGTACCAAACAGCGTATCTCAAGACTCACTATAAAGTCGAGTTCATGGCGGCTCTGCTGACGGGTGATATTCCGAACAGAAATTTCAAGCGAAAAGATGGGCTCGTCGAGCATATCGAAGACTGCCAGCGAATGGGAATCGTCGTTGAAGCACCCAATGTCAACACATGTACCGGGGGCTTTAGTGTTGCCGACGGCAAGATATTCTTCGGTTTGTCTGCAATCAAAGGTTGTGGTGGCTCAGCGGCGGATTCGATTGCCGAAGAACGCAGAAAGAACGGACACTTTAAGGATATCTTCGAGTTCTGTGAACGAGTCGATCCGTCCGCTTGTGGTAAAGCAACCATTGAATGTTTGATCAAGGCGGGAGCCATGGATTGCTTCAACGCGCGGCGTGCGCAAATGATGGCCGTCATTGAAAAGGCTCTTCAAGGGGGAGCCTCGAAGCTTAAGGACAAGAAGAGCGGACAAATGAGTCTGTTCGATGACTTTGAGGAAGCAACCGAAGAGATCAAGATAACGTTGCCCGATGTGCCCGAGTTTCCAGACCGTGAAAAGTGGGCGATGGAAAAAGAAGTCTTAGGCTACTATCTTTCCGCACATCCTCTTTCCGAATATGCCACGACACTGCAAGCGTTTTGCTCGCATACGTCTGCTTCGATCAAAAATTGCAAACATCGCGATGAGGTATTGATGGGCGGGATGATTTCGTCTGTCAAAATCGCTCATACGCGAAATCCCAAACCAGGTCAGTCGTCGAAGTATGCGAACTTTGATTTGGAGGATATGGACGGCTACGTTCGAGCGATCTGTTGGCCTAACGATTTTGAGCAATACGGTGAGCTTATTCAGCACGATGCTGTCGTTCTCGCCCGGGGGACAGTAGATAAGAAAGGGGAAGGGGACGACGTGAATTTCGTAGTCAACGAACTGATTCCCATCGGTGATGCTGATACCAAGTTTACGACGGGCATTCATATTCTTTACGACCAAAACAAACACGATTCGGAGATCATTGGCAAGATTCGAGAGATCCTGCGTGGATACCCTGGAACACGCGATGTGATGTTCGCGTTGCGTCTCCATTCAGGGGAGACCGTTCACTTGAAAGCAGCGAAGCAAAAAGTAGCGATCGACCGCGAGCTTCGAACTCGCCTCGATGATCTACTCGGCATTCCTAGCCATCGGCTATTGATGGTCAAACCGAAGATGAAGAGCGGCGGCAATCAGCCCAACTACCGCAGGAATTCGTAAGCCATCCTAGACTTTGCTTTTTGCAACGAAGCCTAGGAAGAACTCAGTGGAGTGGCGGCTTTTAGCCGGTGGCCGCCGCTGAGCAATTCTTCGTCGACGATGCGAACCATATCCGTGTTATATCCATATTGTTCTGGCCACTCTCGATTCAATCGAGCGTTCATACTTGTTTCGACGGATGGGTTTGCCACGATGGTAGTTTTGCAGGAGCCTTTCAGTGCCTGCCCATCTCGATAGACAAGTTCACCGTGCCGAAACACCATCGTCGGGCTTGAGAACATCGTGTCGAGTTTCTCGGACGGATCATAAACGACAACGTCCGCAACTTTTCCGCTTTCGAGTGTCCCGCGATCTTGAAGCCCGAGGATTTTGGCGGGCCCGCGTCGCGTCATTTGGGCGATCTCTTCGAGAGTATACTCACGCTTTAACGAGGGGAGTGAACTACTGCTCTGCACGTCGGGATGAAGACGTTCGAAGATCGACATACGAAAGTCGTAGCTCGTTAACAATCGAAGGAGGTGTGGGTATGCCGTGAATGGACCTCCATTAGGATGATCGGTTGTCAAAAAAACGCGTGTAGGATCCAAGATCCTTAAGCAGAGTTCCAGGCCGATCGTCCACTGCAATCCATGTACGTATTGGTCTTGTTTGTAACGAAAAGGAACTACGCCACATCCCGCTTGGCATTCTAAATCTTGGAATATCACCTTTCGCGGTCGAGCAAGATTTCGATTCGCGAATTGATGCATAGTATCACCCGAGATGGTAACCGTTTGTCCGAACAACACCTGGCCAATGTCAATGGTGACATGAGAATTCCAATTGACGTATTCCGCGAGTTGATAGGCTTCGGAGCTGAAGCCGTGAGGTCCACCAGTCCCGTAGCAATGAAACTGTGCGTGTGTCAGATGAATCCGACGGCCCTCCACCGCTTGAAGTGTTTTGAGGGTTGATGCTATGTTGCCAGGCACGCCCAAATTGCTGCAGTGGACATGAAGCGGATGTGCGAGTCTCAATTCGTCTACCGCTTGTGCTAGTGCACGAAGAATATCTCGTGGTGTAACGGGGAATACGGGATGGGACTCATCCACATCCAAATGGCGTTGATTAAATTTGAAGGCATCAATGCCTCCTGCATTCACGACCTTGACACCGCAGCATTGGTGCGCCTTTAACATCCATGCGACATACTGGTTGATCTGTTCTTGAGAGACGCCTTCCGCAATCCAGCGTAACAACATGCGGTCGTTCCCCAATAACAAATAGCCGCCCGTGTCCAGCCATGGAATGTCCGCCATTTCACGATGCGCTTGACGTGCGTTTGCTGGCAGGACGGCAGGTTCCATGCAGGTCGTGTATCCCATTTCGAGATAGCGAAGCCCTGTTTCCCATGTGGTTGGTACTGGAGCGCTAAGCTGACGGATACCATGCGAATCAAACGACTCGATTTTTGGCAGAACGAGTTCCGGGAGCAAGAGTCTCGCTATATTGACTTTTCCACCTCCGATATGCGTATGCAGGTCAATGCCGCCCGCCATGAGGACTTTGCCGCGGACATCATAGTTGGCGTCTATTTTTGCAGTCGGTTCGATGCTCTCAGCAATCAAGCCGTTCACGAGATAGAGACTTCGAACCTTAGTGTCGCCTACGCCATCGACACACATGCCGTTTGCTAAGTGAGTAATCACGTGGAGAGCCTCGCTAACCATTCTGCGGGTGTCGGCCAGTCATCGGCAGTCGGGGATTGTCGTGGGACGAAGGCCATCACAACTTGATCAGCTCTGGAGATCGTTGCATCCATTTCGTATCCTGCGGTTCTGATGGGTAGACGCACACGCGAACCATTCTGATTGACTTCCAGGCTACGTCCATGGAGCTCCACGATGGTGCCTGCAAAGGAATCCAAAACGCTTTTAGGCAGGAATGGTATGGCTTTAACGCTTTCGTCCACGCTAACGATTAAAGCATTAGGATCATTGCATTGCCGATTTATCCAAGAAAGGTAATTCGATTCCATCGGTTCGAAGATCGTATTCGCATTTCGAAAGCGAATGCGCCCAGGAAAGCCCGTCGTCCATGTGCAGACCTGTTGAAAGGTAGAATCTAATCCCGATAGAGTGAGACTGGAACATCGCGTTTCTTCGTTTTGGCTACGGATCCAATGCATCAAATCCTCGATCCATAGGTCTGGCTGAGAAACAGACGACAGACATGCCGGAGACCAAAGAATCGAGGTGTAGGTCGATGCTCGCAGATCATCAAGCCATGATGACGAGGTGTTGTCAGCCAAATGCTTCCGATGGCTGGTCCATTGATTCAGTGCATTGGTCACATGTTCCATAGCGCAGGGGACTGACCAAGTATTAGGAAACCGCGCCGTCCAGGTTTCAATCGCTGCACTTGTTGGCGAACCTAGCAGTAAAACCGTTCGTGAATCCTTCTGGTCTCCACTGCACAAACAAAGAGCATGGGGAAGACGCGGGAATCGGTCCAGGAGCGAACCGTCGTCCAGTACGATGAATGTTTGACTCGTAGCACGCGAATCTGCCAATGATGTGGTAAACGAGCCGTTTCTTGCCGTCGCAAATGCATTGTTTATAGCCCAGCCTAATTCCGATGCGTCCAGCGAGGCTTCAAGCGACCTTGCTGACTGCAACACCGCGCGAGAGGTTTCGACGCTGTAGATCCGCCCTGTCATTAAGATGCTGGTCGATTCAACCAACCTTCGCCTGAGGCTCTCAACAATTTCATCTATCTTCGACTGCGATTTTGAATGACTGGATTCTTTCGTTACGTCATACGAGTTCAACGTCTTCAGCGCATCGGAACGGATATTGCATCCGCGATGGAGATCTTCGCGATCACACAAGAGGGAGCAGAAACAGCAAAGCATGTTACGACCCAAACCTTAAAGAGGAGGAGTGCGATCTTCTGCGGAGAGAATCATTAGTTTCCCATCTCCCATTCTGCCTGATCGGGTAGTGTCTACAATTGTCTTGACGACTTCTTCAAGTCGAAGATCATCCACCCAAAGCGACAGTTCGATTTTAGGCAAAAAAGCCAACGAGAACTCGGTGGAAGAGTATTGGTCCAAGTAGCTTTTTTGTCGTCCATAACCCTTTACCTCGGCTACTTGCAATGCTTCAAGCGGGGATAATCTTAGACCATCTAACAGTCGTTCTGCGAGATACGGACGAATGATGGCAACAATCTGCTTCATTTCTTGGGCTCTTTCCCTTCAGAGGAAGCATGGGCAGTGCAACGGTCGCTACCCGAAAAGCACAATAGTACCGTGTTTTCACTCCGAACAGCAGTGGAATGAGGGATCAAAAACACAAAACCTATACCTTCAATCCATGTGCTGGAACCTGCGTTTCGGCAGGAGCGATGTCCCCTTTTTTCTTATGCGAAATGACTTGATCCATTAAACCACGTATTTCTTACCTGCGAACTCGACAACGTCCGACGGCACGAGCTTTCGACGACGCCGTGTTTCGATCTGCCCATTGACCTTGACTTCGCTCGCTTGAATACCATGCTTTGCCTGCCCCCCCGATTCGAACAATCCCCTGGTTTGAAGAAAATGATCTAAACGAAGTGGCTCCGGGGAGTTCTCGGAATTCGATGCTTGGTTGTCAGGTGACGATGGATCAGGAGTCATTTTGGTTGGTACTTCAGGCGTTCGAAATGCTAAGTTCTTTGCAAGACAAGAATGGTATCGCATGCGTCGCTGTTAAGCTTTTGTTTCGACTCGATGTCGTACCAGAAATCATGGACCCCAACGAGTTTGAGCTTCTTGCATTTTGCCAAAAGAGACTTCAATTGCTCTACGGTGTAGATGCGAAGTGTAATGTGATCCGATAGCCGGAACGACTCATCCTTCTTTTTCACCAGCATCGAGATCCTCAATTTCTCAAGACGCGTTTTCATGCTGGTTTCCACGACGGTAAGAGCGTAGTAAACCGACATATCCTCCGTCTTGGCTCCCCATCGTTCCGTCCCCCATAGATCGCCACCCTTGGGCAGTAGATGCAGCGAAAGGACGAAAACGCCACCGGGCTTTAAATGCTCTGCAACGCAATTCAAGTGCGCTAATGCTGCCTCTTCCGTTTCCAAATGGCGAAATGTGTTGATGGCATTCACGGCAGCATCGAATTGCTCGTCGAACTTGAAGTTGGTCATGTCACCCACGACCAATTCTGCTTTGTTGCGTTCCTTCTTGAGTTTCTTCTTACAATAGTCCAGCGACATGGGATTCAGATCAACACCCGTCATGGAGAATCCGCGCCCTGCCATATCGCAAATCAAGCGGCCAGAGCCGCAACCGAGTTCCAAAACTCGCTTGACGGGAAAGGGGACATATTTTTCAAATACGTCAATGAGAAACTCAGACTCTTTTGGAGTTTCTTTCAGAAAGCCTAATTCATAAAGCTCGGGGTGATCGTACCACGAACGCATCGTTTCGGTTTTAACGCTCGGCTTCGATGTCGTCTTGGCTGGTGCAACAGCGGTTTGTTTTGTCTTTCCGGCTGGCTTAGTAGACTTTCCAGTTGACTTTGTGCTAGTCTGCGGAGAGGTCTTTGCGTCAGATTTTGCCACTGTCTTTGCCGTAGTTTTTGCATTTGATTTCTTGGCGAACTCTTTACCTGGCAGTTTCGCTGAACTGCCTTTCGCTTTGGAGACCGCAGAAGCGGAGGATTTCTTCTTGGTAGTTACAGCAGCGGTTGTTTTAGCCAACGGACATTCTCCAAACAAAAACGAGAACAAAAATTTCAGGCAATCGAACCTACAATACTAATGCAGTGCGGCTTGCGTCACGCAGTGAGCGGCAGGGGGCTGTCTGCAAAGGATTGCATCCAAGCAATCCATTGCGAATCCGATATCGTACCGTTGCACGCGACAATTCGAAGACGCATTCTACGAATCACCCCTTTTTCCATAAAGCGGCCAAATGTCACGAGGGTCCACTCTCCATCCTCATCACGCTCTAGCATCGAATCACTTTGGTCCAATGGGTGGATCATGATTCCGAGCGTCTTGTCCTGGAATAGGTACAGACCCGATGACACGTCCGCGCGCGGAACAGATTGCGATTCTGTTGCTTTCACCCCTTCACCCGTGGTTTGCAATCGGAGTCGTAATTGCGGGTTCGATTCAAGTTTCGAGGTTTGAACACTTAACCACACCTCCAGAATTTGTTGGTCCGGTGCCGATGGCAAAGCACAAAAATACGCTTCGAAACCAAAGTGGAATGGGGATTTTTCAGGAAAGTGTGCGATGAGATCCCCTTGCCGAACATAGCTATCCCCGACGGGCATGAAGTCGCCTTCGCCCATTTCGCACGTAGCGTCACGCGGACTCAAGGATACGGTAAGGGATTTCTGCGTGGATTGGGACGAAAGGGTCAGGCTTGGAGCCGTTCGCAAATCCACTCGGGTGGTCCAGTTGGGATGGTTCCAAACAGCGACATTGTCTTCAAGTTGCCACGACATTTCCGACGCCTCACGATCACTTCTAGGTAGAACCATGTAACTCTTTCGAATCCCTTGTGATTCGATACGATATCCGGCAAACGACATAGCAACAAGAATCCTATTCCAATTGACGGCAGAACACGATCCATGGATCTAATACTTGAAGAAGCGATGCTCGTCGCGAAAAAGGCCTCGCACCGAGCCAGTATCATCCTTCGAAACATGCTTTTGACTGCCTCGGTGCGTGAGAAAGGTCCAAAGGATCTAGTGACTGACGCAGATGTGGCTTCCCAAATGGCCATTGAAGCGACGATTCACGAGTCTTTCGCCGACCATCGATTTCTCGGGGAAGAAAGTACTGCGAGTATTTGCGACTTTCGTGGTAGTGACGAATGGACTTGGGTGGTAGATCCGCTCGACGGTACGATGAACTACGTTCACAAACTGCCGAATTTTGCCGTTTCGATCGCGTTGATGAAGTCGGATCGTATCGTTTTGGGAGTGGTTGAAGATCCTATGAGCGGAGAGGTGTATTCCGCGATCCATGGTCATGGAGCATCGGTGAATGATGTTCCATTACGAGTTTCCGGTTGCCAGTCCCTCGATCAAGCGATGGTGGCTGCCAGTTTTCCCCCTCAAGTCACCAAAGAGTCGCCGGAAGTAAAGCAGTTTCTCGAAGTGCTTGTACGAAGCCAGAGTTTACGAAGATTGGGCTCCGCTGCCCTCAATCTCTGCTATGTAGGGCACGGAAGACTCGATGCCTATTGGGCCAATCGATTGAAGCCGTGGGATGTTGCGGCAGGTTCGTTGATCGCTTCCGAAGCTGGTGCTGTGCTTACGAATTTGATGGGAAACGAGTTCGATCCTTGGTCTGGAGAGGTTTTGGTGGCTGCCTCGCAAGCCCTGTCAGATGAGATGCAAATTAGCTTTTGCGTTTAGTACCTACTGTTTCGCAAGACAATTCTTTGCAAAAATACAGAAGTGCCTCTAGTCTCCGCAACCTGGACATGCGTACTATTCGGTCGACTCCGAGAGGATGGCTCCTCTGGTTGAATGAAGGACGCTCGATGATTCGGCGGCGGAATCCCCTTTCCCTTCTCATTCTTCACTGTGATGAACACCACGAGTACCAGAGCCGGTAGTGCGACCCTATGGAATCTGCTCAACAACCCCACTATTCAGGCAGCTCTGGGTGTATTGATTGTGCTGACGGTATCTGCAATTGCGTTTCACTTGCTGTCAAAGTTGCGCGGTTCGAACAACCAAGACCACGTAGCGACGGACTTGCTCCAAAAGAATTTCGAAGAAATGCGGAGTGGGGGTGACATCAGCGAAGCAGAATTCCGAAGAATTAGTGCGTCCCTAGGTCAAACTGTGACTACATCGAAGCAGCCACCAAAGGACGACGACATTACCTAATCGGTATCACGTCGCTTCAGGCGGTGTGCAACAAACTCATGTATCTTCCAATCGATCGATACTTCGGTCGAGGAATCGTACGCGAGACACATCAAAAAAACGTGATCTTCGAGAATCAGTATGTTAGACTAAAGTTAGGTTGTTGGTTTTTCGGCCTGGGAGGCTGGTAATGCAATGGGAAGGATTTCGGGGTTCGCTCCGATGATTCTTCTCAACGCAGAAATAGAAATTTCGGCTCGAATTGGCGGACACGGATGCCCTAGTTTAGAGAACCGGGAAACGCGATGAAGCAGTTTTGCTCCTTTGAGTTACTGGAACTTGAGATGGCTCGAGCTACATAATTAGAGTGTCCCAATTCATTCTCGGTCTGCAACGGCAATGCGACCGAGATTAGCTAAGGAGTCGATAATGCCCCAAGGTAAGGATGTCGTACCAGGTCGTAGAAGCGTCGGTGGTGCGGGCGGAACAACAAGCAATCGTCGAAATGCATTTTGCTCTTTTTGTCGCAAAAGCTATCGTGACGTCGGTCCATTGGTTGAGGGGCCAGGCGATGTCTATATCTGCGGCGAATGCATCGAACTATGCCAATCGATCCTCGATCAAGAGCAAAAGCGAAAGCCACCTAAGAAACTCTTCGACGAAATTCCAAGCCCTCGCGATATCGTCACCCACCTAGATGAATACGTCATCGGCCAGTTGGGAACGAAACGTGCTTTGGCGGTTGCCGTCCACAACCATTACAAACGTCTCAGCGCCACTTGGGATGGTGCAAACGAAGTAGAAATTGAAAAATCCAACATTCTACTTGTTGGACCGACCGGCAGTGGAAAAACGCTTCTCGCTCGTAGCTTGGCGAAAATGCTTAACGTTCCATTCGCCATCGGCGACGCCACTACACTGACGGAAGCGGGCTACGTCGGCGAAGACGTAGAAAATCTTCTCTTGAAACTGCTTCATGCAGCAGATTTCGATATCGAAGCAGCACAGCGTGGTATTCTCTACATCGATGAAATCGACAAGATCGGAAAGACGAGCCAAAACGTATCGATCACTCGCGACGTTTCGGGCGAAGGTGTTCAGCAAGCGTTGCTGAAGATGCTCGAAGGTACCGTCGCAAACGTTCCTCCCCAGGGTGGACGCAAACATCCCGAGCAGCAGTATATTCAAATCGATACCACGAACATCCTATTCATCTGCGGTGGTACGTTCGTAGGTGTGGATGAGATCATTCGCAAGCGATTGGGTAAGAAATCTCTTGGCTTCGGGCCGGGCTCCAACATCAAAGAAGAGGGCGATGTCGCTTCGTTGCTCGCACAAGTGCGCTCGGACGATATTCTCGAATTCGGAATGATCCCCGAGTTGATCGGACGATTGCCAGTCGTCACTGCGCTTGCACCTCTGGACGTTCCTGGTTTGATCAAAGTCCTGACCGAGCCCAAGAATGCCTTGGTGAAACAATACCAAGCGTTGTTCGCAATGGAAGATTGCGAACTTCACTTCACCGAAGCTGCTTTGAAGTCGATTGCCCAAAAGGCTCAAGTCAAGTGCGTCGGTGCGCGTGGTCTCCGAGGTATCGTTGAAGAGATCATGCTCGATGTTATGTTCGAATTGCCTGACCAAGAGGCGGGTACAGTCTATACCATCGATGTCGATGCAACCGACGGCTCGGTGCGTCACTATAAGAGTGTTCCGCAACGTAAGGAAAGTGCCTAGTAGCTAGTGAACATCTACGACTAATTCAAAAGGCTGTGCAGCAATGCGCAGCCTTTTTTTATTGCTACATCCGTCACTCGATTTCAACGACCGCTAATTCTTTTTCGACTTCTCGGCGTCATGCTCATTTACAGGATGTATCTTCCCACGGGGGGAATGTATACCCTACGTGGATCGTGCATAGGTGACACCGGATGTTAGACCTTCATCGCCAAGAATCAGAGATTGCAAGCAGAATGCGAGTTGTTATGCGCAATTCGTTCGCTCTGCTGTGTCGATATCTATTCTTGTTCTACATTCTGCTGAATTCGGGATGTCAAACACTCTCGCTTCCCGCGATTGATCCGAGCGGCAACCGGTTGTTCACCAACAATCCCGTTCAATTCGTTCGTCCGCATGATCCGAACAATGGTTATGCCAGTACAGCACCTGCGTTTCAAACGCCCCCTACTCCTCAAAAATGCGGGCAGGGAGATGGAAAGAAGTGCCAGGGGTGTTTGTCGGGCAAAGGCTGCTTGTTTGCGAAGAAACGCGAAGAGGAGATGAGAGGCAGATGTGGTCAGCTATTGATCACCCCTAACCGATTGGTGGCACCGGTCGGCGGTGAAGTCATCATCTTGGCTGGCATCTGTGGAAAAGACGAACACTTGGTCACTAATGAAGCGATCGAGTATATGCTCGATCCTGAAGGCGTTGGCCAAATCGTGGAGGTTGGAGACGATGCTAAGGGGCAACGAAAATCCTTCTGGGGTGCCCCGAAGGAACCGAAAGTTGAAAAGCTAGGTGTAGACTTCGCACGCGGCCGAACCAGTCGTGAAGCCGGTGTGATCACCAAAGGAACGGCGGATCGATCTGACGATTTACCCATTCGAAAAGGGCAGACGTGGATCAGCTTGACCAGTCCCACCGAGGGCACTTCGAAGGTTACGATTCTGGCTCCGGATAGCGATGTCTGGGACAAACGACGTCAAACCGCAACGGTCTATTGGATCGATGCGAGTTGGGATTTTCCACAACCACAAGTATTGGCGGGCGAGCAGCAAGCGACTCTGGCAACCAAGGTGATGAAAAGCGATAGCTTCGTTCCTGCCAGAGATTGGACGGTCAAGTATCGATCGCTTAACCCAGAGTATGCTGAGTTTGTGTTTGTGAATCCTACTACAGGCGCAGAAAGGCTATCGGATACTGCGACAGCACAAGTTGACGCTCAGGGAATTGCATCGGTTGTCCTTCGCCGAAAGAACTTGAACGCAAATGGAACAACGAATCCGAAGAGTGGAACGGCACTCATCGAGATAGAAATCATACGCCCGATTATCGGTGATATGCCCGAGTTGCCACTGGCTAGGAGCAACACATCAGTCACCTGGAGCGCTCCCGATTTGGTGCTCGATGCTGTTGGACCGGATGTAACGAGCCCAGGCCAATCGGTGCAGTACCTGCTGAAGGTTACAAACGAAGGTGACCAAGCGGCAGAAAACATCATCACGAAAGCAACCTTTCCATCAGGGATGCGGATCGATGGTACTTCTTACGCACCGCAAAGAAGTACCCCCAATTCCCTGATATGGGAGTTCGGCCCTCTACAGGCGCGAAGTGTTTTCGAAGTGGTTATCAATGTTACTCCAGCCTCACCACTCGACGCACAGGTTCTCTTCGAACTTTCGGCAACAGGCCAGGAAAGCCAACAAAAGCCAGTCAGAACCAACGTTCAGCAAGCGTCGTTGACGATGCAACTGACACCGAAACTCAATGTGGGACAAGTAGCAATCGGGGAGCAAGCGGGGTTTGATTGTGTTCTCATCAACACCGGTTCGCAATCGATCAACAACATACAAGTAGAAATCGACAGCGATCCTGGTTTGATTCACGAAAGCGGTGGCATCGCAAGTACGAAGGTATTGCAAGACGTTATGTTCCTTCGCCCTGGAGAAAGAACAGTGCTTGTCGTTTACTTCCGAGTGCAACGTGAAGGGGAATTAGGAATCGTTGGCAAAGTGACTGCCAATGGACAGCCTCTAGCGAACCAGCGTTCTTCTGTCCGGGGAGTTTCTCCAGTTCCGCAACAGCCATCGATTAGTTTGCAACTGCTAGAAAAATCTCAGCAGAGAGTCCTAACGCCTGGTGTTCCGATCACGATACGTTGCATTGTCTCGAACGGGGGGCCGGTAGCATTGCGCACGCCTGTCTTAATGCTTCAGCACGACCCGAATTTTCAACTTCAGTCTATGGATCCGCAGGGTCGGTATATGCAGGGTGAGCAATTGGTCCAATGGAACCTCAACGATCTGCAACCACGGCAAACAGGCTTGGAGTTCCTAGCTACCTTGATTCCGTTAGGACCGGTCCGTCAAGCGATCCTCAAGGCAGAGGTCAGCTCCGATGGGCTGCGGGATGGCAAACAACTGACGTTTGAGATAGGTAACCCACCACCGGTTGGTGTAGGCGGCCCAGGCGGCTCCATTATGCCAGGTGGCTCGTCGACACCGAGCGGGCCGAATCCAGGCATTTCGTTACCAAGCGCCTTGCCAGGCGCTGGAGGGCTACCTAGCACTTCACCCCCTGGACTATCTCCCGCAGGCCCGGCTTCTTCTGGGCCTGGGCTAATCGGAATACCTGGAACCAGCGCGAGACCGGCCATCGGTTCTGGACTAGCAACCAACCAACGCCTTTCCATTTCGATACAGCCCTCGGTTCAAAGCGTGAAACGCGGTGATACGGTCAGTTACGAAGTACGGGTCGAGAACTTGGCAGCCCAACCGGATCAGAAGGTAGCTATGCAGTTCACGATTCCTGCAGGCAGTAAACTGATTACAGCAAAGGCCGTGGGGTTGGATTACTTGGTAAGCCGTGATGGAACAACTGTGGCCTTTACACCGATTCAGTTCCTTCGGGCGCGAGATTCGTTTGCCTATACGATCCAGCTTCGGCATGAAGAATCATCAATACAGACAATGACTGCTGCTGTAAAAAGCATAGGTCAGCCTGATCCTTTGTCGACGACACACACTGCTCGAGTGCAATAAAGCCGCAAAGCCCCCGGACTCAGATAGCAAGCCCAGCGGTATGTCCAGTGCTCCAAGCGGCTTGAAAGTTGTAGCCGCCAATAGGTCCATCGAGATCCAGAATCTCTCCTGCAAAATAGAGACCAGGCTGTTTACGGCTTTGCATGTCTTGAAAGTTCACTTCCCCCAAAGCGACACCGCCGGCAGTGACTTCGGCTTTCGGATAACCACGGGTACCTTGAATTGGTATCGAAAGATTCTTGAGTCGTTCGAGAAGCATGTTGCGATGCTTCTTCGAGAACTCCGCGCCATGCACATCTTCAGGTGCACCTATTTGTTCCATTAGAACTTGAGCAATTCTCTTGGGGATGCGTTGTGAGATCAGATTCGTGATCGATTTGTTCGACTGCTTCGTCGCTTCTTGAAGCCACAGCTCACACGACTCTCGTGTTTCGTTGGGTAGTAGATCTATCGACAATGACCGTTGCACATCATAGACTTCGTCGGAAAAACATCGAGAGACGTTCATGGCTGTTGGACCGCTACAACCGAAGTGTGTCCACAAAAACCCGCCACGCGAAACGCTTCGTTCCATCGGCAGCAGTTTGCCACCTTCGGATTGGAGGCGGGCCGTGACCGTGATGTCATCGAGAGTCAAACCGCTCAGGGATTGTACCCACGCTTGATTAGAAAGGAGGGGTGTCAACGCAGGACGCAATGGAGTAATCGTATGCCCAAAGGCTTCTGCCCACGGATACCCGTCCCCGGTCGTTCCGCAACCGCTGAAGCTGAGTCCACCTGTTGTGAGCAATAGCGATTTGCAGTGGAGTGCGATCGGTTGCTCGTGAATCGATGCGTGAACGTCGAATCCCCCCATCGCGTTGAGACGCACGTTGGTAACCGGTGCGCCCGTTTGAAGTTGCGCATTGGCGTCCCTCAGACGCTTGACGATCGCGTCTCGGACATCGATGGCTCGGTCGCTTGCTGGGAAGACTTTGCCGGTGTCCTCCACCTTAGTCGCGACACCGAGAGCTTCCATTTCTTTGACTACATCTTGCGGGGAAAGACGATGGAGGACAGACAGCAGAACTTTGCCTTGCTTCCCGAAAGCTTCGGCGATCTTTCGGCTGTCGCAATGATGGGTGATATTGCAACGCGTTCCTCCTGACATCAGGATCTTGACCCCTGCCTTGTTGTTTTTCTCGAGGACGAGGACTTTGCGTCCTCGCATCGCAGCGGTACCCGCCGCCCACAGACCGGCTGCACCTCCACCCACAATGATTGCGTCCCACTCGTGTTGCATTACTGAATACGCTCAGCTTTCATCGGGTATATTGCTCGAATGCTTGGGAATTTCATGTTGCGTTGAGGCGACGAGGGGAAGGATCTAAGGTAAACTAGGGTCGAGAAACAACCTACCGCTCCTGACCTTTGTACTCACGATGTCAACTGAAGCAACCAAGACCGAGATTGGAAGTTACTTTATTTCCAATTATCCTCCTTATTCTCAATGGACTAGCGAGTCGCTCCCTCTGATTTTGGACGCGATGGCCGCTGCGCCACGGCAAGTGCCGCTGGGACTCTACCTGCACATCCCGTTCTGCCGGAAACGCTGCAAGTTTTGCTATTTCAAAGTACTTACTAATGTCAACGCTGATGAAATCGAGCGATATGTTTCCGCTCTTTCTCGCGAAATTGAACTAGTTTCCCAACAACCAGCCATGGGCGGACGGCCGATCCGATTCGTCTACTTCGGCGGTGGTACCCCCAGCTTTTTAAGTGTCAAGCAGCTCCATTCTTTATTCGAACGACTGCATCGAAGCATCACTTGGGATCAAGCGGAGGAGGTCACGTTCGAATGCGAACCCGGCACATTGAGTGAGCCTAAGGTCCAGGCATTGCGCGAGCTTGGGGTCACAAGATTGAGCCTGGGAGTTGAGAATTTCTCGGACGCGATTCTTGAGGAGAATGGTCGAGCCCACTTGTCGAAAGAGATCAATCGAGCTTGGGAGTGGATTCAGGCAGCAAACTTCCCTAACGTCAACATCGATTTGATCTCGGGGATGGTAGGCGAGACGTGGGAGAATTGGCGAGAGAACGTTCGGCGGACGTTAGAGCTTTCGCCGGAGAGCGTGACCATTTACCAAATGGAGCTACCTTTCAACACGGTTTATTCCAAAGGTCTTTTAGAAACCAAGCAAGAGTCACCGGTAGCGACATGGCAAACGAAACGTGACTGGGTGCGATTCGCGTTTGAAGAGTTTCAATCGGCGGGCTATTCGATTAGCAGTGCCTACACGGTCGTCAAAGACCCGAGCAAAGTGAATTTCTCGTATCGCGACAATCTATGGCGAGGGGCCGATCTGCTCGCGACGGGGCTTGCAAGCTTTGGTCATTTGTCCGGAGTTCATTATCAAAACGTACCCGAGTACCAACAGTACATCAGTACCTTGCTCGAGCAGAATCGATTGCCTCTGGGACGAGCGTATCAACCGTCGCCACTGCAATGCCTCATTCGCGAGATGATCTTGCAAATGAAGAAAGGTTACCTCGATGTCGGTTACTTTGACACCAAGTATGATGACTCGATTGTCGATCGATGGCAATCGGAGTGGAACGGTTTGGTGAGTGAAGGGTTCGCGCACTTGATCGAAGGCGATGATGGTCGAGTTGCTAGAATCGAGCTGACAATGGATGGACTGTTGTGTGTTGACGGTTTACTGCCTCGGTTCTTTGAGGAGAGCCTGAGAGGGGTTCGTTATACATGAGCGAATTGCTCACCTTTGCAATGGGGGAGTTCGTCGCCGAGTTCCCCACCGATCGGATGTATGTCAAGAATCACATGTGGGCTCTACCGAGGGATGGTGGAGTTTATCGATTTGGATTCTCTGCTTACGCGGTTCGTTTGCTGCAAGATATCTACTTCATCGACTTCGACTGTGTCCCTGGCACAAAACTTGGGCATCGGCAAGAGTTTGGCAATATCGAGAGCAAGAAGGCGGAGAGTGGAATGTACGCGCCGATTGTGGGTGAAATCATTTGCATCAATGATCGCTTGCTTGAGGATCCATCCATCATCAATGTCGACAAGTATGGCGAAGGTTGGTTGCTCGAGATGCGAGGCGAAGTCGATGGATTACTTCAGCCAGCCGACTACATGAAGCATTTGGAATCCGCATGGGACGTAGCTCAACGCACCATCAAAGGCCAAGCCAACACCGACGAATAGTCCCATACAAAAACTGTATGTAGGCACAGAAAGCATTGTTGAATGTCATCCTGACACGTTACCGCTGGTAAATCGGCAAGTAGTGGTACTTCACGGACAAGCTGAGGATGGCAAGCGATGTGCAGTACACTTTACCTGCGTTCTGTTCCTCGCCTCCAGACGAAATCCATGATCCATCGGATTGCTGTTTCTCTAGCAATATCTTTTTGACTACGTTCTCCGCATGTTCCGCTTCCTTGCCGCCGCGTTGGTGCATTCCTTGTGAGTAGTAGTAGATTCCGTAAAGCACAAACCGATCCTCCCATTTCGGTGGGTGATCCAGCAACCATTCGGTGGCACCTACCACGATTTCCGAGTCGTAAACTCCACAGACTTGCATGGCGAGTAGCCCCGCGGCAGTCATGGCGAACGTCGGGTTATCGTTGTTCGCCTCGTAGGAAAAACCATTCTTTCGGACGCGTGGCTTTCGGTTGACACCCACTGGGGAGGTAAAGGACCGTACCAAGTACTCAATCGCATCATCAATCGTCGACGAGGGGACTTCCAGTCCGTCGTTCTTGGCACTTCGAAGCGCCATGACTTGCCAAACCGAAATGGACAAATCGCTGTCTGCTGCGTCGGGAGTGTATCTCCACCCCCCCTTGGCATAGGGTGGTTTTTTTACTCTCTGGCTTCGAACGATCAAGTCGACAGCATGCTGACATCGATCGTGAATCAGGGTTTCCATAGACTCGTCCACACCCATACCAAGCATCTCGGTTAGCATGAGAGTTACAATGCCATGCCCGTACATTCGCGACCCATCGCTAGCTCCAAAATAGCCTGATTTGTCTTGGCGATCACTGTTCAAGATAAATCGCAGCCCACCGCGCATGGCTTCTCCCTCTGGTGTAGGATCCACCGGCTGATGTCCAACGGATGCCAGGGCCATAATCGCGATCGCTGTCATCGCGTTATCATGACCACGGTCCACGATAACACCACTTTTCTTTTGCTGAGTCAGAAGAAAAGAGACTCCCTGTTCGACGGCATTATCTACTTCATCGCGCGTTGTTCGAGAGCTGACCGATTGTGCATCACTCGTTTTCAAAAAGAGGAAAAGTAAACAGTAAGCCGATAGAAATAAAGCTACACACCTTACCATGTTCTTACCGGGAGCTACTAAATGGTACAGGCGTAAAGGTTCCGTGATTGTCTGCAGCGATTTGCTCGAGGGTTTGATAGCCTATCTCGCTGTGCAACAAAACAGTATGAACGGGGATCGCCTTAAAATACCGCGATGCTCTGACTTCTGGACTATTGACTTGTCGCAAATCCGTTAACGTGGAATCTCGAATCTCACCGTCAGACAAAAGGAAGATGGCATCCGGCTTGAGACTCAACGCCATCATCATGGATGACGACGGGTATGTGTTCCGTCCTAGTTCAATACTTCGAAGCCAATTTCGAATGCGTCGAATCGACTTCGGATCTGGAGCTAAAAACTTTCCTTTGGGTGGTGCAGCACCAAACATGGGATGAGCCTCGCTATCGAAGCTGATAACAAAAAACTCTTGATCTAGTGAGAGGGATCGAATCGCTTGTTCCAGTTCATAACAGAGAGCTTCCCATCGTGGACCAATCATGGATCGAGACGAGTCGATCACGAAAACAAATCGGTTACCATAAGCTTCTGCACCGAAGAAAGTCGCCTTGGTCAGTTGACCATCAGTTCCACCTCCGGGGCCATCACCCAAGGCATCGATTTGAGAGGCAAGTCTCGCATAGCTGGTTGAATCGTCGCTGGTGCTCGGCGTGGACTGGGGCACGTCTACATCGATGGCTTCTAGGGCCAAATTGATGGTTGGTGATTCGGACTCATTCGTGGAGTCTTCCGAATGCTCTATTTGTAGGATATCCAGCAAGTCATTCGCATCGGTGTATTCATTCATAGCACCTGCAATTTCGAGTTTTGTGACACCTCTCCCGCCACCGATTAGCAAGGCTGCCATTGCGATTCCAATCGCCATATGGATGGAGAAGCTAACAAGGAATGAAATCCATGGAGCTAGCGAGAATCGTTTTTTTTGCTGACAGTTGTTCATGGC
The DNA here is from genome assembly GCA_903858115.1 of uncultured Pirellula sp. Lineage (GTDB taxonomy): Bacteria > Planctomycetota > Planctomycetia > Pirellulales > Pirellulaceae > JBKCUI01. Next base: position 38,619 of record CAIOHR010000424.1, on the reverse strand, counting down.
GTATCAGCACTTTTCCAGGAATCACTCTCTTTCGTGTTCGCAACACCTCTGTTCAGTATAGCGGAGTTGCATCAGGTTTGTCCAAGGCGAATGGCTGGCTATTGTCTGAATGGCGGCCTTTGTCTGAGAATCTAACCAAACCGAGTCGGGTATTGGCATCTCGTACCGTTCAGTTTCGAAGCGGCCCCTAGACCGACGAGGCCCTGCCGATGCTATGGACTTCGAAACCTGTTTCGGTAAGCCGTTTTCGGTCGATTATGTTCCTCCCATCAAAAATAAAGGCAGGCCGAAACATGGACTGAAGCACACGCTTGGCATCGAAATTTCGGAACTCATCCCATTCGGTAAGGACCGCGACAGCATGAGATTTTTCAGTCGCTTCATAAAGGGATGCGTGAACGGTGACGTTTGTTTCGATGAGACGCGAATGTTGCTCCGAAATCCCTCCCATAGCATCGGCAAAACTCTGCCGAAGTTCATCTCGAATTTGCGACTCCGGAACGCGGGGGTCGTAAATGGCGATTTTGGCCCGTTCTTCGAGCAGATCTCGACAAACATGAATCGAGGCCGATTCTCGAGTGTCGTTCGTATCTTTTTTGAATGCAAACCCAAGGACAGCAATTCGTTTATCGGAAACGGTATTGAACATAGTTCGCACCATACGCGTCGAAAAACGGCGTTTTTGGTAGTCATTCATCTTCACTACTTGCTCCCAATACTCGGCGACCTCTCGGAGACCAAAATGCTCGCAAAGATAAACCAGGTTGAGAATGTCTTTTTGGAAGCATGAGCCTCCGAACCCGACCGATGCTTTGAGGAACTTCGGCCCAATTCGCGAGTCTGTTCCAATCGCTTTTGCTACTTCGTCGACATCAGCCCCGGTTGCTTCGCATAATGCAGAGATTGCGTTGATGGAGGAGACTCGTTGGGCAAGAAATGCGTTTGCGGTTAACTTTGATAATTCACTGCTCCACAGATTTGTTGTCAATATTCGATCGCGTGGAATCCATCGTGCGTAGACAGCTGCAAGTTTCTCAACAGCGTTAGCGGATTCACCACCGATCAGCACACGATCTGGATGAAGTAGATCCTGAACTGCGGTTCCTTCCGCCAAAAACTCTGGATTGCTGAGCACATCGAAAGTCGCACCGTTTCCGGAGCTTTCCAGAATCCGCTTGACGGCTTCGGCAGTACGTACAGGCAAAGTGGACTTCTCTACCACCACCTTGTGGCCTGAGGAGCATTCGGCGATCGTTCTCGCACATTTCTCGATGAACTCCAGATTGGCCGCACGTCCCGCTCCGACGCCAAATGACTTCGTGGGAGTATTGACGGCGATGAAGATAATGTCAGATTCACGAATCGCGTCGCGAACGTTCGTTGAAAACGTTAGGTTGCGACCGCGAGCTTCTTGAACCACTTCGTAGAGACCTGGTTCGTAAACGGGTAAATCGTCTGAATTCCAGCGATCGACTCTGGCTTGATTCAAATCTACGACATGCACAGAAATATCGGGGCATTGTTTTGCGATCATTGCCATTGTTGGACCGCCGACGTAACCTGCACCAATACAACAGATACGTAGTGAACTCATAGAATTGTTTACAACTGCAATGCGAGATGAAAAGAGGAACCGCCCGACTCATGGACTTGCCAGTCCCTGAGTTTAGTTGTTTCCTGCGCATGAATCCAAATGTCTAACGCGCACTTCGGAAATCCAGACGCAAATCCAGTCCGCATAGATGAAACGAAGGAATCATGGCGATGGGAGGAGTTGTAGCAGATGGAAGGGATCGGTCCGTCAAATCGTCCCGCACAAGAAAAAAGCGGGGCTTCTGGCCCCGCTTTTTTGGAAACGACATTTACAACGAGTCTCGTGAGAGACTCGTCTACATGGTTATGCTTAACCTTCGGATGCGAAATATTCGTCCACGGCATCGAGATAACGACGTGAGGCAATCGTTACAGGAGGTGCAGCCATGCTAACACGTTGCCAGGTTAGCTCTTCCTTCGATGCAAGGATTCGAACGAGTTTGTTACCGGCACTATCCGGAACCGAGAAAAATTGTCCACGATTGAGCGTTGCGGTGTAAACCTCAGATCCACGCACGGCGGTCAAATAGGCTCTAGTCCCGTCGTCGCTCAAAACCACTTCATGGAAGGTATCTGACTTGAATGTGTCCCGAGCCATGGTCCATTCGGATTTACCATCCGCACCAATTGCTGCATACAGGCCTTTGGGAACAAGATCTGTCCGGCCGCTGCCTATCATGTAATTCCACGAAATGTTATCCAGGATACTGATCTGGGAGGACTTGATGCCCTGTACTGCAAAATTCGCTTCGAAGTGTGCGTCACCGGGAGCGACAATAGTTCTGGAGAGTGAATTAGATCCACCCTTCAAGTTATCAGGTCGATCATCTGTTAGCATCGGAATAGCGTAAGTAACCGTATACGCTCCTGGTGGTAACAAATCAAAGAAATAAGTGCCTGCCGTATCGGTTACCGCTTTTCTCTGCGTTGGTTGAGAACCCGGCGTGTTCGGATCGGCTGGAATGGTCAGGGTTACATCGGCACCCGCAATTCGAAGCTCTGTACCATCTAGGACACCATTCAAGTTGTCGTCGACATAAACAACGCCTCGGAAGTCGCTAGGAATGAAAGGCAAAACATCCACGTGGAAGATGCCTACAGCACCTTTACGATCCAGTTGTCCATTGGTCGTTCCATTATCTTCGATCTGATACGAGAACGTTTGACGTCCATTCGTATTGAGCGGTGCGAAGAAGGTGACGGTCCCGTTTGCGTTTAACGTCGCTGTGACGTTACCATTCGGGGTCGTATTGATCAGTTGACTTCCAGGGACAATGCGAAGCGTTTGTCCACTTTCGTTCGCGGGCCCCTTTGGCATGGAGGCCAAATCTGTTGTGATGTCAAACGTCGTAGGAACGCTTGCAAAGATGCTCCTTGTTACAGGTGTTGGCACTGGAACATCGTTCACTTCGGTAACCGTAATCGTCACTGTTCCCGTGGCTCGAAGAACTGGCGACCCACCGTCTTGAATTTCGTAGGTGAATGTATCAGTCCCGTTGAAATTCGCGGAAGGTGTATAGATCAGATTACCACCCACCTGTACAACTGATCCACCCGCGGCCGTTGCGAGGGAACCTGTCAAGGCAACCAGGCTAATCCCTTGTGATGTTTCGTTATCCGGACCTGGTCTATCATTGCTTGTGATCGAGCTGATCGAAATCGTAAGCGCTTCGTCTTCGGCGGTTGTGAATGCATCCGCCACGGCCACAGGGGCATCGTTGATTGGATTCACTGTCACCTGCAAGGTAGCAGAAGAACTAAGTGGTGCAGCCAAACCATTCGTCGTACCGTTGTCTGTTACCGTGTAAGTGATTGCGACGGGTCCAAAGTAATCGACTGCAGGGGTGTAGACCAAGTTTCCGTTCACAACCGCAACTGTACCTAGGGCCGCTGCGATCGGTGCCACCGAAAGTGTGAGTGTCTGGGCGTCTTCACCAGGCCCGCGACTAAGACTGCTTGTAATCGAGGAGGCCGGAATCACAAGCTGGGTATCTTCGTCGGTAGACGCAGTCTGGTTGACAGCGACTGGCGGGTCATTTACTTCGGTGACCAAAACCGTTGCTGTGGCTTGAAGACGACTTCCAGGTTCTGGTGTGCCTGAGGACATGACGTAAGTAAATGTCACTTGTCCGAAGAAATCGGCTGCAGGTCGGAATGAAACGACGTTGCCTTGCTGGGTCAAAGTTCCTTGCGAACCAGCGATGGTTCCGATGGAAACCAGGGTTTTGCCAGATCCTTCATTGGCGAAGTCATTTAACAACACATCCATCGTTGTTGCACTGCTGTCTTCAGCAACGGTGAAGCTATCGTCGAGTGCGTAGGGACGTGCTGGTGGAGCAACATACACGGAAACCGTAGCCGAATCCGTCAACCCCCCACCGTCAGTTATCGTGTACGAGAATCTAATAGTTCGATCGAAAACATCTCCTGGCGGAGTATAAACAACATTGGCGCCATTCGGTCCAATCGCCAAGGTTCCGATGATGTTATTTGTTACGGAATCTCTTGGCTCTGTGATACTCGTTACGCGAATGGTATCGATTAGTTCTTCACCTGGACCTGGGCTATCATTGCTCAATACGTTGAGCGTTTGCGGTGCATTGATACCAACGACAGACAAATTGTCGTTGACCGCATCTGGGCCATCGTTCACGGGAGTTACCGTAATAGTGGCAATCGTACTCGCAGACAAGTTGTCTGGATTTGTTCCGTTGTCTGTGCCTGTCACTCCAAAAGTAATTGGTGCAAACGAATTGGCTGGGGGAGTGATGACAATTGCTCCAGCAGCGTTAATCGAAACACCTGCTGGAACAGGTTGCGCGAGAGACAGAGTCACCGTTTGACTTGACTCATTCTCTGGCCCTGGGGCGAAAATTTGGCTCGGAGTTACCGTTAGCGTTCCGTCTTCCTGCACACTGAATTGACTGGACAAAACAACAGGAGCATCATTCACTGGCGTCACATTGATCGTGATAGTCGCTACTGTACTTGCTGCGGGTGATCCGTTGTCTGTTCCTCTTACTTGGATCACAACTGGTCCAAAAAAGTTCAAGGCTGGAGTGAATTCGAGCGAACCAGTACCGTTGTTGATACTCGCTGTTCCTTGAGTTGCCGTTGGGCCTTGTACAATTGCCAAAACGAGGGTTTGCGATGATTCGTCTGCTGGACCTGGATTAAAGATGCTATTGGGTGCAATAGCAACCGGCCCAAGGTCTTCAGCCACACTGAAAGACGTGCCTACAACATTGGGGGCGTCATTGACAGAAGCTACAGTGAAAGTAACCAAGCCTGTGGCTTCGATTCCGAGATTATTTCTTAGAACATAGGTAAAGACTGCGTTCCCATTGAAATCTGGGTTCGGCGTAAACCGAACAATACTACCGTTAGGCTCGAAAGTTACCGTACCACCGGCGGGTTGTGTGACACTTACAATTCCGCGTGAAGTCGCCGCAGACCGATCCGTCCAATTGCTCGAAAGGTTTTGAGTAGATTGCCCCGAGTCTTCATTCACGAAGAACGTCGCAGGTCGTGCACTCAACTGATCCATAATCCGAATGGAAGCGGTCGGCAACACGACCTCGCTAGCTACAAGATACCTATTCTGTGCGCCAAGCAACGCTATACCAGTGCTAACGGCGTTCCCCTCAACTCCTCCGAGCGGACTAATTGTTCCATCCAATCTGACAAAGCCAGCTACACTCGCTTGAAACAGAGAGTCAACCACGCCCAAGTAGGAGGTTGCAACATCTTCCGTTTGATTACTGGTGAGATTGACGAATCCGCCAATACTTCGAAGCGTGGTCTTAGTCGTACCAACACCCAAAAGCGTTCCTTCAGGACCACTAGTAAAGCGTGGTTTCTGGTTGCCGTCGAGGTCGAGTCCATTGTTAATGTTGTGATTCAGCCCTGCCCGAGTTACAACCTTGTCGGTTGCTGGATTGGGCGCAACCTGCGTAACGAGTGTTACCTTGGTCGTCACGGGCGTACGGGTAGTCAGCGTATCGGATTCGATGAAACCTTCCGGGAAAATATCCGTCCGCGATCTACTACCTGTAAAGCTGATTCGGAAATCGGCATTGCTCGGATTGACAACATCTGCAGAAAACACCCCGACGTTTCCTGTTCCAAAAATGCCTTCCAACGCGGTTCTAATTCTAGGTATTGTGTTTGCGGCGTTAATTGCAGTGCCTGATCCATTTAATGCCGGGGTGATCGTAGCCCGCCTCACTTCACCAGAGGCTGAATCATAGCGCAACGTCACCGATCCACCGTTCACCGTTGGATCAAAGGTCAAGCGATTAAATTCGCCCCACTGAAAACGGAGACGCTCTGCCGTCAAGTCGCCGTTATTCGATGGATCCGTTGGATCATTCGAATAATTCAAATCGTGGTAGCCGGCAAAAACGCCAACGGGAGTCCCTGTGTTGTTTGCAATACTACGCAAGTCCGTTATTTCCGTCCGTACTATCAACCGTTCGCCGACGTTAACTTCCACGTCTGGTTGATTGTTTCCGGAAATCACATCAGCCAACTCCGCACCGATGGTCCCATCCGCGTTTGCTCGGAAAAACCGGTAACGAAGTCCTGCGACCGGCGACAATTCACCTTCAGCTCGTCCCGAGTTGATGTAGTTGATGACAGACAATGCGTCGAGCGGACTTAAATGACTGTCCCCATCCACGTCGATCATATCGGTGCCGAGCGGATTCGACCCTAGGCCTTCGAGGGGAATGGCCCCATCTTTATTGAGACGATTGATGACTACCAAAGCGTCCAACGCAGAAATCCGACTGTCACGGTTGACATCCATGGGATAGAACGGGTTCGTAAAGTCCGATGCCATTAGCTCCCTCTTTTCGAGGGACTCCATCAAAAGCCCGCGCAGAAGTGAGTTTTTTCCGGCACGTTTGGAAACCCCACGAATTGCTTGCGAGCGAGGCCGACGATTTGGCGAAACAGTCATCTATTCTTCCACCGTAGACAAGAAGGAATTGCTTTAATCGAACAATTCAGCAAGGGTACGAAATCGCCTCATTGAATGCCCGTATAGTGAGGGTAGTCGGAGAATACCCGCTTTTCAATCAGATGTTACCCAGACTTCCCAAATTAACCAATCAGGCCAGCCTATCCACAAGATACGCCGTCCCTAACGTTTTTTCCGAGAATCCGGGGTTTAGAGACCGAATTCCTAAAGAAGTTCCAAAACGGGCTCAAGGAACTGCCTGAAATAGCCCGGAGTGTTTTGGATTGAGTCAAATGCTGAACGATTCTGTTGTTTTTGATGAAGATATCCAAAAATCATATATTTGCCGCTTGACCAAGCGCGGCCCAGTTCTCGGGCTCAACTGACAGCCGATGCTGCATTTAGGATTCGCGGACCTAATCCAACACTCTCCGTGTAGGATCCACCCCTACTGGCTAATTGTAATGTGCAAGGTACTGGATAGAATCCCAGCCGCCCTGCAGCGAGTCTTTCAACGACATCTGGAAAAGTAGTTGGGCTGCCACATTTCGTCATTTGAGGTTCCGCGACTTTGTTGACTTTAGAGCGTTTTAGTTTCGGCGTTGGAGATCGATTTGCCCATCAAGCCACGGCGCAATTGCGAGCATTTCAAAAACTAGAGTCGTTCGGTGTTTCCGTCGTACCGGTCTGGAACAAATCCAATCGCGAGCACTCGTTCATCGGTTCCGAGCCAAAGAGCGTTCTAGAGTCTGCGAAACGCGCCGTCCAAGAGTGCAACTGGTCGAAAGGTTGGTATGTCGATGCGGATCACATTCAATTGGCGACGGTGGACCGATTTATCGAACCGTCGAACTTCTTCACCATCGATGTGGCTAGTTCGATCGGAAAGCCTCCTGCGGCAGGTGAAGTCGATGCTTTCCTGACACGGAACAAAAGCCTCGTTGGCAAAATTGCCATTCCGGGAATCGAGCCGCTTCAAATCAGTGAGAGTGAAGTTCGCCGTGTCGCACAAAAATATTTACTTGCGGCTCAAGAAGCGGGGCTGATTTACCGTCACATCGAATCGGAGAAAGGCAGAGGCCAGTTCGTGACCGAAGTTTCCATGGACGAAACCGATTCGCCACAAACTCCCCCCGAACTGTTGATCATCCTGGCTGCATTGGCCGAAGAAAAGATTCCTTTGCAAACGATCGCCCCCAAATTCACGGGCCGATTTAACAAGGGTGTCGATTATGTTGGCGATCTGTCTCAGTTCGAAAAGGAGTTCAACAGCGATTTGGCTGTGATCGCTTATTCGATCGCACAATTCGGATTACCAGCGAATCTTAAACTTAGCGTTCATAGTGGCAGCGACAAATTTAGCCTCTACCCCATCATTCGCCGTTCCCTGGAATCCACCGGAGCCGGCATCCACCTCAAGACAGCCGGGACGACGTGGCTCGAAGAGTTGATCGGTCTGGCGGAAGCTGGCGGAGACGGATTATCCCTGGCAAAGGAGATCTACGCTTACGCGCTAGCGCACATCGATGAGTTTTGTGCCCCCTATGCTAGCGTCATCGATATCGACAAAAGCCGGCTTCCCTCGGCAGAATCCGTTCAAACATGGTCAGGTCCAGAGTTTGCCAACGCGCTGCGGCATATACCCGCCAACCCACAATTCAATTCTAGTTTTCGCCAATTGCTTCACGTCTCTTTCAAAGTGGCAGCGAAACATGGCTCGCGATTTACCGATCTTCTCCAGGCCAACGAGAAAATCGTCTCGGAGCAAGTGATGACGAACTTATTTGACCGACACATGAAACCACTCTTCTTGGGATAAAGATCGACATGCAACGTCGTATACTGGGGAAAACGGGCCTCGAATTACCCGTGCTAAGTTTTGGTGCATCGTCTCTTGGCGCTGAGTTTCGAAGCGTTCAGCTCGACGAAGTTTTCGAAAGCATCCGGGTCGCGCTGGAGCTTGGATTAAACCTGATCGACACGTCCCCTTATTATGGACGAGGTATGTCGGAGGTATTGCTAGGCATTGCTTTGCAAGGAGTCCCGCGCAGCAACTATCTACTTTGTACCAAGCTGGGAAGATTCGATGCGAACCACTTCGACTTCTCTGCCAAACGTGTAGCGGAAAGTGTCGACGTCAGTTTGCATCGCTTGCGAACCGACCATTTGGATATCATTCTTTGCCACGATATCGAATTCGTTCCGCTTCGACAAATTATCGACGAGACATTGCCCGCGCTCCGAAAGATTCAAGCGTCTGGAAAGGTTCGCTACGTCGGTATCAGTGGTTACCCCATGAAGATATTCGATGTCATCCAAAGGGAAGCGGAACTCGATTGCATTTTATCCTACAACCAATACACCCTTCAGAACACGCGACTCGTGGATGACATCCTGCCGACGATGCAAGAAAAAGGAATCGGGGTAATGAATGCAGGCCCGTTCGCAGCTCGGTTACTTACCAACGCACCACTCCCTAGTTGGCATCGCGATTCAAAAGAAGTTCAGAACGTGGCTCGCGAAGCGGCTATTTTCTGCGAAAAACAAGGAGTAGATATCGCGCATTTGGCACTCCACTTTTCCTGCGCCCATCCCGATTTGGCGACCACGATCGCGGGAAGTGCAAACCCGAACAATATTCGCAAATGGGTCGAGTGGCTCAACAGCCCAGTTGATCCTGCTCTACTTGCCGACGTGCTGAAGATCCTACAGCCTGTCCATAACATAAGCCATCTCGAAGGGCTTCCAGAGAACAATTGACCATGAAAGCGTTACAACTAGTTGAGCCGAAGCTTTGGAAGCAAATCGACATCGCTGAACCCAAGGCGCCCGGGCCGGGCGAAGTGCTGGTTCGGGTCCATCGTGTCGGCGTGTGCGGCACCGATCTCGGCGGATACTTGGGAAAATTTCCCTTCTTTTCCTATCCCAGAATCCCGGGGCATGAACTGGGTGTCGAGGTTCTAGCACTTGGAGTAGGGGTTTCAAATGTTCAGGTGGGAGATCGATGCTGTGTGGAACCTTACATCAATTGCCAACAGTGCTATTCTTGCCGAAGGGGCTTTACCAACTGCTGCGAGCATCACAAGACCCTCGGTGTCATGTGCGATGGCGGACTGACGGAACGCATTGTTTTGCCAGCTCGGAAACTGCATCTTGCAAACAAGCTAACTTTCGAACAAGCCGCATTGGTTGAAACATTGGCGATCGGATGTCACGCTGTTGATCGCGGACAAGCGAAAGCGGGAGAGAACGTATTAATCCTGGGTGCAGGCCCGATCGGATTGTCGGTGCTCGAGTTTGTGAAGCTATCGGGCGCACGGTCGATCGTAGCAGATATCAGCGAATCACGTTTGGCATTCGTCCGAGACCAAATGGGCGTACCGGATACGATCTTGATCGACGGTTCAGAAACGGACATTCTACGGCTCGAACAGTTGACCGATCATCAACGAGCGGATCTCGTGATTGATGCGACTGGGAACAATCGATCGATGGTTCGAGCATTTGAGTTTGCAGCTTTTGCAGCGAGGATTGTCTATGTAGGAATCACGCAACAGAATCTCGAATTTCCTCACGCTCCGTTCCTGCATCGTCGCGAGTTAACGCTGCTTGCGAGTCGGAATGCGTTGTCTCGCGATTTTGTTCGGATCATTTCATTGATCGAAAGCCATCAGATCAACACCGACACTTGGATCACCCATCATGGTGTCTTTGAAGAGGTTCCCGAAGTGTTTCCGAATTGGTTGAATCCCGAAGCAGGCGTCATGAAAGCGATGATCCACGTCACGTAACGTCACGGACCTAGACAATGAACAACGCGAAGAAACCGCTGATCCTGGGAATTGGAGAGATCCTTTGGGATGTGTTTCCATCCGGCGCGTGTTTGGGAGGTGCCCCTACGAACTTTGCGTGCGCGGCGGCAGGGCTTGGGGGGGATCGCGTGCGAGTCGGGGTGGTAAGCTGCGTGGGAAACGATTCGCTCGGCAATGATGCGATTCGATTGATCCGAGAAAAGAATGTCGACGTTGCAAACATAGGAACCAGCGAGAAAGTCACAGGCCAAGTGCTTGTCGAACTCGACAGCCAAGGAGTTGCCTCCTATCGATTCGTTGAGGACGCTGCGTGGGACCATCTCCAATGGACCGAGTCCTTGGATCGAATCGCAAAAGATGCGGCAGTCGTTTGTTTTGGTTCGCTCGGACAACGAGAGCCAGTCTCCAGAGAAACCATCCAAAGGTTTGTTCAGAGTACATCCCCCGATTGCCTGAAGCTCTTCGATGTCAATTTGCGATACCCGTTCGTCGATGACAACATCATCGATCAATCTCTAGAAATCGCCAACGCATTGAAGCTCAACGATGAGGAACTTGAGTATCTTGCGAAGCGATTCGCTCTCCCGGCGGATCCGATTGCTGCGCTGGATTGCTTGCTCGCGAAGTTCCAATTGTCGTGGGTTGCTCTGACTCGAGGTCCCCAGGGAGCAATACTGGCGAAACCAGGCGAGTGGCATTCGTTGCCAGCGGTGAAGACTCAGGTGGTGGATACAGTTGGGGCTGGAGATGCTTTTTCGGCTGTGCTATCGTTAGGAATTCTCGACCAAAAGCCGTTTTCGACCATTTTGGAAGAAGCGATCCGGGTCGCATCGTATGTTTGTGCACATCGCAGTGCGACTCCTACATTGGAACAGTTGTGACACAGCCGACAACCGTAGCGGGCGGTATAAAACGGTGCACAACGAAGGACGAAGTCCAAGTACAATGATGCATTCAATGGAGTGAAAAAATGAAACCAAGCTGTGTTTGTTCTTTGTGTTCTGTTTGTTTTCTGTGGGTGTTCTTTTCTGATTTCGCAGGTCGCTGCTATTCGCAAGCAGTGCCGTCAGTTGATGCAGTGCCGTCAGTGGATCCAGTGCCACCAACCGGAGAATTGCCGCCCGTTGAAGGGAAAGTGATGGAAGATACGGTCAAAGGTTGGAATTTGCCTCTGCCTACTTTGGGTGGAAAGCAGTTTTGGACAGATCATCGATGGTGGCATGGTTGGAAGGTGCAATACAACAGCACGCTAGATCACTGGAGGCTGATCGATCCGAATGGGATTAGAAGAACGTGGGGAGGGCGACAAGCTATGCTCGACGAAATGAATCGAGTCATAGAAACGACCACGCCACCTGCTGCGATAGATGAAGTGATTTTGTTGGCACACGGATTGTTTCGATCCAATGGCAGCATGATGCCCATTGCAGAAGAGATTCAACGCGTTTCTTCCCATCAGATAGAGGAACACGTGATTCGCCGAAGTGTCGTCTCGATGACGTATGCGAGCACGCGAGACTCGATTGCCGAACACTCAGCGGCCATGCGTGAGTTGCTCGAGAATCTGCCGGGAACTCCAAGAATTAGTTTTGTTGGCCATAGCCTTGGCAATATTGTATTTCGGCATGCGATTGGCCAATGGAAAGCCAATGGCGATCCTCAAAAGATGCTTGAACGGTTGCATCGAGTGGTCATGCTCGGGCCACCGAATCAAGGTTCCGCGTTTGCAGCGTCTTTGTCGCGATTGGGACTTTTTGAGACGCTCACAGGTTCGACGGGAATGCATTTAGGGCCTGCATGGGAGAATCTGCAACATTCGCTGGGAACGCCTCCGTGCAGGTTCGCGATTGTGATTGGAGACGTCTCAAGCTCGTCGCTAAAGAATCCCTTTCTCGATGAACCCAATGATGGAGTGGTTACGGTTAACGAAGCGATGCTCGAAGGTGCCTCGGAGATCAAAACCTTTCCTGTGGTGCATTCGTTTTTGATGCGAGATGAGGCTATCGTTCGCGCGACGGTTTCGTATTTGATGGGTCGAGAACTAGCACCTTACCCATAAAGGGTGCGTTATCCAAACCTGTGACATCCCGATTCGCTCCTTGGAAAGACTTGAATAATACCATCGTTGTTGTTTAAATGCTGTTGCTGTTTATGGACTCTACTAACTGTTTCTATCCCTTCGTACTAGGTATCTAGCATTTTATGAAGTCATCGATCTTGGCTCTTGTATTGTCTTGTGTTGTGTTCGTGCCATTTGTTGTGGCTCAAGAAAAACCAAAGGAACTCGAGCATACCAAGGATACGTTAGAAGAAGTCAAGAAACGGATCGAAGAGAAAAAGGCAGTGCTTGTAGATGTTCGCGAATTGGTCGAATGGAACAAAGGGCATGTCGCCGGCGCAGTGCACTTGCCATGGCGAGCCATGCAGGAGAAACCAGATGACCCGAAGATCAAGGAGAAACTAGAGAAGGGCTTGATCCTCTATACGTATTGCGAGGTTGGCTACCGCTCGCTGAAGGCGGGCTCGATTTTGAACAAGATGGGTTACGAAATTCGCCCGCTCAAGCCGGGTTATCAAGAGCTGATCAAGGCTGGATTCAAGAAAGAGGAGTAACCAGGTTGCCTATGGAAACCGCCAAGTCGCTATAGACGTTGAAACCGGATAGGCATTTCACTTTTTAGGTTGTCCAAGACCATTCCTATCCGGCCTTGCAACAGGTCATCTAGTTCTTTCCCGATAATCTCTGCGCGCCAGCCTGTTACGAGGCTGGGTGGCTGCAAATCGGACGATCCTCCTTCTAGGCGATACTTCACAAAGTCCCTGAGATCGTCTGCGGTCGCAACAACGGCAGTGGAGATCTTCTTGGTTCGGCAGATATATGCGAGTGCCGCCGACAGAAATTGCGTGAGCATGGCAGGTGGCTGTCCCTTGCCATAGCGAGCTTTCTTTGGCCATGGAGGTATCGGGTGATTTCTGGAATCCTCGATAACGCCTGCCAGTTCTGGAATAAGCTGTTTGATATGGCGATGTTCCATGCCTCTCAACATTGCCATCCTGCGTTCATCGCTGTTCCCTCGGCGGGCTAATTCAATGAGCAAATCATCTCGCAGAATCTTTCTTGCAGGAAGATCCCGTTCTTTTGCTCGTTGTTCGCGCCAATTCCAAAGTGCGCGCACAACCGTTAGACTGTTTCCAGAGAGTGCTTGAATGCCACTGATACGAAACCAGTTTTCATTGGACTCAAATTGCTGCAGTTCCGATTGCCAGTTTGCGATTTCTTCTCGATACCATTCCAGACGTTTTAGCTCATCAAGCTCTTGTTCCATGGATGCATGCAATCGAAGCAAATCCTTCACATCCTGCGCTGCATATTGGAGTTGTTGGTTCGACAAAGGTCGCTTTCGCCAGTCGGAGCGAGTTTCTTCTTTATCGAGATTGACACCAGTGTAACGGTGAACGAGTGTTGCGTAGGAAGCTGGGTATTCGTGGCCTAAAAAGGCAGCCGCCATTTGTATATCAAATAAATTTGGAATCAACTTTCGGGTCGAACGATAACAGAAAAGCGTTTCTTCCCTACCAGCGTGCGCGACGACAGAGGTCTCCGGTTCTACCAAAAGTCCCCAAAAGGAACTGAGGTCAATCTCGGTAAACGGATCGACGATGAAGATCCCGTCTGTCGTGGCAACTTGAAGAAGACAAAGTTCAGGCCGATAAGAGTCTTCAGCAACAAACTCGGTATCGAATGCGACGAGTCGATGTTGTCGTATCTCGTCACAAAGTTGATGGAGGGAATCCTGGTTTATGATATGATGAAATCGAACGTTCAACCGAGCTCCCAACCCATTCTCACGAAATAAACATACCTGACTGCAGTGCGCATGATCGAATATCGCCCAGTCAGAACGCCTAAGTTTTACTCGGAATCCTCCATGCAAACAACAACACCCATGGTAAATGGCGATCCGAATCGGACAGCAGGTCTGCTGGTTAGTGTTCAAAACGAAGGTGAATTGCGCATTGCTCTGAGGGCAGGCGTCCGTTGGATCGATGTCAAGGACCCGTCTCGCGGTGCATTAGGATGCCCTGAAATCGACATTGCGACAGGTATTCAGCGAACGATGATGCTCGAAAACACAGCAGATATTCACTTCAGCGTCGCACTGGGTGAATTGAGTGAAACGCCTTTGAATGATTTGATTCATTACACAGGCTCGTTCGCCGACACCGCAGTATTCAAGATTGCACTGTCAAATTGCTGCAACCGAACCGACTGGCGGGGTCTTGCAACGACTTTGGCAAAGGGAATCGGAAATCCGAATCGTTTGATTCTTGTCCACTATGCAGATGCCAAGGAATCCGCGGCTCCTTCCTGGTGCGAGATATTGCGGACCGCTAGGGAGATCGGTTCAGAGTACTTGTTGATCGATACTTGGGGGAAGAATGGACGCAGTTTGCTGGACTTCTATTCCGTCGAAGCATTGCAATCGATGATTGCCGAAGCGAATGCTCTTGGCTTCAGAGTGGCCATCGCGGGTTCGCTCCCCTTGGAGACATTGCGAAGTTTAGCAAGCCTTGGTGCAGATTGGATAGGCGTTCGCGGGGCGGTTTGCGATGGTCCACATCGGACAGGATCGATCTGTGAGACCAAGGTTAGAATAGCTTTGGCAAAATTGTCAAAGCCGTTTGCAGATCCTTATGGTTTACATGTCCAGCGTTCAAGCCAGAAAATTCAATCCAACACGGCGGGGGCGAATCTCTGATGTCATCAGGAAGCGAACGAGATCGACCCGCGGGGGTCATTCGGCAAGGAAGCAAAGTTGTCGGGACGATTTGCATGCCAGAGGCCAGCGATGTGTTTATCAAGGAATTCAACCATTGCTATGGCCAGTTGAGAATGGAAGTCGAAGATAAGCCCAAAATGGACACGATTCGCAATCCGAATCCTCATACATTCCGTTTACCTTCGTGGTTTAGGCATGTTTGGAATCAGCGCGACCGTGAATCGACGTAGTCCGTTGAGGCGAATTATGAATTCGTCTCAAAAATAGCTTTACTATTAGAAGTAGTCATCGCTTGCTGTAGCGAAAGGGGTAGGAATGACCCTATAATGGAGTCGGTTGGCAGTTCTGCTTCGGCAGCCTGTCCCCCCATCGGCTTCTGAAATTTGCGAAGCCTTGGAACAACGAACGACACCATCCTCTCGCGTTCACACTAGACGCTTCGAATAAGGACTACGTTTTGTCTCCAGCCACTCAACTTGCAGACCCACCGGTTTTGCAGACTACCGAATCACCTAAGATCGAGAAAAAGGGACGTCGCAAGACTAGCCATCTAAAGCTTGTTCCCGAGACGCTTGAGTTGAGAGAGAAGCTTCGTGCCAAGTGTCGCGAAGTGGCGAGCCGAATGAACAAAGACCTCCCTCCTACCAAGGATGAGCTCGAATTGGTCGCGCGGCGAACACTTGAGGAAATGGGATTGGGTGAGGGGTATATCGGATGGATCATGGTCATTCTTTCGAGCGAGTTTTTTCGGGACTCAGTTGCCTCGATTCCTCCCAGTAGACGATTGTTTCTTTTGCCCCATTGCCTCAAGCATGCTGAGGGGTGCCCTGCGGATTACGACGAGTTTGGGATGGACTGCAAAAAGTGCGGCGCCTGTAGCATTGCAGACTTTCGAACCAAAGCTGAAGAAATGGGCTACAAAGTACTTGTGGCGGAGGGTTCGCCTGTCGTCATGAAGATCATTGTCAGCGGATACGTGGATTCTATTGTTGGAGTCGCATGTTTGAATGTGTTAGAAAAGGCAATCGACAAGATATTGTTAGCTGGTATCCCATGCATGGCAGTACCTTTGCTTTCGAGCGATTGTAGAAACACGAGCGTCGACGAGGAATGGGTTCGTGAAATGATCCTCACGCAGGCTCCCGCAGCATCACAACAAACTCGGTCCTACGTTCACTTAATGCGGGCTGCGAGCGATATGTTTTCGCAACCTCAGCTCAATGATTTGGTAGGTCGGCTTCGAAGCGATGCAACCATCGCAACAGACTCGGACGATCCTCTCGCAGGAATCGATCCGATCGCTGCGACCGAGGCATTGGCTACCGATTTCCTAGCTCGCGGTGGCAAGTACTCTAGACCCTTTATGACATTGGCGGCTTACGATGCAATGCTCGGTGGGAACGGAACCATGGCGGACGGTCCAAATACGGTATCCGGTTTCTCTCGCGGCGTGCGGGCTGCTGCGATGAGCATAGAATGTTTCCACAAAGCTTCTTTGGTGCATGATGATATCGAAGATGATGATTCGTTCCGCTATGGGATGGCTTCGATGCACCAGCAATACGGGCTTTCCACCGCCATCAATGTTGGTGACTATATGATTGGGTTGGGATATCGGATGATCGGTCGCGAGATCGAGTCCATCGGAGCTGCAGCAGCGGCAGACATCCTCAATTGCCTCTCGTCGGCCCACATGCGATTGGCGGAGGGCCAAGGTGCTGAGCTCCTGTGGCGAGACTCCTCGAACAAGCGGCTATCCCCTCTTGATGCTCTTAAGATTTATGCATTGAAGACGGCCCCTGCCTTCGAGGCAGCTCTGTACACGGGAATTCGTTTAGCGGGTGAAGCGACAGCTCATGTGGAACCAGTAAAGCAATTTGCTCGCAACATTGGAGTAGCGTTCCAAATCATCAACGACCTGCAAGATTGGCATGGCGATGACCATAATAAGCTTGGAGCCGCTGGAGATATCCTCGGCGGACGACCGACCATACTGTTGGCATTGGCACTTCAGTCCCTCGCACCCGATGATCAGCAGCGACTCCTCGATGCTCTTTCCAACGTACATTCCACAAGTAACTCCCAACGCGTTGCAACCGCCCGTCAACTAATGGAAAAAGGGCGCGTTTTCGAGCAAGCTGAAAAGCTGATTGAAAAACATCGAGAACGTTCGCTCGAAGTTGCGCAGTCGATTGAGCCTGAATCACTACGACGATTGATGCTGTATTTGATTGACACCGTTTTGGACCAATCGGGTATTCACCCAGAGACGCATCTGCGTGCTCCCGCAATTCAAACGTTTCAAATTGGAATGGCGCCAGCGCGATGAGAGAGCATGCGGCGAAACGCCCTGCATGCGCATCCGCTACGGAATTGATAGGAATTTACTATCATCCTGCGAGCGAGCTTGGGAACTTCAAGAAATGTAGCGTCGCGGACGTGCCTGAGCCCTACCGTGGGCTGCTTGCTCACACCAATCACATGACGGTCACGGTCGAGTCATTTTATCGAGACTCGGTCGATGTGGAGGTGCTTCGGTCAAGTGTAGATCAGGAACAGTATTGCCGAGAAATACTTCTGAAGACCCATTCGTCGGCTTTGGTTGTTCAACACGGAATTGTGCGGTTGAATATGCGATTTCTCCCAGAATTGCCACGCGCCGAAATTCTGCAACAAAAGAAACCTCTAGGACGGGTTCTCATCGAACATGATGTATTGCGAAAAATTGAACTCTTTGAACTTCTAAAGATCGAATGCGGTAAAGAATTAGCCAAGTTCTTTTCTGTCCCGTTGGGTTCTATCGCGTACGGGCGAACAGCCATTCTTCATTGCAATAACGAACCCGCAATCGAACTTCTAGAAATTGTTCGCCCCTGAATTGGCGCAACGTTTCCGTTGAATTTTCTTCACCGATCGTCAGAGTGCTAGCGATTGTATCGGGTGAAATATTGAATCAAGAAGATTCGAAACAGCAACGAAACCATTGGGTTTACCGGCATACGATGTTTTCTCGAAGCCCTTTTCCCGTGAGGTAGATGGTGTTTAGCCAACCGTTGGCAATATGCCTACTGATAGCACTAACCGCTAGTTTAATGGTACTGGGCTGGGAGTTATGTAGGCTACTTAGTCCTAAACGGCTCGTCGATCGAAGAATTGAACTTGCTTTCGCGATCTTAGGGGTCTTCGCAGCTGGGGTGCTCGCGATGGACTGGATCGATGGAAGCCATTCGGTTTTTGATGTTTCCACGCGGCTTTTGGTCAGTGGAGGCG
The DNA here is from genome assembly GCA_903858115.1 of uncultured Pirellula sp. Classification (GTDB taxonomy): domain Bacteria; phylum Planctomycetota; class Planctomycetia; order Pirellulales; family Pirellulaceae; genus JBKCUI01. The sequence continues at coordinate 20,200 of CAIOHR010000424.1, read as the reverse complement.
GGCTCTTCGGTTTCCTTGCTGTTGTGTTGCTCGGCTTATTCCGATTTGTTTATCGCGACAAAACCTCCAACGCTGGGCGATTTCTATCACCAATCTTGTTTCTCGTATTTCTGGGAATGCCTATCGTCGCATACGCTAGATTTTCCTTCAGATGCAATTCTGATCTTGAATTCGCTATGGGAGAATTCAGCATTGGCCAAGTGGAGAAGGACGTCTATTGGATGGGTGAGACCGATCTAGGTACCGTTATTCCACTTTTTCACTTCGATGCTGATGATCAAAAATTCAAATCCTTTGCCCAGACGTTTGAAGGACGGTTTCCTAACTTTTCGAACACTCTCATCTCTCGCCACTCCGCTGACAAAGAAGCAAACTGCCACGGATGGGTGTTTACTGGCGGCAAATTCCTTGTACGTGGCGAAAGCGTAGAGAGAATTCTAGAAGACAACGGCTATCGATTGGTAAAGGATCCGGCTACAGGCGATGTCATTATTTACCGTAGCATGGCAGGCAACATCCTGCATACCGCACTCGTACAAGCGGTATTAAATGACGGGACAGTCCTAGCCGAAAGTAAGTGGGGTATAGACCAGCGGTTTATTCACCTGCCAGAACATCAGCCCTATTCGAATGACTTCACTTTCTATCGCACACATCGGAGAGATCATCGGATCCTGATTCATCGCGCCGAGGACCAACAGAACGGCCCCACGTTAGACGACTAAAGCCCCTGCAATCCGAACCGTTTCACCTCGGCGGAGGCACTCCCAAGCTTAACCATAGATTGAGAAGGTTGATCGCGTTGAAGACCATGTGAATAGTGATACACATGATAAGACTTTGCCGAAATTGGTAAACTCGCCCGAGCACGATTCCAAATACTGCCAACGGAATCCAGCTTAATCCATAGCTAATGTGAGCGACTCCAAAGAGAATCCCGCTCACGATCGCAGGCCACCATGGAGGATGGAATTCGCCAACCGTTCCATCATTGTCACCTACGCGTTCGCCGGGGGTTTCATGGGTAGGTTTCAGATCGGTATTGATTCTCGGCGACGCGAAATACGGATTCTGGAAAAGGGCATCGGGTTGTGGATTCGGCGGTGCCTGGGAGGAGTCGTTCCTTTTCGATTCGGGATCGGGACTCTGAATCGTTTCTTTTTCGATTCGCATGAAGGTCGATTCATGAGACATTGCAACTGAGTTGTCATGTCGACGAATCGGATTCCATCCAAAAATCGCTGCGTTTTTTGTTCTCCCAAAGTGGATAGACTCAAGCCAACCGATGAGTACCGAACGAAAAAAGAACTCTTCTGCGATTGGAGCGACGATAACGGCCTGCCACGCTACGACTCCGAGCAGCCATGGAAATTGCTTCATCATGTCAATAACCGGGTGGTTGTAAGTGACTCCACTTATCGCGTTCACTGCTGCCGATAACATCAAGAGTAGCGGGAGAGTCATCATGAGGATCACGATTCCAATACCGATATCTCGACCAGCAGCCCTTGGGTGCCACCCCATGAATGCGCAACGGCTACCCGTTCTCGCCCTCATGAATATGCCAACAACGAAAACAGCAAGCAATTCTCCCAGTGCAAAAACTCCACTTAGGACGACTTGTCTTGAAGATAGTTTCTCTGCTGATTTCCCCTCCGTTGGAACAGTGACCACTGTCGATTCCATGGCATGGCTATCATCGGTTTGCGATGTTACGACCTCATTATCGCGTGGGCTGATGAGAGACGCTGCGACCTGGATAAAGAGTAGCATAGAAAAGATGAAGGCAATTCCAACGGCAATATCGATCAAGCCAAACATGGCTAGGGGCCCGCGTGCAGTTGAGAATTGTTTCTTCGCTCGAAAAAATGCAATTGCAAAGGACCAGCAAACGACGGAGCCGATAATCAGGCCAAACATGACCAGACCCAACACAAAAAGGCTCAACATCTGGCTTGGATTCAAGTCTTCGGGCTTCATGGCTTAGGATTTCGAATCACCAAAAATACGTACTCGAGTCCAGACAAAATCGTCAGCAGAATAGCTCCGTAGACCAAGAATAGAGTCGTCCATACGAGATATGAAGACGGCGTGGTATACATCAATTGCCATAACACCCCCACGACCGCCGCACATTGCAAGACCATCTTCCATTTACCCATCCACTTTGCGGAGAAGTCTCCTCCTTGGCCCTCGATCATTCCTCGCAAGCTGGTGACGAGTAACTCGCGTCCTACAACAATCGTAGCCATCCACGGTCGAAGCGGGCTATTTGCTACGCCAACCAACGCAATCATCGCACCGCAGATAATGATCTTGTCGACAAACGGATCAAGAATCCTACCGAGCTTTGTTACCTGATTGAATTTCCTAGCCCACCACCCGTCAATCCAATCCGTACTCGCTGCGATCAAAAAGCAAATCATACCCGCAAAGAAAACGCCCCTCTCAATCAGGAAACAAACGACCATTGCGAGTACGAACCTCACGCCCGATAGAGCATTGGGTACGTTCCAATTCGAGTTATTCGGCTTGGCTGCTGCGTCTGTAGAGCTCATGTCTCCGAAACACCTACTGCTGCGCCGATCAAGTCGTAATCTTTATAGGAGACAATTTCGCAATCAATCAAGTCACCGGAACTCAAGGGACACCCTTTTTCACCTGTAACGAATACTGTCGAATCAACATCCGGCGCGTCGCCGAAAGAACGCCCCAACCATACATTGTTGGCTTCGTCGACAGCTTTATCGAGCAAAACCTCTAGCTTTGCTCCCACCTGCTCTTTGCACCACGCGAAAGCGTTTTGCTGCTGGATCGCCATCAGTCTATTGCGTCTCTCTTTCTTGATGCGTTCGGGAAGATGATCTGGCAGTTTGGCTGCGGGAGTATCCGGTTCGATCGAGTAGGAAAAAACACCCAATCGTTCGAATCGAATTTCGGAAACAAAGTCCTCCAGTTCTTCAAACTGCTCATCGGTTTCGCCCGGGAATCCGGTGATCATCGTCGTACGGAGCACCAGCTTTGGAATCCCTCGACGCAGCTTCGTTACCATTTCCAGCGTCTGTTCCTGCGTGACCCTTCTCGACATACGTTTTAGCATTTGGTTATTGATATGCTGCAACGGCATATCAATGTAGGGAAGGATTCGATTCGCCGAAGCAATCGTGTCGATCAAATGGTCATCAATGTACATCGGATAAAAGTACATTAGCCGAATCCAATCAACGCCGTCGATCTTATCCAGTTCTTTCAATAGCTCTGCAAGTCTGGGCTCTCCATAAATGTCCATTCCATAGTAGGTTGTGTCCTGCGCCACGATGATGATCTCCCGCACCCCGTTCGCAGCCAATTTGCGAGCCTCCTCAAGTATTTTGTCTTGTGGCTTGCTCGCGTGTTTGCCTCGCATTTTTGGGATCGCACAAAACGTGCAGAGTCGATCACAGCCTTCCGAGATCTTCAGATAGGCGAAATGTTTAGGCGTTACCTGGAGTCGGAAATCGTCGGACAACGCCCGGATCGGAGCTGGTCGGAAAATACTACGTTGTTCATCCAGTCCGTCCATGAATCGGCCGACGATGGTCGAAATATCATCTCTACCGAAAACTCCTACCATGCCATCGATCTCAGGTCGAGCTTCCAAAAGTTTTTCTTGCTGACGCTCAGCCAGGCAGCCAGTGACAATCACCCCTCGAATCTTCCCTTTTCGTTTCAGATCGAGCATCTGGTCGATCGCTTCGAAAGACTCTTTTCTTGCGTTGTCGATGAACCCACAAGTATTGATGACGACAAAATCGCTTTGCTCTGGATTCGGCACCAGCTGGTATCCATCTCTTTGTAATAGCCCCAGCATTTGCTCGCTATCCACCAAATTCTTGGGACATCCCAAACTGATGAAAGCATAAGAGCCGCGCGACGATTCCAAACCATCCATCGCTGGTGCGGAACCAACTAGGTTTGGAGAGGTGGCATCGAGATTTACAATCGGTAGAGAACGCATGCGTTGAACGGAGACAGAATATTGGAATGGACATTGAAGGTATCGCGAATTCAAGCATTTTTGCATTGAAGACGTGAACGATGCTTTTTATTAGCTTCGATGATAACCATCAGGTTGTGTACGGCTAGTAGATAAATCCGACGTAACCTACAGATTCCCAATCCATTTGCACTTTTGGAGACTTTGATGTTCCGGCAAAATGATCGGGCCATTCTAGTTTGATTGACGTAGCGCGTTCCAGGAAGACCGTTTTTTCCGGTTGTATTCTCGCCATCTTAGAAAATAAGCCAGCAAACCATCCCAAGTCTATTTGACAGCGCTCGGCGAAGTCGATGCAACGAATGTGTTAATGCGTTTTCTTAGTTTGGAAAACGCCGTGGCATGAGCTGGCAGGATCGCCAACTCATCGAAAAGGGTCAGGGATGCCACGTCTAAGGATGGACGTCAATAAAGCAAGGAGCTTTGCGGTGAAGAAAACTTGGATTCATAGGCTGGCATTGTCCGTTGGAGTGATGACACTCCCCTCTGTCGCATCTGCCCAGTATACGATTGGTCAGAACAACGGTTTGGGGGCTAGTTCGTTTCAGCTTCCGCCATTGCCTCCTAAACCAATCTACGTGAGCCAGCCGCAGGCGGCACTGGCTGCATACTCTCCTCAAGGAACCGCGATCGGCAGTGGCGCACTGGAGCATGTACATGTTCCACAGCAACTCCAATTGCCGGCTCCTTCTGCGCCAGTTCAGCCTACGCAATATCAGTCCCAACCCTACGGAGCTTCGCTTGCTGTTCAGCCATACGAAGCAGCACAATCGCCGTTGCCGCCTCAACCGTTGCAACCTTCGGCTCCGCAGACCATCCACTCAATACCGCCACAGCCTAGTGCTCCGGCAATTTCGAGCAATTGTCCTGCATGTGCGTCCGGCCAATGCAGTGATCATGGTATAGGAACGATGGCTCCCAGCTATGGCGCCACTTACGGTATCGCCGATTACAGCGATTCCAGTAACTGCGCCATCGCTCTAACGCCGTCCGTTGTCTCGCCCAATCCATGGATCTTCGGCGCAAGCGGGCTACTATTCAACCGAGTGGATGATTCTTCTCGCAGGCTTACGTCCTATGGCAACACGGGAATCATCAATACCAGTGCTGCAAGAATGAGAGCTTCCGGTGGTTTTCAAGGTAGCTTGGGACATTACTTCGGCTGCGGACGATACGCACTCGTTGGGAGCTATTGGGGGATCTTCGGCGACCAAGAGGAACGACTGTACACGCCCGGAGTTGGAACCCCCATTCGAACAGACTTACCTTTCAATCAGCTCAACATTGATTTGTTAGCTGGACCTGCTGTTCCTAGTTGGTACGGTGCTTACATGCCAGGTGGAACCGCAAGACCTCTTTACGACGTTTATGATAGTGGCAGCACAGGCTGGGGTGGTAATCCGAACGGCAATGATCCTGCATTACACACCCAACGGATCCGACGAGACAACGAAATCCATAACGTGGAGCTGAATCTCTTCTCGTTTGCACTCGGGGGGGGAGCGCGCCAAGCCTATGCCGGCGGATGTGGATCAGGCGGTTGCGGAATAGGAAGCAAGCTTGGACACAGATCTCACGGGTACGGAGGCGTTTCCGGAGAAACTTGCGAATCTTGCGAAACCACCTGTGCTCCCTCGACAGGACCCACCGGACCTTGCGCACCATGGTACGGAGCACAATGTAGCAAACTTCGCCTCAATACCTTTGGTGGTGTAAGATGGTTCCGCTTCGGCGACGAATTTGAATATGCCACTAGCCCAACGAATAACATGTTCAACGACGCGAACGATGTCTACTTCAATAGCGATGTGACAAACGATTTGGTTGGTTTTCAATTGGGTTCACTCGGAACATGGTGCACCGGTTCCCGATTTAACATATTCGGTGGCACGAACTTTGGTATCTACAACAACCACATTCGAACATCGCAAAGAATCGGAACCACGACAACTACCGCGATGATACGAACTCTCGGGGGAGGCGATGTTGCCTACGATTTTAGCAACTCGACAAATGACGTTGCTTTCATCGGAGAAGGAACTTTCGGAACCGGTGTGCGGTTATGTCGCGGGTTGACAATGAACCTGGGCTATCGAGTTACCGGAGTAAGCGGCATTGCGACTGCGGTTGGACAAATCCCAACTACATTCAAACACCCCGATGAAATCAACGCGATCCACAACGATCGAAGCTTGATTCTTCACGGTGCTGTTTTCGGTGCGAACTACAACTTCTAGATTGTTCATCCCGTGAACAAAGAAATCGCTCCATCAAAAAACAAGCGAGTCGGTCAAAGGATCGACTCGCTTTTCTCTTGGCATCATCTCTACGCTATTTGATAAGAGACGTTTCTCGTTATCGTTCTTTGTGCAATGGCTTTAGTTGTTAGCAGACTTGCCAACTAAGCGATCGATAAGTTTTTCTAGCTCATCTTTTTCGATATGCATTTTTGCGGCTGCCAGCGCGAAAAGTCTTTTCTCGACCTCGCTCAGTTTCCCATCCGCTGCCATGATCTTCATCAGATCCGAAAGCATTGCCAATTGCTCCCCTTTTTCCTTCGGCAACTTAAGCGACGCTTCTTCGCTGAGGGCGAACGCTACGGCCTTTCCAAGATCTGCCTCTTCAAGCCCCATCTCGCTGCAGCGATCGACCAAAAGTGCTATTTCTCGCTCGGACAAAGCACCATCCGCGGATGCCATGATAACTAAGTTCTTGAGATGATCGAGATGTTGCATGTTGGTACCCGCAGTATCGTTTAGAAAAGGCGCCGTCCTGGCAGTGAATCTCTAGCATAATCAAAACCAGCAAAGGAAATAGACGGTGGTCGATAGTTCGAATCCGATCCAAGGAACTTTTTGCATCCTAGGTACGACTCCTGTTAAGATAGGGACATTATTCATCCTGTTTCTTAACCAAGGAGTCCTCATGACCTTTCCGAATCGTCGTTCATTCCTATCGACATCCACTTCCACCGCAGCCGCGATCGGTGTTGCTGCATCCACTGCAAAGAGCTACGGAAGAGTGATCGGCGCTAACGATCGCCTCGGAGTTGGTGTCATCGGCGGTGGTGTGATTGGCAACGCTCACTTCGACGTGATCAACAAACTCAAGGAGTCCAATAACCTGCTTCCTGTGGCCGTCTCCGACTGCTGGATGACACGCGCGGAAGCAGGGAAACAAAAAATAGGTGCCGATGCTGCCTACAGCGAATACAAGAGACTTCTCGACCGCAAAGAAGTTGATTATGTCGTCGTCGCAACCCCTGAACATTGGCACTGGACCATGACCATCGATGCAATGGACGCCGGCAAAGCAGTCTATTGCGAAAAGCCGCTGACGCACACCATCCCCGAAGCCCAAGCCGTAGTCAAAAAACAAAAAGAAACCGGCCGACCACTCCAAGTCGGAGTCCAAGCGATGTCGGACGATAGCTACATCACCGCGCGAGATGCGATCCGAAAAGGAGTCATCGGTAAAGTCATCCAAGCACAAATCGAATACGTCCGTCGATACGATTCGAAAAAAGGCCCATGGCGAGAACCCGAACTCGTTGCACAAAATGCAAAAAAGCCAGCCGACTTGGATTGGAATGCATGGCTAGGATCCGCCAAGAAAACGGAGTGGAATCCAAACCACTATTTCGAGTGGAGATGCTACTCAGCTTATTCGGGTGGAATCTGCACTGATTTGTTCATCCATCGAATCACTCGCATCATGAAGGCTTGCGATTTGCTCTACCCACGACGCGTTGTCGGGATGGGCGGAATCTGGCAATGGCCAGATGGAAGAGACCTACCAGATAACATCGAAATGATCTGTGAATACCCACGAGGAATGACTGTGTATGTGCTCGGAACTATGAGCAATCGGGTCGGCATCGATCACCTTATCCGTGGATACCGAGGTACTCTCAAGTTCACCAAAACGGGTTGGGTGGCCGAAGATAAAGATGGCAAAGTCTTAGCCGAACATACAAAAACCGGCGGCGAAGACCAAAACCTACACCATACGAACTTACACAATCACATTCGCAACGGTGAAGCTCTCAATTGCCCTGTGGAACTCGGCTTGGCAGGTGTTGTAGCCGTCAATATGGCGAACGAAAGTTGGCGTAGCAGTAAAATGATCGGATGGGACAGAGTCAATGAAAAGATGGTCTCAGCCGATACGCTCAATCTTTCTCACGAACCGGAAGTGTAATCTGCTAGTCGAGCAGTCACTGTTCGTAACATCTCAACCGGTTGCATGATCGCTCGTTGTGTCATGCAACTTCAGCTAAAACGATAGAACCGACGAAATCCGGATGCAATCTCTCCAGGTGGGATCTCCACAAATCCATCGCACTTGGCTAACGACGCTACGTCTCCCGATCCTTGACTCGATGCAACGACCAGTACACCATCCGACCGTCGCTTGACCAATCGAAACCAAAGCAAGTCCAACTTCTTTTCATCGTCGCACATAACTTTCTCCACCGGCGCAACTTCTTGTTGTGCAATTCCGCCCATCGATTGCAATAGCGACAAACCATAACGACGAAATGTTGTCGCAACACTTAATGGATTTCCTGGCAAACCCAAGAAGAGCTTCCCTTCGTTGGTCGCCGCTCCCAGCATGGGTTTGCCGGGACGAATGGGGATTCTGTGGAAAATGATTTTCCCACCAACTCTCTCGATCGCTTGCGGCACAAAATCCATGTCCCCCATCGAGACTCCGCCTGTCAACAATATCGCGTCGTGATCCACCAATGCATTGCGGATCGCTTGTTCAATCGATTCTAACGTGTCCCGCACGCGCATCCGTCTGGCATAAACCCACTCCAACGGCGACAACATCGCTTCGAGCATAGGACCATTCGAATCGCGGATCTGCCAGGGTTCGAACGGTTCGCCGAGCGAAATCAATTCGTCACCCGTGTTGATAATGCAAACCCGCACACGTCGATAAACCGTCAGTTGATTCGTATGAGCAAAAGATGCGATACCCGCCATGGTTTGAGGGCGAATGAGTTGCCCAGCGCTCAACACAGGATCGCCGGCGCGCGCATTCTCCCCTCGTTTTCGAATGTTCAGTCCTTTGCGAAGAGACTCCAGCGGGCATTGAAGCTCGATCGTATCGCTTTGCTCCAGACAATGCTCGCGTTGAACGACTAAATCGGCTTCTGGCGGAATCACTGCACCTGTAAAGATCCGAACGGCAGCACCACTTGGCAAAGATATCGGAGCCCTACCGGCAGCGACAGTTCCAACAACCGAAATGGTCCGAGAAGCAACATCGCTCCAGCGCAGTGCATATCCATCCATCGCAGACACGTCCGTGGCGGGACTGTCATGCATTGCAGCGATCGGTTCCGCAAGCACACGCCCGAACGCCTCTTCAAATATGCAAGGCTCTGTTGTGGTTGTGCGAATCAAACTGCGAAGCTCGCACATCCAGGCATCGATTCTATCGACGATTGGAAGTAAATTCATCTCTTCGATTTTAACCGATCTGCGCGGAATGCGAAGCGGCAAGCTGCGAAGCGGCAAGCTGCGAAGCGGCAAGCTGCGAAGCGGCAAGCTGCGAAGCGGCAAGCTAGGTCTAAGCCGCTTGCGAAGCGGAAAGCTCTGGACCCGCCATTGGCATCTCGTCGCAATCGCAGCGAGCTTGACAAACCTTAAACCCTCGTCGCAAATTCAAGAAGTGTGCGGCGATGAGCAACAATCCCCCGAGCGGTGTCATCCAAGGTTGTACCTTGGCAAAGACTGCCGTTCCCGTCCCAGAAAATGCCATATCACTTGCCCCCGATTCCAACGTGCTAGCAATGCCTGAAGTATGGTCGTGACCAGTATGGTCGTGACCAGCATGATCATGTCCAGAATGGTCGTGCGAGTTGGTTGACGTAAAGGCGATCCTTGCTGAGCCAGATTCCGTGGAGCAGCAACTATCCGGGAGCAGAAAAGCAGCACCGAGAATGAGAGCAAGCCCCGTAGTCGAAAGGCCTAGTACTCGATAATCCCGATGGCGATGGAACGCAGGCCAAATGGAGATGGACACCAAGGAAACACAAATAATTGCCGCTATTTGATGGAATTCAGGGCTTGCCATCCACTCGGTAAACTGCAACGTTGGTAGACTCGCGAGCAGGATAGGGGTAGCGGCGCAATGAACAGCGCAAAGCGCGGACGCGGCGATTCCTATTTTGTCTTTCCAGCTACTTTCGCCGTTATCCATGCTTTTCACTTACAGCCACTCCTGAGGTTGAAACAATCCTCACATGTTATCGAGATCTATCGCTTCTGCAATGAGATTGCAATAAGATTTCTTCCCGGTTTTCCCGTATTCGATGAGGCCTATACATTTGGAATCGACTTTAGAGCAAGTCCGAGCAAACTACGAAAACGTTCGGAATCGCGTCACCACCGCTGCTGAAAAAAGCGGTAGGTCGCCGGAAAGCGTGACGATCGTTGGAGTTACAAAGTATGTCTCTTCCGAGGTCGCTGGCTTTCTCGTGGAATCCGGATGTCGCGATCTTGGAGAAAGCAGGCCTCAGTCTCTTTGGGAAAAAGCCGAAAAACTAGCTGACAATTCCATTCGGTGGCATTTGATCGGACATCTTCAACGGAATAAGGCCAAAAGGACGATTCCCCTTTTGCAAATGATCCATTCGGTTGACTCAGAGCGCATTCTGGATCAGATCCTCGTCGATGCAACCACGCTGCAGCATTCCGTTCAAGTGTTGCTCGAATTGAATGTGACATCGGATCCAACCAAAACCGGATTGGTGATGGACGATGCCAAACGACTATTGGAGAAATGGTGTTGCCGCCAATCAGATCAGCCTCTGTTCGCGAACGTTATTGGATTGATGGGCATGTCCAGCCTTGGAGCAAACGAACTTCAAGTTCACCAAGAATTCAAGTCCATTCGCGTTGCGAGAGACAAATGGGCCCGGGAGTTCGACATCGCATTGCCCGTGTTATCGATGGGAATGAGCGACGATTTTGAAATCGCGATCGAACATGGATCCACTCACGTCCGCTTGGGCTCGATCCTATTCTCGTAAAAAGCCAACCGCCCTTTGGGAGGGTCGGCCAAAGGGCGGGGAGGGGGAATTGATTTGCGCAAGTGCTGATAGCACTTCACCCTCCCCTCGCTCGACCCTCCCAGCGGCCTAGCGGGAAGGTAGCTCAAAGCCAACGATTGCGTTACTTCTTGGTAGCCTTACGTTTTGCGGAAAACTCAATCTCACCTTCGTTACCATCGAGATCGTATTGGATTTTCCCTTGGATGACGTTTCCATATGGACGCCCAGAGTAATCCGCTTTGATCGTTCGACCTTGGACGGTGGTTTCCATGTGAAACTCAAGGTAGTTTTCACGAATTCGCAGATTGGTTGCATCAACTACAGTCCCTTCTGCAACCGTGTATTTCCCGAGCAGTTTGTCACCTGATTTAGTGATCACAATCGATGGCTCCAATTTATTTCCGTCCGCATCGATAACGATGTTCCATTCTCCGACAACATCATCGAGACGAACCGATCGCTTTGGAGTCCATGGATATTCTTTGGTGCCACCATCCGTCGAGACAACAACGGTTCCTTCGATATCATCTTTCTTGGTCTTTCCAGAAAAAGCGAGGGAGACCGATTGTTGTTCGTGAGTGTATTCGACGTTACAGGAAAGTTGATCTTCCTTCAGTTTTGCATCCTTTACGTTGATGGGCTTCCCGGAAACGCCATGAAACACTCCTGTCACCTTGCCATCCTCTACAAACAACTCTAGTGCATCTTCACGCATTGCCCCATTGAGATCATACTTCCAGCGCCAGGTGCCGGAGGGATCCGACGGTCCACTTTGGGCCGATGCAACTGAGCCGATCGAGACAATCGAAGCCATCGCGAGAAGCTGGAGAACAGCCGACATAAACTTTACGTTGCGAATCGCGGTAACAAGCATGGTACGAATCCATCAGGGAGAGGTGGAAATAAGCAACAGACGAAACGACTGATTGTAGTTACACTTTCAAGTTATGGGACAGGATTGATGTACTATTCGGCGCATTGTAGAAATCCATCAACCTCTGTTTTGCACACGATTTATTACATACATCCGATGCCATGAACCGATTCGAACATATTCGGCACAAACCACCCACGGAGCTGACTGGACCAAGAGAGCTTTTGCTGGTCTTGGCACCCATGCGCAGTAACGTTAACCTCAGTCGTATCGTACGGCTTGCCGGGTGCGCAGGCATCACGCAATTGATTCAATGTGGTCCGGGACGCGTCGATCGTGAAATCGCTCGCGATGCGATCGATGTAGTAGAAATCACGCAGCGCCGTTCGTTAGCTCCCGTGCTAGATCAACTCGCAGCCGATGGATACCAACGCGTGGGATTGGAGCAAACTTCCGGGTCCGAGGCTCTATTTGATTTCCAATTCGTTTCAAAAACAGCTCTCATTATCGGCAGCGAACGTGAGGGCCTCAATCAAGAAGAATTGAACAAACTCGATCGAGTTGTCGAGATCCCGGTCTTCGGCAAACCTTATTCCTACAACGTTGCAACCGCAACAACGATGGCCGTTTATGAGTACTGCCGGCAGTTCGCGTGAGTTCTACGCCAATGATCAACAGCATGAGAGATGAAAAGAGCAGCACATGGAAAACGCGTTGACGAAATATATAAGGCGACTCGTCTCGATTGCGGCCATTTCCATCGCGATCATTAGCGATGCGGTAGCTCAGGAAGTAGTTACCGCTGGTTCCATTCCACGACTAGACTCTGCTGAACCAGATCTGCAAGTTCCATCAATCAGCGACATGAATGCAGCTCCGGGTAGACGTGTCTTCGTGTTCGATTCCAACAAAAAAGAGAATGGGCTTTATCATTGCCTGTACTTGCCTAAAGACTGGAAACCGTCACCAAAATATCCGTTGTTAGTGGAGTTTGGAGGCAACATGCACACTGGGAAGCTTGGCGATGTTTCCACGGGATTGCCCGAGGATTGCAGCCTGGGTTTCGGGCTTTCTGCCGGAGTTGGATGTATCTGGGTTTCGCTACCTTTTGTCGATCATTCGGGGACAAAGATTACGAAAACGTGGTGGGGTGATCCTCCAAATTACAATCCACAACCCACGATGGGCTATTGCCTGAAGACGATTGATTCTATTTGCGAACAGTATGGGGCCGATCGAAATCGGATCATCCTTTGCGGATTTTCACGAGGCGCGATCGCGTGCAACTATCTCGGTTTGCAGAATGAAGAAATCGCCAAAACATGGAAAGGCTTCTTTGTCTATAGTCATTACGATGGAGTGCGCAATTGGCCATTCACGCAAAGTGAATCTGGTAATGCAGCGTCGCGTCTAGCGAGACTGAAGGGGCGAAAACAATTTGTTTGCGACGAGGATTTGGCCGGTTTGAAACGGACTGAATTGCTGATTTCCCAAACAGTGAGCGAGGGCAACATCACGTATGCTTCAACCGGATTTCAGAATCACAGCGACAAATGGATACTTCGTCCCTCCCCAACGCGTGAGCTAGCACGAGAATGGCTTGCTAAGGTTTTACAGGATACCTCACCCTAATAATGGAATGCGTTGCATCGGCATCGCCGACAAAAGTCAAAGTAGTAGGCACATTCCATGTGCCGTCCACCTAGAATCCCTGCAAATCTTCAAGAGCGGACGGCACGACGGAGCGTGCCTACTACTTTTGTCGGTTGTGTCAGTATTGAACTACTGATAGAGAAGCGGTGCTTTCTGTTGTTGATGCAATTGATTGCATTCCTCCGGCGAGATGCGAAGGTGCTTTGCCAATTGGCGTAGATAATCCGCTTCCTCACGACTATCCAACTTGATAGCCATCAACCCAAGTCCATAGATCTTGTGTTCCAAGCCTATCGGAATGGAAGCAGCAAATTCCTCGACGTTCAGAGGACGAGCAAATTCTGTTCTCAAAAACTGAATTGTTTCAGGGCTCGTATCACTCACTTGATTCAAGATACTCTGCTGTTCTTCTTCCGTTATTTCACCGTCGATTTTCGCAGCGTTGATCATCGAGCGTATCATCAATACCGCTTGATCATTCTGTGATGGCAAAGCAGGCTTGGGCACGCTAAGACTGATCTTGGGCTCCACTCGCTGTCGCTGGCCGAAGATGTCAGGTGGCAATCCGGGGCGATGTGTTGGCGCTGGCGCAGAGCGCGGTTGAGGTTGGCTCGGGATTGGCGTCGATCGGGGTTCTTGACCTACGTTCAACATATCCTCAAGCTCTCTTGCGGAGGATTGAGTATTGATCGGGCGACCAGCGTTGGACTGGCCGCCACCCAATAGTTCGCCGAGTATATCTCCCAAACCTCCTCCGCTGGCACCGCCGCTTCTAGGTTGCCCGCCACCTGTTGGGTTGCCACCTGGGCGACTTCCACCCGGCTGAGGTGCTCCCAATAAGCTGCCCAAAATGTCGATTGCGTTCATGTTCGTTTCTTTCGTTGAGGAGAGTTTTGTTGATATCCGATGAAGTATAGCAGTCTCACTTTTCAAGAGCTGCTTACATTTCGAAGAAGGAGTTTAACAGATATGACATCGATTTGTTAACTTCTCTCGACCGTGAGCGATCTTCCATTTTGTAATCGACCATCGTCATGACAGAAAAATCTCAGGCGAATCTTGAGAGCAGTCGATCCGTCAGCCGCGGAAACAACCGACCTGCCCAAACCAGAACTCGCCCGCCTACGCTCAAGATCATCTCTCGCTTGGATCGCACAAGGGCAGAAACTGCCAACTGCGCGACTCGATCCGCGCTCATACTCCCAACCGAGCGACTTTTTTCTTGCGGATTGGTATCCACAAGCGAGTCGAAAAACTCACTTCGTGTTGTGCTCGGGCTAAGCATTAACACATCGATACCTTCTTTGGCTAACTCCACACGCAACGATTCGGACCAACCACGTATCGCGAACTTCGCTGCACAATACTCGCTTTTGTTCGGTACCGCTCGATGGGCCAGCACAGACCCTACGTTGAGAATTGCCGCGCGGTTTCCCTTTCGAAGCCATGGCAAACAGAGACGAGTTAATTCGACCGGTGCAAAAAAATCTACTTCCATTACCTGGCGAAGTCTGTCTTGTGTCGCTTCGTCGAATCGCCCAATAGCACCGACCCCAGCATTGTTCACGAGTACATCGATTCCGCCCCATTGACTGGCGACCCATTGAAGAATCGCTTCTCGATGTGAGTCGAGCGTCAAGTCGCCCGCGATGATCCGCAATGTCCCCGGGAGTTCAGCACAATCGGCTTGAAGTCTTACCAATCGGTCTTCACGCCGGGCGGTGGCTAGAACACTTGCACCGTGTTTGCAAAGCCTCACACAAAGTGCTCGGCCAATACCGCTGGATGCTCCCGTAACCAGAATCCGTGCCCCCTTGAGTTGTCGTCTCGCCATATTTGAAAGAGCTAATCTAGACTCAGGCTACTTCTTCTACATTACCAGTCGCTCCGTCGACAGTTTCGTTCGAAGCGGGCGGGACGGGCATAAAGGTAGCGCGATCGGGATCGCGGTTTTCGGCAGCAATCGGTAACTTTCCTGCGATGACGCGAAGATCGATACCCTGCGAAGCTAATTTGCCCGCCGCAGACGAAGGCATCCGGCAATGCACCAGCGCATGATCGTCGTTGTACTGCTTGGAAATGATTTCTGCATTGTGGGCGAGCCACGCCATCGTCTTTCCGTCATCGAGCGGTAGTCGAATCTCCAGTTCTGCAAAATGCTTGGTCAACGCATCGCTCACGGCAACTGAAAATTGAGTTAACCCTAAACCACTTTTGGCAGAAATTGCAATCGCATTAGGATAACGAGACTTAACCATCTCGACTCGTTCAGCGGCTCCTTCGCAGTCGACTTTGTTCAAAACCAACAAGGTATCTTTCTCATCGATTCCGATTTCTTGAAGGACTTTATAAACGGACGAGATCTGATGAAGTACGTTCGGGTTACTGGCGTCAGCCACATGAAGCAACATGTCCGCTTGACGCGTTTCTTCGAGAGTGGCCCGAAAGCTCGCGATCAATCGGTGAGGGAGATCTCGAATGAAACCTACCGTATCGCTCAACAACACAGGCCCCCAACCAGGCAGCATCCATCGTCGCGTTCGGGTATCGAGCGTGGCAAACAGTTTATCTTTGGCGACGACCCCTGCGTCCGTCAGCGCATTCATCAGCGTACTCTTGCCCGCGTTGGTATATCCCGCCAACGAGACGCTGTACATGCCGCGTCGCGATGCAACTTCGCGCTCTTTTCTGCGTTCGACTTTGGCAAGCTCGAGTTTGAGATCGTGGACCCGTTTTTCTGCAAGTCGCCGGTCGACTTCCAATTGTTTCTCACCCGGACCACGCATTCCAACACCCATCGTTTGTCTGGACAAGTGAGTCCACATCCGCTTGAGCCGCGGAAGCGAGTATTCCAATTGGGCCAATTCGACAGCCAATCGAGCTTCGTGCGTTTGGGCGTTGCTGGCGAAGATATCAAGGATAAGCTCGGAACGATCGAGGACTTTGATATTGAGAGCTTTTTCAAGGTTTCTCGTTTGGGCCGGGTTCAGATCGTTGTCGAACAAAACGACGTCTGCGTCTTGCATTTCGATGAGCGATTTAAGCTCCTGGACCTTTCCTTTTCCGAGATACGTCGTTTGGTCTGGGTGTTCGCGTCGTTGGATGACGGTGCCCATGACTTCGGTACCCGCAGTAGTAGCCAACCCGTGAAGTTCATCGAACGGGTCGTCAGATTCAAAATCGTTAGGGAGAATCAATCGGGCTAGAATACTACGTTCACTAGCTAAACTCTCAGAACGATCATGGGTATGCAAGGGTTTTCTTTCTCCGCGTGGCTTTGGTAACTCGACGTCGTGTTGTAACGATTCATTGGAAGGACACAACTGCCAAGACAAGTCGTTTGGGAAAATCGCTTCTGGCATTTCTCTTACTCCTTCAGTATATCGAGTCCAGCCATCGGAGGCCCCGGAAAAACGGTAGATCCGGTTACACTTTCATGACAATCGTATCGATTGCACGGAAAATCTCAGGCTAGGGACTCCAGGATTTCCAACAGGTTCGATCGGACAGGTAATCTTTTGAGAACTTTCCCGCCGGCCGCTTCGTCTAATCCGAAAAAGCTATGGACTGGTCGCGTCTGCGGTATACTAAAGAAGAGTCCGAACACAAGATGTCCCGCGGCGTCCGTGGGCCGTCAAAATTCCTACAAACTACAAAGAATGTCCAGTACCTCCGCGAATCCTGCAAAGTCGATCAAGCAAGCTGCCGCGACGGCCAATGGTTCGGTAAGCCGAGAGACATTGCTTGATTATCTGAATACGGCAGCCAAGTCGATGCGTCGACTCGAGCTTGGGATCGGTATTGTGGTTTGGCTTACAACGCTATTGCTCCTTCTGGTAGCAGCAGTGTTTATCGATCATTGGGTAGTGCCACTCAATACTCTGGCACGGTTTACGGTTTGCGGATTGTTGATCGCGTGGACCGCTTGGTGGGTTCCTCGGCGTGTGATTCCACTCCTCTTTCAACCGATCCATCCAGAGCACGCTGCGCGAACGATCGAAAAGCTCTACCCGAGTATGAAGGAGAGCTTGATCAGTTGGCTGCAACTCTCGACGACCGATGATCGTACGCCGCGCGGAGTGCTAGCCGTCGTGGCCCGCTTTGCTGCAAGGAATTTGAACGGTGCCGAGTCCGCTAGTGTTCTCGATACGGGCGCGCTGTTAAAGCTGTCTTCGTTCTTCGCCGTCTGCTTGTTCGCGTTTATCATCTATATCGTGGCCGCACCCAAGAGTTCGGTTGTTGCGATGTCACGAATCATGATGCCCTGGGCCTCCATCTCACCTGCGTCGCGTGTTGTAATCACGGAAGTCAAACCTGGCACCACCAAGATTACTCAAGGAACCAATCTACCGATCTCGATCGGAACGCGTGGCATGTACCAACAGGATGAGGTTTACCTGCGATACGATTTGTCCGACGGTCAAAAAGTCGGGCAAAGAATCCGGATGAAGACCGACGTCGAAGGCCTTAGCTACAGTATCAACTTCGGCGAAGGCATGGGTGGAATTCATCAACCGCTTTCCTATTGGGTCGAAGCTGGTGACGCAGTCGCGGGCCCGTTTGGAGTCAAGATTCAAACCGTCCCAATCGTCGCTGTTGATCGACTGGAATTGCAATTTCCCAAGTATACAAAACTAAAGGACCGAACGATTCAAAAGGATGGTTCCTCTGAGGTCCCCGAAGGAACTCGACTGCGGATCTTCGCACATGCCAATCAACCGATGGAGAAGTCGAGAATCGAATTCGATCCGATCATTGAACGTGGCGTCTTGGTCCATACCTCTGGATTGCTGGATCTCAAAACGCAAGGGACTGAAATTGAAGGGGAATGGATTGCAAAACTAAACGAAGAGAAAAACAATCCTACGCTCAGCAAGTACCAGATCAAGGCTACGAATAGCCTCGGCGAACGAAATGATTCACCGGTGATTTACAGCACGAATGTGTTAGCGGACTTGCCCCCGGTTGTACGGTTGCAGAGTGAACTGCCATCGATGATCGAGCTACCGCAAGATCAAAGACTAGAGATCGAAATTCGAACCAACGATCCCGACTATGGCCTGACACTCGTGTCGGCGATCGGCAAGTCGCCGAACTCATTGAGTAATACGGTGCCGATGTTCGAAAGCAAGCTTTTCGAATCCAGCGAAGGAAGCTTTGGCCAGAAAGTCTTGAAGTACGACTTTTCACCAACGGAACTTGGACTCCAAATCAATACGGAAGTCGAGTTCACGGCAAAAGCAGCCGACAACCGATGCAAACCAGGCACGGACAATCCAGAACCCAATATTTCGTACTCTTCGCCCATCAAGATCAAGGTTGTTAAGGCCTTGAAGCAACCGGCTGAAAACGCAAAAAAGCCTCAAAACGCTGCGAACAACGAGAAAAATCCGGAAGGGAAAAATCAAAAGAACCCTACTCCTCAGCCAAACCAGGATCCCAAGAAACAGGGCCAGGGCGAGAATTCGTCGCAACAAACTGAGCCCGCGGACCAACCGAACGAAAAGAGCGAAACATCTCAAGACAAGGATCAAAAATCGAAGGGGTCCTCCTCCGGTGAACAATCCTCCAAAGGCAACGAGAAACCTTCCGACAAGAAGAATCAAAAAGGCTCAGGCTCTTCCGGGGATGGCAACTCCGAGCAATCTGGCAGCGCAGAATCCAACGAGGACCAAGCCGGTGGTTCTAGCAAAAGCGGTAATCAAAGCAAAACGAGCAAGAAGTCGAACGGTTCATCCTCCGGCAGCGGCAACTCCTCGTCAAGCGATTCGAACGATAACGACTCCACGGATGGATCAAAGTCTGGCAACAATAAATCTTCAACTGAAAAATCGTCTAAGCTTGACAATAAGTCATCGAGCGGTGACCCGTCAAAGTCCTCCAAAGAGAAAAGTTCCGAACAATCAGGTGCGCCGAACCAAGAGCAAGGCAGCAACGAAGGAGGCGAAGCCTCTAAAGAAGCAGGAGATACCAGCACCGCCCCAAGCAAACCGGAGCATGATGGTGAGCGATTCGACGCGATCAACGAATTGAGAGAAAAACGAGAACGGGAAAAGCAAGAAGGAGCAGGGAACAGCGGCAACAAAGGTTCAACTTCAAACCAGCCTAGTGGCACAAAAGAACAGTCTTCCTCGAAAGAAGAACAGTCTGGCAAATCTGAGTCCGGTAAGTCTGAGTCCGGTAAGTCTGAGTCCGGTAAGTCCGAATCCGGTAAGTCCGAATCCGGCAAGTCTGAGTCTGGTAAGTCTGAGTCTGGTAAGTCTGAGTCTGGCAAGTCTGAGTCCGGCAAGTCTGAGTCCGGCAAGTCTGAGTCCGGCAAGTCTGAATCCGGCAAGTCTGAGTCCGGTAAGTCTGAGTCCGGTAAGTCCGAATCCGGCAAGTCTGAGTCTGGTAAGTCTGAGTCTGGCAAGTCGGAGTCTGGCAAGTCTGAGTCTGGTAAGCCTGAATCCGGTAAGTCTGAGTCTGGCAAGTCTGAGTCTGGCAAGTCTGAGTCTGGCAAGTCTGAGTCTGGCAAGTCTGAGTCTGGCAAGTCTGAGTCTGGCAAGTCTGAGTCTGGCAAGTCTGAGTCTGG
>CAIOHR010000423.1 GCA_903858115.1 uncultured Pirellula sp. | reverse complement strand
CGTGGACAACGAGATGCGCACCTGGTGGCAGCCTGCAGAGGGCGACATGCAGCCGACGCTCACCAGCACCTTCGGCGCACCCGCCACGATCCATGCAGTGCGTCTCATCTGGCGAGACATCGGCCTCGACACGAAGCACGAAGTAAAGCCCGGCCCCTTTCGCTCTCGCGTGGAAATCGAAACCGCCAAAGACCAATGGACCACGATCCTCGACCGGAGCGACAGCATCGAAGACCTGCTCATCGACTACCGCGAGTGCAAGCCCAACACCGGCACCCGCGCCCGTCTCGTCATCCTCGGCTGGCCTAAGGGCATCACTCCTGGCGTCGCCGAGTTCACCGTTTTTGGAACAACTGTCGTCACGAAATAACCCTCACATGAAACACACCCTCACCCTCCTCACCACCTTGCTGCACGCACCGCTGGCCGCGCTGCGTGCCGATGAGCCCCCAAAGCCCACCGTCAAAGTCACGCAGGAGCTTCGCAAAGGCCGAGAAGATGACCCAGTCCTTCATGTATCCTTCGATGGTGATCGACGGTGACGATATCGCCCTGCTCTGGCGATGGACATCCGCCCGAAACTGTGACGAACGCAAGGAAGATCATCATCAACTCGAATAACGAAGTAACTCAAAGCATCCAACAGCACCTAAACATCATGAAACACACCCTCACACTCCTCACCGTCCTGTTGCTCGCGCCGCTGGTCGGGCTGCACGCGCAAACTCCGAACTTAGCCAAGCCCCTGGTCGATAACCTGCTTAACGACTCGCAACAAACCGAACCCAAACCGCAAACGGGCGCACCGAGCTTTTCTGATGCCGTCGCGGCTATCGCAAGCAAGAAGCCCTCGAGCACACCACTGGCGCCTAACCTTGAACCGGGGCCGGAGTTTGCCGATGGAAATCGGATCTGGCAGGGGTCCGGGAGTATGACCATCAGCCCGAAGGGTCGGATTTGGCTGTCATGGATGTCCGGTGGAGGTTTCGAAGGTGACCGCACCGAGCCGACCTTTACGCTCCTCTTCACCAGCAGCGACGGAGGCCAGACGTGCCAAGGACCCGTCGCGGCGGTCAAGTCACCGCGTGGGCAGCATGTTCAAGATCCCGGACTCTGGATCGATCCACGCGGTCGGCTGTGGTGGTATTACTATGCGAATGGTGGAATGGTAGCCAACATCGCTGACGATCCCGAAGCAGCGAAGCCACACTTTCAGCCTCCGTTCTTTGTTTCGCAGGGCTTCTTTATCAACAAGCCGACCGTCTTGGCAGATGGCTCATGGCTCTGGACGCCGCATAATAAGTTCCCCACTTTGGGATTCAAAGGGGTGACGGTTTATCGGTCGCAGGATGAAGGAAAGAGCTTTGCATTCGCCGGCAGCGTGAACAGCCAGCCCGGCGTAGAGATCCAGATCGGAGAGCCAATAACCGTGGAACTGCGCGACGGGCGGATCGCCTTGTTTATCCGCACTCTCGCGGGAATCCGCAGAACAATCTCGGCCGACGGCGGTCGCACCTGGGGCGACATGGAGGCACTGCCTGGGCTCAACGCCGTCGTGCACTCGCGCTTCTTTGTGAGCCGTCTGAAATCTGGCAACCTGCTGCTGGTTTACAATCGGCCGCCCGAAAGGCCCGATCCGCTCGCCACCAAAGGTCCACTGGTCAATTTCCGGCAACTGCGGGAGCGGGTGCACATGACTGCCGTGCTTTCCGAAGACGACGGGGTCACGTGGAAAGGGGGATTGCGACTAGATGATCGCGACAGCCCTTCTTACCTCCCAGATGAAAGCCCACACCGAAGGATTGAGAAGCTCACGACTTACCCGGATGGAGTTCAGAGCGACGACGGCACGATTTGGGTCAGCTACGATCTGAGCCGCTACGGTGCAGATGGACGGGAAATCGTGCTCGCGCGCATCCGCGAAGCCGACGTCCTAGCGGGCAAGCTCGTTTCGCCTGATAGTCGCCTCAAGATTCGCGTTCACAAGCTGACCACACCGCGGCACGACTACATCCCAATCAACCCGCAGAACCCCAACGACGAGGACTACACCCCAAACGCCGTGTATCTAAACCGCCTGCTCCGCTTTGAGCCTGCCGAACAATCCGACGGCATCTTCAAGCTCCAACCGCGACTCGGCGACCTGCAGGGATTGGAGACCGACATTTTCACCGTGCGCGGCCCGATCCTTTTCAAATCGCAGCTCAAGGACGGCGTGCAGGAGATCACCATTGCTCCTCCGGTAAATGTGAAGCTGACCGTGATCGTCCCTTCATACGCGACCAGCAAAACGGGTCCGCTCACCGCCGGCACAGTGAGGAATGACGGCTGGCGCGAGCTGCCGCTCACCCCAGGTGAGCCGACAACCCTCCGCATTCCGTCAAAGCAACAAGGAAATGCACCATGAAGTACACCATGAAATACATCCTCTCCCTCACCGCCCTGGTGCTCGCGCCGCAGGCTGCATTGCATGCTGCCGAACCACCACTCAAAATCGGTGATGTGCATGCTCCCCTCTGGGTCGGGCGACCGCCGTCGGATGCTGTCAGTGGACTGGTGCGTCTGGAGAATGGCGAATTGCGTCACTACGATTACGGCATCGACCCGACGCCGGAACTCCGTTCTCACCCAGACTTTCTGCCGACGAGTTTCGTCTTCAGTCGCGATCAGGGACTGACTTGGGAGACGCAAAAAGTGTCAAAGGGGCATTACGGGGCGGATGCGCGCAGCCCGGTCTCGGGCGAGTATCTGCGGCTGCAAGACAACAAAGATGGTGTTTACCTCATCAAGAGCAAAGGCGGCATCGATGGCCAGTGGACGATGCGCCGATTGTGGGAGATCAAGAATCCCGGCTCTGAGTTTAACATCACCCCCACCGTTATGTTCATTCGCAGTGGCAAGCGCGCCATCGTGCCGTGGAGCTACATCCGCTACAACACTCCCGAGCACCATCACCAGGCTGGCACCCTCTTTTCGGACGACGATGGCGAGACTTGGCAGAGATCCAACTTGCTCGAAGCACCGCCGCATCAGCCCGACCAGCGCGACCTGTCCGTGCGGTGGCAGAATGGAGCCACGGAGCCAACCGTGGTCGAGCTGCGCGATGGTCGCTTGTGGATGATCATCCGTACCTCGCTCGACTACCACTACCAATCGTTCTCCGCCGATGGTGGGGCGACCTGGAGCCAGCCGGAACGCTCGCAGTTTTACGGCACGATCACCAGTCCCCGCATCGGTCGACTCAAGGATGGTCGTCTGCTCTTCATCTGGAACAACACGACCTCGCTGCCCGAGTTTTCGAAGAATGAGTTCACCGCGCCCTTCATCCAGGAGAGCGCGCAAAACGGAATCGGCGAGGACGCATTCACCAATCGCGACGCCGTTCACGCGGCAATCTCCGATGACGACGGGAAGACTTGGCGCGGCTTCCGCGAGCTGTTCCTCAATGCCCGCCGCAGCGATGGCAACTACGGCGAAACCGGAGGTCTCGATCGCAGCGTGCATCAGCCGCAGTTTGTGGAGGTTGAAAACGGACGCGTCGTTTTGTCGGTGGGCCAGCACTGGCTGCACCGCTCACTACTCCTGTTCGATCCCGACTGGCTGCTGGAGACGAAACGGCAGTCTGAATTCGCCAGCGGACTCGATGACTGGTCGGTGCAGGGCTACAAGAAAGGCCTCCGCGGCCATTGTTCATTCAACCGCTACGAGTCATCTACTCTAATCGCGCATCCCAATGATGCGAAGCGGCGCGTGCTCAACGTGCGCAACTCCGGCCGCACCGACGCCATCTATCCCAACGGCGGCGCGACGTGGAATTTTCCTGGTGGGCAGGCAGGCTTTGTGGAGACGCGCATCCGGCTGCAGCAGGACTTCGGCGGCGCACGGATATGCCTGCTCGACCGGTGGCTGAATCCCACCGACCCCACCGTAGCATCACTCGCGATGGCACATCTCGATCTCGCCTCAGGAGGCAAACTCAAGCCGCAGCAATGGCACACCCTGAGATTCACCTGGAAGTCCGCTGAAGCAGGCGCGGAGATCGAAGTCGCTCTCGATGGCCAGCCATTCGCCATGCTGCCGGTTACTCGCAGCGCTCTCCACGGCATCAGCTACCTCCATTTCCAATCCACCTCCTCCAACCGCGACTCCGGCATGCTCATCGAGTCGGTCCGCGCTGAAATGACTCAACCTGAATCGCCATGAAACACACACACAGAATCCTCTCCGACATCAGCCGCCGCGTCTTTGTTCAATGTTCGGCGGGAGCGATCGCCTCCTACGCTGGCTTCTCGGAATTCGCCCAGGCCCAGACGGCCCAAACCGAGAACACGTATGGTGTCGAGACACCGGAACTGCGCAGCCGCGCTGAGGTCTCGGCCGTTCTCGGCAAGGGACCGAAGCCTGCATTGGATTCGAACCTGCGACCGCTTACCATTCTCTTCGCTGGGGGAGCAAAGGATCATCCACCCAAGTCCCATTCTCACGATGTGCTGCCGAAACGCTGGAAAGTGCTTCTTGGCGGTGCAGGTCCAGGTGATGAGGCGGTGACGAACATGTATCGCCCCCAGGTGGAAACGGACCGCGCATTGATCGCCGCAGGCTCGCCGCTGGTCAAAGCACTAAGCACCTTGGAATGGCCTACGGAGGCGCAGTTCGCCACCGCAGATGTCATCATGCTTTATCAAAGTCCGCTGTGCTGGAAAGACGCGAGTCACCTGTCGCAGATCGAAGCGTACCTAAATCGAGGCGGCGGCCTTGTGCTGTCGCACTATGTGCTCTGGAATGCTTCGGCTGCGCTCGCGGACCTGCTGGGTCTCGCCAAAGGAAAGGACAGCCAATACAAGCACAAGGTCATCACCCTGAAGCTGCCGGAGCCACGTCATCCGATCATGCATGGGTTGCCGGACACCTTCACCATAGCCGACGAGTGCTTTTGGAACCTGCAAGGTGACCGTAGCAAGGTGAACGCCCTCGCCACTTCCGATGAAAACGTTGGCGATAAGGTCAGCCCCGAGCCCGTTATCTGGACCCATGAGCACGGGAAGGGCCGAGTCATGGCCTCAACCCTTGGTCACTTCGATTGGACATTCGACGACCCCTTCTTCCGTACCATCCTGCTGCGCGGCATCGCCTGGGCCGCTGGTGAGTCTCCCTACCGTTTCGATCCTCTCATCCTGCGCGGCATCCCGCTGAAAGACTGATCCGATGAAACCCACCCTCACACTCATCACCGCCCTACTGCTCGCGCCGTTGGCCTCGCTGCGTGCGGCTGAGCCCAAGATCTTCGACATCACGACCTATGGCGCAAAAGGGGACGGCACGACGCTGAATACCTCCGCGATCCAGAAAGCCATCGACGCCTGCCATGCTGCAGGTGGAGGCACGGTCCTCGTGCCCAGTGGTGTCTTCATGTCCGGCTCGCTCCGTTTGAAGAGCAGGGTCACGCTGAGAGTCGAGAAGGATGCCATTTTGCGAGGCAGTCCGAAGATCGTCGACTACGCGGTGGAGACCGCGCCTCTGCACTGGGGTGGTGTTTGGGCATTTGCCGCCAGCCAGTGGAAACAGTGCCTGATCTACGCTGAGGATGCGGAACAGATCGGCATCGAGGGCCCCGGAACGATCGACGGACAGGGCGGGCTCGAGCGAAAGGTGTTCCCGAACGCCAACGATTCGCGCCGGCCGATGCTCTTACGATTCGTCGGTTGCCGGAAGGTGACCGTTCGCGATGTGAAGATGCTCGATCCGGCGGCGTTCACGACTTTCTTTGTGCGCAGCGAGGACATACTCATTGACCACGTCACGATCCGCAGCCGGCATTCGCCAAATGGCGACGGCCTTGATTTCGACGGTTGCAAGCGAGTCCGCATCAAGGACTCCGATATCGATGCCGGCGACGACGGCATTGCCTCCAAGGTTTTCCATCCCGACTGGCCGAACGAAGACTTCGAGATCAGTGGCTGCTATATCACCTCACGATGGCATGCAATACGCATTGGCACGGAATCCATCGCAGCCATTCGGCGGCTAACTGTGCGCGATTGCGTCTTCACGCAGAGCCAGGGCGGCATCAAGATCGAATCATGCGAAGGCGCGCTCTTCGAGGACCTTTCTTTTTCCAGCATCGAGATGAAACAAGTATGCCAACCATTCATGGTGCTGGCATCCCGGTTCCCCTTTAGCACCCATGGCAAGTCGGCTCGCCCTCCGGTGGGAAGGATTCGGAACGTGCGGTTCGCCGATATCCGGGTGGTCGCGGGTGTGGGAGACGATGTCGGATTCCAAAGTAAAAGTGGAAAAGACGATCCTTTCGAGCGCCTGTGCTCGGCGGTCGTTTCGCGTCCAGGGACGCGCATTGAGGACGTGTCTTTCACAAATATCGACCTTATTTTCCCCGGCGGCGGTACGGCGGAGCAGGCGTCGCGTCTGGAGGTAGGCGAACTACTGGAGTCCTCCAACTATGTGAACTGGGCTCTGCCTTTCGACGGCGAACTCCCCGCCTCGGCGCTCTATCTGCGCCATGTCAAAGGCATACGCCTCGAGAACGTGCGGCTTGA
The DNA here is from genome assembly GCA_903858115.1 of uncultured Pirellula sp. Taxonomy (GTDB): domain Bacteria; phylum Planctomycetota; class Planctomycetia; order Pirellulales; family Pirellulaceae; genus JBKCUI01. Next base: position 351 of record CAIOHR010000423.1, on the reverse strand, counting down.
GGTGGAGAAGCCCGATGCCCGCGCCTTCATTGCCGGGGATGATGTCGAAGGCCTGACGCTGAGCGGCGTCATCGCTCGCGCCCCTGCACCAGTGCCCGGTCTCGTGAAGCTCGCCGATGCGAAGGACGTGACCGAGAAGGATTGCCGCGTGGAATGTGGCGCGAACGTGCCCGTGATGATCGCACCGACGGCAGACGAAGTGCGCCGGCTTGACGAGCTTCGGAAGCGATCCTCTGAACTCGACGGCGAAATCCAGCAGAAGGCTGACCAAGCCGATGCCGCTAAGAAAAAGACAGCCGGATCTCCGGCGACCTTCTGCAATCCGCTGCCGATTCCCAATTACCCCATCGG
>CAIOHR010000422.1 GCA_903858115.1 uncultured Pirellula sp. | reverse complement strand
CGTGGACAACGAGATGCGCACCTGGTGGCAGCCTGCAGAGGGCGACATGCAGCCGACGCTCACCAGCACCTTCGGCGCACCCGCCACGATCCATGCAGTGCGTCTCATCTGGCGAGACATCGGCCTCGACACGAAGCACGACGTGAAGCCCGGCCCCTTTCGCTATCGCGTGGAACTCGAAACCGCCAAAGACCAGTGGACCACGATCCTCGATCGCAATGACAGCACCGAAGACCTGCTCATCGACTACCGCGAGTGCAAGCCCAACACCGGCACCCGCGCCCGATTGGTCATGCTTGGCTCACCAAAAGGTATCACCCCAGGCGTCGCGGAATTCACTGTCTTTGGCAAAACGGTTATCAACCAATAACGCTATCGTGAAAATGAACTTCCAAAGAAACAAACATGAAATCCGCACTAACCCTCTTTCTCGCCCTGCTGCTCTCGCCGCTAACGGCGTTGCACGCCGAAGACACAACTCCGAGCATCCCCCTCGCAAGTCGCGGGCTGCCGCGCATCTTGTTCAACAACGACAGCGATGACTTGAAGTGGCCTGCTTACCCGGAGCATCATGTCAGCGGACTCTGGGTGCCTGAGGGCAAATACCTGCCGCTCCCGACGATCCACACGCTCGACGATGCGCTCGCGCCGCGCATCGGACCCCTGGCTAAAACAAAAACGCAAGGTCTCTCGTATTGCGGCAACTTCGGCCTGCCCATCTGGGAACTGAAACGCGACCACATCGCCGCACTAGGGAACGATCCTCTTCAACCGATCCTTCAATTTTGGAAACGCGATGGCCGTACCTTCTTCTTCTCGATGCGCATGAATGACGCTCATCATGAGATCTTCAACTGGGCGCACCTTTGGGATGACTTCCGCCGCACGCACCGCGGCCTGTGGATCGACCCGCCGACGGACGCCGAATGGGAAAACAAGTTCCTTCCGTGGCTCAATGGCACCGGCCCCAAGCCCGAGTTCCCTTCTCGTCGCGACCTACGACTCGATTACTCGAAGCCGCAGGTGCGGAAGCATTACCTCGAGACCTTGCGCGAAGCCTGCCGGCGCTACGATCTGGATGGAATTGAACTCGACTGGCTGCGCTCTCCCAAACTCTTCCGACCTCATGAGGTAGGCACCGCCGCCATTACGGACTTTGTCACCGAGGCACGGGCAATTCTCGATGCATCGGCAAAAATTAGCGGTCGCCCGCTGCGCCTCGTATCGCGCGTGCCAGATTCACCGGAAGGCGCAATCGCCATGGGGCTCGACGTCGAAGCGTGGCTAAAGAAAGGCCTGCTCGATGCCGTGATTGCGGGCAATGGCGTCATGTTCTCCGGTCTGGACCTTGAAGCATGGGTGGCACTCGCGCATCGCCATCACACGCCGGTCTATGGATCGCTGGAACGCATGAAATTGCGCAAGAGCTTTAGTCGTTACGGCACTCCCGAAACCCTCCGCGCTGCCGCAGCCACGCTCTGGGAGAAGGGTGCGGACGGGTTGTATTTCTTCAACTTCTACCTCCGCGACGAAATGCCGCTGTTCGATGAGTTTGGCGACCGCGCGAAGCTGGCAGAACTGCCCAAGGAATACTTCTGCGACATTGACATGCGCAGCGGACCCTGGAGTTCCCTAGGTGAAACACACTTATTGGCACTGAAGCCCGGCACCCCTTCTGCCGTGAATCTAGTCATCGCCGATAATCCAACGCAGGCCAAGGAAGTCAGCTTAGAGATTCTTTTCAAAAGCGAAGGGGAGACCGAGGCACCCACCATCAGCCTCAACGGCCAACTGCTCAAAGATCTGAAATCCACACGCAGCGCGTCAGACCTCACACTCACCCTTTCGTCTGACTCTTTGAAGTCTGCGCTCAAACGCGGTACCAACGAATTCAGATTCGTTTCACAATCCAGTACCACGGTAGCCGCTTTGAGCGTGTATGTTGTGCCGTGACCATCTACGATGAAATCCACCTTATGAAATACCTCCTCACCCTCACCCTCATCATCACCTTGCTGCTCACATCGCTCACCTCACTCCGTGCGGATGAGAAGTTGCCGCAGCCCATCGCCTCGATCATCGAGCGGAACTGCTTCGATTGCCATAATGCGGAGACCAAGGAGGGCAAGCTTGATCTCACGGCGATGACTTTTGATTTGGCCAATCCCAAGGGGATGGAGCGGTGGGTGCAGATATTTGACCGGGTGGAGAAAAGAGAGATGCCACCGGATACGGAGGCCATGACGAGCGACGATCGGAAAGCGTTGTTGGCATCTCTGGAATCACCATTGCATGCGGCCGGTTCTGCGGCCACAGCCCGCAACGGGCGTGGGCCGATGCGGCGGCTCAATCGAATGGAGTTCGAACAAAACTTGCGTGACTTGCTCGCTCTGCCCTTTCTCGACATCCGCGATATGCTCCCCGCAGATCGCGAGTCACAGCATATCGACAAGGTCTCATCGACGCTCGACATGTCGCATGTGCAACTTACCGCTTACCTGGACGCGCTGGAGACAGCTCTGCGTCAAGCCATGGTGGCCACCCCTGCGCCCCCTGAGGTGAAAAAGACGCGGGTGTTCGGTAAGTTGCTCGGCCCACGCCGCACCACCGGCGGCGTCCAGTCGCTATTCTATGCGAGGGATGGCAAGGGCTTCGATCTTAAGGAAACGAACGCGGACACAGACAAGGACGCCGTGCCCGATCCGGACATCGAGTTTGCGTTGTTTCGCTCGCCGGGTTGGCCGTACGCGGTCTATCCGAAGAAGATCATCGCCAACGCCACCGGTGAGTATCGTGTGAGATTCTCTGCTCGATCTGTTCTTCAAATCGAGGGCTTCGAGTTGAAAAAGGGGACAAGCTCCGTGCCGATGAACTTCCGCGCACGCAAGCCAACCAACCACGACATCGCTGAAGATGTTCGCGTGACCGGCGGCATCATCGACGTGCAACCCGAGGGCGGTGTTTATGAAACGACGGTCTATCTGTTCGCAGGCCAGACCATCGAGTATGGTATGCTAGGTTTGCCGGTCCCTCAGATTGATGCGTTGGGCAGGACGGGCTTCTACCGTTATCCGCCCTTGCCGGAGGGCGGGCAGCCGGGCATCGCATTTCAGTGGCTGGAGATGGAAGGCCCCATCGCGCCGGCATCCTGGCCGCCAGCGTCGCATCGCGTGCTGTTTGATGATCTCGGTGTCGAGGTAAAATCAACAAAGCCCGCCGAGGATGCCAAACGACTTCTGCGGCGTTTCATCGCACTGGCCGCTCGCGAACCTGTGCCGGAGGAAGCGATCCCGCCGTTTGATAAACTCGTGCGCGATGCTCTGCAAAACGGCGAGACACTCGCCGAGGCATTGCTGGCAGGTTACCAGTCGTTCCTTTGCTCCGGTCTGTTTTTGTATCTTCGCGAGCCCATCGTCGCCGACGATCACTTCGCCATTGCGAACCGGCTCTCGCATTTCCTTACCGACTCGCGACCGGATGCTGAACTGTCGGCACTTGCCCAGCAAAAGAAACTGCGCGATCCAGCAACGCTGCGTGCTCAAACCGACCGACTGATCTCCAGTGCGGGCTTCGAACGGTTCGTAAATCACTTCACCGACTGCTGGCTTAATCTGCGTGAACTGCGTCGCGATGATCCAGACATCCGACTTTACCCTGAGTATCGGCTCGATGACTATCTCGTCGAGTCGATGGGACAAGAAACGCGAGCGTTCTTCACTGCGATGCTTCGCGAGAATCTGCCTGCGACTTCCATCATCGAGAGCGATTTCGCGTTCGTGAATGATCGTCTCGCACGGCACTACGGATTGCCTGAAGTGAACGGGGCTGCCCTGCAACGGATGGATCTACCGAACGATAGCCCGTATGGTGGACTCATCACACAGGGCTCGATCTTGAAAGTGTCGGCAAACGGCACTTCGACTTCGCCTGTGCTGCGCGGCGTGTGGATCATGGATCGTCTCATCGGCGATCCGCCTCCTCCACCTCCTCCAGGAATTCCTGCCGTCGAGCCCGACATTCGCGGAGCGACAACCATCCGCGAACTGATCGCACAGCATACGAAATCCAAAACCTGCTCCGCATGCCACGCGAAGTTTGATCCTGTCGGTCTCGCCCTGGAGAATTTTGATATCCACGGAGCCTGGCGGACACGTTATCGCGGCACCAGCGATGGCCAGCGCATCACCGGTATCGATCGCGCTGGTCACGATTTCGCTTTTACGCTCGCGAGCAAAGTCGATGCCAGTGGACAACTCGCAGACGGCCGGAAGTTCGAAAACATTCACGACATGAAAGCCATCCTTTCTGCTAACTCACGGCAACTCGCACGCAATCTCCTGCATCAGTTCACGCTGTACGCCACCGGCACTCCAGTGCAGTTTTCAGATCGCCGCGAGATCGAAGCGATGCTCGATGCCTGCGCGAGGGATGGATACCGCGTGCGGGATCTTGTACACGCTCTCGTACAAAGCTCTATCTTCCCGGGAAACCCAAAGCCATGAATGCCCCACATCGATCCACCTCATCATTCCACATCCCTCGCCGCACGTTGTTACGTGGCTTCGGAGTCGCGCTCAGTCTTCCGATGCTCGAATGCATGACGCCAGCGTCCGCGAGAGCTGCGGAGTCGCAGACGCCGAAGCGCATGATGGTCATCGCGAACAATCTCGGCGTGCTGCCGAAGAACTTCTTTCCGACGAACACAGGCCGCGACTATGAGCTCTCGCCTTACCTGCAAACGTTCGCCGATGTGCGAAACGAGTTCACTGTCTTTAGCGGCCTTTCGCATCCCGGCGTGACCGGCGGACACAGCACTGACAATTGCTTCTTAACTTCGGCTCGCGGTGCTTTCAAAGCAGGATTCCGCAACAGTATTTCGCTTGATCAATACGCAGCCGAGAAACTCGGTCAGGTGACGCGTTTCCCCTCGCTGAACCTCGGCGTCAACATCGAAAAGGCGAACCGCAGTCTCTCCTGGACACGCGACGGCGTGCTGCTGCCCGCCGAGGATAGCCCCGCCGCTTTGTTTCAGAAGATGTTTGTCCAGGGTGATGCGACTGCGGTACAAAAACAACTCCAGCGACTGAAGCAACGTGGAAGCATCCTCGACACACTGACCGGCGAAGCGGGACGTTTCAGTGGCACCTTGGGTGGCACGGACAAAGCTCGCCTCGAACAATACCTCACTTCAGTCCGCGAAGTGGAGCAGCGCTTGCAAACGGCACGCGAATGGGAACAACGGCCGAAGCCCGTCGCTACGCAACCCGCGCCGACTGACATTAACGACAACAAGCGATTCTTTGAGCAATTCGACCTCATGCTCAGCATCGCGCAGCTCGCCTTCGAATCCGACAGCTCACGTATCGTCACACTCATGGTCGATGCATTCAGGACACCCGTATTCAATCTGTCGGAACAGCAAGTGACCACCGAGACCTATCACAACCTCAGTCACCACGGTCAAAAGGAAGAAAAGGTGAAACAGCTCGAAGCTGCAGACCGCCAGCACATGGCGCTTCTGCGCAAGCTCATCGACAACCTCGCCGCCAAGTCCGAAGGGGACCAGCGACTGCTTGACCGAACGATGGTCCTCTACGGCAGCAATCTTGGCGACGCCAATATTCACGACAACACCAACCTCCCGATCCTTCTCGCCGGTGGTGGCCTCCAACACGGTCGGCATCTCGCCTTTAAACGCGACAACAACAAACCGCTCTGCAATCTCTTCGTCACCATGCTGCAAAACATGGGGATCGAGACAGACACCTTTGGGAGCAATGCCGGAACTTTGAACGAGATAAAAGCATGAAGTAAATTCTCCCACGCTTGACCTCCCTGTTTCTCGAGTCGCTAGCTTTATTGCACGCTGCTGAAGTACCGCTCAAGATCGGTGACGTGCGTGCTCCTCTTGGCGCAGCCGGACTGCACCAACTGAGTCACCACTTTACCAAACAACACAGGCGGGATCGCCAAGTAATGTGCCGGGCGGTACCGCCATACAGCGTGGTTGGTCGGAGTGCCCATCAGTAAGGTATCTCATGTTTGTGAAACGGGATCGTCGGTGCCCAGCCCCTGACACAGCGCATCTTACACTTCCCGGCCCCGTCGCGGTGATCTTAGATTGCTGCGGACGACAAAAGGTTCTTCACCCCAGAATATCTGGCGATCGCGTCTGGATCCAACTCCAAACCAAGTCCTGGTTGTGTAGGAATGCTCAGCATGCCGTCAGCATCCAATTGCTAGCCGCCGATCGTGATGTCGTCGACGAACGGCTCTCGCTCTACAAGCACCTGAGTTGCTAGTTCATCGGCGCGACCGTCGATGCCGGCAACAGCTTTGCAATGCTTGACGATCCGTATGGCGCGATCGAAGCATTGGCTCCGTATGCCTTCACTGTCCACTTCAAGGATCAAGCGCTGCGCGAGTACGAGTAAGGCTTCCTGCTGGCCGACGTTCCGCTCGGACAGGGAAGCCATTTGCTTCATATTGTTCGAACATTGCATACGTCTAGCAGCCTCGCGAGCCGCCTGAACTGCGCGTGAAATTGGAATTTCTGCAAACCCCACTTCTGAATCGCTCGAGCCTATTCAGGAATTCTGGAGAATCCCAATACAACTATATTTCCGGCCAATCCCACTACGATAGCTCAAAATGAAACGACGTTCATTGGCAAAATAACTCCCAAGATGGGCATTCCGAACACTGCTCGGAACAATATCCGAATCTTGACTTAGACTGCTTGTCACCAATCAACTAGAATGCACCAAGAAGGATCAATGTCGCGAGGGTGGCAGCAAGTCAATGTTGTTAGGTAGGCAGTTATGAGTACGATCGCCAAGCTTAGTGGAAGTGATTTCGACCGCATGGTCTTGCGGGGAGCTTTTGTCGATCTTGAGCCCATAAAGGTGGAGTTGATTTACGGGGAGCTTCGCTTGATGAATCCAGCAGGACCAGTGCATGAAGGTGAGATTCAGTTCTTAATGGAGTGGTCCATTCTGCACACAAGTCGGCAAGAGATTATGGTCCGAGTGCAGTCCAGTATCGATTGCGGCGACCACCGTCCTGAACCAGACCTTGTATGGTCACGAAGGATGCCAGCCAAGCGAGTACGTCCGACGCATGCAGACGTGCTCCTATTGATCGAGGTCTCTGATTCCAGCACGGATCATGATTTGGGAGAAAAAGCCAGGCTATATGCCGAGCATGACATACCGGAGTATTGGGTCGTTGATGTCCAGGCCGAACAAGTTCACGTTCACCGAACACCTAGCCAAGGAAAGTACCAATCGATCCAGTCGTTTCACAAATCCGCCTTGATCAGTCCTCTCTGCCAGCCAGCCGCAACGTTACCGCTTGCTGAATTATTCGACCTCGATTCATAAGCGGGATTGTGTTTGGCTAACCTGATGCTCTTGGTCAATAGTCGCAATGAGTTGCGAGGAAGATGATCAGAGAATTCTGGTGAATCCCACTACTGGTCTTCGTATCGTCGGTCGTGTTTGACCAACGGGATCGAAGCGGGACGGAGTCGCTTGGCAAGTTCGGTTGCCTCCGATGGATCCTTGACCCATGGACCGTTCACAGGGTCCGAACCATCAAGGATGACTCGCTCTTCGTTGTATCGCGTGAAGGTGATGGGATTGTTCTGTTGGCCCGATCGAGTCAGCTTGATTGTCTCGCGGTACGCGCCTTTACGAATCCAGCAGGTATCGCCGGGCTGCATCAAATGCGCTGGCCATGCAGATAGCCATTGTCGTGCCATTGATTGATGGTGGGCGATTGTTGATTTTTGATTAATGAAGGAAAGCATTTTCATCGCAATGGTATAGAATGACGAACGATGTCATGAAAAAATGATTTTCCCTCAACGCTCATTGGTCCGCTAGAAATGCAAACCCTTCGAATCCTTTTAGTTATTTGTTTCGCTACACATCATTGTATTGCACAAGAACGAGTTTCGCTTTGGCCAGAAGGTAAAACCCCTTATGCGCTTCCGATTGACGCTACCACGGGATCCCCTTCGCTTTTTCTTTATCCGACGAAGTCCAAGAACGAACATTGTGGTGCTGCTGTCGTGATTTGTCCTGGCGGCGGATACGGTGGCTTAGCAAAAGATCACGAAGGAAATCAACCAGCTCAATGGTTTAATGACCAAGGTGTTTCCGCCTTTGTGCTTCATTATCGTCTTGGTTCCCAAGGGCATCATTATCCTACCGAGCTTGCCGACGTACAGCGTGCGATTCGATGGGTGCGTTCGCATTCTCAGGAGTATGCGATCGATCCGACGCGAATTGCGGTGATGGGATTTTCCGCTGGTGGGCATCTCGCAAGTATGGCGGCGACTTTGTTTGATGAAAAAGCTTATGATGCATCGGATGCTATCGATCAAGTTGATGCTCGTCCAGATTTTGCAATCCTTTGCTATCCCGTCATCAGCTTCGATCCGACCGTAACCCACGGAGGCTCGCGCAAAAACCTTTTCGGTCCAGAACGAGTCAATGATGAAGACTTAGCCAGGAAGCTTTCCTCCGATAACAATGTGACCGATCGAACACCGAGAACATTCTTGTTCCAGACAGACGCCGACACTGGAGTGCCGGCGGAGAATGCAACTCGCTTCTATCTTGCATTGCGTGCGAAGAAAATTCCGGCCGAATTTCATAGTTTTCAAAATGGGCCACACGGCGTTGGCTTATATCGGGGTGACCCTACGCTAGGCGTTTGGTCAGAACTTCTAGCAAATTGGTTGCGAGCCAATTCATTTTATGCGATCGCTCAGCCACGCGCTACAATCACTGGTGAAGTAACGCTCGATGGCAAGCCAGTGAGTTGGGGTTCCATTTCCTTCTACCCGGACGATAAGAATCTTCCCGTAACGACTGTGCGAATACGAAATGGAAAATTCTCTGCCAAACGTGACGACGGCCCGATGATCGGATCTTCAAAAGTCATTTTCGAAGGAAGTATTTGGGAGGCGACTGGCTTGGATAAAGATCGATCCGTTCGATTGGAATCGCTCAAGCCCAACGATAGCACCAAAACGAACGTGAAAATTGAAAAAGAAACCAAGCCAATTCGTCTTGAATACTTTTCGCGATAAACACAACTTGAGACTAGCGTACAGCATCTTGAGACCGAGGATGTCACAATGGGTTGAAAAGACATCCACCGGTTCCACTGGCAGCCGGTAGGTCTGGCCGCCGTGGTCTGGCAACCGGTGGTCTGGCGCGGTCCGGCGATGATCAGCGGCACGCGGCAGCCCTCCTCGAAGAGCGTGGTCTTGTGCCATACGACACCTCAAAATGGCGGGGCGTAAATTGGTATGAGGCGTCTGCTGATGGGCATTTTGAGTTTTGCTTGACATCATCCATCGAGCGCACAATCGCAGTTTCAAAGACAAAAAGTACCAAAGCAACATGAAAACCAACGACAAACTCTCACCCTTACTTCTACTTGTCGCGTTTTTACTAAACGGATCGCTTGTGCTGGGTACCCAGCCTCGACCGCCGAATGTGGTTTTGATACTGGCTGATGATCTGGGATGGAGCGACTTGCAATGCTATGGCAGCCGATTCTACGAAACGCCCCACATGGATGCATTAGCAAGGCAGGGAGTCCGATTTACTCAAGCTTACGCGGCTTGCCACGTCTGCTCGCCAACCCGAGCAAGTATCATGACAGGCAAGTACCCTGCACGACTTCAATTAACGGACTGGCTTACCGGACGGCGTGACTATCCTTTCCAAGCGCTGAAGAATACTGAGATTTCTCAGCAACTTTCCTTATCGGAAATCACGATTGCAGAAGCTTTCAAGGCACACGGTTATAGGACCGCTCACATCGGAAAATGGCATCTAGGTGAAGAGCCCTATGGTCCGCTGCAACAAGGCTTCGACATACAAATTCCGCGATGGAACAAGGGATGGCCTAAAACGGGATATCATGCACCCTTTCAGTTGGATGGTTTGGAAGGACAGGCAGGGGACTACCTGACGGACCGGCTAACCGATGAAGCAGAGAGGTTTATCGAGTCGCACCAAGACCAGCCATTCTTTCTCTACATGTCGCATTTTGCGGTTCATGACCCGATCGAAGGACGTGCTGACTTGGTCGCCAAATACAAATCCAAGCTCAGCAACACGCAGCGTTCGAGCGATGCAGATTTCATTCTCGAAGGCAATCCGGATGACCGACGCCCATTGTCACGCGATGAACTGCGGTCGCGATTGATCAAACCCGCCTGGGGAGGATTCAGAGTTTTTTCTGATCGAACTATAAAAGTCAAACAACAACAGGATAATGTCCAATTTGCCGCGATGCTCGAATCATTGGATCAAAGTGTTGGTCGATTGATCGCCAAGCTGCAATCGTTGAAGTTGGATCACAACACGATCGTTCTCGTCACGTCAGACAACGGAGGAATGTCGGCAGCGAATTTTGGACGCCCTGATCGTGTCGTCAATAAAGATCGATTGGATGCGGCATATGCGACATCCAATCTTCCTTTGCGCGGTGCCAAGGGATGGTTGTACGAAGGTGGCATTAGGGTTCCGTTGATCGTCTGTTGGCCAGGTGAAGGGCGCGGAGGTCACGAATGTCACGAGCCTGTGATCAGCAACGACATTTATCCCACATTGTTGGAAATGGCGGGACTACCTCAGCGTCCAGACCAACATCTCGATGGGCTCAGTTTGGCATCCTTGGTTCGCGGCAAAGAATCCTTAGATCGCGATGCAATCTACTGGCACTTTCCACATTACAGCAATCACGGAATGCAAAGCCCAGGAGGGGCTATTCGAGTGGGCGATTACAAGTTGCTAGAGTATTTCGAGAATCATACCGTCCAACTCTTCAATCTCAAGAATGACCTGAGTGAGCAGAAGGATCTCGCTCAGTCGGAGCCCGAGAAAGTAAACGAATTGCGATCAAGGTTGCACCGCTGGCGTTCCGAAGTCGGCGCCCGAATGATGGAACCCAATCCCGATCACGTGAAGCAATGATAGATCTGTAGTGGGATTTGCCAGAATTCCCTGCGCCCTTGGAATTCTCGCGATTCCCACTACTCAGAATGAAGGTGCTCAAAAAGTCCAAGAACGCGGTTGGCCGTGGGGTGGAGTAAGGACCATGTCCTTGAAGTCGACGGAGGCAGAGCCGGATGGCAAATAGAGTCGCAGGATTGTGGTCTTGTCCTTAACCGGCAACTCGACCGTCACGGTCTCCCATTCCGCTTCGCCGGATACCTTGTAGGGCACCGATAATGTTTCTGTAGCACTGGGCGAAGTGAGAAGAGTGACTTTTCCCTCTCCGGCTTGCGGTGCGCGAATGCGGAAGGTGAGTCGAGCTGTTCCAGCGGGCAATCCAGCGCTAACGCCTAAAAACGAATTGGCACCTTTGGATTGAACGTTCAGTACACCGTCACGCACGACGGCCGCTCCAGCGCGGTTCTTCCATCCACCCGGAAGATCGTCGGGCTCGGGTGGTTTCTTCTTAGAGGCCGTATCGGAGTTCTGCCGACCTTTGCCAAAGTCGGGATTGAGCTTCGGGATGACAGCCTCGGTCTCTGTCAGAAATTCGTCGAGCAGGACGCTGAGTCTGGCGGCGATCTCTGGTTTTTCTTTAAGTAGATTTTGACGTTCGCCAGAGTCACTGGAGAGATCATAAAGCTCGTGTTCATCGGACCCATCGTCGGCTCGCGCGTAGAAGCGAATGAGCTTGAAGTCCCCTTCGCGCACATACGATCCAGCATAGAAGCCATCCATGACAGCGTCGCGGGCGGCATTGCCGTGCGGGAAGTGGCAGAAGATCTGTTTGCGAGGCGAGACACCACCATACAGAGCCGCGGCCTGATCGAACCCATCGATCTTTTGGTCTGCGTTTGGTGATGCGCCGCACGCCTGAAGTAAAGTGGGGTAGAGGTCGGTGGATTGGATCAGGAAGTCGGCATTTGTTCCTGCTTTCACTTTGCCGGGCCAGACGACAATGCCAGGCACGCGCGTGCCGCCTTCATAGATCGAGGCCTTGCCGCTGCGGCAAGGCAGGTTGCTGGTGGCGGGGATGTCGGCGTAACCCTCGGGGTCGGTTTGCTTGGGCGGGTACGCGTAGCCGCCGTTGTCGGACCAGAAAACGATGATGGTATTGTCAGCTTCGCCGGATTCTTCGAGGTGGCGCAGAAGTCGGCCCACGGAGTCGTCCATGCTCTTCACCATCGCGGCGTAGAGTGGATTCCGCTGTGGATTGGCGGGGTCGGTCCGCTGCTTGAAGTGTTCGATGTAGTCTTGCCTTGCGTTCCACGGCGAGTGGACGGAGTAAAGCCAGAAGTTCACGAAGAATGGGCGCCCTTTGCTGGCTCGAATGAAATTGCCAGCCTCGTCGGCCATGCGTTCATCCACATGGCGGCCCGCTTCGTCTTGAATGTTGGGATCACTGATGAACTTGTTCCAGGGCGCGAGGTAGCCACCGCCGGGGCCGGGTGCTTTCGGCGTGTGGGGCCAGTCCACGTCGAAACCTTGGTCACGCGGCTCGTAGGTGTCGCCGGGTGCCATGTTGTGCCCGAGGTGCCACTTGCCAAAATGGCCCGTCGAGTAACCCGCCTCTTTCAAGGCTTCAGCCAGAGTGTAGTAGTTGGGCTTCAAACGCGTGAGCGAGTTGGCGACATTGACGCGCGCGTTCGAGGCGATGAGTTGCTTTTCCAGAACCACCGTCGGCAGATGGCAGGCTGGGGAAGTAATGCCAGTGCGCGCGGGATGTTGACCGACCATAATGCTAGAACGTGTCGGCGAACAGAGTGGACTGGCAGAGTAGGCATTTTTCAGCCGCACGCCCTTCGATGCGAGGCGATCGATGTTAGGCGTCTCATAGTAATTGCTGCCGAAACATCCTAAGTCGTGAGCACCGAGGTCATCGGCAAGGATTAGTATCACGTTGGGACGGTCCGCCGCAACGCTCAACGACGTCAATACCAAGATGGTGATAAGGGGCAGGAGAGGTTTCATGAGTCTTGCTACTTACTATTTCGAGTTGAAGTGAAAAACACAGGCAGTCGTCAGTATTCTAGCCAGTCCTACTGCCATGTAGCGATTTCCAGGGCTCATGTGCTCGCGAGAGTTATAAAGGATGCTGCCAGTCGTTATCTCTGACTTAGCTTGCTGCGGACGACAAAAGGTTCTTCACCCCAGAATATCTGGCGATCGCGTCTGGATCCAACTCCAAACCAAGTCCTGGTTGTGTAGGAATGCATAGCATGCCGTCAGCATCCAATTGCCAGCCGCCGATCGTGATGTCGTCGATGAACGGTGAGCCGGTTAAGTACTCCACCAAATCCGTTCCCGGAAACGCAGAGGCAAGTTGCAAGTCGGCGGCTAATCCAACGGCAGTGTTCCAACCATGGGGAATGAAACGAACGCCATAGTCCTGAGCCATCCAGGCAATTCGCCGCTCCTCGCTAATGCCGCCGACCTTGGTAACATCGGGTTGAACGATATCGAAGGCGCGGGCCTGTAGCCATGGCTGAAACGATTGCCTTCGCGTGAGAACTTCTCCACCTGCAATCGCAATCGGTGAATGCTCTCGCAACAGCACAAAGTCCTCGAGTGCATCCGGTTGTAAGGGTTCCTCGAACCAGTACACGTCATAGCTCGCTAACATCCGAGCTGCGTTGAGCGCCCATTTGTAGCCGTTGGTCCAGTAGGCGTCGCTGCCACCAGCATCCACCATCAATCGACAATCGGGTCCGATGGCTTCGCGGGCTGCCCTTACAATCGCTTCGTCCATGGCTGAACTGTTGCGTCCAAACGGTCCCCAGCCAATTTTAAACGCGCGGAAGCCGTGGGCTTTTACTGCCAACAAACTATCGCGCATCTTCGCCGGCTCCTGCATTAGCAATGAAGCATAAGGTTGAACTCGTTCGCGATAACGGCCCCCCAACAGCCTGCCAACCGATTGCCCTGTCGCTTTTCCAAGCAGATCCCACAAGGCGATATCGATTCCGCTGATGGTATGCGTGATCGATCCACCTCGACCCAGCCAGAACATGTTCTGATGCAGCTTTTCGCTAACTCTCTCGGGCTCCAACGCACTCTCGCCAACATAGAGCGGCTCAAGCAACGCGAGCGACGCTCGCACTAAATCGTCGTTGGTGAATACGCTTCCTAGTCCAACAATTCCCGTATCGGTATGAACGGCAATTAACGTATGGACGCAATCTTCTGGACGAAGTTCGTTACTCCAGCCACCCTCAGGTGTCGCACCTCGCAAACCGGCGCAGCGTATGTCTGTGATCTTCATTAGCGATTAACCTCGACGAAAAGTTTTAGCGGTTGGGTGAAATTCTACTGCTTGATCGAGTGGAAAAATGG
>CAIOHR010000421.1 GCA_903858115.1 uncultured Pirellula sp. | reverse complement strand
TAATGCAAAAGGTAATGTCTTGAATGGGTACTGTTGCTTCCATGTTTCACCACGCGTTAAGGAGTTTGCGAGCAAGTTTGATGGCATGGCGATAGTCTTTGAGACGCTTCGCGCTGCGTTTGATATGCAAGATCGAGTTCAGTGGTGCGACGTTGCCGTAGAACGAGATGAGCGAGTTATCGAAGGCCCTCTCAAAGTCCTCTGTAGTGCAGCCCATAACTTCACGCATCACGTCTAGCGGTGGCGAACAGGCAATACGAGTTGATGCACGCTGACCACCCGAACCGTCTGGTTCGCCTCGTTTCCAAGGTCGCTTGAGAGAACCAGCTGCATCATCGACAGCGGCTTGCCAGTCCTCATCGGAGAGGTTTGGATCGAGCCAAATGTCGAGATCGCCTTCCTCCCAATCGATCCCATGCAATCGCAGTGCGCCGGAGCCGATGATGAGGTATCGATGTCGAATCTTGGCAAGGACGTCTTCCACGGGTGTCATCCGAACTTCCTCAACTCCGGGTTCACGTGGGCGATTGCCGAATCGATTTCTTCGGCAGTGGGCTCAATGCCAAGGAACGCGATCAGTTCATTGATTGCGGTTTCGGGATCTTCCGTTAGCTTGGCGAAGTTGATCCGATGAACGGGGACTTCTGGATGCTCTTGGATGAACTTCTCGCGATGTTCAAGAAGCGATCGTTGAAGTCTGTCGCAGGCATCGTCCCCGGCAGCGAACCATTGGCCTGGATGTCGGCTACTTCGATCTTGAAGCGAGCGAATCGACGCCGCGATTGGGCGATCCACGGCGATGATTCGAAGCGAGCTGCCCAGAGCTTCGTAGAGATGGTTCGCGAATCGGCAGAGATGCGGATACTTGCCTCCTGCCACTGTGCGGTCTCGAATGGCTTCTGCTTTCCTGGCGACGATCCAGGCTTTGAGCTGCTTGCTGAGTTGTCCATCTGCAGTCTTTGGATCAGTCGCGGGGAATCGCATCGCCTTTTCACAGAGTTGGGCCAGGCCGATCGCTTCGCCTCCACCCGTCGCCTCATAGCCACCGAGTTCGTTGCCCATGTGAACGCCCAAATGATGCATGACCATTGCCACGCAGCTGGTGCCACTGCGATGCGGTCCCAGTACTGCGAAGAACGGAGCGTCGCTGTGGTCGGCATTCTTGGCATCGTTGAAGAATCTGGTTTGGGTCCACTTGCGACCACAGATGTTAGATTTAGTCGGAAGTTGGCCGACGAGCCAGCGATCGGGTGTGTAAACCGGAATCGACTCTTTCTCAACGTTCTTGCCTTGGACCAGGGCTTCGTATCGCCGCTGAGTCAAACGACCCAGGTGATGATCGATGTGATGCTTCAGATGCCAATCGTTCCAGTTCAGGTGACGATAGAGTGCCTTCATCGTTGGGCGACCACGCACCATGAATGCATGCGTACGATTGACGTTGTAGGGTCGGTAGACTCGATCGCTGATCTTCTTGGGCGGATGCTTGGCAGCGTAAAGGTGCTGACCTCCCAGGTAGGCTAGTCCCCAGTCTTCTGGAAGTTCGCGAACGTACGCATCGAGATGTTCCACAAAATCGGGAACGAACCCTGCATCATCTTCGAAGACAACATAAGAATCGATCCCTTCGAGCAGACATTTCTCCAAGATCAGCAAGTGCGACCGGTAGCAGCCCCAGGCACCATAGCCGGCACGCCACTGCTCTGGAGTTGCAAGTCTGCGACCATCGATGGCAGCAAATCGCTCAACATCTGGGAATGGCCATGGCTGTGGTAGCTGCTGCATCCACTCATGCAATCGATCATCGCGGCGATCGAGATTCATCAGGAAGCAACGTTCAACGATCTTCTTCGTCGGTCTCTGGATCGTCTTCGTTGGGCTCGGGTGCACCGTCTGGGAACTTACGTTCGAACCGACGGATGGCGGTGAGTACGAGAGACTTGGCGATGGTTCTAGTAAACTTTCCATTGGGTAATCCTCTGAGTTGGGCTTCTTCCAAAAGCCATTCGATAATGGTGTCGAGATTCGTACGGCATCCTTCCACGCCC
>CAIOHR010000420.1 GCA_903858115.1 uncultured Pirellula sp. | reverse complement strand
CGCCAACGGTGCTGATGCTCCTGGGCATGCTGCGCTAAGAACTATAAAAGAGTCCCAAAACGTTGGGTAGAAAAGAAAAACGCCGGGCGTCGATCTCTCGTCGTCCGGCGTTAACTTTTTGGCGTTTCTTCCGTAGAAAAAACTAAGGCTCAAATTTTAGCTGGCTCACGCTGACAGAGTGGTTAACAGAACCCGCCAAAAAACCACCCATGCAGGTGGTTTTCCTGATGTTTTTCCGATGCCAGAAAGCAGCCGTATTCAAACTTCGCGGTCGCAACCTGTTACTGGAACCACTGTATTGTGGCATTTCTGGGGCCGGATTTGTCGATCGCAAGTGCCATCAGAGGGAGGAAAAGCGATCTTTCGTTTGTTTCGTTTATTGCTTTTGCTGCGAATGGACGATAGAGTTGATGTGGAGGTAAAAACCAAATGAGTACTATTCTGAACGATTTCCCAGACGCAGTATCCCCAAGTCGCGACGACGAAGAACTTGCGATAGCTTCGAGCAGAAGCATTGCCAGAATCGTTTCCAGCAAATCGGACTCGCCACTCAGTTTACGGGTCAGCATACAAGGCGGAGATGAGACCGTGGTATCCGTGCCGGCAGCCGCATTCAAACTACTTGGGGACATACTAAACGAGATGGCGAAAGGGAACGCTGTCACGCTGATCCCTGTGCATGCGGAATTAACGACTCAGCAAGCCGCAGAATTGCTGGGCGTATCGCGGCCTTTCATTGTGGAGCAGCTTGAAAAGGGAAACATCCCTTTCCGGAAGGTTGGAACACATCGCCGAGTTTTGTTCAGAGACTTGATGGAATACAAACGGTCGATGGATCGTAAGCGACTTGAGTCGCTAGATGAATTGGCGGCAGAGGCGCAAAAGCTGGGCTTGGGATACTAATCGTGACGCAGTTCACTGTGGTCTACGATGCCTGCGTGCTGTACCCGGCAGCGCTTCGCGACTTTCTCATGCACTTAGCCGTTACGAATCTGTTTCGAGCTCGCTGGACCGACATGATTCACGACGAGTGGATTCGCAACGTGTTGAAGGATCGCCCTGACCTCGTGGCACGCCAACTCGACCAAACTAGGCAACTTATGGATGCCAACGTGCTCGACTGTTTGGTGACAGGATATGAATCGCTGATACCCTCTCTGTCGTTGCCTGACGAGGACGATCGGCATGTGTTGGCAGCGGCAATTCGTTGCGGCGCAGATTCCATAGTCACCTTCAACATAAAGGATTTTCCTAAGAGCGCCCTTGAACCGTATGGGATAGAAGCACTTCATCCTGACGAGTTCGTATTGTCACAAATGGGCCTTGCTCCGAATCTTGTTTGCGCAGCTGCTAAACGCCAAAGGGCTAACCTTCGCAATCCACCTAAGAGCGTTGATGAATATCTTGATTGCTTAACGCAACAGGGATTGGTGCTGACTTCGAATGAGCTTCGCAAGTACGGAGACTTGATTTAGGCATCTGGTATGACTTTAGTCAA
The DNA here is from genome assembly GCA_903858115.1 of uncultured Pirellula sp. Lineage (GTDB taxonomy): Bacteria > Planctomycetota > Planctomycetia > Pirellulales > Pirellulaceae > JBKCUI01. The sequence goes on along the minus strand of CAIOHR010000420.1, from coordinate 13,912 downwards.
GAAATTCTAACGCATCTGACTTAAGCTTGACGGTGATCGTTTCACTCACGGCATCGATTGAAACAGACTCTACGATTCGCGGAACAAGCAGACGCTGTTCTCGAAGATCGAGCTTGTTCCAGTGCTTCGCCAACTCTGCATTGGACTCGCTAAGTAGCTTGATGGCTTTCAACACATCATCTTCTAGCAAAGTCGCCGTGAAGCGAACTCCCGGACAAGGTGGACGTCCGCCCGAAGTGGAGCGACAGCAGTAGTCCGAAAACAGGATGGTCGCGCCGCTTTTGCGTTGGCGAGACTTGCTACTAACCGATAGTCTTCGGCCACAATCGGGACAGAGGATCAGCCCTTTGAGAAACCGATTTTATGGTATCGGAACCTTGCTCTTGCGTTCATTTCGTCGCGACGCAATCTTCAATCTGGCTTGACTGTAAAGTTCCAAATCAACCAGTGGCTGGTGTTGGCCGGGAAACCAATGGAGATTCTGCAACGAAAGAATTCTCTGATTTCTTAGTCTGCGGCTTACAGTGGCGGGACTTGCCGCATTCTAGGCGACTTAGCGTGAATCTGAATCGTCATCCACAATGTATGAGTAGCTGACGTCGCCGTTTCTTTTGAACTGCGATTCTGCTGCAGGCAGATAGGTTCTGACATAATCTACTCGCGTTTCTTCCTGTCCAACGCGCACGCGAACGTAACCGGAGCTGCTCTGAATCTCGCCACTTAGATAACCATACTCTTTGGCTGTGTTCGTGTTCCCGGAACGTGGATGCCCAGGCTGAGGAACCTCTTGATAGACGATGCCATCAAGGTCCTGTTTGATGAATAGGTGATCGTGTCCGTGAAAAACGATCGACACACCATGCTTGACCAGGAGATCATGAATCGGCATTTCCCAACCAGGACGTTGTTTGGCGAATTCATCTTCTCCCTCTGTATTCTCGCCGCCCCATTCCCATAGCCGAGCAACCTCAACGCCGCCGCGATTGTTCATTGGTGATCCACCAACCAGGTGATGGATGAAAACGAATCGGTACTTGGCGTCGACATTCTCAAGCGAAGCTTTGAGCCATTGGTACTGATGCTCGCCGAGCGTCCATGGCCAATTGCTCCCATTGCGACTACGCTGCGTCGTGTAGCGAAATGGATCGAGCACGATGAACTGGGCATCGCCCCATTTCCATTGATAGAAGTTTTGTGGCAAGCCAACGAGTTGCTCGCGTTGATTGTTGCCGGTGTAGAAGCGGTCCGGTTCTGGGTTGGGAAACAGTCGCTTTCGCGTTTGTGTGGCCCAGACGGTCGACCCGCGGCTACCAGATTCACCGTCGTGATTTCCCAACACGAAAAAGAGCGAGGCAGAATGGCAAAGGCTGCCGAGGTAGTAGCGCTGCGCCAAATACTGAGGCTCAGACAGTTCCGGCTTGACGTACTTTCCGGTCATGAACGTGTCGCCAAGTTCAAAATGAAAGTCTGGTGAGTCTAATGACGCATTGGCCAAGGTTCGCAGGTAAACTTCACCACTGGTGTTCTCATCCAAATGCGAGTCGGCTGTTACCGTGAAGATAAAGGGACTACCCGGTTTACGCTGTGTGTGAAAGGAGTATTCGTCGGAGGATTGCTCAGCGCCGGCGTCTGTTCGATAAACCAGCTTGTAAAAGTAACGGCTGTTTGACTGGAGTTTGCCAAGTATAACGTCATGCGTTTCTTTAGCCTTGAACTTAATTGCGGGCGTTCGCTCTGAAAGCTTGCCAGACTCGCTGCCGTAAAGAACATGAGCAGTCGCATCGCGATGAAATAGCACGCGAATAGATACTCCGTCATCGGTCGGCCTACCAAGGATGATGTTGTAGAAGTGATCGGGTACGTTGTTGGCAGGTGGCGGCTCAGTATAGTTTCCGAGTCCACTACCACCTTTGCCACGGCCACTTTTGTCCGCCGAGCCCTTACGTTGATCAGCGTTCTGTCCACCGCCTTCTCTTCGTTCAGTTTGACCATAACAAGTCGCAGCACCAGTGGGTGGGTTTGCTGCAATAAGTGCGCACAAAAAGATCAAACAGACTGAGCTGAGGAGTGATTTCATAATCAAATTAACCTACCCGTGAGGATCGTAAATCTCATTCGCATTGTGGTCCTTCAATGGTGAAAGTACCTCCGACTCCGGGCTAGAACTGAATGGCTCCGGAGGTTGCGACAATATCACTACTTTGTTCTCTCGTAGACAAAATCAAGTGTTTTTTCGGCGAGCGTGATGCCCTTGATCGCCTTCAGTAACGCAGCTCGATTGTCGCTGCCTTTAGCGAGCTCCACTTCGGAAGACAGGGCATAAACAGAAATATGATATGTCTTGGCACCTGGTCCTTTGGAGCACATCGGGTCATAGGATGCCCTCTTCTTGTCGTTCAAGCCGACGGTGCCCGTGGTTTTGTCATTCTTAACTAGATGATTGGCTGTGGCGGGAATGTTGTAGATCAGCCAATAAGACTTTTCTTGATCAGGAGCGGTATGCCAGAGACTGATCGCAAAGGACTTGGTTCCAGCTGGAGCTTCACGTACTCCACCAGCACGCGGCTGCGGGTCGACCTGACCATCGACCTCTTTGACTTCTCCATGAAAACCGCCATTGAGATACGGATACTTTCTTGTAGCGTGGTAGTGATAGCCGAGCTGTGGTGTGGAATGCCCGTTGAACTCATCGAGCCCTTGGACTTCGGAGCCATCCGGTTCGGTATATCCATAAATGGGATAGCCATCGAGCGCGTAAGCGATCGGTCTGTCTTTGCCGACGATCTCCTGCAAATGAGTAGGAGCAATGTGATAGTGATAGTCGTCGCCACGCCCGCAGTGGCCGCCGAATTCGTCTAGCTCACCTGCCAAAAGCGTGTCGGTTCGCCCATCATTCTTGATCGGATTGAAAATGGGTACTCCGTTCGCAGCCAAGGCAATCGCGCCACGAAAGAAATGCGACTTGGCTGATAAGGGATTCTTGGCAACCACAGGTTCTAGCGGAATTCGCCAAGCGTTATCGCCGAAGTAGGGCTGTGGAATCGGGACTTGTTGTTGCCAAGCAGTGATACCAACCATCATCCGGTGGTCTGGCATCGAATTCGATTCTACATAAAAGAAATTTTCGTCTTGTCGATACTTGACCGCATTGAGCTTCGCAAAGGGCTCAAACGTCTCAGCGATTTCGGGCTTGCTAGGAACATTGGCAACAACAAGCTTTACTTCGCTATGAATTGGCGTTGTATTCTCGTTGATCTCCTTCACCTGCGCCACCTTTCTCTCAATCCACTTCTGGTCCAGGATTGTTAGCTTTTCAATCTCAAGAGAGATGACGGTTCCGTCCGTGCGGCGCACTTGCACCTTGCCGTCGCGCGAGCCGACGTATGCACCGTGGATATGGGCACCGGTGTCTGCGAAAGTCCACACTCGGACACTAGGATCCGCAGGACCATATTCATGACCTTCATGGGCTCGCGATACTGTTCCTGAGAAGAATAGGGACGCGATAATCAGCCATCGAAAATTGTTTTGAAACATCATTTCTTGTCTGTTCCTTGCTTCCCGTTCTTGCCACCTTTACGCGGCGCAACTGGCTGGGAAGGATCGAAGTTTGGATTGGGGGTAGGCATTTGAGCGTTGACGGCAGTCAGATATTGGTTCAAGCGTCTTTTCATCTCTTGAGCGTCCTTTGGCATTTGCTGGGCTAAGTCGTTTCGTTCTCCAATATCTTTGGCAAGATCAAACAGAGCGACTCGATCGTTTTCGTAGAAGTAAATCAGCTTGAGGTTCCCTACTCGAATCGACGAGTGGGGGCCATCATCGCTTTGGTAGTGGGGAAAGTGAAAAACAAGTTCTTCGCGCTGGCGTTTAACAACGCCTTCGCCGCTATTGTGAAGCAAGCTTGTGATGTCGCCGCCTTCAATTCCCCTAGGTAATTCCTTCGCATGAACACCGGCCAAAGCGCATAAGGTTGGAAGCAAGTCGTAACCAACAACTGGCACATGACACCATGAATTTGCTGAAACTTTCGGTCCTCGTACAATCAGCGGCACGCGAATACCGCCTTCCCAAACAGAACCTTTGCCACCGCTTAGTCCACCGCGACGTCCACCACCGCCAGAACCGTTGTCAGACATGTAAATGATGTAGGTGTTCTCGCTCAGCCCCAATTGTTCGACAGCCTCCAGTACTTTGCCAACTCCTGAGTCGAGATCTTCTGTGATGGCTGCCGTGGCCGCCTGCTTTGAATTGTTCGTCGCGAGCTTTTCGTACTTGGCCAACGTAGCTTTGTTGGCTAGTTCTGCTGCATGAAGGGCATTCCATGAAAGCTGAATATAAAAGGGCTTGTTCTCTCGTTTGCTCTTTTCTATGAACTTGGCCGCGCGCTCAGCCATGCCGAAGATGTCTACCGGATTGGGGTCCGTGAATTTGAAAGCGTTTTCGTTTCCAGTGTCTCCGTCGTGTTCGTCGTATCCATGAGCGCCGGGGCCTCCGCCGGCGATGTGCCACTTGCCGTAGTGAGCTGTGGCGTAACCTGCTCGCTTCAATAGTTCGCCGATGGTCAGTTCGTCTTTACTCAAGTCCTTGATCAAACGAGGCTCGATCAGTTTGCGCCCCGGGACCGCTGGTGCCGCTTTGGTCCAGTGAAGCTGCGCAGGACTCTTCCCAGTCTGTATACTGATCCGCGTTGGTGAGCAAACCGACGCAGGCGCACAAGCTGACGAGAATCGCATGCCTTGCCCCGCAAGCTTTTCCAAATTCGGAGTGTGAAAGATTTCACCTTTTGAGCCTGCTACGTCAGGATGCATTGGGACCGACAAGCCGTTCCAGCCCTGGTCATCGGATAACATCAAGATAAAGTTGGGTTGGTCAGCGGCACGCCCCGCCAAAACATTCAGGCACAGTAAGCTGAGCAGTGTAAACAATATTAAGCAGGAACGTTGAATCATCTTTTTTCTCCGTTGTTACCGCGTTGTCCGTCACGTTCTTGCCGACCTGGCCCGTTTGGTCGGCTCGGCACCCTTGGTCGACCTTGCCCCCGTGGTGGATTTTCAGGAATGACGTTGTTGAGATTTCGAAAGTCGATTCGCTGTTTGCCATCTGGTGGGGCCTTCACGACATAACGAAATAGGACCACATTATCGAGCGCTATGTCTTCAGACCAAATGAACTTGGCCCCCTTAAAGTCGCTGTCAAAGTAAGGTTGCTTCGGACCGACTTCCTGTTCGGTGAATTCTTTGGCATTAGTCCATCCAATGTCATCAAAGTCCACTGCATACAAGTTGTTCGGTACTTCTACACTTTCGATGCGTGGACTCTTCGTATCGCGATCTATTGGTCCCCATGAGATCTTCTTGGCTTTCCAATCGCCGCTCGTAACCGTGCCATCGCTAAACTTCAAGATAAAGCCGCCATCTCCGATGTTCGTATTGGCGTACTCCATACCCGTTTTTGGATCGAAGTTGTCTTTGGCCATGACGGCAATAGTCATCGGATAGCTGGGCAAGATGTCGACTGAAATCACGTTATGTGGAACGAAAGCGATCGAGTCCACGGCGACCAATTCTCCATTGATGTACAGTATGAATGAATTGTCCGCGTAGACATTGGCTCGGATCGTATCACTCATTTGAGGCTTGCGGATGCTGGCCGAAGTTGACGACTGTGACCGTGCATCGCTTGAACTAAGCAGCGCGATCAGAATTACTGTTATGGGAATCAGCCGCTTCATCATTAGTTCTCCACTTCTATCTTTCGATCCGGCATGTGATGACTTGTATGTTCGAAGAAGTCAGACGACAGTTCCTCTTCACTGACCAGCGATAAACGAAGATCCAAACGGTCGGGGCCATAGGGCATCTGAACGAAACGCATTCGCAGAATGCCGCCAGTGGTCGCGTCGTAGACGATTTCTACTCGCTGAGGCCCGCGCTCTTTTGTTTTTTTTACAGCAATCAATTGGCGAGCTTCATGACCATCTCCGGTCTGGTACTCTTCAGGGCCGAGTGCTGAGAAAGTTAGGTCATAGGCACGCTTCAGCTGCTGGAGACCTTCGTGAAGATTCGTGAGCGGAATCGAAGTCTCGTGCCCTGGAAGATCATGATCAAAGCGATGAACGTCGGCACTAACTCTAACAGGACCTCGAGTGTTGATTGCCCAGCTCTGCTTGCCGTTGCATCCGGTAACAAATGGTAAGCCATCCTGGGTTTTGCGTATGAGCACAAATTGGTTACCCGAACGAACGTATAATGTGGCTCCATCCAGCGGTGGCTTCGGTGGTCGCTGTGATTCAGGTCTAGCAGATCGCTTCCCGCGGCGTTCAGTGGTAATGTCTTCAACTACGATTTCGAAAGTCCGATCTTTCGTCCTCATGCTGTTGACAATGATTCGATCTAGCTCACGAATCGCGGCTGAGGCAGTTGGCGTACCAATGCTGAACCACAACGTAGCGAGCCCCAGAATAAGCACCGCAGCGGCCGCCGTTGTTCTTGCGAGAGAACTCATTAACCATGAGCCCCCAAGCCAACCCCGGGGCGATTCGATAATTAATGATGGAAGGATGGCGTCGGGCGTTTCAGCAGTACCCAGGGTGTTTCGCAAGCGATCGTGAAGCAACATTGCCTCTGCAAAGACCCGGGCATTTTCCGGATTGGCTTTGATCCAAGCACTCAATTCTTCTTGCTGATCTGCCGTTAACGCCTCATCCAGATAGCCATCGATAAGTTCACGAGCATCAGAAATCACGATTGACCTCCTTCCAGAGCCGAGTGTCGCTCGATGCATTGCCGCAGTTGATCACGGATGCGCTGCAGCGACTTGGCTACCGCATTCGGAGTCATGCCAAGCAGAGAGCCGATCGCAGCCGGTTTCAGGTCATTCTGGTACCGCAGTTCGCACAACTGACGAGCCCGCCCCTCGAGCTTTGCTAAGCAATCCTGAAGAAAGTCCAACTTTCGAGTTTGAGCTGAGTCGATTTGTTCGAATGCCACTGCCAGCAGGTCAACCGTTTCCGCATCGAAGATTAGGCGGTTGCGTTTACGTTCGCGCAGGTAAGTGCCAATTTGGTTTCGCGCGATACCCATCGCCCAAGGCGTAAAGGGGCGTGCGGGGTCATAGGACGAGAACGCCTCTAGTACCGCAACGGATATCGCCTGCAGCACATCATCACGGTCCCGGAAGTCTCGAACGACTGCCGCTACGTAGGCTGAGACTACCGGCTGTGCTAGCGTCCAGTAGCGAATCGCTTGTTGATATTGTTCTTCCATGTTTTTGCGCCCTCGACTCAGCCCAATCAAAACGGTCGTCTACTGATACTTAGCCGTACCCCGCTGATCATGACATGAAAATCAGAAAATTGAGGCCGCGAGCGGCTGAACTTCGGGCTTCAATGGAATCGCCCCTGCTTCCTGGATTCACGCATTCCCCATTAACCGGCTCGCGAATCTGCCGAGGTCAAAAGGGTGAGGCGAGTTTGCTAATTCACTTCGATGCGTCGGTGGCAACGGATACGATTTGGACCGACGACGCGCTACCCAGGAACAACCGGGCAAATAAGCGGTCTCAAACTCTCAGTAAGCAATCACCAATCGCTCTCTCGGATCGCCTCATTCTGTTAACTAGCCTGTGGCCGTTAACCGAGAGAGTTAGAGAGATTTGGTTGTTCTGGCGGGGGTGGGGACCAGGAAACGACCCGTCCTGTACTCTGAGCCGGCAGGAAGAGATGCACGGTTCCACGCAGCGGTTAACAAGAAACACGCGAAAACCACGGATTTAAACGCAGAAAGCCGAGGTAGAGACCTCGGCTTTCTGCGTTAACTAAACCAGAACAGTTTCGAGACTGTTCTGAAAGGCTCAAATTTTGCCTCTCAAATTTCAGCTGGCTCACGCTGACAGAGCGGTTAACAGAACCCGCCAAAACACCACCCATACAGGTGGTTTTCCGGATGTTTTTGCGATGCCCGAAAGCAGCCTTGTTCAAACTTTGCGGTCGCAACCTGCTACCGAAACCGCTGTTTCGTGGTAATTCCTGGGCCGGATTTGTCGATCGCAAGTGACATCAGAGGGAGGAAAAGCGGTCTTTCGTTTGTTTCGTTTATTGCTTTTGCTGCGAATGGACGATAGAGTTGGTGTGGAGGTAAAAACCAAATGAGCACTACTCTGAACGATTTCCCAGATGCAGTATCCCCAAGTCGCGACGACGAAGAACTTGCGATCGCTTCGAGCAGAAGCATTGCCAAAATCGTTTCCAGCAAGTTAGACTCGCCTCTGAGTTTGCGTGTCAGCACTCAAGGCGGCGGTGAGACTGTGGTATCCGTGCCGGCAACCGCATTTAAGCTGCTTGGGGACATCCTAAACGAGATGGCGAAAGGGAACGCTGTCACTTTGATCCCTGTGCATGCTGAATTAACGACTCAGCAAGCGGCAGAATTGCTGGGAGTCTCAAGGCCTTTCATTGTGGAGCAGCTTGAAAAGGGAGACATTCCGTTCCGGAAAGTTGGAACACATCGCCGAGTTTTGTTCAGAGACTTGATGGAATACAAACGGTCGATGGATCGTAAGCGATTAGAGTCGCTCGATGAACTGGCGGCAGAGACGCAAAAGCTGGGCCTGGGATACTAACAGCACCCGACATCAGAGTTAACAACCTTTGGGATCGGTACTTAGTTTGTTCAAATAGGCAGGCATTCTCTCAAGTCGGTTTTGCTTGCTAAGTTGGCTTGAGCAAGATCTGGACAATACCTTGAACAAACTTCCCGGTACGTTCAAACCGTTGTAGAATCCTGCTGTGAAGTTTGGAAATGCTCACCATCGGGAGATACTATGGCTTTAACGATCGACGCACCTCAACAATGGGTGGAGAACATTGCTATGCTTCGATTGCCGGAGCAGGCCGATCGGCGCCTTCAGCAGTTGATGGACCGCAATAATGAAGGCCTTTTGACCGAGCAGGAACGAGCGGATTTGGAAGCGTTAGCAGAACTTAGTGAACAACTCTCGTTGGTCCGCGCGGAAGCTCTGCATCTTCTCGGTCGAAAACCGTAGTCGGACTGAACGTGGCCGACGATTCAAGGGGCGTCATAGTAGCCCGAGCAGAGAGCAGATGCGAATACTGCAAGATGCATCAGTCGCTGCAGGGAGCGACGTTCCACGTCGAGCATGTAACTCCTCGTGCGCATGGAGGAACTAGCGAGCTAGACAATCTGGCTCTGGCGTGTCCAAGTTGCAACCTTCACAAATCTGACCGAGTTTCTTCGGCCCTTGATCAAGGCTCTCCGGCGATCCCATTGTTTCATCCAAGATCAGATACTTGGAGTGAGCATTTCGAGTGGGATGACTATCAGCTCGTTGGGAAAACAGATACTGGACTGCTGACGATCCGACTGCTTGATTTGAACCATGAGCGGCGCTGCAAGATTCGTCAGGCGGAGCAGATGTTCGGCTTGTTTCCGCCAGAGCCTCTCGACGACTGAACTCTTCAGCAAAGGAACTTTGAATGGGCCGCAGATCTTGGGGCAAGCCTGATTTTCGAGATCTAACAGTCGAGGAGTTGTCGAACCTACTCTACCTGTCGTACACGGATTCTCGCGAACATCAACGCGATTATTTAGTCAGCCTCGTTGGCTTCGTTACCTACCCAGACCTGGACTACATGCTCTCGGTTGGTCGAGATCACGACGAAGCCCGACTAGAGGACTGCATGGCTTCAACAAACCTCGAAGATAATCCGCCGACAACGGATGCCATTGATTTGAACTCCTCGGCCCGAGCTGACTCGTAAATGACTACGCATCGACCTTTGCTGACCACCTTTGCCCTTACGTTACGCGCCATCGAGTTGGCTCGTTCTTGAACAAAGTTCAATTCATTGTCGTAAATGTCAGACGAAACTCTCTTGCGAATAATGACTCTAGCGTCGATTGGCGATTCAAACAGTTCAAAATCGTCTGGCAATGAGTCGATTTGTATGCCCGCTGCGGATTCCGCCTTGCGCGAAACATAGTACTTGGGCTTGCCTGTCTTCGTGACGCCTTGAAAGACATAGTAAGTATCCCTCCTTCGATTGACGTATTTCATGACAGCACTCCATTGTTGTTAGAGAATCAATTGGCAGAATCGGCAAAACCCGCTCTTAGTATTGTAGCGATTTGCTTGCGATTCTACGATCTTCGCGAAGCATTACTTTCGCGCACTCAGTTCCGCCCTGATTTCGTCCCAGTCGCCACAGACACTGGTGTCGATGCACTGTGCATCCAGAGCCGAGCGAATCGAATCAGCCATTTGACTGGCTTTTAAGTCGAGCAGTACACAAGCGATTTCGGAATTGCTATGCGTGTTCTGTTGGTTGTGTCGATTTAGCCAATTCACAATCCTGTTCGTTATCTCAGCTTGAGTGTTGGGATGCTTCTCCCCGATGAAGCCGAGGGCTGCCACTACATCGCGCCGCCCATCGTCTTCTTCTGGACCAGAGAGTTCGAATGCTTCACAAAGTGGATCGATTGCAATTTCCCCTAGAGGGGCAAAGAAGTACTGGGCTTCGATGCCTACGGAGAGCCGCGGGAAACGCCAATTTTCAAATAGTAGTTCGACAAAAACTGCGATAGCTTCCTCGGCTTTTAATTCAATTAGTGCACGAGTAGCGACGATCGAAGCGATCCAGCTGTCGGATGGTGTTGCCAAAAGATAGTTGTTATGCCAGTTCGTTTCGTTGCCATCTGAATCGGGAAGAGTCTGTAGTTCATCGAGATTCGTGGGATCGCAGTCCAAAAGGTCCTCAGCTACAACATTTATCAACTCTGGAATGTCTAAGTTGGATATCTCGCATCGCCTCATAAGCATTGGCGTGGAGTTGAGGTCGTCGTAGAACAATTCCAGACGCTGAACACGCTTCAATCGTTCACGCAATGGAACGAAGGGTTGACCTGAGGCAGATGACGCGATCATTGGTTTTCTTCGCTTCCTTGAAGAGCGACTTGGCGATGATTTCGAAGCAGGTGGTTTAGGCTGCCCGTACGCAGCCATGCATCGAACATAGTCAAGTGCGTCTGGTTGCAGCTGAATCGCAAGCTCGTTGAAGTCTTCTGAGGGAATCACACTTGCGATGATTAGGGGCAATAGTTTGTCGCGCTGGCTGCTATTCAGCAATGCCCAATAATGTGAAAGCTTGTTCAAGTCTGTCACAGTCAATTCAACTCGATCGATCGTTACTGAATTGCTCGCTGCGGCAGTGATCGCATCGATGACTCGCTTCTCGAGCTTCCAGGCTTGAATCCGAACCCCGGTGCAGGGCTTTCTGCCACCTGAATTCGATCTACAGCGATAATAGGTCGTAACCTGTTTGCATATTCGATCTATTTGCTTGACATCTGTGCCGATCGAGAGTTTACGACCGCACTTTGGGCAATCGACGAGTCTGCGAAGTGAGTTCGGGATGGATGAAACGCTTCGGTCGGTCTTTGAGGTAGTTCTGCGTCCTGCCGTTTGTTCGCGAGACAGCTTAAACATTTGCTCTTCAACGATGGGTTCGTGCAAGCCCTTTACCCAGGCGTTCCCATATTTGATTTGCCCGATATAATGACGATTCGAGAGCACTGCCGAAATTCGTCTTGGAGTCCATGGCGAACTTTGTGATTCGAACTTGGCAGGTATGCCCTGCGGTTCGTTGAAAAATTCTGCGATTTCCGCCAGTGACTTGCCATTGGCTGCTAGCTCGAAAATCTTTTGAATGTCAGTTGCCTCCGATTTACTAATGATCAGTTGCTTGGCGGTGGGATCAGCAAAATAACCATATGGCACCCTGCCAGCAACTCGACGGCCATGAGCCTTGAGTGCTGCTCTGGCGTCTGCCATGCGCGACCTTGTCATTTCTTGCTCGAATTCGGCAAACGTCGCCATGAGGTTGATAAGCAGGCGACCATTCGCATCGCCGCTAATCTCTGGCTGGCTGACGATCGTGATTGCGACATCTTGCTGCCGCAATAGTTCTAGAAATTGGCAGGCAAAGAGGATCTTTCTCGCGACGCGGTCAAGGCGATGAACTAAGACTCGATCGATTTCGCCTGCTTGAATATCTTCGACCAAGCGGTTCAATGCTGGTCGATCTAGCGTTTCAGAAGAATGGCCGAGGTCATCGTAACGGCGATCGACGAGTTGCCATCCCTCCCGTTGCATGGATGCTGCGAATACGAAACAGACTTTGTACTGTGCATCGCATGATGTGAATTCGCTTCGGGACTCACGCGACTGACGGGTATAGATGGCGCAGCGTTGGAGAATCAATTTCGATCAGGCTAGTCCAAAAGTTCTTTCTTTCGAAGCGAAGACTTAAGTACGTTGAGAGTTGGATATTTCTGAGCAAGATGTGCTGCATGCTTGCGAGCGATTTTGATGCCTTGCTCGCCTCCTACAGCATCGCGCAAGTCGGCGAGTATGCTGGCTGCTTCGCGGTAGTTATCCGTGCCACGATCTTCAACAAGCTTTGAGGCCTTCTTCAACCACGATTCTGGAGTTGACTGCATCTCGACCATTCTTGCTTGACGCTGCTTTTCCGCCTTATCGGCTTCTCGTTTGGCTTTAGCGGCGGCTTGTTTCTTCTCTTTTTCATCTTCTTTCTGACGCAGCGACTCGCAAAGTTGAAGCAGTTGTGCCACGGTGCGAGTCGGCGGTTCAACGGGCCAACTCGGCGTTTGTTGGCTATCGCGAATCTCAGAGAGCAACTCGGCTTTTACGGCGACGGGATCTTCTGAAAGCAGTCGTTGAATGATCTCATCGCGACGCGCATCAGCAAGTTTTGTCAGCCAAGCGTTTAATGCATCACCTTGCGAGCGTTGAGCATTGAAAGCTGGGATGCCGATAGCTGCAGCATCGACAAGCAATGGGTCAGCTTCGAAAAAGGCCAGTAGATCAGCGGCTTCATCTGGAAGATTGGCGAGTCCATGAGGTACTGGTGGTTCTATCACTGCCTCATCATCGACGTTTGATGACATCGCATTACACAGCCAGAGAACATACAAAGCACGAAGATCGCCAGCGATCAATATTTCTCTGAGCTTTGCGGTCGCATCCAGGTAGTCATCGAATTCCCAGACTGGATCGTACGCTTCTTCAAGATACGGTGCTAAGGTAAGTATGCCAGCCTTCCCACTTTTGTCAGCACTCCATGTCAGCCCCTCGGCGCTGATGTACTTTGACCAAACGTTCTTCGCAAAGGGCAAGCCGCCCGGCAACCGCATTCGAATCTCGCGGCAGCCGTAATTGGAATAAGTCAAAAAGACGTCGTATCCGTTGCGGAGCATTCCATCGACGTCGCCACGAAACGAGCTGTAATGGTATTCAACCTTGAATTCCCACTTGGTGAACTCGGCTCGCGATGACTGCCGCTCCATGAACTCCAATTGCTTATCCGAGAGTGGACGATCAATGGATCGGAATTTTACGATTTGAAATTCGCTCATTCGCGGCAATTACTCCCTGTTGATGCAACTCGAATCCGGTTTGTTTTTTCACTCATTTCCTGATCGCTTGCTGGCCCTTAGCTCGGCAAGCTCTTGCTTGAGAGGCTGCCAATAAGCGACATCCAAAAGTCGCTCTTTTTCCTTTTCTGTTTCCAGTGCCCGTTCGATCGCCTTTATGTCGTTTAAATCTATGGATAGCAACCAGGGTCTAAAGGTCTTTACGAGTGGTAGGTGGATTTGATTCTCAAGTGCAACATGCTGCAACAACTCTGGTGTGGTTACGCACGCGACCCTGCGAAGGTCGAAGATCAGGTTCGATTCCTGACATGGACACTGATGAACAACATGGCTTGCGAGTGTGATGGATTCGCACGACAGTCTTCGAAACTGTTAGACAAGGTTCGATTCCTTGGCGAGCTACTTTTAAGCATGGTGCGGTGCGCTAATTGGTATAGCGGCTG
>CAIOHR010000419.1 GCA_903858115.1 uncultured Pirellula sp. | reverse complement strand
GCCATGGCAAATCTCTTGGGTGACTTGTGGGGTGACGACAAACCCAATTACGCAGCCGCACTCACGGAACCTAATTGCCATCTTCACCTTTATGGAAAGCAAGCCGCGAGAGTGGGACGAAAGATGGGGCACTTGACTGTTCTAGCGGATACCGCCGAAATGGCTGCCCAGCAAGCCACGGCAGTTCGGGCTAGGATGAGATCGTCACAACCACATTTGTTCTAGCGATGGTCCTGTTGTAGCGACCTTTATTGAAAGATGTGGCTATCTGGTTGATAGTGGCGATCGGTAGCTCGGACCAAGGCACCAATCATTCGAGTCGAGACCCGCTGCATTGATGAACGAGCGATTTAGATAAGGATGATCAATCACATCCGTGATGCTTCCCGAATCAATGCCCTTCTTTGTTGTGGGTGCATTGGACGAAAGATTGGTAGACGACAGGGACGGCAACTTAATCGCACGCACTTTACCATCTGAGTAAAGGATGTTTGTAATGTTGCAACCGTGAATCACGGGCTTTAGATTGGCTTTTATATCATCCTCGCAGATCATATCACCCAAAATGGGAACGTCTGCTTCGGTAGAGCAGGGAGTTCGATAGATACCGTTTTCAATTATGCCGAGATTGTAGGCATATGAACCACCGACAAAGCGTTGCCATGAATCGCGTATGTCTAACGGAGCTTGCATCAACTGTGTTGTGCTAGGCACGGAGACTTCAAACGATGAACGAGGATTGGTAGGGCACCATAACAATTGTGTTGAGCCCAAAAGGCCCGCTTCATGCAACTTGACAACATAAACCCCAGCAAACGACATCGGTCCTTGAGTTTCGATTTTTGGAAACTGATGTCTTTGGTCGGTGTCAGCAAACCTCTGAAGCGATTCACCGATTTCTCTCAAATTGTTCGAACACGCAAATCTTCGCGATTCTTCTCGCGTGTACCAGACACTCGGTAACAACACGCATAACAAAGTGACCCCTGCCGCGACCAGCGCCAAACTATCAACCCATGCAATCCTCACCGTGCGATGTGCTGCATCCACTACGGCGGACAAGCCGGCGACTAACGGCTTAGGGTCTCGTTCTTTGACTGGTCGATCATAAACCCGGATCAATTCCATGGTCCTATCGACGAGTGTGTGACCTGGTTCGAATGCGTCCTCTTTTACATTTTCGATGGGTAGCAGTAACTCACTTAAATCCTCCAAACGCTGCTTTAGCTTTGCATCTGCAACCAACATGCGTTCCAAACGAAAACGCTCGTCATCATCCAAGCCATTTAACAGATAGCCGATGAGGTCTTCGTCTGAAGGTAGGTCACTAGAGGATTGCATGCGATAGATGCGAAAAGGACGAGGAGGGGACAAACAACGGGACAACCTAAAGAGGGCAACTTACGTGTCGCTCTTTTTGCCATCCTTCTCTTCCATACGCATCCAAATCGAATTGAGTTTACGAATTGCCGTGAAAACCCGGCTCTTTACGGTGCCAACCGGTATTCGCAAAATCTCGGATATGTCCGCGTATTTCATTTCTTGAAAAAACGCCAGTTGTATGAGCTGTTGTGTCGGTTCGTTCAATTGGCTTAACGCTTCCCGAACTCTCGAG
>CAIOHR010000418.1 GCA_903858115.1 uncultured Pirellula sp. | reverse complement strand
GACATGTTACGGAAAGCTCTTGGCTCCCCTCCTCTTGAAGGTGACAATTTGCTGCTCAAAAACCACATCTCCGCGTACCAATCCATATCTCGATTTGACGGTATTGGCCTAAAGCCTAATGCCTAATGCCTAATGCCTAATGCCTAAAGCCTAAAGCCTAAAGCCTAATGCCTAAAGCCTAATGCCTAATGCCTAACTAAGCTCCCTCATGGATCACCGTCACGATGCCTTGGGAGGCCTTCCCTTCGGTGGTCCTGATGGTGTAGGCAAATTGGTCGCCGAACCGAACACCATACTGGCCTAGAAATCCAGCTTGATAAACCACTTTTCGAGTGAGCGGATCCCAATTGATCGTCGCGTCGGATTGAGCCCAAGGAGTGATCTCGACAGTCAGATCTGCTGCTCGGTTTGCATACGATTTGAATTCGTCGTTGGCAAGGATATCGAGAACGACGGGTTGATTACGGCTGACAGAGGAAAAGTAGTCGTCGACCGCGGTCGGGTCAGATAAATTTGATTCCTTGGTCACTTTTATGAGGGTCGAAGCGTTGACGTTGCCGTAGTTGACACCGATGCTGTTGTAGAGAAAAGCCCAACCGTTCAGTCTAACACCGACAGATGACGAATAGCCATCGGCTGGCTTATAGAATAGGTTTGCAAGGATACGGTTCACGCCGGCGATCTCTCCGACGATCCAAACACCGCCCCCGGCTGTCGGATAAAGCGTCGCCATCTGAGTTGTACTACGGGAGAGCAACTCACCTAAAAATCGTTGGCCAACCGAGAAGCCTTCGGGGAACTCCCATGTGAGGTAT
Source organism: uncultured Pirellula sp. (assembly GCA_903858115.1). Lineage (GTDB taxonomy): Bacteria > Planctomycetota > Planctomycetia > Pirellulales > Pirellulaceae > JBKCUI01. The sequence goes on along the minus strand of CAIOHR010000418.1, from coordinate 1,638 downwards.
ACGCCGACTTGGGCGCCGGAGAACCCCGCAAAATTGAATTGGATTTGCGGAGAAGCATCTGCGTTCCGGAAGTTGATTTCGTTTCCTGCGGTACCTTCTGCAACCTCGGGCATAATCAGTTCAAAGTTCACAGTCGCGTCCTGCTGTACTTCGTATTTGATCGATGCAAAAGCAGTTGAACATCGCCCGTCGCTCGACTCTATCATGTAAAGGAATCGATCGTAATTGGCACTTGATTCATTCGGAGAGTAGACCAAGACGATGTTGCCGGGATTCGAGGAAGAAGGTCGGATGGAGACCGTACCGGTTGCTGGCAACCCAACTTGAACGATTTTCAGATTCTGGCCGATATCGTTCATCAGCACGTCGATTTCGATTTCAGGCTTAATCACCGCATCGACGGATACGTAGACCAGTTGGGTGTCATCAACCGCCGTCACTTCGCTTTGTGGATCTTCACCTGCCCCTCCCCCTGCACCACCGCCAAAGTTCGGGTTTGGCATATTCCTGACGAATTCAGAATTGAGGTTGTCGATCACGATCAATGCATCGACGGGGCTTACGAAACCATCATTGTTTGTATCGGCCATCATAGGGGATTGCGAAGCGCTGGATTGACCTGAACGATTAAGTTCATCGATGATCATCAGTGCGTCGATGGGTGAAGCAGTCCCGTCCATGTTAACATCGGAGGGGTTCATCAAATTGTGCCGTAGACCCACGAACGTATCGGCGGCTAGAAGAGATCGAGATTCGAGGCTTTCAAGGCGTAGAGTTCGATTGAGGGATGTTGGACTCGTTGAACCGTTTCTCTTGCTACGCATAACTGATCTCCCCGCGCCCCGTTGGGTGAACTAGATTTTGACCAATGTGTAAAAGAAACCCTTGCGAACAGCGAGTCTCTATCACAAAACGCTAAACTCAGCAGTGTAGGGTAAGGACAAGGGCCGGAAGAAGAAAATCGATTCAGCAGGGTTACTTGCTTAGAAAATCGGTGTCGCCAAGGGTTTACACAACTAATTTACTAGCGATGCAGATCCGAAACAAATCAATGGCGGACCCAAACTTCACCATCATGAGTGCACGTGAGGCTCATCAACACTTCCAACTGACGAGGGCCCCCGCTGAGGATTGGATAGTCAATCGTCGGGTATAGGTGGTTATTCCACATCAACGAGTCACTCTTCCAATCGCTGATTTACAACAGCTGCTTCATAGACCGCCACGGCGGCTTTGGCCATCAAGTGAATCGTTTGATGGCTGGGTAAAAGAGGAAGTTTTTTCAAGCCCATTTTCACAATGATCTCAATCACGGCTTCTTCGATCTTCAACTCCAGTTTTTCGACCGTCTTTTGGTCCATCGTCGTCTCGCTTATTGCTCGGTTTCACAGGAGTTCAGCAGCAACAACATTTTAGCCATGCGGAGGTTGGCCGGGAGTCTTCGTGAATGTAGCAGCCGATCAAGAACGTGTAGCGACACAAACGAAAAGAGCCGGCATTCAAAATGAATGTCGGCTCAATGATTTCGTTTTTGTCACGCGATGCGTAACTTTATTTTTTGCGACTTAGTATCGTGGTCCGCGAGGCGAATGCTCTCGCTTATCGCCGTAACCGCCGCCGTTACCACCACGGCCCCCG
>CAIOHR010000417.1 GCA_903858115.1 uncultured Pirellula sp. | reverse complement strand
TTTGTTGGCTTACATTCTTGGCCGAAGCAAACGGCCGGGCCGTTGGCCCTATCAATTTTCTGTTCTTGTTTGGACCCAACCCTTCAGGCTGGGCTAAGTAAACGGCCGGGGCTTTGCCCCTAAATCAGATAGTGCAACTTCAAGACGCTCAAGCAAGTGGTCGATCCACAAAACCAAGCCGCTTGCCTAACGCATCGGCAATTTAAAACTCGCTCATGCTGCTAAGCAGACAGAATGCCACAACAATCATGACACAAATGCACCAAACAATCGCTAGGACCTTAACCGGCCAATGATTGAAGGATAACTGCCCGTTCTTGTCTGGAGCGAAGGAGATCGTCAGGAACAGAATCACAACAGGTCCGACAGGTACGAAGGTGAAGGCAAACAAGATCGCTAAGATCAAAACACCTGGCACATAGATCATAGATGCCAATACTACCGCCGTTACTGCGGTCCAATACAAGAGTTGCCAAATACCGAACTGAAACGATCGCGCCTCCAGCCCCTCCGAAATTTGGTCCCCGTTGTCATCCATCATGTTAACAAGCAAAAGCCTTCGCAGCATCGCAGATAAAATCGACTATCGAAACACACCGACAATAGCGTAACCGCCAACGGTATTCGCGAGGTAACAGTCCCTGGAAGCTGGTCCTAGTGTGTTCAGAAGGCGAGAGGCGCAGGTCCATCCAGCACATCCCGGCACAAACGCCCCCCAACCGTCTCCACGACCATTTCGATGGAATTCAGCCAATGCAGTTGCCCCTCTTCATCGCATGCAACAATTAGCTTCTCTTCAAACGTTGCATAGCTAGGATCCAGCGTTCCCCGGTTGGCCTTTGCAAGTCCATATGCCGGCCCGACAAGAATGTAGCGTTTTTGTGTTAGAACATTTCGGACGATGATGGGCATATGCAACTTCTTTTTAACTCGGGACTGTATTTGGGAATGCGATGAGTGCTTCCGAAGAAGCAAAACCAACCGAAGCACATGCCAATTCGAAGGCATCACTCAGTAGCTTCTTCGGGCACGTCAGCCACATCAATCTCTTCTTCGTCGCTATTGTCAACGTTCAATAGGAACTCGCTATATTCTTCCCACTCGTTATGGTACCAGATTAGAAATGTCGAAAAAGTACTCAATCGCCGGCGTTCCAAATCCGAATCAACCCATGACCAGTATGGCCAGTAGAAAGCATTCCTGGTCAGGATCCAAGAGTTGTAAATTGTGACTTCTTTGGGTGTCGACACGTGGTTGAGAGCATACATAGCAGGAACTTGCGTAAGTCCCTCCGAAAAGAAATAGATCGGAAAAGCAAGAACGGCAGCGACGGCAAAGCGAGCGACTCTTTGGATCGCATTCGTCGCCTTCCTGCGAAACAATATGATCAACATCAAAGGCACGGCTGAACCAACGAAGATGGCGAGCGCTGGGAGAAACGCAAATAGTATCGCCGTTATGCAAGTTGCGATCAGGAGTGTTCTTATAGAGTACTGCATTTGTATCTCGACAAACGTCTTAGCGTTGGTACAAGTCTTTCGTTATTACACTTGAACAGCCGAACAGACTTTGCCTTGTCCTTTATCTTTGCTCATCAAAGCCCAATCCCAGTTTTTCGTACTCGATTGGGCGGACAATCGAGCACGAGCACCATTTCA
>CAIOHR010000416.1 GCA_903858115.1 uncultured Pirellula sp. | reverse complement strand
CCGGGCGGCTCAGTTCCCGGGCCAGCAGGACCGAAGCCTGGTTGAGCTCGGGGAGGTAGCCATACTTGGGCAGCTTGCCGCTGGGGATCACCAGCGCGAGCAGGACGACGACCTTGGGATTCTGCTTCCGCGCGGCCTCGATGATCGTGCGCTCGGCGGCGATGATGCCCGGCACGGGCTTCTCCTCGGCGGAATGATTGTGGCCGCAATGGAGCAGAAGAATGTCGGGCTTCATCTGTTTGAGTTTCTGCGGCATGAGTCCGGCGAGGAACTCGGCGTTCTTGCCGCCATAGCCTTCATGCCAGAGCGGACCGCTCGGTCCTTCGCTCTGCTGCGATCCGACAAATTCATATTTCATTCCCGCGGCGCGCAATTTCTGATCCAGCGGCAGACGATACGTCACGAACGTCTTGCCGCCCTGCGTGATTGAATCGCCAATCGCCATGATGCGGACCGGCTCGGCGGCGGACGAGATGATGAAAGATCCGAGCTAAAGGAGAGTGGATGATACCAGTGCTGATTTCATTGGGTGGAATGAGGTAATGAAGAATAGATGATAGAGTCGATGGCTGAATCGAAGGGAAACGAAGTTGAATTTCAGGTGGCGGGTGGCAGCCCCAGGTGGCAGGTGGCGGGACTTATCCACTCAGTCCTCAACTCAGCCCTCAATGCAGTCCTCCATTCTGTCCTCCGCCATCGATGCAGTCATCCGTCATCGACCCAGCCATCGATCCTACCCGAAAAACTTCAACACCTGCTCGGCCAACAATGCCATCCCTAACCCGGAGAAACCGATGAGGGTCTCGGTGATCGTCCAGGTGCGCAGGGTCTGGCCGACGGTGAGGCCGAGGCATTCCTTGACCATCCAGAAACCGCTGTCGTTGAGGTGCGAAAGGAAGAGCGAGCCACAGCCAATCGAGATGACCATGAGCTCGGGACTGGTACCCGGATGGGCGGCCATAACCGGCGCGATGAAGCCAGACGCGACGGTGATCGCGACGGTCGCGGAGCCGGTGGCGACGCGGATGAACGCCGAGACGAGCCAACCGTAGACCAACAACGGTAGACCCGCGGACGCCGCCAATTCAGCGAGTTCCTTGTCCACGCCCGCCGTGCGCATGACGAGTGCGAAGCCGCCGCCGGCACCGACAAGGATGAGCGTCATGCCGATACCAGAGACGCTCTGCTCGGAGAATTTCAAGAGTTCGCCAGGGGAACGACCGCAGCGCTTACCAAAGGCCCACATGGCGAAAAGCACCGATAAAAGCAGCGCGATCACGGGGTGACCGACAAAGAGGCCGACCTTACCCCAGAGGGCTTCCTTGGCGTGCAGGAGCTCAACCAACGTACCCGCGAGCAGCAGCATCACCGGCAGCAGCACGGTGAAGATGGTGAGCCCAAACGTCGGCAAGGTCTGGTTCGCGGAAACCGACGGCGTGAACTCGGGGGTGGCAACTTCGACCCGTTTGACGGCGATCTTCGCGAAGAACGGACCGGCGATGGCGGCGACGGGAATCCCCAGCACGAGCGCCCAAAGGATGACCTTACCCATGTCTGCATGCAGGGCCTCGATGGCGATGACGGGACCCGGGTGCGGTGGCATGAGTCCGTGCATCACGGAGAGGAACGACAACAGCGGCAGCACCAGCAGCAGGAAAGGTTTACCGGTTTCCTTCGCGAGGGTGATGACGATCGGGAGAATGAGCAGCAGGCCGACCGCAAACCAGGTCGTCATGCCCACGCAGAGTGCGAGCAGGATGATGCACAGACCGATCCGCGAAGGGCCGAGCGTGCGGATGAATTGTTTGGCGAGTACCCCTGCCCCACCCGATTCCGCGAGAAGTTTTCCGAACACAACGCCGAGCACGATAATCGCGCCGGTACCGGCCAAGGTATTGCCGAAGCCCGTCTGGAAGGCCTTGAGGACCTCCGCCATGGTGAGCATGCCCTGCGTGGCCACGACCATCGCGCCGAGCGACAGCGAGCTGATCAGTAGCGCAATGAACGGGTTAAGCTTCAGCCAGGTCACCAGCAGGACCAGGACGGCGATGGCGAGCAGGGCGTAAAGCATGGCGCAGGGAGATCAGGGTTTCGGCGGGGCGACCGTGGCACGAGTAGCACCCGTGCTGATGCCCCCGTCAACCAACAAGGTCTGACCGGTGACGTAGCGGCTCTCTTCTGAAGCCAAAAAGACCACCGGGCCGG
>CAIOHR010000415.1 GCA_903858115.1 uncultured Pirellula sp. | reverse complement strand
GTGCGCAAGGGGAAAGCTGTCGTATCCAGCGAGCTAGCTGGCATCTTTGAGCGACTCCAAAGTAGCGCTGAGATTTGGAGTCAGCGTATCAAGCGGTTACACGAAAAGACGTGGGTAGGTCGCTTTTTGTCAGCCAGTCGCGATCGACTGCGAGCGTTAGCGGGCAAGTTGGGTGTTCGGCATCTTGCGAACATCGGCTGACGGTTCAATCAGTTAGCATTGCACCGAAAAGCATCTCTCATTCGGACCGAAAGATATCGATGTAACGGTACGTCGCAATCGATCGGTTTCAGGTCGAATTCTTCAGCGTCATTCATGGGAAGTCTCATCTTTTGATGCATTTACTGTTGTGGAGAAGACAAACTCACCATCGGCCGCAGTTCGATCGCCGATAGTCTTTGCATTCGATGCTGAATTCCGCTTGCCGTGAGGATGGCGAAAAAATCAGCCGTGGCATTACGCTTCCTGCTGCTTAAGCCTCTGTGCTTGCAATCTTAGTTCGCCAAAGACTTGCGAACCTTCAATGCCCATCCCTGCATTTAACTCACCAATTCCTTGCTGAATCTCGGAATGCAACTGCTGGCGACTCATCAGCAACCGTACACCATCGGCAACCGCGTCACTTACGGAAGCATACTGACCAGATGCAACCATTCCCTCTATAAACTGACAGGCTTCGGTTGGCAATTGAATATCCATCGCATTCCTCGGTTATAGCTCCGGTTCACAAATGTCGCTACTTTCACAGTGGCTCGCAGCATGCTCTTTATTCTACACAATGCGGGTTTATAGTGGAAATCATTCCAGGGGTCATTTCATCTGATTGGTCGAGTTCATAGCAACATCTATGCTTAATGTTTCGCAAAATGTAGCGAGAACAATATGACACAAACTCTGTTTTTTCTCCTTTCAAAGCAAATTGTTGGGGAAGTTGCACGAGCCACGGTTGTCTTCCCAAACGATGAACCTCACCGCGACTAGCTTTTGAACTACAACGAACTGACCGACAAATCATTCATCCTGGCAAGCAAGCTTGCTTGCTGAGAAGCAATCCAGTCAGCCGTCTCCTTGATATCACGGTTTTTTGATGGAAGTCAAGCATCTTGCCTCCGTCATCGCTTGCACCTGGCGCTATAGACGGAAGCACCGTAAACTGTGGCCGATTCGGTACCCAAGCTTGCCAATCGCACCTCATGCAGAGCTGATCTTTAAGAACTTGTCGCCGCTCTGGTGTCTAGCGACTTTTAAACGTCCAACAATGGGCCCGCAGTTTAGGTTGCGTGATTTGAATTGTCACGCGGTTTAGCGTACTGGCGAAATCCCACGATCAAGGTAACAAGGCTTCCGAATGCGCTGTGCAGGCGCGAACTTCATCTCAAAGGATCGTCGGGCACAAAAAACAACACTACTTCATCGAAAGGCCACGATTCAGGATTCGCCTTCCTGAAAAACATGTTTTGCCGTTGTGTCAATTGTTGGACCGACATCAGATACCATCCTGGATTGGCGGTTCGTTCACCGTAATCGGATGGCGAATCTTGCCATCGCACTTCTCTCGAAACTCCCAAATCCGAGATCAGTTTCGACGGGCCACCTCGTTCGGAGTCGAACAATACTGTGAGAGGACGCTTCTCCGGATGTTCTCGAGCCCAGTCTATCGCGAGTAATCGATTCCTCGGATTTCATTGGATCAGAACACTAATCTTCACTAATCTCCGCTAATCTCCGCTAATAGAGAACAGGAGTAGGATCGTGGTCGCTTTAGATTAGTGTGAATTAGCGTCGATTAGTGTTCCAGTTTGTTCAAGGCGCTAATCTTTGCATTCTAGCAATGACCATGTTCGGCCTTTGTACGTTAGGCTCATCGGGTGCGTTTCCCGGAGGAAATGGGCAACAAAAGACATGCACAGTGTATTGCGTTTGTTTTGACACAGCCGACAAAAGTTAAAGTAGGCACATTCCATGTGCCGTCCACCTACAATCCCTACAAATCTTGAAGAGCGGACGGCACGACGGAGCTTGCCTGCTACTTTTGTCGGCTGTGTCTGTTTTGAGACCAAAGCCATTGCTGTGCGTGTCTTTTAAATTCCTATTCGGCTTGGCAACCAGCCACAAGCAAAGCTGCACAAGCGATGACATCAAATGCATTTTTCATAATTCTCACTCCTTAAAAGCCACAAATCTCGATCCTATTTCCCAAGCGGCACGTGGGCGTAGCCATCGGCCTGCAAATTGACTACCACCGTCAGCGCAGAAACGGCAGTATCAATAAACACGGCTACTTCTTCGGGCTTTGCATCTTTACTGATCAATGTTTGGCCGCAGACAAATAACTCGACTCCTTGTTCATGGAGTTGGTGAAGCAGATCGAGATTTGGATTGCCATTTGTCTTGAACTTTGCGGAGTACGCATCGTCATTTAGGACAGCCAGTGTTGCATCACCGTGAAAGATTACAGCGAACTGCCCTTTTGCAGGATTTGCTCCGCCGCCCGCATAGATGTTTAGATACTTGGCGACTTTATCAATCGCCGCATTCAGTTCCGCTGGTTCGCTACCGCGTGTGACGTCGATAAGAATCTTGGTTCCTTCGCGCGGTTGGTGAGCGGCGTTTGGTAATCGAACTACGGAACCATGCTTTGGTATTACTGGATTGGTTGGCGTCACAGGAGCCGAACCTATTCCCTTCGCGTCAGGGACGGCGTGATTCTTCATGGCTTCTGCGAAGCCCCGTTCGACGAATCCTGAGACAACTTTTGCATGTGCTTGAATCAACTTTACGACAACAGGGTCGTCGGAGGTTTCGGTAACGCGGACACCTTTGTCTGTGTCTTCATGGTGCATTTTGATCTTGTCGGTATGCTTGAAAATTTCCGCGAAGAGTGGGTCACGCATTCGAATTGGCTTTGCATCCTTAATGCGAACGCTCATCCACTCCACGTGTTCCTTAATCTTGGCTGCTACATAAGGAGTTTCGGATTCCGTCAGTGTCTCGACACCGTTGGGAAGCTCTTTGACCGTGCGCCTGATCTTCTCGTGGTTAGTTAGAAGAAACTGAAACACCTCACGATCTGAGTCATGTCGGTCGTCATGCTGTTCAGCTCGTGGCCCGTTTCCTTGCATTCCTGGCCCACGCCCTGGGCCACCATGTCCTGGACCGCCTGGGCCTTGACCGCCACGAAATCCCAGCCCTCGTCCTTGGCCGGGTTGCGCATTGGCATCATTCAAAAACGACAGGCTAGCAAGACCGACGAGGGACATAGTTACCAGTTGAAGAAGTGGGGCTTTGTACGTTACTGACATAAGTGTTGTCCTCAATTTCGATTCGATATGACGCTAGTTATTTGACTTAAAACTCATTCGGAAATTCTGCAATCTCTCTATGCTACCGCGTGACTGTTTGAAAAATGACGTATGCGGCAACCAACACGATTGAGACTGCAAATAGACGTTGTAGCATTGGGCCCGCCATTCGCTGTGCAAGCCAACTGCCTAGAAACAAACCAACAAGGCTACCCAATGTGAATAAGCCAGCAGTTTGAAGCGATAGCTCTTTGCCGGCTAATAGGTGGCCCGACGTTCCTGACAAACTAACAAGTGTGATGATTAGGAGCGACGTTCCTATCGCGCGTTGCATTCCCATGCATGCGAACGAAACCAAGGCAGGGACAATGATGAAACCACCACCCACACCAAACATGCCCGTTAAAATACCCGCGCTCAGGCCGACTACGCCTAGCAACATCGCGCATTGAGACGTCAGACGCAAACGGCCCTCCGGATCTCTTCGACACGTTGGCCCAGCGTTATCGCTATCAAGGATGGGTAGATTTGCTCCCTTTTCATTCGCCTTCAACCACATTCGAACAGCGATCAGAATCATCAGCCCGGCAAACAGAGCAAGTAAGACGGGCTCTGGAATGTAGTCTGCCAGCTTAGAACCAATGGGGGCTCCGATCATTCCAGCGAAAGCAAACAGCAGGCCAGTGGGGAACTCAACCATTCTTCGTCGAGCTCGTTGAACAAATCCGACAAATGCCGTACTGCCAACCGTCAGAAGCGAAATTCCAACTGCCTCTCTAGCTGGCACTCCCAATCCATAGATGAGAATGGGAACAGCAAAAATTGCACCACCACCCCCTGTGAGACCGAGCGAGAAGCCAACAAAGGCTCCAAGCACGATGGTCAAGATTGCGATGGTGTCCATAGGGGTGTATTCGATTTCTAGCAGAGGCGAATGACAGCAGGTTTTGGTGAGAGATTTAGGTACCAACCGTAGTTGGCTCTTCGAGGTGATTGGGCAGTCCTGATGCGAGCCAGGCTTTGTATCCTCCGGTCATATTCGTGACATCGAATCCAGCTCGCTGAAGAATACTGGTACCAATCGCGGATCGACCTCCAGCTAGACACTGGACGACGATTGGCTTGGACTTGTCAATCTGTGAAAGCTCCCGCAGGAGTTTGCCGAGGAACTTATGCTGCGCGTTGTTGATGTGCCCTTCATGGAACTCAGTGGCTGCACGGACATCGACGAGTCGCACTGATCCGTCCTCGATGCGAGCGGCTAACTCCCTTGGTGTGGCCGAAGAATATGCTTCCGTAAATTGTCTCTGGACATCGGCAGCTTTGATGTCAAAGTAGCCTTGAACATTATCGATCCCAATCGAACGAAGGCTGCGCAGGTTTGCGGCTAAAGAATCTGCATCTGTCAACAGATAGAGCGGATTGTTGTAATCGACAAAGAAGCCAGCCCACTGCACCAGTGAATTCGAAGGAACGTTAATCGCCCCAGCGACGTGGCCATCTGCGAAATTTGCAGAGCTTCGAATGTCGATGACCATCTGCTCATGCGAGCTTCTCACCAAGTCATCCGAAGGAATAGAGTTTACACTAGGCAGATTTCGAACCAATTCGGGCCCGACCTTATTCACACGCTTCATTACCGCAAAATAGAACGGTGTTTCAGGCTGGTCAGCGAGGATGTAATCGACAAACTCTTGTTCTTCATGATACTGAAGCGATGGATTGAAGAGCTTTTCATAACCAACGGTGGATGAGGGAATCGCTCCTAGGCCTTTGCCGCATGCGCTACCGGCACCGTGAGCTGGCCAAACTTGGACGTGATCTGGTAGGTTCTTGAATCGCTCGATCGAATGATAAAGCTGGCGAGCGCCTTTTTCCGCGCTGCCAACCACGCCTGCAGCGGTCTCAAGTAAATCAGGGCGACCAATCGAGCCCACAAAGACAAAGTCTCCCGTGAAGATGCCCATCGGGACGTTTGCACCACCACCTTCATCAGTCAACACAAAGGAGATGTGCTCGGGAGTGTGACCAGGAGTATGCATTACCTCCAGTTTGATTTTTCCTACTTGGATGACGTCACCATCCTTGAGCAATTGTGTCCTATGCTTGTCCGCGAACTGGTATTTCCAATCTGCTGGCCCTTCATCGGACAGATAGAGCTTTGCACCAACTCGGTCGGCCAACTCGCGGGAGCCTGAAACGAAGTCGGCATGAATGTGGGTCTCGGCTGAGCCAGTGATTCGCAGACCTTCGGCAGCAGCAGCTTCGAGATACTGCTCGACAGTTCGGCTTGGGTCAATAACGATTGCTTCGCCTGTACGTTGGCAGCCAACCATATAGGAGGCATGTGCGAGTGATTTGTCGTAAAAGTATTTGAGTAACATTTTGTAGTCCAATTCGTTTCTTGAGTTACAGTTCGATATTTGCTTAGGTTGGTCGGTCAGTTGCAGCAACCGGTGGCTGCATCCTTGCAACTGCTTGTGGACGATGTGGCAGCAGTCGGCGTTACTTCTGCTTTGACTTGATTCCATGGCATACGTGCTATCATCATCCCCATGGCACATGTATCTGTGATACCGGCGAACACTAGTCCTGCACCAACAAAAGCTGATAAACCAATCCAATAGGGGTGAACGAAGTATCCAAGCGTCGCTCCAGCAAAGACCATCATGCCTGCGGCAATTCGAACTTGCCGTTCAAGCGAGACTGCTTTCTTGCCACGAACGACAGAAACACCCGCTTCGACACAGGCGGTTGTCCCTCCTTCGATGTTGATGATGTTCGTGAGGCCAGCCGCAAGTAGTTTTTCGCACGCTTGTTTGCCGCGGGCACCGGATCGACAGATAACGTAGAGAGGTTCGCTAGTTGCCCCCTTCCGGGAACCTTGAATCGCCTTAGGATCGAGCCGATCCAACGGTTCGTTGCGGGCGATCTGTACGTGAACCTCTTGAAATTCAACTGGCGTTCGTACGTCGATCAATTCAACGCGATGGCCGGATGAAACGAGATTGCGGAATTCGGCTGCGGTTATGCTACTACTCATCTTTCGAAAACCCCATTTGTTAAGAATGCTAGTGTTGACGCTCGATCGGTACGTTCTGGATTTGACGTAACCACGGTCTTTTCATGAATTGGTTTCTTGTTCGTTACGTGAGGGTAGAGCCACGAAGGGAGAAAAGGTTACAATGCGGTCCAGTCGAATTTGGAAATTCGTCGACTTTTCCTCGCGATTGATTGGGAAGCAAAATGGAGAATCAACTACTGGATCAGCCTACGGAGACGGACTTGCTGCACCAAGCCAAGGGGGGCGATTTTGCTGCATTTCAGCAACTCGTCGCCAAGCTTCAGCCGCGAGTCTACGGCTTGACCTTTCGAATTCTTCAACAAGCTCAGGATGCGGAAGACGCCACGCAGCAAACATTCCTGGCACTGATCGAGCATATAGCTGACTTCCGTGAAGAGTCATCCGTTGCGACTTGGGTTCTGCGCATCGGAACCAACAATGCTCTGAAACTTCTGCGAAAAAAGCGAACGGTGAAGATGATTTCGGTGTCGGAAATGACATCTGAAGACAGCTACGGTGATGTACCGCACCCGGAATTCATCGCACCTTGGAGTCAGACGGCGGATGAGATCGTACAGCAGGCAGAGGTCCAAGCGGAGCTCGAGAAAGCCCTCTTAGAACTCGACGACAAATATCGGCTGGTCTTCGTTCTACGCGACGTCGAAGGGCTCTCGGTGCGTGAAACCGCACAAGCCTTAGAACTGACAGAGTCGACAGTTAAGGTTCGATTGCTTCGAGCTCGATTAGCACTTCGCGAACGCTTGACGCGAAAGTTTGGCGACCTATCGCAAGCCATGACTCCCGACCACAAACATTCCTAATTTTTTTGTAACCAATTCACGATTCTCGGATCAAAATCCGTACGCAACGATTGCGAGGAAAACCAATATGACCTGCGAAGAACTTCTTAAAGCACTTAACGACTATGTCGACGGCGCGGAGCTTACCGAGATATGCGAAGAGTTTTCACAGCATCTCGCTGGCTGCAACCCATGTCAGGTCGTTGTGGACAACATTCGTCAGACGATTTCGCTGTACCGAGCAGGGCAACCCTATGCGATGCCAACATCCTTTGAAGATCGTCTTCAGCAAACCTTGAAATCGCGTTGGGAAGAAAAGTTCGGAGCCTCCGGGGCTGCAACGGCAAACCGCTAGAGGTTCCCGCCACAACACAGAATGAGTCAGGGATGTTTTTTCAGCGATTTAAAAAGCCGCGACTGCAGAAGTTCTTCCAATCAGCGTTTGCAGCTACCCTCCTCCTGATGGCAGGTTTAACTTCTCTTGCTCAAGAGCCCGTCTCAAAAGAACAAATTGATGACAAGCTTGCAGAAGTTGTAAAGCTTGGTGAAGCGATAGTTGAGAACACAACGACGCATCCAATGTCAAAAGAATATGTCGGGAATGCACTAAACTGTACCAGTTGTCACTTAGACAACGGAAGGCATGAGAAAGCTGGGACCTTCTTGGGAACGGCCACTGCCTATCCAGCTTGGTCCCCACGTGAAAACCGCGTCATCACCCTCGAAGACCGAGTGCTGAACTGCTTTATGCGTAGCTGCAATGGCACCCGCCCACCATTGGGTAGCGAAGTTTCTGTGGCCGTGACGACTTATGTCACTTCGCTTTCGCAGGGCCAGTCATTAAGGATGAACTCCAAGCGGCCCGTCGGCCCAGGAGCTATCAAGCTGCTCGCTGTAAAGCCTGATCAAGCCGACATCAATCGAGGTGCATCCTTGTACCATTCGCGATGCGCGGAGTGCCATCAGAAAGATGGTCAAGGCGACAAGGATAATCCTCCAGTCTGGGGCGAGCGATCTTATAACGATGGCGCTGGATTATCCTCTGTCGAGAATCTGGCGGCATGGTTGAAAGTCGCAATGCCACTGGATGATACCAACCTTACCGACCAACAGGCTCTCGACATAGCGGTATTCGTTAACTCACAAAAGCGCCCTAACTTCGATTTGCTGAAGCATTTGCCGACCAAAGCAAAGCTCGGTGAATATAACGCTTCCCCCACAAAATGAACCACTGTTTGTTAACAACCTGAAACCTTTCTAAAACGGAGTTTGGAAAACATGATTCGATTGAATGCGATATTGCTCACTTGAGTTGTAGCTGCTGTTGCTGCGTTGAGTCCTAGCGTCTACGGGAAAGATTCCGACGCACTAGAATTCACCAAAGACTCTTTATCTCAGGTGAAGAGGAACGTCGCTGAAGGCAAAGCGAAAGCCAGGCTTCGAAGATCTGGTCAAAGCAGGTTTCGAGTCGGAAAAGAAATAGGTTCGACGATCGATATCTGTAACCTTTCTTCGTCCGGAGGATCAAATACGTTAGTTCGGAATGACCCTTCAACAAGAATGGTGCCAAAATGTGTCGATTCAAGAGGTTCACGGTTGAAGCCCAACGTACTGCTTCGGCAGCCAAGGGAATGATCATTGTTTTCGCGTTGCTGTCCACTTTGACGCCTCAGTTTGCTTGTGCGCAAGGGAATGGGCGGGGCAGTGGAAGAGGAAATGGCAATTCCTTCCAGCAGCATGGAAAGGCTTCGCAAGCTTCCGAAAATCAAGGCAATCGCCTGTCGGGTGCCCGAGGATACAATTCCATTGGAGGTACGTTAACGCCAGCCCAAGTTGATCAGCTGGTCCGCATGCGTGAAGAAGAGAAATTGGCGCACGATGTCTATGTGACGCTCGCTCAGTCTTCTGGCTTGCAAATCTTCAACAATATTGCGAACGCCGAATCACAACACATGCGAGCAGTGGAACAACTTGCTTCACGCTATTCATCAGTCGCAGCTGCAAACCTACCCGTTGGGAGCTTTTCAGATCCGCAGTTCCAAACACTCTATAACTCGTTAGTCGCAGCAGGCAGCAAATCACCGATTGCAGCTGCAACGGTTGGAGCGAAGATCGAGGAAATGGATATCAAGGATCTTCAGACACTATTGTCACAGAATCCTCCACAAGACGTTTCAAAGGTCCTTGAGCATCTACAAAGAGCGTCCAGACAACACCTTCGCGCGTTCACTATGGAACTGAAACGGCTAGGCGGTACATATATGCCCGAATTCCTAAGTCCAGAGGAGTACAACCGTATCCTCATTTCGGACAACGAACGAGGACAGGGAATGGGGCGAGGAAGTGAGAAAGGTATGCACCAAGGAGGTGGCCAAGCAAACTCGAACGATCAACAAATGGCTCCTCGGTCGCAAAAAGGCAATGGTAAACAAGGTGCAGGACGTAAGTAGAAGTGCACTTATTTCTCAATAGTCTTTCCAGTTCAAGCTCCGTTAAGGAAAAAATCATGGCGTGTGACATAACGGCTCAGGATGCAACGTCTGCCCAGGGATGTGGATCGCTGGCCTCTTGCTTTTGGTGATGATGATACAGAGCGTTTTCTTCCGAACGCCTACGCCCTCGACAGAGCTGAGTTTTGCTTTCAATGAATTGAGCCATGAGTAGAGCTGAAGCCTCGGGGACCCGATGAAAGCCCCTCTCGCGAAGAGAACCAGTTCAGAACCTTCCTGCTTCGAGTCCGTGCTCTCGAAGAATCCTCATCACTTGCTGGATGACCGCTGGGTCTTCTGTCAGCTTTGCATGCTTTTGGTTCACCATGACGACGCTTGTTGATCTTTCGTGATTCGCACTGGTAACAGGCACAACGCCATCGGAGTCGCCATTTCCAGGCATCCATCGTCCGTTGCCGACGATGGAATCTATTCGAACACGCGTGTTGATCGGCAAACAATGGATCGCCTGTAACAAATCGCTCTTGGGTTCTAACATGTCGATGCTCGTCGGAACCCGACGAGAGAACTCTTCGGAGAAAACCCCAGGATTATCTGCGATCAGTCGATCATGTTCGGACCTTAGGTCCGTTGCTTCTTTGATCAAAAGCGACCCGACTCGACCAATGGCTCGCTGAGCTAACGCGGAGCCGCGATGGGGAGTACCGATAAAGACGACTCGCGAAACCATCGGCGATGGCATGAAGAACACAGCTTCCGAAAGTTTCTTTCGAGTATTGGGCGACATCACGACCTGTTCGAAGTTCCGACACGAAATCGAGTTCCATAAAGCAGTACCGCTTTCGGAGATTTGCATTTTGGAAATCAACCCACCCATGCTGTGGCCGACCAATACAACATGATTCAACGCTTCGTCCGTCTCTTGCGGATCGAATCGAGCACGTATCTTATTCAATTGACTGCGGAGGAGTGTCGCGCTGGTGAGGAATGGCTCTCCCGTCGGATACTCGAAACCCCACAACTGATATTGCTCCAGGAATTCCGTACGCGCGTTAAGTTCATTGACAAGATTTGCCCATGTCAGTCGATCGGAAAGAAGTCCATGAACAAAGATGACTGGGATTTTGCCAGGTTGATACGGTTCTAGCATGAATAGTCCATCGTCATCTGGACGTACCAAGCCAGGTTGCAGAAACGACTGAACGTAAGATCGCTTTACAGTGCTTAGCGCTAGCGCGATCGGTGCGGTGCTATCGCTGGCTAAAGGTAAGCTACTCTGTTCATATTTTATACTTGCAATGCGAAGCGGATCATGGAGTTCCAAAATCGTCGATGAGCCTTGCACGGAGTCATTAGTCTTCGCATGGCGAAGCACCAGTGTGGCCGCAAAACCTTGGCGTTTGCGTTGAAACGGTTCATCGCTTTCATGATTTCGAAGAGCGATGACGGGCACACCGACCCCGTTGCGGCGGTAGATGTGGTGCAACTGTGGCGCCGAATAATCGCCCACAACCGCCAACTGGTCGAATTCTTCAGCGATCCTTGGAAATCCGTGATGGGTCACTGGAATAATCGACCAGCCGCTCGTCGAACGAATGCGTAGACCACGTCGCGCATCCAGACGACAGTGCTTTTGTCCTTCCGTAACAATTGCATTCAAAGACGAACGATAGATTTCCGACGCTCGACTAGCAAATGCGTCGGGCTCGTTTGCGATCTGCACGACATCAAACCATGCATGCTCCGCCGCTCGAAAAAACTCATCGACGCAACGCGGGTCTCCTTGCTCCATCGCTTCGGTGGCGGCTGCGTAAGCAACCTCGGCGTTTGCAAGCGAAAAACTACCTGACCGGATAGAGCATGCTTTGCGTTGCATAAACGGATCTGGCGATGTCAATGTCGCCGTTTGCCAACGAGCGCATTGCATGATCGAGCAACCCGCGCTCTTGGTACATAGGCACGCAACGATCAGTAGGTGAATCATTCTCCATCCGAAGGTCCGCTGCATATCTACGATTTCCATTCAAGCAGTGAACTTTCTCGATAGCCGAATCGCCCTTGTCCGTATCTCCGCCCAAGAAGTTCCTGTTACCGAAACATACAGCGCAATTTGCGATATCGCGACGATACCGAATGATCTCGCAGGGGGCTCCTGCCCTAGGGTGCTCATGATCCGATTATTCGTCAAAGCCACGAAATGGCGTTACAGTCTTTGAAATCCGTGTATCTTGCCATCGATCGCTCAGTCTGATTTATGAGGAGCTCCCTCACGCCAACACCGTTTTTCGCCGATATCTCTCAATGACGGTCTACAACGAAGATAAATGAAACGAAGCTTAGTTCCCTCGGGTGAAGAGAATGTTTCACACCATAAAACTGGCCATTGCAATTCTTCTCTTGTTGCAAACAAATTGTCTAGCACAATTTGGTAGCTTGTTTCGTCCAGCATCTCAAAATCGCGAGACTGATGAAGAACCTGAGAACGACGAGATAGAAACGGATCGTGATTCATTCACACCGTCCACCAAGGTTGTGGGGCTCGGAAGATTGACTGTAGAATCGAGCTATACCTTTATTGACAATCGAGAACTGCCAGAGACCCATAGTTTACCGGAGCTCCTTTTCCGGTATGGAATCCGCGAAAAGCTTGAGTTTCGTTTTGGCTACAACTACGAAGTAGGCGGTGCTAGCAATCCTGAATCGGGAAACATTCCGTTCAGCTTCGATGGCGAATCCGAAATCGAAGAGGAGACCAAGGTTCTTTACGGCGTCAAGTTACAAGTCAGTAAGCAGGAGAATTGGATGCCCGAGAGTGCAGTTATTCTCCAAGGCCATACGCCAACCAGCGGCAATGAAACCGCTACGAACTTCTCATCTGCTTATACCTTCGGCTGGAAGCTTCGCAATGCAAATGTCTGGGATTCGGCTATTCGATACCAAGCGAGCAACGTCGAAGGCGATCAATTCAACTTATGGGCTCCATCGACCGTCTTGAAGATGCCGATAGGTGAGAAATGGAAAGCCCATGCAGAATACTTTGGCATCTACAGCGACGGCCGCCGAAGTGAAAGTTCGCAGCATTTCTTTAGTCCCGGAGCGCATTACCTGATAACGCCAAATTTTGAAGTCGGCGTGCGGGTTGGCTGGGGACTCAACGAACAAAGCCCTAATTTCTTCAGCAATTTAGGTGTCGGCGCTCGCTTCTAATGGAAGCGTTAGGCTGCGACGGACCGCGAGACCTAATCTCGACACCGTCATTGCTCATCGGATTGCGAAACAATTTTCGCCGCTGAAAAGGATCAGAATTGGACTTGGAATTTGTTAGTCATTTCGCGTCGAATATCTCCGATCATCTGGTCGATTTTTGAAATGAGTTCGCGGTATGACATGTTCCCGACACCCTGCGCTACCGCTTGATACTTTGCAGGCGCATTGACATCGTAGACATAGCCAACTGAGTAATCGTAGGAGTTTCCGTAGGCAACCACACCTCTGTTGACAGCTCCAGTAGTTCCGTAGTTAATATTTGCTTGTTGCATTGCAACTACGTTGCCCCGCAGTCCTTTGGAAACGCGAACTCCAAAGTCGACCAGATCAGAGTCGACATTGAGAGTAGGTAACTCATCGATTCGGTTCGCCAAACGGGCATTCCATTGGGCTCGATCCCCAGTGTTGCTTGCAGAATAATTGCGAACACGATCGACGATGCCAGTCACTTTGGAAAAATACTCTTTGGAAGCCTCGAGAGCCATTTTTTCTGCACTGCTATTAGGACTCGAGTTTGATGCATTGCTCGCTAGCGTCGATGGCTGCTGCTGAACCGTAAAGATGCCTAACAGATCGTCCAATGTTGCTGGGCTAATTGTTCCGCGAAAAGAGAGAATATTGCCATCGATCGAAGGAGTCCATTTCGCAGCTTCCGGAATGGAGGATTGATTGCGTTCAAGCACCTCTACAAAAAAGTCCCTCGCAACAGGCAACAAAAGCTCCGGCGACGATCCGAATTCAATACTAATTATGCAGTCGTCCAAATTCTTCTTGCTAACAACCGCACGGATTCCACGCAATGTAGAAAGCAAGGAAACCACTTGCTTGGCGTTCAACGACTTCAGTGATGTCAGTTTGGAAATTCGTTCTTCGATTGCTACAGGGGAAAATACATCTTCAATGTCGACAGCCAGAAGAACAGAAAAAAACTGGGACGATTGCGCCGCATGCTTCGCTAGAAATTCAGAAGCAACATGCTTGTCTTTCTTGAGCCAGCGGCTGACGAGCTTTCGATCCGATGGTCGAACCAAGCCGACTTGGTCATTCGCCATGGGCACTATATATGAACCGTTTGGCGACCAAACAACGGTCCGATTCAAGATGGAATCCACGTAACCACCCAGCGTAGTCGCGATATTCGACGCTTCGGTCAGTTTCGTGAGCGACACATAGCCGATTTCCCAGTTGGGTCGAAAGGTTTTCAAATCTAAATCGGCAGCGATTCGTACTTCTCCTACCGCTTCTGGCAAGTCCTTATGGAGCGGTGTTCCAACAACAAAATTTCGAACAGACTTCGAATCTACATAGAGGATTGCATTCGCTCTGTCCGGAGTGGAGGCGAGTAACTCCGACAGACTCTGCGACTGAGCTTGCAATTGACTCCCCAGGACGATCAAAAGGGCTCCGAGGGAAGCTGACCAAGATCGAAGATAGAAGCTTGAAAAACATTGATGCATGGTGCTAATCCAGAAGTACCGTAACGGAAAAAAACGAGGCCCGAGCACAAGGGTGACTATAGCCCAACACCCCGACAATTCTACAAGAATCTTTGCCTTTCTTCGACAGCTAGAATGCTAATCGGAACAAATCTTTACCCAAAATTGCCTGAAATCTAAAACAAACAAGAGTTAGTGGATTTGGCTCAACCCTCGGCAATCTATAGCTGCCGTTAAGAACAGAATCGTCGGGGCGGTACGGCTGCAGCGCTATCGACTGCTGGATTGCATTCTTGATGATTTCGATGAAAATGAAGCAAGAAGGCTAGCAGGGGCGGTTAATACATATGGATCACATCGACCGAGAACGAAGTACAAGGCCCAGTTTGCTTTTGCGTGTTCGTTCCGGGAGCGATCAATCGGCTTGGCACGAGTTTGTTGAGATCTACGGCCCCATGATTTTCGGCTTTTGCCGCTTTCGCAAGCTGCAAGAATCGGACGCGTCCGATGTGACTCAAGATGTAATGGTTCGACTTTCGAAAGCTATGCCAAGTTTCGAATACCAACCTCAATTGGGTCGGTTCCGTGACTGGCTTGGCAAGGTCGTCTATCGCGAATTGCTTAGGCACTGGAACAAGGAGAAGAAACATGAAGCCGCTGAACCGATGGATTACTTGGTCACGGCCGATGCTGCCTCCGATTCCGATTGGGTCGATTTTTTCCAGTCGGAGATACTTCGCTTAAGTTTTGAACGGATTCGCGGTGAATTCGAACCCGAAACGATCCAGATTTTTGAACTAGCTTGGTCCGAAGACTTACCAGCCACTGAAGTTGCTCAAAAACTCAATACCTCTGTCGACAAAGTTTATGTCGCTAAGTCACGAGTTCTGAAGCGATTGAGGCAGGAAGTCCTTCGGCTCACCGAGGATTTACCTGTAGCCGGAATTTAGCCTATATGTCGACGAAGAACTGCTTCAGTGCCCAAGAGCTCCGGAACTGGCTCGATGGTGCCAGCAGCTCGGCGATCGAACTGCATGTCCAGGAGTGCTCTGATTGCCAATCCATACTGGAGAACGCCTGTAGCCTGGGTGAATGGAGACTCTCGGCAACTACGAAACGTATGCAGAATCGGTTTCTTGACGAACCCGAATGCCATGAGTTGGTCTCCCGAATGAGAGGAATCAGTCCTTCGCTCTCGCGTGAGACGGCTGCTTCGCGGACGACTCCTCATCATGAAGTTAGCACTCCGTCAATACCCATACCTGGACCATCATTCGGCCACTACCAAATCGTTCGCGAGCTTGGGCGAGGCGGCATGTCCATCGTGTACGAAGCGAACGACCTAACTCTTCAACGGCGGGTTGCCATCAAGCTGTTACAGGCTCGCTCTGGTGACGGCTCGAATGTTGGACGGTTCCTTCGAGAAGCTAACGCGATTGCAGCGATTCAGCACCCAAACGTCGTTACCATCCACGAATTCAATACCGAACGTGACAGCCTCACCCCCTACTTAATCATGGAGTTTGTGGACGGACCATCCCTGCTGGATCGGATTCAATCAGGTAAGCCTATTCCGTTTCGAACGACTGTACATTGGATCGCCTCGATTGCGGATGCACTCGCCGCCGCTCATCAATGTGGTATCGTTCATCGCGATGTGAAACCAAGCAACATTCTTCTTGCCTCTTCAAAAGAAACACCTCGTTCATTCAGCAACACGCAGGAACAACATGCAAATGACACAGAGTGCCGTATTCCGAAACTCGCGGACTTTGGCTTAGCACAAACAGAACAGCTCGATGTACAGCTAACTCAAAGTGGGTTCCTTACTGGAACACCCGCCTATGCAAGCCCCGAACAAGCCGCAGCCGATCGAGTCTCACCGGCAAGCGACATCTACTCGCTCGGCGTTACTTTGTTTGAAGCGTTAACCGGCGAATTGCCCTTTCGTGGAACGCCCCATGCCGTAGTCCGACAGATTCTCGATTCCCCTTTTCCAAGCGCTCGCTCATTCAATCCATCGATCCCGATCGACCTGGAAACGATATGTTTGAAAGCGTGCCAACACGATCCTGCTTCGCGTTATGGTTCGGCTAATGCATTCGCTGCAGACCTTCGGCGTTGGCTGGCGGGGCAATCGATTCAGGCTCGCCCTCTCAGCATGCCAGAACGATGCCGCCATTGGATACGCCGCAATCAACGAGTTGCCCTCCTCGTCTTCGCTGTTTTTGCCTTGATGGCCACCATCGCCATAGGAAGCTTGGCCGCTACCATCGCTATGTTCAATGCAAGAGATTTGATCGCCAAGGAAGCGGACAATGCAAAAATCGCAAAGGAACATGCGGAGAATGCTTCAAAGTCTGCTGTCGAACAAAGTCTTATTGCCAAGGAACAACGCGAGCTTGCATTCGGAGCGTTAAGTAGTTTGGTCGATGAAGTTCAACTCAAGCTCGCGAATCGAGTGGGTACGCTACAAATGCGGCAAGAGTTGCTGCTGACGGCATTGAAAGGATTCGAAAGGCTATCGCAAGACAAAGAGAACGATTCCATCGTCGATCACAACCGCGTGGAGGCGTTGATTCAATTGGCATCCATTCATTCGACTCTCGGAAATCGCGACGAAGCCAAACAAGTTGCAGAACAAGCAGTTGCCGCAGCCAATTCACGGTTCCAACAAAACTTCGAGGATGAGACCGCAATCACGGACTTGGCTGAGGCTACTGCCTTACAAGCAGACCTGTCTTTTGCAATTGTCGTTGGCGATCAAACCATTCCGCTTTATGAACAGGTGCTGGTCCTACTGGAAACGGCAGCTAAGTCCTCGGAACTAAGTGCGAATCATCGTAAGATAAAGTTTGCATGCATGCTGAAATTGATCAATTTCGAAACCAAAGCCAATCGAGTCTCGGAATCGATCGAGAAGTTGGAACGGCTGCTGCCGGAACTGGAGAAAGCGTGGGATGATTTTCCTGCCCGAGTTGATCTGCGACGACTGCGAGTGAATGGTCATATACTGCTTGCCAATGCATACTCGTCGATCGACTTGGAAAAGTATCGTGGTTACCTACAAATCGCAATCGAGTTGACGAATACACTACGAATACAGGAGCCGGAAAACTATGCAGTGGCTTCTGACCTGACTTTGTTGCAAGCCCGATTGGCTCGGCAGGAACGGGAAGCAGGACAATGGGATAATGCTGTCGAACGAGCGACTGCGGCGGTTGAAAGTGTATTGCAATATGCCGCGATGGACCGATCGAACCAAACGGCACAATCGCAAATTGGGATGATTTACGATGTGCAATATGAAGCGTTGTTGCACGCCGGTCGACTGGAGGAAGCGACTGTGGCGGCTGAACTTGGCTATCAGGCGCATGCTGCAACCCTGCGAACGTCTCCCAGATCTCTTCGTTTGGTTTTGCTAACCGGGGAATCGGCTGCTAAGGTATCCGATACGTACCTCAGACGCAAAGACTATGATCAAGCTGTCGATTGGATGAAGCGATGCTTGGAACACTACGATCAAGGTCGCGACTTACCCGAAGCCACACCAAATGCATGGGGAGTCTATCGGGAAATGATGGTCGACCACTTGGCATCATTGCAATATGCGGTTGCCAATAGCAACCGAACTATTTCAAGCAATAGTCATGAAGCATCCCTTGATAGTCTCGCTTATTGCGCTTATGTCGCTTCGCTGGACGGACGTTTCGAAGATATGGAAAGATGGATCGTGGCGACATTGGATAGACTCAATTCGCAATCGGTGGCGACGGATGAACACGATTCGAAACATTTGGCTTGGAAAGTCATGATAAAAACACTCATGGTTGCCAGCATGGCTAAGAAACGGGAGTCCAGCCAAGAAGCAAGCGACAACTATCGGGCGCGTGCACGGGAAATGACACTAGCGGATTGGTTCCCCGAATCGGAAATGAAAGCCTGGTTAAAGTCCGAGCCGGATAACCAGCGTCTCGTTTTCCCTTGAGAATTCTCGAACATGGGTCATACAAGACGACTTCCGATTTAGCCCTCGATTTCCTGCAAGAAACGACTTTCGACTCGTTATAGCTTGGTAGATGAACACGTTTCTCTGCCATCCTCGAGTCAATAAATGCGTAAACTCTGGAAAAAACTGAGCCACTTCTTTCTCTGTCAGCGCCGGCGGAGGCTCCGATTTCGCACGATGATCTGGGAGCAGCTCGAAGATCGCCGCGTGATGGCGATCGATGGTTGGACCAATGTTTTACAGCCCTATAGCGTTCTGAACTCCACATCCCAAGATGTCTCTGCTCTCGACGTCCTGGCTGTCGTTAACGAAATCAACGGGCCCAAGTACAGTGATTCGAATGGACGATTGCCCGCAACAGTACCTGCCGAACAACGACCTCCTTATTTTGATGTCAACTGCAATGGTTTTGTGGAAGCATTAGATGCCCTCTCACTCATCAATCATCTCAACGGCGGCTCAAAACCTCATGGCTGGAAGCCGACGGATTCAGACTCCCAAAATGGTGCGGGTTTTGTTTCGAACGCCAGCTGTTCTCCAAAACTAAACGAGGGTAACTCGCTTCGCACAACACTGAAATCCACCCTCGTTCTACCCGACGATTCCTCCGCCGTTCGTGTTCTTTTCGAGAACCCAGTCTTCGACACCACCAGCGTCGATTCGATTCGCGATGCATTTGAAATAGTTGTCACCGATGCTAGCGGTAATCCGATTGTATTGCCTTATTCACCAAGATTCGAAGCCACTTTCAACATCTCGGAATCAATCGCATCAACCTACGGTCCATCACTCGTTCCCGGAAACGTTCAGCAAACCCCTTCGGCAACGATTAATCTCACGGGTCTCGCAGCTGGTACCACAGTCCATGTCGCCGTACGGTTGCTAAACAATGATGGTGATAGAAATTCAAGTATCATTCTGCGTGCGATTGAGGTCATCGACGCGATCGGTCCAAACCCTACTTCCTCGGTTTGGAATACTGCAAGCAGTGTGCGAGCCTCCAGCCCGGTCGTATGGAATCAGATGGAAGATCTATCTGGCAACTACGCGGCTCGCTACGGACGAACAACCTATACCAATAATCGCCAGACGCTAATCACTGAATTTTCGGTCGAGAATCTCGGTAACTCGGTCGCAACAGGGACACTGTTGGCAGTCATCGATTCACTTTCCGATTTGAACGTCTCGGTCGTAGCTCCCGATGGCTGGACTGCGGATGGCCGCCCCTACTTGCTAATCGACGCTGGATCCAACGGTGCTCTCTCTCCAGGAGAAGTCTCGGTGTCGAAGGAGCTGCGATTCGCTAATCCATCCAGCAAGCAATTCACGTTCGATGTAAAGGTCTTGGGCTCGCTTCATCGCCAACCTCCAGTCTTTACATCGACTCCCATCTCGGACATCCAAGCTGGCAACCCGTACAGGTATCAAGCAATTGCAAAAAGCCCTGTCGATGCCCGCGTGTTGTACTCCGCTGAATCCGCCCCCGCCGGCATGGCTCTCGACGCCGCGACGGGGGAGCTTCGCTGGCCAACGCAGTCCTTCGATGTAGGGCGGCATTCGATCGTTCTAGTTGCTACGGATGAGTTCGGTCTTCAAGTGAGACAGAGATTTTCCATCGACGTCCGTGCCTCGTTCGTCAATCGGCCCCCAATTTTCACCAGTACTCCAGAGACGGATGCGGTGATCAGTAGCCCCTTCGAAGTACAAACCTACGCAACGGGGTTAGGTCCCGTTGCGGTGGATGTTCTTTCGCAGACCAATGGTTCGATGAGTCTCGTTACCGCGAACGCAGCTGAAGAACAACTCGGTTACTTGGCCGGATCTCCTCAACATTTTGGATCGACCAAGCCCATCAGCATTGGCGAACCTAACCCTTCGATTTTGAGCACTCCGTTCACAACGGGGTATTCCGTTCCATTGGGATTCGCACCGAATACACTGGGCGACTTTCAACGCGACATCCAAGGAGTCCTGACCGAGGATGTGAACGGCGATGGCATCCCAGATCTTATTGTGCTTGCCAACCTAACTCCAGGTGGTAATTGGAACGACGCTAGAGATCGTGGTTATGTAATTGTCAGGTTGGGCAATGGCGAAGGCACTTTCCGCGAGGGATGGCGAGCAAATTTGCCGGTCGTCGCGGGCAGGATCGGGCGCGCCGCGTCGGCTCATCTCAAGGACGTTACAGGGGATGGCAGGCTCGATTTGATTGTCACCACGATTGCCACTAACCAAACGCTTGTATACGCGGGTAACTCCGCAAGCCTCTTCGATACAAACCCAATCGTCTCACCCAACTCGGGAAACTACGTTGCAAACACGCAATTGGCGGATCTCAACGGAGACGGAAAGCTCGATCTGATTCTCTTCGAGAGCGAACAAGTTCAAATCGGTGGCCGGCGAGGGATTGGAGTTCAGCTTGGCGATGGAACGGGACGCTTCTCGGGAACGACTTTACTCGCTGCGGCGAACAACAACGGTGGTTACGGATACGTTGCGGATGTGGATGGAGTCAACGGACCAGACCTCGTTCGTCTCAATTACAACGACACTCGCCTAGAAGTTCGTTTAAACAATGGTAGCGGACAGTTCGGCGAGATAATCAATACCGTCACGAGAAGCTACTTCAACAGCAGCAATACAGGCGCCCGTAATGTCAGTCCCACAACGGCGTACATCGATGACTTTGATGGCGATGGTAAAGCTGACGCTCTTGTAAGCTCGAACCTAGGGGTCGTACTACTCCAAGGCCAAGGGAACGGTCAGTTTGGCAACGGAACGCAATCTGGCAACGCAGTCGTCGTCAACAGCAACTTTGATGAACCACGCTGGCCAGGAATTGCGAACTCCGATGGACGCGGCGAGGATCTCAATGGCGACGGTAAACTTGATTTCCTTTTTGGAGATACTCAATACGCGGGCAATGTCATGATTGGTCTTGGTAACGGGACCGGAACTTTTGCAATACAACAGTACAACGCTTCGTTTGACGATGACATCGGTCAAGGCATCGTCAAATTATCGCGGACCTCGCAGTTTCTTGCCGTGGCGGACTTCAATCGCGATGGAGTCATCGATATCGCAGCTGGTGCCAGCCAACGCGATCAACAACCGGGCGCGGTTGGCATCTTCCTTGGCGACCTGCCCGGTACATTGCGAGCTCCCAACTTTGTAAACAGCTACGCATACAATCAAGATTACTCGGCCGTTAAGGCGCGCTCGGGCGAGTCGGTCACTGGCGATTTCAATGGCGATGGCTATGTCGATATCGTCACCATGGGTGGAGCTGGCTTCGGAAACGCATTCTTTTTTGCTGCCGGTAAAGGAGACGGAACGTTTGCCCCTTACGAAACAGCTCTGGGTGGTATTCAAGGGTACAAGTCATTGATTGCCTTGGATATCGATCGCGACGGAAAACTGGATCTCGCTTGGATGGACGGAGATCGGTTCGGCCAAGCGTTCGGGCTAGGAAACGGTGCCTTTCAGTATCTACCGACGATCCCTTCGCAAGGCTCCGGCGCTGGAGGAGTCAGCCAACAGATTCTGCAAACGGACGATTTCAATCGCGATGGCTATCCCGATTTGATCTATCGACTGCAAACCGGCAACATCGATACGAATCTCAATACAAAAATCGTTGTTCTAATCTACGATCCCGCCAATCGCCGATACCGCGAGCTTCCTGACGCATCCAACTTGATCACCCTCACTCCGCGAGCCTACGGTTTCTATCATGACGAAGCGTTAGGTATGGGGGATCTTAACAACGATGGTGTCAAGGAGCTTTTTTCCTTTAGCAGAGACAATACCAACAATGGGACTCCTTCACGCTTTTCCATCTATGAACAAACCGGCAACGTTGGCAATGACGCCTCGGTTCTGTTCCGAAAGGCGGTTATCGAGAATCCTGCGTTCATTCCCGTTGGTCAAAGTATTCATAGCTATTTTGTCGATGACTTTGATCACGACGGAAAAAATGACATCGCCTACTCGACTCACTCCGCGACGACAGTCGTCATGTTCGGAAATGGAGACTTTACGTTCCGCGATCCCACCACCTATTTGACCAACGGCTTATTGCTCCAAGGGGGCGACTTTAATGGTGATGGTCTAACGGATCTCGCAACGACCTGGGGCTATGGATTCCTTTCCTTCAGCCAACGACCGTTCAATGGAGTGCTTCTCGGAAGATCGGACGGAACGTTTTCAGAGCACTACGGTTTTACTACCGCGACTTCGTCTACGAACGGCTTGTTCGTCGGTGACTTTAATGGCGACGGTGTCGATGACATTACGGGCTTGGGTGGTCTCAAGAATAACGAAGCATTCATAGGAAAAACCAAGGGATTGACCGACATCGCTACGGGTGACGTCGACGGTGATGGTCGACCGGACGCTGTCACGGTGGTTGCAGGCTTGGACCGAGTCAAGCTTCTTCACGGAGTGGTCGATGAGACTTTTGCAAGACAGCCCGATTTGTTTACCGACTTGTTCCCGGTGGCTGTAGAACTCGTGGATGCAGACCATGATGACTTGCTCGATATCCTGACGGCCAATCAAGTTGGAAAGTCTTTGTCGCTATTCCAACACACGAGTCCATTATCGTTCGCTCGTACCGACATTGACCTGCCAGTTCGTCCGACCGAGTTGATACTCGGCGATCTCAACGGGGATGGAAAAACCGATGCCGTTGCCATCAGTTCGCTTGACCAGACGCTGGTTGGCCTGCTTGCCGGCAATGATACGTTTGGCGTTACCTTGGTCTTGCCGCTCGGATTCAACCCAAGCGGAGTTGCCACCGGCGATGTTTCGGGCGATGGAAAACTAGATCTTGTTCTGAGCGATTCCGCAGGAAATCGCTTGATGGTTCTGCAAGGTCGAGGAGACGGAACGTTTCTCGCCCCGTTTGTCATTCCCGCGATCCATGCGCCCGGAGCCATGGGCATCGCAGATATGAATGCTGATGGCCGATTGGACATCGTTGTTGCACAACCCGAAGACGATCGCGTTGCTCTCGTGTTCAATCGCGGAACTGGTCGGTTCACTGCGCCACAGATCATCCAAGTCGGCGACAAACCAGGCGCGATCGAAATCCGCGATATCAATAAGGACAATAAACCAGACATCCTGGTTCCAAATCAAGGTGATAACACCGTCAGTGTGATCCTCAATCGATTTGATCCGAATCGAGTATGGAGCTACAAACCCACCGCCATTGATCCCGATGGTGACGATGTCGGTTTTGAACTAACCAATGCGCCAGGGGGAATGCTGCTCGACTCATCGACGAACACCATCTACTGGGCACCCATGCCCGAGCAGATCGGCAGCAACACGGTCGTACTCACTGCTAGCGATGGCAATGGAGGCTCGACCGACCAAGGCTTTACAGTCACCGTAACGGCGCCGGTCACGGTCGTGCCTCCTATCTTCACAAGCACTCCCGTGACAACGTTCGGAGCAGACTCGCCCTACCGATACGAACCGAATGTGCAAGCAATAGAGAATGGGCCCAAACGATTCTCGCTCGTCGAAGGCCCAGCGGGAATGACCATCGATCCATCGACCGGCGTGCTCGATTGGGACAATCGCGCCCAAGGAATCAAGCTCTTCGCGAACTATGCCGATCCGGGAAGCCCTATCTCGAATCGAAACAATGGTCAAATTCAGATACCGGATTCGCCAAGCCTTAGCTCAGCAAGCGTAACGGCCGAGGGTTGGTTCAACTTCGAGGATCCAAAAGGGGCTCTCTATGATCAACTGCTCTCGAAGCAACTCTCGGCTGTAGGATCATCGATTCCGTCCTGGGGACTGGAATACTACTATGGCACGCTACGAGCGAACGTTGGCAAGCCGGAGCAATCGACTAGCCTCGCCACGGTCACCGCTCCCGCACCCATCGAGTTTAACAAGTGGACGCATATTGCTTTGACGTTTGACGATAGCTCGAAGCAACTAACTCTGTATGTGAACGGCAAAAACGTCGGATCCGCGATCAGCCCTGAATCGATAGGCTACAACGCACTGCCTCTCGTCAGCGGCTCCAATTACATCACTCTATCGCGAGTCAAAGTTTGGAACACAGCCCGTTCGGAATCGGAAATCGCGGCCCTCGCTTTGGCTGACATACCAAGCAACACGCCTGGCTTGGTTCTCGATTTGAAGTTTCAAGAGTCCAAAGATGTCAGCACGATTCTCGATGCATCGACCGCAAAGAACCATGGCTTCTTGATCGGCACCCCCGACGTCGTCAACTTTCCCCTCAGGGTACCGGCGCTTTCAAGCCAAGGTAGCTATCCCGTGACCATCCGCGTCGACGATGGAAAAGGAGGTGTCACCGAGCAGTCGTTCCATGTTTCCGTGAAAGCACCTACAACGACAGAAGTGGTTGGAACCATTTTCGACGACTTGAATGGAAACGGACTTTGGGATCGTCGCGTGGGTGAGAGTCTCGTGTTCAATGGCGACTTCGATTCAGGTAGTGTCGGGTACACCACGGACTTCGTTCAACGCGGAAACCAGACCACTTTTGGTTGGTTGGGCAACGCTCAATCGACCGTTTCGAATGTAACAAGCCCATTTCCAATCACGTCGGACTACCGCGCCCATACCAACGGATCCGCTTCCGACTTGATGCTACTGGCCAATGGCGATACGCAGGACCGTGTCGCTTGGCGTCAATCGATACCGACTGTGAGTGGCCAATCGTATGAGTTCAGCTTTTGGGCCATTCGAGCTAACTCTTATGAAGCCCCTCGACTGGCTGTAAGAGTAAACGGTCAGGTCATCGGCTCAACACTTTCCTTGAACGACGTCGGTCTCAATGGATGGAAGCGATTCCTTGGCACCCTTCAAGCGAACTCAAATACGACGTTGGTTGAAATCGTACTTTTGGGTAGCACGACCGCACCGAACCCTGGTCTTGGAGGTGCGGAAAACGTCGTTGGAATCGATGATGTGCTTTTCCTCTCAAGCTCGTCACGACGAGTCGTTGTTTCGGGCAAAGCGAATCCCTATTTGGCAGGCATGCCTGACGGATCGACAGCATTCGGAGGGACCGCGCCTGTGGCATCACCTCCCTCCATTGCCGTCGCCGCAGGTCAAGTGCTGCGATTCTCTGCCACGGGCCACACCGTTGCGGATGGATTCTTTAGTTCGCGTTCACCGGATGGTCTTATTTACATCAGCACAGGGCTTGTGACGCAAAGTGCTCTCAACGGCATTTCGCAATTCTCTGGTCCCCATTACGGATCGCTTCTTGGAGTCTTTCTCGACGACAACTCGCCAGCCGGCCAATCTCCGCCTGTGGCACTCGATTTTCGTGCGACAGGCAACGTTTTAGGCGGAATCAATTATTCGTCCTTGCAGCCTGCGATACGCCAAGTGTTCTTCATCGGTGACGGACGTACTGCAGATGGCGTGGAACAATCCATCACGGTGCCACCGGGCGCGACCCGTTTGTTCTTTGCCAACTCCAGCACCAGCAATTGGAACAACAACAGCGGAGATTTCGAAGTTCAGGTGTTCGATTCCATTTCCGAACCTGTGCAGGCCAATCGCCAAGTCTTCGTCGATACCAACTTCAACGGCCGATTCGATGCCTCTGAGCCTTCGACACAAACCAATGCGCGCGGCGTGTACGCACTCCCTATTCCTGGAACCGCGGCACAACTTGGCTTAGTCGGCAAAGAAGGAGAACTGCAAACCGCCCCTGGTATTCCGTATCGCACTTTTGATATCCAAACCGATATTTTGCCGATCGATTTCGGTTCACGCGATATCGCACTGAGCGAACCACCTCGCTTTACAACGCAACCTGTTACGGCAGCGATTGCGCCGGGCGAGTATCAATATCAATCGTTTGCTCAATCGCCATCGGGAAAACCGATGTCCTATGCGCTGGCCGTCGGTCCGCAAGGGATGTCGATCGATCCATCCAGTGGCCTAGTCCGATGGAATCCAATCGCATCCAACGCCGGTGATAGTGAAGTGATCCTCAAGGCCACCGATGCCGATGGCAAACTGACGTTGCAGAGGTACACGATCAAGGTCGAGGTCAACACGATCCCGATCGTTACCTCCATTCCACCTGCGTTTGCGTTGAAGGACGTACCATTTCAGTATCAGGTCCTTGCCCAAGATGCCGAACAGTCGCAACTTCGCTACTCGCTGGCAACGGCTCCTAGTGGCATGACGATCGATGCGGTTTCCGGGTTGATTCAGTGGTTACCATCGTCGCTTGGAGCAGAAAATGTAACCGTTATGATCGACGACCAACGGGGTGGCTTCACTACGCATGCCTTCACGTTGACAGTGCAAATAGCCGGTGCCAATCATGCTCCGGAATTGGCGAACGGCCCGCGATCAACTGCTGTGTTGGGCCGCGAATTTGCAAGCCACATCAGTGCTACCGATGAAGACAATGACGTGCTGACCTACACTTTAGTCAGTGGACCAACCGGTTTGATCCTTTCCTCGCAAGGAGAAGTCTATTGGGAACCGTCGCTCACAGGCTCGTTTGACTTCGTGGCTCGTGTCAGCGATGGCCGAGGCGGCACCGACGAACAATCGTACACACTCAATGTAGACTCGAGAGCACCAACTCCCGATTTGCAAATCACCTCCAGCCCAACCACGGCAGCGGTGGTTGGTGAGCTTTTCGCTTACGATGTAGTGGCCATCCATGGCGAACTGTTCGAACTAGTGACGAGTCCCACCGGCATGTCGATCGCATCCGCTCGAGGAACGATCCGTTGGATACCAACCAAGGATCAGCTTGGCGTCCAAACGATCAAGATCCGAGTCACGGATGTGTTGGGCAACCTAGCCGAGCAGTCATTTGTGATCTCGGTACGCAGCTCATCGTTGGTCCCAACAATATCGAGTGCTCCGCTGACCGAAGGGGCAGTTGGGCAGACCTATGTCTATGGAGTCGCCGTCGCCAATCCGTCGAAGAGCCCACTGACTTATTCGTTATCTGTTGCACCGGTAGGAATGCAAATCGATACAGCGTTAGGCGTGATCACTTGGACGCCTAACTCTGGCCAAATCGGTCCGACAGTCGTTTCGATCCAAGTCCGCGATGCGGTTGGCAATTTCTCGTCGCAGACCTTCTCGGTGGTTGTTTCAGCGGGAGCCTTCAATCGACCCCCAGTTACGGCATCAACTCCATCGATCGATGCCGTAGTCGGACAATCCTATGTTTACACCCTGATCGCCAATGACCCCGAGGGTGGAACGCTTACCTATGCCGTTCGAAGTGCACCCAGCGGTTTCTCGGTTGATCCAAACACCGGGATCGTTACCTGGACTCCATCGGCGTCCGATATTGGAACGGTAGCCATCGTTTTGACCGCGACCGATCCACTGGGCGGCGTCGCTGTTCAATCCGTTCAGATCGACGTACGTGCGGCCAATCGATTGCCTGTAATCCGGTCGAATCCCGTATTGAAAGTGTCGCAAGGTGCCGTCTATCAATACGATGTCTTGGCGTCCGATCCCGATCGCGAGCCTTTGTACTATTCTTTGTTAACGGCTCCAGCAGGCATGACCATCGATGCGCTGGGCCGTATCCGATGGCAAACAAAACTTGACACGCCGGTCGGCGGACGTGACGTCGTCGTTCGTGTCGTCGATGGCTCGGGAGGCGTTGCAACGCAGTCGTTCACCTTCGGCGTGGTCGCCGACACGTTAGCCCCGCGCATCACGATCATCGTGGGTGGTGAGCCTGTCTTGTATCCCTGGACCACTGGGCCGGCAGTCGTGCGAGTCATCGCAGCCGACGATGTTGGATTGACCAACGTTGAACTGCGCGTGGATGGCAAGCCGGTCGAACTGGCACCGGATGGCACGGTACGCGTCTACTTCAGCGCGCCCGGAAATGGACGCTTGGAGGCAAGGGCATTCGATGCCGCCGGCAACGTAGGTACAGCCCTTGGTAGGGTCAGCATGCGAAGCGGCGAAGAAGACGGCGGCGGCAATCCGGTACCGGAGGCAACGATCACCAGTGTTTCCGATGGTGCCACGGTAGGCGGGTTCGTGAACATTGTTGGCACCGCGGCTGCCCCTGATTTCGCACGTTACGTTCTGAGCTATCGTCGTATCGATGATTCGAGCTACAAAACAATCCTCAACGCAACGACACAGGTGACTGCAGGCTCATTAGGCAAGTGGGATACAACGCTGCTCGAGAACGACAACTACGTACTCAAGTTAGAAGTCTACGACACGTTTGGCAGCTTTGCAGCGGTCGAGCTCGAAGTCAGTGTCAGCAGCAATCTCAAGCTCGGCAACTTCCGCCTATCCTTCGAAGACATGACGATCCCAGTTGCTGGCATCCCGATCACAATCGCCCGCACCTACGACACCTTGCGCGCCGACCGCGACGGCGACTTCGGCTACGGTTGGCGTCTCGAGTATCGCAACACCGACTTGCGAACCAGTCTCCCGAAGAGTGGCCTAGAAGACATCGGCATCTACACCCCGTTCAAGCAAGGAACCAAGGTTTTTATAACACTACCGGGCGGTAAACGCGAAGGATTTACATTTACACCTGAAATCAAGGTCTTGCCCGGCTTTGGCCAGGGCAAGACCTTGGTGCTTGCCTCACCACGGTTCACTCCAGAGCGAGGCGTTACAAGCACACTTAGTGCAGGTTCAGGACAGCTAACGGTAAACGAGTTCGGCGAGCTGTATGCGGCTGGCGGAATACCGTGGAATCCAGCCAGCCCGGATTTTGGTGGTGGATATACACTGACCACGCGAGAAGGGATTCAGTATCGCATCTATGGCGATACAGGACTGATGACCAGTGCAGTTGATCGAAACGGAAACGTCCTTTCTTTTTCGAACGACGGGGTAACGAGCCAAAGCGAAAGCATTCGAATTGCCATGGAACGAGATTCCAAAGGTCGCATTCGATCGATCACGGATCCGCTTGGTAAAAAGACTTCCTATACGTACTCCGCATCCGGTGATCTGACCTCAGTGACGGACCGAGAAGGAAATCTTACCAAGCTATCCTATCGCTCGGATCACGCGCACTATCTCGATACGATCATCGATCCATTGGGCCGCACAGGAATTCGCAACGAGTACGACGCATCAGGTCGGTTGAAGGCGATTATCAACGCAGATGGGAAACGGATCGAGACGACCTACGATCCAAACAATCGGCTTGAGACGATTACCGATCCGCTCGGAAATGCTACGATCAATGAGTACGATCCACAAGGAAACGTCGTCCAAGTCACTGACGGATTAGGAGCGGTGAAGCGAACCGAGTACGACTCAAACAACTATCCGACGCGCATGATTGATGCGTTGGGTCGCGAGACTCGAATGGTAAACGACACGTTTGGGTTCAAGATCTCCGAGACCGACGCGCGCGGAAATACGACCCAATGGACTTATGGACGATTTGGAGACGAAACGTCGAAGACCGATCCGCTCGGGCATGCAACTCGGACCGATTATGACTCGAAAGGAAATCTCACAGGTCGAACTGATGCCAATGGTCGAACGGCTTCTGTTGAGTACTCAAGCAGCGGTTTGATACAGAAAGCGATCGCGATTGACGGTGTAGCTTTCGATGTTAGCACCGAGCGAGGCAATCCCAATACCTTTGCAACCAACGGACGTCGCCAGATCGATATCGATTACGATGCGATAGGGCGCCCCACTTCGATGCGATTCCGAGGCGATTCCACCAATTCGGAAACCGAAGAGGTTGTTCGCTTGGTTCTCGATACGAACGGCAAGACGATTCGCGAGACCGATGGGGAAGGGGGAGTAACCCAGAGTTTCTACGACGACGCGGGAAATCTTATTCGTGTCATCGATCCGTTAGGACGTGTTACTCGATACGAATACGACTTTGCCAATCGGCCAATAAGGACAATCTTTGCGGACAATACCGAAGAGAGTCAAGCCTACGATGTGGCCGGGCGGCGAACTTCGATGACCAATCGACTTGGACGCGTCACTCATTATGAATTCGATGCCGTCGGACGCGAAACTGCCGTCGTGTACCCAGACGGTACACCCAACGACTTGAGCGACAACCCGCGAACTCGAACCGAGTACGATTTGGCTGGTCAAGTCACCAAGAGAATCGACGAGCTCGGACGGGAGATGACCTATCAGTATGACTCGGTCGGAAATCGTATCGCCATGACCAACGCTCTAAACGAAACATGGTCGATGGTATACGACGCCAACAATCGACAAATCGCGTGGCAAGATCCTCTCGGTAATACTCGGCGATCGGTCTACGACGGCGTTGGCAACATCATCCAGCAGATCTTGCCGGATGGCAGTCAAGTCTTGGCCGAATACGATGGTCATGGCCGCCTGACGGCACAGGTTGATGGTGAGGGCGCTCGGACCGAATATCGTTACGATGCCTATGGAGCACTGATTGAAGTGATTGATCCCCTTGGGAATCGCACCAAGTACGAGCGGAACGAGCGCGGGCAAGCGACGGCGATCATTGATGCCGAAGGACGACGAACCGAGTTTAAGTTCGACAAGGCAAATCGCCAGGTCTCTCGAAAGCTTCCCGACGGATTGACCGAACGGTTCGTTTACGATGCAGCTGGACAAACGAGCAGCATAGTCGACTTTATGGGACGTTCGACGACCTATACCTACGATGTCAACGGCCGCCCAACGATTCAGCAGTTTGCCGATGGTCGCACGAACGAAACGCAATACGATGCAATCGGACAAGTTGTGTCGCGGCGTGAGGGTACTGCCAAAACACTGTACGCCTTCGACGAACGCAACCGCATGGCTCGCAAGACCGATCCAGACGGAATGTCGATTCAATACGTCTACGACGCGGCCAGTAACCTGCTTATCAGCGATTCCATCGCGGGTGCGACGTCCTACACGTATGACGCGGCGAATCGTTTGAAGAGCGTTACGGCCGGAAGCGACGTGACTCGTTATGTGTATGACGCGGCCGGCCGCCATACCGAGATTCAATACTCAAACGGTACCATAGAAAGCCGCGAGTATGACGCAAATAGCCGAGTCGTACGGCAGTCACTCACAGGTCCATTGGGAACACTCGACGATACACAAACGACCTACGATCGCGTCGGACGTAAGTTGTCACTGACCGAAGTCAACGGCCGCAAGGAGTTGTTTGAGTACGATCTCGCAGGTCGGTTGATCCGCAGTATAGTCGATGAGGTAGTCGGTACCGATCGAAGTACGACGTGGCAATATGACGCGGTCGGCAATCGCTTGCGCTGCGACGATCCGGTTAAAGGAGTGACGGCTTATCAGTACGACCACCGCGACCGCCTGCTGTCGGAAGCGACCAACAGCCTGACCACAAACTATCTCTACGACACCAACGGCAACATCCTAAGTCAATTCGACGGTACGAAGAGGATCGAGAATACCTGGGACTCGGCCAATAGGCTGATCGAATCGAAGGTGACCGAGGGAGCGACCGTCACGACGGTCCGATACACTTACACTCCCGACGGCGAGCGGTACGAGCGAATCGAAAACGGCGAGAAAACACGGTTCTTGGTCGATAGCAATCGCGAGAATGCCGTAGTGATCGCGGACATAGTCAACGGAGTCGTGCGTGTTCGTCATTTCCGACCACCTGCGGGAGAAGCTGCGATAGCGATGATTCAAGACGGTCAGACATCGACGCTCTACACAACACCGATGGGAACGACGAAACTAGTTACCAACGTAGCCGGGATCATCTCTGACCGAATCGTCGTCGACCCATTTGGCGTGGTTCTTGCAAGAACCGGTACAACGATCGGCCTACCGATCTACAATGGGGAATTCCGAGACGCTGTGACAGGCTATGACTACTTGCGAGCAAGATTCTATTCTCCCCAGATGGGTCGATTCGCATCGATGGATTCTTTTGCGGGATGGCAAGAAATCCCAATCTCCTTGAACAAGTACTTGTACGCACATAATGATCCTGTTAATGGACGAGACCCAAGCGGACTTGCTACGTCGACTGAGTTGTTAACGACTCTAGCTATCAACAGCACTTTGGGCGCGGCAATATTTGGAGTCATTGGGTATAGTTTTGGGGGTTTTCAGGGAGGAGTTGCGGGGGCGGTTGTTGGGCTTGCTGTTGGCGCGAGCATAACGATTGGTCTTACGGCTTTCCTTACATTGGGAGGGACCCCTATAATGGCGGTAGAGGAGATTGTCATTTCGCAAGCGTTTACACAACCACTTGCGTGGGCAAACTTCAATTTCCTCTTCCCGCTGTTGGTTGCAGACAGTGTAGGATTCAGTTTGACCACGTTGCTTGGATACTCTGTGTCAGTCGTTGATTCTGGGGTAGCTGCAACCGTTAAAATAAAGACATTGGTTGAGCAAGAAAAGAACAACAGCAAGGAAGCAGGAGTTCAGCTACCGCTTAGCTCGCTACGATACCGCAAATTGACTTCCAAAACCCCGAAGGTGTAGGCTCTACCAAGATCAGGCCCGGAGGGCCGACAGAACTTAGGCGTCGGTGCCAACCGCCGCACCACTTCCAATCTCTGCTTGAAACACCAGAAGCGGTGACGGAGTGACTAGTATGCGTTACCCCTTCAAGGTTTTTCCCATTGCCAGGCTCTAACTGCCACCCTTCGCTCAGGCAGCGCTCAGGCAGTGCCATGCACTTGCAATTGTGGGAGGCGGTGGTACACTTGCAGAATAAGGAGAATTTGTTATGCCAAGACCATTACGTTCGGAGGTGTTTCGCCCCCAGGAAGTTGCAATTTTACACTGTACGCAAAGATGCGTCCGCAGAGCTTACCTTAGTGGCGTGGATTCGGTTACTGGGACCGACTATTCCTACAGAAAGGAATGGATTCGTCAGCGGATTGAAAAGCTAGCGTCTGTATTCGGGATCGATGTTCTGACTTACGCTATTCTATCCAATCACCTGCACGTTGTGTTGAGAACCAGGCCGGATGTTGTTGCCGCTTGGTCGGATCGGCAAGTCGCCCTCCGGTGGTTACAAATTTTCCCCGGGAAACGGATCGAGGAACAGTTGGGAGATCCTACCACGATAGACGTGGATTCGCTAGCGAATAATCCGGAGCGGATGGCGATCATTCGGCTACGATTGTCAGATGTTTCTTGGTTTATGAAAGCTCTTTCGGAGCCAATCGCTCGTTTTGCTAATAAACAAGAGAAATGCACAGGCTGCTTCTGGGAAGGGCGGTTCAAAGCGCAGCGGCTTCTCGACGAGGCAGCGTTGCTGGCATGTTGCATGTATGTGGATTTGAATCCGGTTCGGGCTGCGATGGCGGAATCGCCGGAAACATCGACGTTTACGTCCGCGTACGATCGCATTAAGGCAGCGCAAGGCAAGACAATAGAATCGGCTGCCGCTCCGATGCAGGTGATCAATCGAGAAGTTGCTGCGAAAATACTGAAAGGCAGCACA
Organism: uncultured Pirellula sp.; assembly: GCA_903858115.1. Classification (GTDB taxonomy): domain Bacteria; phylum Planctomycetota; class Planctomycetia; order Pirellulales; family Pirellulaceae; genus JBKCUI01. Next base: position 2,073 of record CAIOHR010000415.1, on the reverse strand, counting down.
TCAGAGGAATTGGTGAAGCGTCGAAAAGCAGCCAAAGCACGGCGTGGGCCGCGAATTGCAAGAGATGGGTGGATGGCACCGGTTGAGCTGAATCCGAGGGTGACGGGGCCGGCGGTGAGCAAAGAGGGGCTGCGTGCGAGCGATAAGGGCTTTTTGGATATGAGCTTGGAAGACTACCTCGCGCTGTTGTATTGGACCGGTAGTCGGGGGCGGGAGGATAAGAAGGGCAAGATCACGGCTGACTTTGCGCCGATCTTGGCAAAGCTGGGGATTGCAGAGGGGATGTGGTGCGAGTTGGTATGGAACTTTAAGCAGTACTTTGGCAAGAGTCGCGGACCGGGATCGCCGGATCGGATGCGGGAGGAATCGATTTTAGGATTGCGCAAGTTCCAGCCGGGGCAGAAGATGGTTCGAAAATGCTTCGCCTAATCGATACTTCTTGTTCCATTCTTTGTGTCATCGGTCCGTATGAGCCACTCCAAGTTCTCTCTTCTTCCTGTTTTCTGGTCTTAAGCAAGATAGGGAACGTGCATGGGACCTTTTTAGTAAGGAAAGGAAGGCAAGTGCATGGCACCGGTTTAGCGTAGAAGATGGTTCGAAAATGCTTCGCCTAATCGATACTTCTTTTTCCATTCTTTGTGTCATTGGTCCTTATGAGCCACTCCAAGTTCTCTCTTTTTCCTGTTTTCTGGTCTTAAGCCAGATAGGAACGTGCATGGCACCGGTTAAGCGTAGAGGAGCATGGCGTTTTGCAGTCGCGAGAGCCGAGCAGGCTCGGTTTCCCTTTTGCGACCGTTTCTATTGCCGGCTATGGAGTAGGTTGTCGCCTTGCATCTTCTGGCAAGGATGCGAATAGTGCATTGGGAGTGACGGTCCATACTCCAACGCGAACACCAGCTTTTTTAAGCCCTTGGCCTACCCAGACATTGCAAGTGCGAAACAAATTGTAGTTTCCTTGTCCTTCAAAGAAAGCGTCGTCGTTTCGGTAATGGGCACCGACGATAGGGATCCCCTTACCATCGTTGTTCAATTGAAATGACGAAACGATGTGCTCCCCTAGCCTGGCGAACTGATCGGGACTTATCCGAATTTGGCGGGATGCGTCCGTTGGCCAATCCAATCCCGAAAGCAATCGCACATGGACCGTCGTTCGATCGAACCCAGACAACGCATAACCCACGGTACTGACTCGCAGATCATCCCAAGTTTCTGTCTCCAAGTAAAACTTTCGACTTCCCCAGCCGATGATCGCATACTCAAACATATCCCGCGCAACCATGAATTTGCCATTTTCTAGATAACGTATCATCGGGAAGGATGCGTGGTTCAACGGAACCACCAAATCTGCATGCACGCCGTTGTCGATGAGCAGTATCTCGACTCCATTCGAATCCGCATGTTCGAAATCGCGATTGACCGGAATTCTTCCAAGCCCCCAGACGCAAAGTGCGTAACACGAAATCGCACCAACGAATAGAAGAAAGAATCTCGCAAGCCAACGGACAACGCGTCGACGAAGACCAAGTTTCGATTTGGGAGGTACAGACTTGGGCGCCGATTCTGCCATCTTTTCATTGCACCCCACGAAGTTATTCGGAATGAACTATGCTAGTTGCACCCCTGGGATACGCACCGATTGACGAGTGCGTTCACTCGACTGTCTTCGTTTCGCTAAAACGGCACCATGCACTACCAGGCACGTACCTGGTTCCAAAGCCGAGGAAGACTACGATTCAACTCACTTGCCAGCGTGAAAGACCAAGTGCGGGAGTTCGGGCAAGACGAGCTTCTCCATAGCAAGCCGCACGCCGGCAGTGGAACCGGGCAGGGACACGATGCTGGGGACACAGCTATTTTTTTCACACCCAGACAGACACCCACCCAATGACAATCGCGATACAATCTACAAAGCTTGATTGCGAATGGCAGATCAAAGAAGGTTGTCCTCAAATCGGCACTAAAGTTGATCGATTGCGTCCCTTCGAATCGAAACTGAAGAACAGGCTAACGACGCTTCAAGATGGATCGGTTAGCGAGGTCACTACCTGAACTTAAGGTAGTGGGTGAGTGAAG
>CAIOHR010000414.1 GCA_903858115.1 uncultured Pirellula sp. | reverse complement strand
CGACTCATCGTCCGACTTGCCGGCATCGTCGGAGTCGATCCAGGTCCCTTAACACTTCGCCAACTTGTGCTGATGGCTGAGGCCAAACGCCAACATGATTGGAATGTCGCGAGCACGATCATGGCACTGATGGCCGAGATGAACCGTGATCGCAAGAGGCGTCGCAAGCCATTCAAGCCCGACGACTTCAATCCCTACGCAGACCAAAAGCCAATCGTTGCTCGCGGAACTGTTGAGCAAGCAGCAGCGATGCTCGGTGCAAACTTTCAACCAAGAACGGCAGAGTTGCCATGTCCCAAGTCAGAGCCGGAGGAGCCTACGTCGAGCTGACCGCGAGGAACGCCCAGTTCCTCAAGGGTCTTGAAGCTGCGCAGAAGCGGCTCAAATCGTTCGGTGCATCCACGCGACTTGTTGGCACCAAGCTCACTGGCCTTGGTGTCGCAGCGGCCGCACCTGTGGGAGCCAGCCTAGCAGTCTATACCAGTTTCGATGATGCGATTCGGGCCGCTGGAGCAGCCGCCAATGCAACCGGAGCGACATTGGAATCGCTCCGAAATAAAGCGAAACACCTAGGAGCAACCACCAGTTTCTCGGCCAGTGAGGTCGCTTCTCTGATGACTGAACTTGGTCGAGCCGGTTTCTCACCCAAGCAGATTGAGGAGATGACCGGCGCGGTAATGAACCTCGCCCGAGCCACTGGGACAGATGCGACCGTTAGCTCGGGGATTATGTCAGCCACGATCCGTCAATTCAGCTTGGAAGCTACTGATGCAGTGCGAGTCTCAGATCGATTGACCGCAGCGGCCAATATGTCCTTCAATTCGGTCGAGTCCCTTGGGGAAGCGTTGCAATACGCAGGTCCTGTGGCAGCCGATGCCAACATGAGCCTCGAAGAAACGCTTGCGGTTCTTGGCACGCTCGGAAACCTCGGTATTCAAGGTAGTGAAGCGGGTACCGCGCTGCGCCGATTGCTCACCCTGGGTTCCGCAGAATCCGAGAAGTTTCAAAAGGTATTCGGCGTTGCGACTAAGGACGCCCAAGGGAATGCACGCGACCTCGTGGACATTCTTGGCGAAGTTGCCGCTGCATCGGCCAACATGGGAACTGGTGATCGAGCCCAAGCCTTCAACGAAGTCTTCGGTTTGATGGGCATCACCAGTGCTTCGGCTATCGGAAAGACTGTCACCGACACCAAGAAGCTGCTTGCCGACCTGAAGAAGTCAAATGGCATCGCCGACAAGACCGCACGCGACATGGATGCGGGAATCGGTGGCGCGTTTCGAATCTTAAAAAGTTCCATCGAAGGCGTGGCCATTGCGATTGGCGAATCGCTCGACCTCTCGGTCACCAAAATGATGAATGCGATCTCACGGGCTCTTTCCGGTCTGATTGAATGGATCGGTAAGAACCAGGAAGTGGTCAAGAAGGTCGCACTCATAGTTGCCGGTGTCGTCGCTGTCGGCGGAGCCTTCATCGGTATTGGTAGTGCTGCTGCAGTGGCTGCGTTCGCCGTCGGTGGACTAGCTTCGATGTTCTCGCTGGTGGGAACCGCGATTGGAGTCCTTGTGACCATGATCGGCGCGCTGTTCACGCCTATCGGACTAGTTGTGGCTGCAGTTGCCGCACTGGGTTCCTATTTCATCTACTCGTCCGGCATCGCTGGCGAAGCGATCGAGTATTTGAAAGGCGTCTTCGAAACTCTGAAGGCTGACACGATCAAGGCCTTTGGTGCGATCGCCAACGCGCTTGCTGCCGGAGATATCACCGCAGCAGCCAACGTTCTGTGGACCTATCTCAAGCTCCAGTGGATCAAAGGCACAACCTATCTCAAAGGAGTGTGGGCCGACTTCACCAGTTACCT
>CAIOHR010000413.1 GCA_903858115.1 uncultured Pirellula sp. | reverse complement strand
CGCTTCTGCTGCCACCGATTTGAGCTCACGGCTCGGGCTTCCTCTCGCCTGGAATCGATTGAAAGTGCACTTGGCAGCAGACCTCGATGGGGGAGCGATTCGTATTCTTCTACCCATCGAGCTAATCAATACCAGTGGACGTGCGACCGTTATGGTCATAATCGTTCCCGAGTTAAGTGCAGAGTCGATTCGACAGATCGATTGGAACGGGCTTGCGATCCGCCAAATGATCCAAGAGCTTTTTTCCCAATCGGGTATCGAAAGTCCATGGTTCTTAGTCGGCTCATCTGCCCAAACGCAGTTTCTCAGGCGGCAAGTTCAGTTGGCTGGCAAGCATGAATTCCCTGTCGTTATCACGGGGAACGAAGGGGCGTTTCGGGAGCAGCTTGCGATTTACATTCACAGAAACAGATTAAAACACAAAGGTGCATCTACTTTAAATCCTCCAGTTACCATCGATTGCAAACTGATGGACTACAGTTTGCTTTCCGGTATGTTGGAGCTCATATCGGAACGTCGTGTCACAGCAGCAATAGGTCTCGGGGTGATACTCAAAGATCTCGATAAATTGCCCATGGATTTAGCTCCATCGTTAACGAGTTTCTTGGCCAAGAGCTCATCGATTGATTTGTATGCCACCGTTGAGAGTGCCACAGTGCCCATGGCCAGTCCGAGCAGTTCACCGATGCAAACGGAACTTTGGAATCGTGTTGCTAGCTTCCTTGTAAACATTCCGTCTTTGTCGGACCGTAAAGAAGATCTCAAGGAGTTAGTGAACGCGTGGTTTGTGCAAACGCAAAAAGAAATGACTACCGAATTGCGTGACGATTCCAAACATATCGCTACGGAGTTTCAATCGACCCCCGAGTACTTTGACGCCCTCGAAGCCTATCCATGGAAAGGGGATCTCTCTGAGTTCGCGAATGCAATGGTCCATGCTTTTCGAGAAGCCAAGGCGGAACCGCTGCGAGCTTCACATCTGCCCATTTCATTAAGGACATCCCATTCTGAGCTCGAGGAGGCCAAGCAGTTTAACGTTATCGATTTAGACAGCGTCTTGGAAGAAACCGAAAAGCATTTAATCCTAGGTGCGCTCGAGTATGCCAAGGGGAATCGATCCGCGGCTTCCAAGCTTCTCAATGTTTCGCGAGCCAGATTGATACGTCGACTTCAGCAATGGGGGCTAGACCGAGAGGCGACGGAAGCTCCCGAAGACGATCTCCCCAAGTTCGAAGAGATTGACTAAGCGTCAACAAATTCCACCCCGAACGCGTAAGCGAGGGAACGCCGCCGATACCAGCCCGAAAGCGCAAGTGGAGGGATTGCCCTTTCCCAACCCAGGCCTAACCCGCGCGAACCAGTAACGCGTTACCTCTCCATCCTACGCCGCAACAACTTGCGTTCTTCCTTGTTTTTCGGATCAAAGGCCTTACGTTGCCAAGCCCGGCCTAAACGGCCGCGAAGCGAAGATTCTTCACCTACGCGAAGGCCATGGACGTCGACACACCGGCAAT
>CAIOHR010000412.1 GCA_903858115.1 uncultured Pirellula sp. | reverse complement strand
GCACCTGTATTGGTCCCTGGCACCTGTATTGGTCCCTGGCACCTGTATTGGTCCCTGGCACCTGTATTGGTCCCTGGCACCTGTATTGGTCCCTCCGTTATCCCCAGGTGCATGGCACCGTTATCTTCCGTTATCGTTATTGGTCTGACACCTGTTTACCGATATTCAATGCCGATCAGACAGAAATCCATTTCACGCTGAACCAAAATACGCAGCGGCGTTCCCTGCCCGGGCATGATCATGCGCAGGGAGTTTGTCCGAGTTTCTCGCATACGAAGCGCTGAAAGGCAAACACCCTCTCCTCTCGGGCGGAAAGCACGCCGCGATGGGTGCTCGCCTCAAGCCCCTGCTGGACCGTCGGCCAGAGGGCGGAATCTTCCCCGATGATCTTGCGGCCCATCGGAATGAAGACCCGCATCGAAAGGTCCTGGATTTGGCGACCTATCCAACCATACCGCACGTCGCGGGGAACGAACCCGTAGCCGCGATAGCGAAACCGACGAGGTCCCAGCGGCTCGATCACCGTCAGGCCGCGATAGACGTCGCCGTAATACAGCATGATGTTCGGGAACAAATGGGTGTGCGTGAAGCGGTCGAACGTGGGATTGCGAATCAGCCAGCGGGTGTAGATGCGAAAGCCCAGGGAGACAAGCCCCGGCTTCTTTTCGTAGGGCAGCAGATCTGCGTAGCGGGTGTAGGTGGGCTCGAGACGATGGTCGTGAAGCTCCTCGTCGCGGTAGTCCTGGTAGGTGGTGGGGTGGACCATTGGCACGTGGTAGCTTTCCACACCGTTTTCGACGGGCACCTTCCAGTTGACGTCGTGCTCGTGGATCCATGTGTCCACGAGCCTCACGTCGTCGAACCAGCGATGGAACTCCGGGGCCAGCGTGCCGAGGTGTTCGTCGACCGTCGGGCCTGTGTCGGCGAGGCTGACGAACACGAACGGCCCGCAGCGTTCCACACGGTAGCAGTGGAGCGAAAAGTCGCCCGGTTTGACCACCTTGAAGTGCTTGCCATCGGGGATCCTTGCGAGGTGTCCCTCGGAGTCGTATTCCCAGCCATGGATCTGGCACTTCATGCGCTCGCCATGGCCGCGGCCGACGGGGCAAATGAGCGAGTGGCGGTGTCCGCAAACGTTGCTGAAGGCCTTGAGGGTGCCGCGGTCGTTGACGACGACGACCGGCCTGCCGGCGATCATGCCGGCGAACCGGTCGCCAGACTGGGCAACTTCGGAGGCGAGGCAGTGGAGATTCCAACCCGGGCGAAAGATACCCGCCAATTCGCTTTCGTACCACGCGGCATCGTAGTAAGCGCTGGGTTCGAACAAGTGATCGAGTTTGCCGGAGAAATGAAACATGACAGGTCCCGAGCTGAATTCCAAGGATCAGAGAATGCCAATGGCTACGGCGAGCCAACAACCGCCAGTATGAGCGACCCGAACCTCGAATCGCGCTACCCGCTCCTGAGCCGCCGCCACCATGCCTCTCCACGCTGCGGCTCCGACTTGTTCCGATGTCACCCAGGCATAGTCGGCCAGCACTCTGCCCGGCTGACGAACATCGGCCTTAAACACTGCCTCCTTGACGCAGATCACGGCGAGGAGCGGCACATGGCCATCGGCGACGGCATCGGCCTCCTGGACCTCGCGAGGCGCAAGCAATCGAGCGACAGCGGGGTGAACCACGCGAGTGGATGACTCGACATCGATGCCAATGGTCATCCGCCTCGATCGGCGCACGGAGTCGACCGACTGGGTCCACAATGCAGTCGCAACGACTTCGGCGGACGCAGAGTGGGAAAGGCTACTGGCCCAAAAAATCCGCTGGTTGACAGGCTGATCCACCACGCCGAACCTCGGGCCGACACCGCGGCGAAGGCACTGTTTCGGAAACGACCTCGATGACGCACTGGCGCGCGTCCACGAATGCTGGAGCGTCTCGGCGGCTCGCTTCCGAAACTCCTGGGGGCTCGCGTCACAACATGTCACTTGCAAGGTCGCGCCGTCCCCGGCCTGCCATCCAGCCGGCAGCAACTTCGAACCGATCAAGGGCGTCTTCATAACTTCAGTCAATCCTCGCCGTGATCCACTCGGCCCTGTAAATGTCACGCGGTCGGTGCACCCTTCACATGCCAAAGGATGTGCGTTGCTCCCCAGGAGAGCCCCACCCCGAACCCGACGGCGAGTGAATGAGTAACGTGATCGAGACGGCCTGCGTTATACGCGCGGGCAATGTGCACCGGCAAAGACGCGGTCGAGAGGTTTCCAATGTCTCGGACATCGATCGGCATGCGGGAATCGTCAAGCTTCAACTGCTTCTGCAAGGCATTAAGCATGAACTGATTTGCCTGATGGCAGAGCACGACGCCGATATCGTCCCAGGAGAGTGCCAATTTCTCGAGCAATCGTTCGCAAGACGGCCGCACCCTGTCGAGAGCGAACCGAAACACGCTCGGGCCGTCCATGGAGAGGATCGGCGACTGGGGTGGTGCTGACGGGTCCGCCGCGCGCGACCGCGCGCCGAAGGCCTTGACCATCAAGTCCTCGGCGCCAGATCCGTCGGTTCCGAGGACGCTATCTCCGATCGTGGCAATCGTGTCAGTCGGGTCCGCTTGAAGGAGCACAGCGGCCGCACCATCGCCGAAAAGTGTGACCGTTGCGATGTCATGCGGACCACAGTATCGCGAATACGTCTCCGCGCACACCAAGAGCACACGCTCGGCCTGCCCTGCAAGCACGAGCGACCGTCCGAGCCACAGCGCGTAGTTGAATCCCGAGCAGCCAAGGCCCACATCGAAAGCCGCGACTCGGTCGCTCAGTCCCAACCGATGCTGAAGCATGCAGGCGCTCGAGGGCAGCAAATAGTCGGGCGATTGCGACACGAAGACAAGCACGTCGATGCCGTCGCGGTGTCCCACTTCCGCCAGCAGGCGACTCGCCGCGCGTTCTCCGATGTCCAGCGCGGTCTCGCCTGGGGCAGCAATGCGCCGTTGTCCGATGCCCACTTTCGTGAGAATTCCCTCAGATGACCAGGAGGGATTGAGGGCGACCAAGTCGTCGTTCGAACGTGAGTCACTGCCGTACTCAGCAACAATACATCGTAGATAGCACGCAACGTGTTCTTTCACAGACGAAATCCCTGTCGCTTGAACGGATTTCATGCTGAAACGCCACCATCGACCGGAAGCGAGACTCCGGTAATCCATCGGGCTGCGTCAGACAGAAGAAACACTATTGCGTGGGCAACGTCTTCCGGTCTGCCGATTCCAAGTGGGTGCTTGTCTAGCAGTCCTTGAAATGCTTCGGCGGTCATGACATCTCGCACCGCTTGTACCATTTCTGTCTCTACCAAGGCTGGCACAACCGAATTCAATCGTATGTTGCGGCCGACGAGTTCGATCGCAAAAGTCTGTACAAGCGAAATGACGGCGGCCTTGCTAGCTCCATACAAGCCATTTGCGGGGGTCGCTTGTATCGCTGCGGTCGAGGCTACCATCACGATACTCGCTTGGTCCGCACCGCAGTCCAGGAACTGCATAGCCTTGATCAGCATTGCGGAACTGATCGTATTCACTCTCAATAACTTATCAAAGGCCTTGGCCGTCAATGACCGCAGTGGGTTAAAAGTCTGGATGCCAGCGCAATGAACCAGACCGTCGAAACGGCCGTGTCGTGCCGCAACTGCTCGCATCCAGCCGACGATTTCATCGGAGTTTGCCAGGTCGAACGGCTCGATTGCTGCCTCACGTTCATTAAGTAAGTTTGCTGTCTGCTTGAGTTTTTCCTGATCGCGGCCGACGAGCACCAAGGACGCTCCCAACTCCGCGAGCAGTGTGGCGGTCGCACGACCGATCCCGGATCCCGCTCCCGTTACGACGACTCGCTTGCCGGTCATTTGCATCGGATTATTCAAAGCTCCACCTCCGTCGACTGTCGTTTAGGAATGTTTATAAAATCTAAGCCAATATCGGAGAGCAAATCTCTTTGAAAAGATCCGATCCTGGCTTCTGACTCCCCCAGTAAAGCCTTGCCCGCAGCGTTACGAATGCCTGCCTGGCACGCTTCGACAGGCTCACGGTCCTCAGCCAAGATCCGCGCGCTGTACTCTGAGAGAAAACGCTTCAAGGTTGTACGCATAACCTCGCTGCCTTGGCCATGCCGGTCGCTTGGAAGAAATAATCGAAACCTCAGGCGTACCGACTGCGCGGATACGGGCTCAAACGACTGGATGCTGAGAAGGGATCCATGAGTAAGCCCAATGCAAAGATTGGGGTGAATATGAAAGTGCCAGTAGTCGGAGTAGTTCCCGGACTTTTCAATATTGGCGAGTCCAAGCATTTTCGACCACCAACCAACGCTTGCTTCACGAAGTTCGTGGCGGTGCCAGGTGAAGCGAGTTTCGAGTTGGGTCTGGTAACTTAGATCTATGATTTGAGCGAGACTGTCGGCGTGGACGAACGTGGCATGGTATGGCTCGAGGGTGTTTTCCACCCCCGTCTTCCAGTTGGCTCGCCAAAGATGCTCACCAATCTCAAACGGGGATGAAAATGTCTCCGATAGATTGCGAAGCAGTGATACCGCATCTTCGCCCATCCTGGTGCACGGCTGATCCTCGTCAGCAGCATCGCGGAAGAAAACAAAGTTTCCAATTGCAACGGCTCTGCCCTGAGGAAGCTTGAGCGCGATTCGCTCGTTGGGGGTGAGGTCAAAGTTCTCACGTTGTCCAGGAAGACCGGTCGGAACGCCGTTGCTCCCATATGTCCAGCCGTGGTACGCGCATCGCAGCGGGCCGCAGCGGGCCGCACCCACGAACATCCGAGAGAATTCTCGAATGACGGTGGGAGCATACGTTCCGGTAGCATCTAAAGCCTTCTTCGGAACGGAGGATAATCCACGAGCGACTACCATAGGTGACGGTTACCCAGGCTCCATCAGACGGAAAATCACAGAGCGTCCCGGCGTAAAGCCAGTTCGACCGGAACACCGTCTCCAATTCGCGATCGAACCATCCTGCGTCAAAGTAGGCATCGGGCGAGAGCGAAGCAGTTTCACCGCGTGCCATGAGAGGTCCTCAGCGATTGTGGGAGATGCGAACGAGACTCGAGAGAGACGTCGTAAAGCGAGCGGAGCAGCTCGTCGGTGTCAATCTCCACGAGCGGAGGCGCGATGATCGCTGGCGTGTCGATCGTCGCGCTGCACCACGATAGCCCGACGCCGAATCCGGCGAGCAGCAGTTTGCCAGCCGGAATCCTGCCGCCACGAGCCAGTTCCGTCGTCATGGTCAGCGGGATCGACGCAGAGCTCGTATTTCCAAAGCCGGGAAGCGAACAGGGCACTTTGTCCCAAGGAATCTTCACCGCCTTGGCGATGTGCTTGAGCATGAATTCATTGGCCTGATGGAACACTGCTGCATCGATCGACTCGGCAGTCCACGAAGCATCTTGCAGGGCATCCTTAAGCAGCGGCACAACGCGGTCGAGCGTAAACACGAACACTGCCGAGCCATCCATGTGGAGATCGATGAGGCGGCGAGGGTTGCCGTCTTCCCCGAGCCGCGTCTCGCAGGCCGCCGCTCCGTGTGGCAACCGGAATCCACCGGCCGGAATGAACAGATCGTTTTGACCGCTGCCGTCGGTTCCAAAGACAAAGCGGATCTCGCCGGCAGCCGCATCGGCATCCAGGATCGTCGCAGTACCGGCGTCCCCGAAGAGGGGACGAGCCGACCGATCCAACGGATTCACGGGCCGACTGCTCGTCTCACCGGCAAGCAAGAGCACACGGCTCGCACCACCTCCGGCTATCAGATGGGCTGCCAGCCACAACCCATACGTGTAGCCGGAGCATCCCAGGTTGACGTCGAAGGCGGCACAGGCTGCCGAAAGGCCCATGCGACCGTGCAGGGAACAGGCTGTTGCGGGAAGCAAGTAATCCGGCGTCTGCGTCACAAGGATGAGAGCGTCAATGGAATCGCGATCGACCCCCGTGGCCTTGAGGGCTGCTTCGGCAGCCGCCAGGCAGAGGTCAGACGTGCAAATCCCTTCGGGAGCGACGCGCCGTTCCCTAATTCCCGTCGTGGCGGCAATTTTTTCCATTTCTGCGGCACCAAACACGTCTGCCACGTCCATTGTCGACACGACTTTGTCCGGCACCGCCGATGCGATTGCATGAAGCCGAATACCTCGAGCCTGTGTGCGCCTCATATCTTCACCCCCAAATCTCCAGACAGGATCTGCCGAATGCGATCATCCAGGCGCCCGAAGCCAGGCTGTTCCGCCATGGCGGCGAAGAATGCGTCCCGCTGGAGCCGAAACGTATCCAACGTAACCCCGGCCACCCGATCCACCGGATCGCCCGATGTCTCCAGTGTGTCGCCATTGGGATGGCGAACTCGGAAGATCGACTGCGACACAATGGGACGCATTTCGTACCCCTTGGTGACGCACGAATCCACGGCCAGTTCGTTCGTGGACAGTACCCGCGAGATAATGCTGCGCTGATTAAGAGCGTAGAAAACTAGAATCATACCGGCGAGTTGGGCCCAATGCATGAAGTGCATGCCGCCACCCCGCTCGCCGCGCACTAAGCCGTCCGATTCATGCTCCGTCGGACCGATACGGACGGCACCCATTCGCGCGATGGGCCGCCCCTCGAAGTAGGCAAGGAACGTCAGTCGCGTGGGGTTGTACACCACATCCTCGACGTACCGACGCACGCCGTCGAGCGTCACGGGTCGCTGGTCCAGGTAGCCGGTACGGTGCCGATTACGCCAAACGACAAACCGCTCCAGCAATGATTCGTCTCCGAGATGGGCGACCGTGATCGGGCGGAGCACGCCGATCTCTTCCCCACGATCGTCGAGAATCGGCACCGCCAAGGGACGCACGCCTTGCTTGACGTCAACCAACCATCGCAGAGCGTCGAACCACCTTTCGGAGACAAATGGGTCAGCGGACATCAGGCGACCTTGTCCCCGGCAAGCACAACCAAATCGCTGACCGTCCTGCATTGCATGACCTGTTTCCCGGTCACCCGAATCGAGAGTTCCTCGTCGAGGAGAGCGATGAAGCTCATAAGTGCCACGGAATCCCATCCCTTGAGCGACTCGAGTGATTCATCACCCTTGATCGTGCCCTTGGGCAGGCTCATGATCTCATCGAGCTTCTGTAGAAATACAACCTTGTCCATCACTGCACCTTTTCAGTTGAAGAAATGACACGCGAATAATCTCCTGGATACGAATTATCGCTCAATGCGACTCGGCCGGGCGGAGAAGTCTGGACGACCCTGCCACGAACCACCTCCGCTACGCGGTAAAGCGGCCGGCTCTTCACCTGCTCGAATACCTTGCCGAGATACAGCCCAATCACGCCGAGGTTTCCCAGGATGAGCCCGCCGACCAGCCATACAGAGACCATCGTGCTGGCCCACCCAGCCACACTGGAGCCGAACAGGAGATAACGAACCACGAGATACACAATAGCAGCCAGCGAGAGCCCTGCCATTATAAACCCTAAAACCGCAGAAAAAAGCAGGGGGCGAGTTGTATGCGAGACGATGACATCCAGCGCTAGACGCACCTGCCTGCCGAGGCTGTACCCGCTTCTGCCCTCCTGCCGCGGACCATGCTCGATATCTACATACGCGGTTTTCGGACCGACGATGTGGACGAGCAGTCCATAGGAACGATGCCGCTCGGCCAGCGACAGCACCCCATCGACAACGGCACGGGATATCACGGAGTAATTTGCCACCGCCGGATCCGACTTTACGCCCGAAAGCAGCGTCATGGTGGAATGAAAGATCCACGATGCCAGTTTCTTCCCGGCAGAGTCGGCCCGGGCAACCCGTCTACCAAACACGGCGTCGTACTTCCCTTCGACGGCGGTGCGGTAGAGTTTTGGCAATTCCTCTGGCACGTCCTGCAGGTCGCAGTCCATGACTGCCACCCAGTCGCCTCGGGCGTGCTCAAGCCCCGCGGTGATGGCGAAGTGCTGGCCGTAGTTGCGAAACAGGTTGACACCGATGATGCGGGGATCGGATTCTGCGAGCGACCTGATTGATCCCCACGCACCATCGGGACTGGCGTCGTTGACCATAACAATCTCCATCGGCACACCCAACTCAGCCCCGACGGCGAAGAGCCTTTGGGCCAGGTTGGCCAGGCAGGAGCGGCAGCCGTGGACGGGCGTCACAACTGAAAGCAGCGATGGAACAGAAAGATTATTCACTAGACGCCCTCGCCAGAAACGCCGCGGTAGATTGTCCGCATGAACAAGCGAGCAATCCAGTAGCACGCAATAAGCACGACGACGGCCAGCGTTTGGCAGCAGCGATATCCCAGCATTGCGAAGCCCCCGCCGGCAAACCCGAGCGATGAAAAAAGCTGCTCACCCATCTTCTCAACCACGCCGATCGCTCCGAAGGGCAGAGGTAGTGCCATCGAGATGAATACTAAAGGACCCCCGATGAAGGTTGACGCCAGGGACGGAGTTGAGCCCCTCGATATGGCCACTCCTGAACAGTATAGCGACGCCAGGCTCAAAGACTGACTCACCATAGAGATAGCGACCGCGGCCAAAAGAGTCCCAGGCTTTGTCCTGTACGCAGTCATCGTCGCCGAGATCTGCCCCACGAACGATATCACCCAAGGCCATCGCGGACAGCGGGCTAACGCCCACCCAAGTACCTGCTGGCCGGTCGCCAAAGCCAGACCCACCAGACCCACTCCGAGCAACCCGCCGACTACCAGCGTCACGGTTCGCAACGCCGAAGAGGCGTGGTGCCATTGCCAAAGTCCCGCGCCTAAACCGATGCACAGCAAGCCAACCAACCCTGTGATCCGGTCGGCGAGGGAAGAGACGATCAACCTGGCTACGGGAAGTCCGGACCGAATCACCAACCCTAATTTTATCGCATCCCCGCCGTTTGCTCCCGGCATGACGAGGTTTCCAGCCTCCCCCGCGACGCCCATCGCAAACGCCTCGCTCACACTAATGGGCACCCCAGCGGCACGAGCCAACATACACCACCGCGCCATCGGCACGACTTGAGCGAAGACATAGCATGCCAGTGCGCAACCAACGAATCGCCAGTCGGGGCCCTTGCTTTTTAGGTCTGCCAGAGCGGTTGCGTTGGCCCGAAAAAAACCCCACAACAACCAGAGCCCAGCCAATGCAGTTACCGCAATCACGAGCCATTTGGCCCATTTTGCTCGCGGCGTCGGCCTTTGAGTTGGCAATAATACCGGCTTTATGCTTTCCATATGATTACACAATGGACGACCCTGAACTAATCAACTGCGGCCATGCTTGTAAAAGACTAACACAGGAAGCTGCCGACGCGAACAATAATTGTGCCGCATTATGAGTCCGCACTCCGTTATCGCGGGTGCCCATTAACACAGTGACCGGAGGCCGCAATCTATTCCCGCCTGCAAAAGATTCAAGTAAAAAGTGCGGAGATTTCGCGAATACTCTCGATTGGTTTCGCGGTACATGCCAGTCTGCGAAAGATTCAAGTAAAAGTGCGGAGATCTTGGGAATATTCCCAAGGAATCCACAATTATATGCCAGCATTAAGGCCTTGGCTTGCTAATCCGATTCCGACGACAATGTCAGGTAAAAATCGGATCTGCCTACCCAGTATTTGACGTTGTCTGTCAGTTCTGCGCCTTCCGGCATACTATTTCGAAGTCTTGGCATTCGTCCGTTTTCGGTTTGGCCCACGTCAAGAACGGGCACGATGTTCGGATGATCCAGCGATGCAACGATGCGGGCCTCGTTGAAGAACCCTTGTCGCATGGAAGGGTCAAGCAAAGAGCCAAGGGTGACTTTGATCGCGACATCGCGCTCGAGTTGGTCGTCCACGGCACGATAGACGGCACCAAAGCCTCCTTTTCCATGCATGGAGACAACGCGATAGCGACCAAAGGGTTTGGGCGTGTTGTCTTGATACGCAGCAGTGGACGCGTCGTGGTTTGGTTTCGCCGCCGGGGGATTCGCAGGCTGGATCGTAGGATCGTCGTTGCCGGGTTGCTGGGACATCAATGAAGCGTCCAAGACGGATGATCGACCTTTTTACGAGCCCAAATCGTATCAACTGGCGGAGAGCTCTGCATGGAGTGTGACCGAACTTGCGGAATTCATGCCCTGAGGAGACTTGGGTTGAGGAACTGCTGTTGGAACGCATCCCAGACGTTGGAAGCTTTCAGACATCTGAGACTGAGCATCGCTTGAGCGCCGCTGGCGGACCAGCGCATCCCGGTTCGTTCGAGGCGGTCTTTGACAAGATGGCGACAGGCGCCTTCGATCACACCCGTTGCAATCGGAAGGCCGGCTGCCAGATATTCGCCATACTTCATGCGATTTGCGTGCGCCGTGAAATAGCTGCACGCTGCATCCACGTCTGCGCGTTTCTCTTTTGACAACTTCTGAACCGTCGCCATTCGACGCAGGCCGCGGACGACACTGTGTACGTCGCCCTTCAGAATCCGCAGCAGGCGCTCTCGAATGAACTCCTCCTGGGCCTCTTCTCCCCGAACAAGCACCTTCGCAGCTTTCCCGATGTATCCCGTAACATGCACGATATCCAGAATATCGATCACATTGCCAGAGCTGCAGTCGCTCAGACACGCATCCGCATCCGACCACAAACTGTGCTGACCGTCCATCAGACGCACCAGCAACTGATTCTCCTTTCGACGCTGCCGGACTTCTCGCGCAGCCAACGACAACGCCAGGATGGAACCGCGAACAATCTCGTCACCCAGATCCTGAATCTGCCCGGGAAGCTTCGCCATCAAATGCTTGTGCTGTGAGATCGGTCGATCGGGCCTGAGTTCTGAATTCGGCTTGTCTACCCTGAACAACCCAGCCACGACATCTTCTGCGGTGCGATCATTACGATCCACCGAATACACGCTGCATACGGTCGAAATGCGGCGATTTCCGGGTCGAACCGCTTTCTCTTCGAAGGCTCGAAGATTCTGTGCATCGGATTTCACCAGCGGAACGCCCTTGCCATCCGCCGTCAGCACCAGGATTGAACCTTCCTCAGACTTCAGAGGAGCCGCAAGTTTGTGCAAAAACTCGTCCGCTGCGGCGCCCATCCGCTGGCTGATCTTCTCCAGAGTATCCGTGGAGAGGCGATGGCGAGACACACGTTAAACGAATCAACAGCGCCATGAAAGGCCTGTTCGCAGTAGAACAGCATGCTGTATTCCTGCAGCACCGGCGAATACCGATCGCCAGAGATGCCTAAACGCTCATCCACAGGTCTTCGCACGATCGGACTGCGGCGATCGTCGCCTTCACGATAGACATAGGCGGAAAACTTGTGTTCGCCAAAGACCGTTCGCAGCTTTCTGGCGGCCGGGTCAGGGCTTCGGTGGATCTTTCGAGACTCGGTCGTTTGGCCATTGCTGCTGTCGTCCGGATGAGCGGCGGTCTCACCCACGTCACCATCTCCCTGAGCAATCAGGAACTGGTCGATCACTTGTTTTCCGGTACAAAGCAAACCTCCGAACAGTCTACGTTCAAACTCGTTCATCGTGATACCCTGCCGAACGGCTTCCTCAATCAGGGGAGACAGCATCACAGCGAATTTCACAAACACATCTGACTTGCCCAATTCGTCTCCAATTGTCATGCTCATCATCGGCGCTATGCCTTGCGTCATACGGTTCGTTACACCCGCATAGCATTGCATGAAGGCCACTGTCCCACACTACAAGTTTTCACTGATCTCACACCGCAAGTGCTGTCACACTCCTTGCCCGGGTCAATTTTTCAAGTATATCTTCGGCTTTTTTGGTCCACACCAGGCTCTTTGGATTCGCGTTGTACTCGGCAATGTAGTCCGCAATCGCCTTTTCCAGTTGCTCTACACTGTGGAACACCCCATTCCTGATTCGATTGCAGGGGATGTCTCGAAACCAACGCTCAATAATGTTCAGCCACGAACTACTCGTCGGTGTAAAGTGGATATGAAATCGCTTGTGCCGCTTCAGCCAGTTTCAAACCTATGGATGCTTGTGAGTAGCGTAGTTATCGACAATCAGGTGTAAGTCGAGTTCGGGTGGGGGCTCGGCATCAATCTTCTTCAGAAACCGGATCCACTCCTGATGACGATGCCGTGGCATGCACTCGGCGATGATCCTGCCTTCCGCAAGTTCGATCGCGGCGAACAGCGTCGTTGTGCCGTTTCGTTTGTAGTCATGCGTCTGTGTATTCAATCGCTCAGGAAACATCGGTAGGCTCTTATGGGTTCGATCCAACGCCTGAATCTGACTCTTCTCGTCGCAGGACAACACCAGAGCGTGCTCAGGTGGATTGAGGTACAATCCGTCGACATGCGTGAGTTTTCAGCAAACGTCGGGTCGTTTGAGACCTTGAATGATTTCACGCGATGAGGTTGCAGGCCGTTGTCAGACCATACTCGCTGTACGGTCGCCTTGCTCACGCCTACAGCCTTTGCCATCGTGCGCACGGACCACTGCGTAGCATTTGCTGGCGTCTCCTGAGTCATCTTCCTGATAATCTCAGCTTCTTTAACGGCCCGAACACTGGGCTTTCGACCGCTTCGAGACGCGTCTTTTTTGAGGATCTCCAATCGGCCCTTAACAAAACGGGTTCGCCATGTACCAATAGTGCGACGAGTACAGATTAAATCAGTCGCGATAACTTTATTCTCTTTGCCTTCTGCAGCTGCCAGCACAATCTTCGCACGCAGCACCAGACGGTGCGGGTGTCTTTCTCCCTCGTTCCCACTGCAGGATTACGGTTCGTTCATCATGAATCAACTCGATAGGTTTGGCTACTCTCATGTCGAGATTTTCGTGGATAGGATGTCGCCGGGCAAGGCGGCTCCTATAAGAACCCGTATTTGAGAGACACTACACTAGTTTGACTGCGAGTTATTCTGTTGCTGCGCTGTCGTGCTATAAAACTCGTCCGTGAGTTTTTCGGTTTGCTTTGTGCCAAGGGCTTGTTCAAGAAACCGACTGGCTTCGCGACAAGAGTTGCCGCTGTATCCTTTGGTTTGCACCTGAGTCTAACCAGTTGGTGAAACGATGATCTCGATTACTTTGCTCATGCTGCACCTCCGACTTGAACAACGATTTTGATGCTGCCGTCGGTGAGTGTTTGCTCTGTGACATTGTAACCCTGCTTTCTCGCTTCAAGCTTGGCTTTCTCCACGGCGTACGCTTGCAGGAAGCGATCGAGTTCTTCTTGTTTACCCCACCTGCCCCCATAGTTGTCAAATTGCACGGAGCCGGTATGAGGCACCGGTTCTGTCTGGAAATCAGGCGGGATTACAGGTATTCTTAATCGCGATCGCTGGATTTCGGCCTTTTTGACAGGTATTC
>CAIOHR010000411.1 GCA_903858115.1 uncultured Pirellula sp. | reverse complement strand
AAGGGAGTTAGAATTCTAGATTGAATCAAAATGTGGGTAATGACAAGGCTAGCGCCCGACGGCTCACCATGAACCAGGCGTCCCCGGTCGGCTTGTCCGACCGGTACGCAAGGTTCGTTAGCTAATGAACCTGATTCACCAGTGACGCAAGCAAGGTCACATGGGGTCTTTCCAATCGACCAGCCTCGGCTTCTAGCTTACGAACCATATTCACCGAGCGGCACAAGGCCGCGGGGGTCTCGACGGAACGAATTTTTCGCAATCTAAAGTTGCTGCAATACCAGATCTTTAACACCCCGGGCTGACCCTCCCCAAACTGCGTTTGGGAGGGTGAAGTTAGTGGCGATCAACGAGAAGTGTTGAAAGAAGGCTTAGGCGGAAAACAGTCGCAACGTTACGATCTCTGCCAACATTCCGAAAGTGCATGCCAAGATGAGCCATGTCCACCATTCTTGTTGGCCGCTTTGCGAGGTTTGCAGATCTTTGACCGCAATCGCTCTCGCCCCAGCCAATCGCCCCTGCAACAACGAGGCATCGAGTGACTTGGTGTCCGACTCGCTCGAGGGTGTCGAGATCGATACAGCGTGCGCTACTTCACCGGCCGCTCGCAACGCATAGTTGCCGGGACCTGTCGGATCGTTCCAACTCCACATCCAACACGCTTGTTCCGTCGACCATTCCCATTGGCCATTCTCCACCGCTAACTCGGAGCGAGTATCCAACGTATCGAACCGCAACTTGGAATTTTTGCCCACTCCTTCGACCATCTGAACCATCGGAACGCCACTCCAAGGCTCTTGTTTTGAGCCTTTGGTTACCAACAACGATTGAACCAATTCACCTAGGAATGGCACAAACGACGGCTGCGTGGCCCAATTCGATCGATCCAGGTCTGTGTTGATGATTGCAATTTGGCCAGCATCGCACGCACTCTTGGTCAACCAGGCGGAACCATCGGTAAGCTCGCCAAGAATCTGATCCTTGAGACCTCCTTCTCGAAGTCGACTCTCCAGTCCCGTTCCGATTTGAATCGTTTGAAAGGTCGCCGCGGCCGTGTCTCCGAACAAAGCAAACGGTGCGACACGTTGACGTAAATTGCGAACACCCAACTCCGAGCGCGAGGACGACGATTCTAGAAACTCGACTGGTGGCGAATAGCTACTTCCCAACTGACGCGATAGCTGCTCCAAATTCATACCATCGACAATACTCGAAGCGAAATAGACCAACGACTTGCCATTTCGCAATCGCTCCGCCATGAACTTCGTAAGCTCTGAGTCCAAAGCACCCGGTTTGTTCAATAGATAAATGTCCGCATCGAGCCAATCGTAGTTCGGTCGCTCATCGATCGCGATCTGCATCAATCGCGAATCAGCTTGCGTATCATCCAGAACGACTCGCAACGCTTGCTCCAAATAGAAGCTGCCTTCATTGTTCGCATTGGTTCCATTACTTCTTTGAAGCAATGCGATACGCGGCGAATTCTCGACACGAAGCGAAATGGGACGCGCATTGTCGCTTGCCAACGCATCGACATGCTTCTTCAACGTTGCCCAACCTGAAAGCCATTGAGGTGAAGGTGCCGTTTGACGAATATTGAATGTCTCCGTCGATTGGGCTTTCACGACAGCTCGAATTTCGCTCGATTGATTTCCCAATTCGAGACTCAACGGAATCGAAACATCCTCGTCCGAAAAGTTTGCGACATCGATTTCGACCACGTACTCGTTGCCTGCTGTAACGCGTGCTTTGGGCTGGCATCGAGTGATCGCGATGTTACCCACGTTTGGCATGCTGACCGACTCTAGCTGCACGCGAATCTCTTTGTCGATTTCATTCAGATAAAGGTTGGACCAATTGCTGCGTTGAAAATCGCTCACCACGACCAGTTCAAGTTTCTTACCGCTCGATTTCGTGAGCATACTATTCGCCAATAGCATCGCAGCTTTGACATTCGCAGCTTCATGAACAACATCGGCCGTTCGAACGAAGTCTTTCAGAGCCGACATATTCGTCGATACGGTCGCAAACTCCGATCGGGGTTTTGCACCTGCTAGAACGACATTCGCATGCAGATCGGTGCTCGACTCCAAATAGCGGATCGCAATCGCTTGAGCGCGTTGCAAATAGTTTGAGCCACCAACGTTGGTCCCCATGCTCTGGCTGACGTCCAACACAATGACCCGCGCCGTCGCTTCTTGTGGGATCTCGCGTATCGTATTCGATTGATCGAGCCACGGCCGAGCCAATGCCATCGCCAAGAGTCCGATCGCCAAGGTTCGCAACAGAAGCACTAACCAATCTCGCAGTCGATCTTTGGCTCGCTTTTCTTCGAGCACTTCGCGCAAAAACCGAAACGTTGCCAACGGGTAGGACACAGGTCGCGGTTTGGTCAACCAATGAACAAGCACAGGGCCAGCAATCGCTGCAGCTCCGATCCCTAAGGCCCACAAGTGCATAAAATTCATGATCGAGGACTCGCCCTATCCAACAGCATTTCGAAATCCCTAGTCCGAGGCTTGAGTTATCAATCCGACCACATCGATGGAATGTTCTTTCACTGCAGTCGCAAGCTCTGGAGAGACAAAGACCCGAACTCGTTTTACGATGTCATCAAACTGCTTCGTGGCCAGCGATTGTACCATAGGGGACAACTCCCCAAGGGATCGAAATTCGCCGCCCCGTTGCTGGACCTCGATCCGAAACTGGACCTCCAACTTCATCGGTGGGGCATCCACTAAAATGTCGAGCGAGCTAATTTCGCGTTGTAAACGAACCGCCAGCAATGTGGCGATTCTTTCACTGATCGTTACCGTCTCGGCATACGGTCGACGCGAAAGTTTTCGATGAAGCTCAGGATGGCTGAGGCAGTCGATCTGCATCACCCGTTTGAATAGCTTGCGCTTTGCACCAAACAAGCCGTCGACGCACGGGAACCACGGTTGATCGCGACTCGCATCCAGGAGCTGATCCATCAACTGGGCGTCGGTGCATTGAAGCCAACCGCTGGTCAAGTTCGAAATATCTGCTCCTTGCTGACTCCAACGTGCTCGCAAGCTATGCACCGCTCGATGCAGCATCGCCGTCGCACTTCGAACCGCATGGTGCCAATAGACTTCGCTGAACATGACGTACCGCGCAAAGACCATCATCTCAGCCGCTGTTTTCCCTTTGTCAGTGATGGCCAACTCGAACGTCTCGGGATGAATGCATAGAGATCGTACGAGTCGGTTGCGATCAAAGTTTCTTCCGTAGGGCACACCTGCGTGCAACGAATCACGCTCGAGATAGTCCAGTTTGTCGATGTCGATCGGTCCGCTCAACATCGACTTCAGAATTTTTTGTGTCGGAGATGCATCGGGCCCTCCTTTGTCCGGAGCGATGATGTTCGCGATTTTTTCAGGATCGAGTCCCCAATCCGAGCGAATAGCCTCCGCCAATTCTTCCGATCTCAAGAGCGAGCGAGCGAGAGATTCGTGACGCGGCAATCCTTCCAGTCGCAGATCTTCGATTGCATGGCAAAAGGGCCAATGACCGATGTCATGCAACAAAGCAGCGAGCAAGAAACAGAGGACCGACTCTTCCTCGATATGCGTGCAGAAGATGGGATCGTTCTGCAACTGTTGGACGTAGTGAATGGCATTTCGATAAACACCGAGGGAGTGTTCGAACCGAGTATGACTGGCACCTGGATAGACCATCGAAACCAACCCCAACTGACTCACACGACTCAGCCTGCGAAACGCAGCGGTATCGATGATCCGCTTCACACGCGAGGTGACGGGTACGTCGACCTCGGGGCTGATTCGGAGAGAGGATGAGGTTGGTCGAAGTTCAGGGATATCAAACATAGGACAAGAGACGTACGCGAATCGAATTACTGTTCGCCAGCCTCATCATCATCGTCGTCATCCTCGAATTTGGAAATGGCCCATTCTGGAAATGGATCGTTCGGTCGCATGGTTGCCCAAAGGACACGATTGAGCAAATCTTCAGGAGCTTTGTCCATTTGCGAAAAGTTCATTTTTTCAGATGCCTCCGCCAACGATCGCTTGGCCGGATCGAGTAACGCTTGTTTAGGAGGATTCAACTGATCGAGTGGAATGCTGATGGGCAAAACATCGAATGGTTTGAAATCAGGAATATCCGTAAAGCAATCGAACATGGGAACTGCGCTCGCATCGAATTGATTCATCGGAGGCAATCCAAGGATCTGTTCCATCGTTCGCAAGATACTCGTCGTGTTGTAGCGAGTACTAACCGTCGTCTTTCGTTTGGTGTACGGGCTCACACAATACGAGGTCGTACGATATCCACTCACGTGGTCCCAACCCGCTTGTGGATCATCTTGGATGGAGAAGATAGCCATCTTGGGCCAAAACTTGGAATGGCTCAGCGCATCCACTATTTTCCCCATTGCCAAATCGTTATCGGCCATGCTGGAACCAGGAGTCGGGAGCCCAGGGGATGCACCGCTAGAATGGTCATTGGGCAAACAGATGATGACCATATTAGGAAAGCTCCCTTTGGCTTCGTATTCCTTCAACTCCTTGGCGATGAAGTCCGCACGGTATTGGTCTGGTACCTCCATGGACCAACCGACGTAATCGGTCGGAGAATAGGGGCGAATACTCTCGATGGCAGGTTCTGATTCGAGAATAACCTCGTCTGTTTCTTTCCGCCAAGTTCGATAGCATGCCATGTAGTTCGGTTTGCCTTTTTGATTTGGGTCTCGCCATCGCACTTTCGGTTTCATGAACTCTCCGTAATTGCGAAGTGTTTTTCCGTGCAGAATAGCATTGTCCCAAATGAAACCAGCCGGTGAGTAAGCTAGCGCGTCGGCTTCATCGTCTCCCATTCCGTCCGGATAGCTTCTTGGGAAGCCAGCGAAGCTCTTCTCCAAGTAGGCCGTACTCATGGCCGTCGTGCTCCATTGATGGCCGTCCGCGCTCAAGATACCGCAGCAATACGTGTTATCGAGCAAGACAAACTGCTCTGCCATCGCATGTTGGTTCGGAGTAATGTCTCGACCAAAGATGCATAGACCTGGATCACCATTCCCGCCGGGTATATCCCCTAGCACTTGATCGTACGTTCGATTCTCCTTGATGATATAGACGACGTGTTCGATTAAACTGGGCTCACCAATTCGCTCTGGGATAGCGCGAGCCGGTTGGTTGGGACGAGGTGGCAACGCAGTTTCCTTCATGCCCGCGTATCGAATGTTTTTTGCAACTCGTTCTGATAGAGATGGCAACAGATCGTCGGCTGGAATTGGAACGATACCGATCGAGCCATGGTACTGGTGGGAATTGAAGCCCGCAGATTTCTCTTTCTTGACGGGATCGATAGGAATCCCTTTGATGTTGGCAACACATATCGAATTGTTCTTGGCATCCAAAGCCAATGCACCTGGATACCAGCCTGTGGGAAGCAAGCCGATTAGCTTGGTGTCTCCTGTATCTTCTGGATCAAAGTCGACGACACCGATCGCGTTTTGTGTTCCGTGAGCGACGTAGAGCCGTTTACCATCTGCGCTAAAGGCGAGCGCATTGGGCGAAGCGCCAAACAGATCGGATGGCGATTGTTTGACGTGAACGGTTTCCATCACGGTGTCATTGGCAAGCGAAAGAATTGACAAAGTATCGCTATTGGAATTCGCGCACACGACGTAATCGTGGTCGGGTGAAATCTCTAAATCGCTCGGACTCAGGCCGACGCGAACTTCCTTGGTGGCATTCGATTTCAAATCGATAATGCTGACGGTTCCTTCGTTGGCGATGTATCGAACATTGTCGACTCGGACTTCCGTGCCTCGACCTGCAGGTCCCGTCAGGTCGCCAGCCTGCGGTCGCCGTCCGCCCCAGTTGCTCACGTAAGCCTTATCACCATGAACCAAGACATCATAAGGTGCCACGCCGACGTCCCACTTCTGAGTGATCTTGCGCTCGGCGACATCCCATTCCAGTAGTTGATTGGAGAGATTGCCGCAGATATAGAGTTTGGTCCCATCTTCGTTGAACGCGAGACCACTTGGAATTTCTTGTTTACGGCGAGGAGCGTTCGCAGGAGGGAGAGGAATGGTATACGCAGGTTGGACTTCGCGATTCTCGGAAACGCGAAACACTTTGATCGAGCCGTTGACATCACTTAGGTAGATCCATTTGCCATCACGCGAGAAGACCAAACCGGTGTAGCTAGCGATTGCTTTCGAGTCTGGTTTGAGGATATTCGGAGACGCGATATCCGGGATCTCCGTTTGCTCGTTGGAGGGGAGATCGACCCGTTGCAAGACGTTGCCGGAGTCGGGATCGATAACGATCAGTTTGCTCGTTTTGCCGGATGTCACCAGCAATCGATCGGTGGGCGAGATAGCCACGACCTGAGGCCGAAGCCCTGGCAAATCGATCTGCTTTCCAATGGGGGTTAAACGCTGATTGGACGAGGAGAACTTCGCATCGATGTCCGAAGTTTGTTCTTGAGGAAGACCTGTGGAGCTTATCCATACGATTGAAATCGCGACACCAACAGTGGGAGCTACCCTTTGAAATGTCCAGTTACTTCGAGTCAGAATCCAATTCTCAAACATTTTCGTAAAACCAGTGTGCGGCATTTTCTATCATTTCCTTTGTGTTGTCGTTCATTAGTTACTTCAGCGATCAAACCGTAGTTTATCGTACTGCGGGGGGCATAGTCACTTTATGGATGCATTGCGGAACCCTAACTTCCTCGCTGTTGCAAAAAGGGCAAGATGGCAACAACGCGATTCTAGCTAGTGAAAGCGCGTTAGAGTTTAGCTGCCCGAATTTGCAAGAACCCGCAAGAGGGTGTGCGGCAAAGTGGATCAAGATTTTCCTTGACTTTGGTTGCTCCATGTCAATAATCTAGGGACGTTGGGAGAATTTATGAAGAATTTTTGCGGGTGAGATCGCTCTGAAAAGCGATTTTATTTTAACAGGCACCGGCGAAGTTCTCGGAATGGGAGTCCATTCTATCCCTGAGAGTGCGGGCAGGACTGGCATGTTCCCGCGATCAATGGAAACTATGGGAGGGCAGTTAATTAATGAGTAATTTGTGCAAGAACGTTTTTGAAGCAATTCTCAAGTACGGTCATGACGAAGACTTCGACCCAATCGTTGACAACTACTTTTTGCCAACCGACGCACCTGCTGGTTCGCAAGAGAAGATCGAAGTCCTCCGTCGTCGCGTCGAACTCGGGCAGCCGCTATGGCACTCGGATGACCGTGTTGATTACAGCGGACTCACCGGCGCTATTCGCCCTCGCGAATAGTTTACGCGTAAAGAAGCGTTCCATTATCTGAAAAACACCGAGCCTGGGGAAACCCGGGCTTTTTTTATGGACTACTCGAATCAAAAACCGTTTTGGTGTTTTGCCGCGGGTTTCTTTTGAATTTGTCGATAACCGACAGGAACGATCCAATCACCATCCGCGATTCTCCAACCTCGGCGGGATGAGCAAGTAATGTTTCCTGGATTACGGAACAGCCTAACGTTCCCCATGTTGGGAAAGGAGCCTTTCGTGGAGAATCCGATTCCATTATCGTTTTCTCTATATGATTCATGACTCCAAACAAAGATCTAGCTGATGAGCAGTCATCCCACCGCATCCTTCTCCGGGATTAGCGTCGTCCTCCTCGATATCGAAGGTACGGTTTCCGACATCCGCTTTGTTTATGATGTCATGTTTCCTTACGCACAACAAAACATGGCTTTGTTCTTGAAGTTGCACTGGCTTGAACCGGCCGTCCAAACGGCGATTCAACAAGTCTGCGCTGATGCGAACCAGGATCCACAAACATGGCTTGGCGAATCTACAGACCAAGCTCAGCAAACTCTGCTAACACATCTAAACCAATTGATGGCGAACGATAGCAAGTCCACAGGTCTCAAAGCTATCCAAGGCTTGGTGTGGAAAGACGGTTTCGAATCCGGCGCGATGCGTGCCGAGCTATTTGATGACGTATTACCCGCTCTGAAGAAGTGGAATGCATCCGAATTGATGATCTCCATTTATTCATCAGGGAGTATTCTGGCGCAACAACTCTTTTTCGGTCACACCATCCATGGCGATGTTACGCCGCTGCTAAGTCATTACTTTGATACCACCACCGGTCCCAAACGCGAGTCGAGCAGTTATATCTCAATCTCGCAAGCGATGAAGATACCATCCTCTGCCATTCTGTTTGTCTCCGATATCGCGGAAGAACTGATGGCGGCTACGAATGCTGGTTTTCAAGTTGTGGCGAGTGTTCGCCCCAACAACAAACCACTCTTGGAGACTTACGTAGGTCCGGCCGTATCATCCTTTGCGGACATTGCAATCGAATAGACGATATTCTTCTCGTCGCGAATTCTTTTCCGCTCGACTAAGGAAGAGCCAACGCAGCGCCTGAGACTGCTGCCGCTTGTGCAGCCGCACCGCGTAGACTGATCGGAATCGGTCCAACAGTCCATGGAGCGCACGAACCAGGGCGATAATATCCGAGTGAGTATTGGCACTCGTTCATCGGATGGATACCCATCTTATACGGCAGTAATGCTGCATTCTTGACGAAGTTCAAACTGGAGATGGCTGGCTGAACCCATGGCCCCCATTCGTGGCCATAGCGCTCGAGTTGCACTTCTTCAAAGTAGAGTGGCTTGTGACACGCCCCCGAGGCCTTCCAAGTCATGGTAGTCGCAGTAAAGTTGCGAGCATCAAAGGAACCGTCTCCCATCGAACAAGTGAACGGAATGCCCCATGATTCCGACACATAAACTTGATCGGCATCGCTCAATTTGTTCAGCAGGTAGGTCGTCCGCGATCCGTTAGCAGTTTCCAATACTACAGACCCATAAACAATGTCAACCAATCGACCTTCGGCAACTTGAATACCATCTGTGTTGTACCAAGGCCGAACCGAAGCATTTTTCAAAAAGGTATCTTTGCGGCTGGTTTTCCTATTTTTCTCGTTCTCGATACCATCCACGAACGCTGGTGAAGAGTCTACATGAATCTGCGTGATGTCCGACGACTCAATGAATTGGCGAATTGTATCGCAGTCTGCTGTCGAAGGCATGTTAGAACGTTTGCGAGAAGGAGCGGCCATGTCTGGCGTGTCCCTCATATCATCTTTCCTTTTCTCGGAGTTCATTTGATCGGAAGGAGAGTCCAGAAGAGGATTCGATGGCAGTTTTTCTGGCAACGATTCCAACAAGGACTTCTGTTGTGGTGAGACGCTCAAATCTTGTGGAAGAATAGAACTCCTTTCCAACGAGGGCGGCGAGGAGGGTAAGCGATTGAGTCCATTCGCTTCTGGCAGTTGAGGTATCACCGTGGGAGCTTGAGGCAAATTGAGTCCATTCGCTACTGCTTCTTCTTGATAAGAAGCCCTTTGTACTCCGCTGGATGCGGACCGACGCGACGATGCTTCCGCTGGATTCAATCGTTTTCGTGTTGGCATCTCATCACTATGTGGCCTCCAAGATAAACCACCCGACGATCCTATGGATTCGGTTTTTTCAGTCGTCCGTGAAGGTACTACCGTAGCGGTCGTCTCATAGCTGGCGAACCGAACATTGTTATCGGATGGAAGCTTGGCTGGTTCACTCCGGGCTGGGCTAGACGAAACATTTCTAGGCGACCAGCCTGAAGATGGATGCAATTGGAGCGAACCATGGCCCTGTTCCGTTCCAGTCTTTTCCGCCGCAACCCGTTGCGTCGCGGGAATCGATGGTTGACGAATCACGAGCGAGTTCGAAACGTGCGAGGTTGCGGGCTGTTGCCTCGGCGGTTCTTCATTCAGAGTTTGTGCGTAGGATTTTGAGACTTGCTCGGGTGCTCCCTCGACCCTGCGCCAGCGAGCAACTTGGCTGGAAGTATCGCTTGCCGAATCGGGTCGCAAGCTATTCTTTGGAATCGGATCGGCCGCAGGTTTGACGTAAGGTTGAGGCGACCAAGCTGAAGTTTGTTGCGCATCGGACTGTGAACTGATAGCGAGTCCGATCGGAAATGAATAGAGAAAGGCGATGCGAATCCATCCGCGCGAGGGACTAGAGTTCCCCCGAGCTGGAGAGTTCGGAGCTGTAGTTCGGTGCTTCCTGAGTGATTGCGATGTCATGTGGGTGATTCTCTCGGACCGTTGCGGCTGAGACCTGTATGAAACGTGCATCCTTGCGAAGCTCAGCAATGGTCTGGGTACCGCAGTAACCCATCCCAGCTCGAAGCCCGCCAACCAATTGATAAACATAATCGGCCAATGGTCCTTTGAACGGCACTCGTCCCTCCACACCTTCGGGTACCAACTTGGAAAGTTGATCCTGAGATCCTTGGCGGTATCGTTCACTCGAACCCTTGACCATCGCACCCAGCGATCCCATCCCTCGGTAAGCCTTGAATGTTCGGCCTTGGTAGAGAATGGTTCGTCCTGGACTCTCGGCAAGTCCTGCGAACAAGCTACCGATCATGACGCATGCAGCTCCTGCTGCGATGGCCTTGGTGATGTCTCCGCTGAAACGGATTCCACCATCGGCGATGGTCGGTATACCTGCTTTTTCGCAAGCCTTTGTCGTTTGATATATGGCGGTGATTTGCGGGACACCAACACCTGATATCACTCTCGTCGTACATATGGATCCTGGTCCGATCCCTACTTTGACGGCATCCGCACCAGCTTTGGCCAAATCGCGACCGCCTTCAAACGTTGCTACGTTTCCAGCAATCACATCGATCGTCCACTGACGCTTTAACTGCTTCACGGTCTCGATCACGTTCGAAGAGTGACCATGAGCAGAGTCTACAATCAACACATCCACCCCTCGGCGAATAAGCTGCTCGGCTCGCTCTAGGTCGAACACTCCAATCGCGGCACCGACTCGCAGTCTACCCAGCTCGTCTTTGCAAGCATTTGGGTAACTTTTGATCTGATCGATGTCCTTAATCGTGATCATCCCCGTTAGTTTGTATTCATCGTCAACCAGCAAAAGTTTCTCCACCTTTTTATCCGTTAAAATTCGCTCAGCTTCCGCAAGCGTTACATTCCCCTGTGCCGTGACCAAATTAACTTTGGTCATCACCGACGAAATGGGAAGATCGGAGGATTCGAGAAACTTTAAGTCGCGACGCGTCAGTATTCCGACTAATTTTCCATCTTTTTCTGTGATCGGAACACCCGATACGTTTTGCTTTCGCATCAAATCCTGTGCTTGCGAAACGCTTTCGGTCGGCAAGAGAGTGACAGGATCGAGAATGATGCCATTTGCTGATCGCTTTACTTTGGTGACTTCTTCTGCTTGAGCTTCGACGCTCATGTTCTTGTGAATCACCCCTAGACCACCTACTTTGCCAAGAGCGATGGCCATATCGCTCTCCGTGACCGTATCCATGGGGGAAGACAAAAACGGGATCTGCAGGCGGATCTTGGACGTCAACTGCGTACTGACATCAACGCCAGAGGGGAGCACCTCCGAGAATCGGGGCTCGAGCAAGACATCGTCAAACGTGATGCCTTTATAAGCAAGCTTGTCTTCCATTGTGTTTCCTGGATCAAGGATGTAGAGACCTGGAAACCGAAAGATTATTGCAAATCTGCGAAAATTCGAAAGTAGGCAATTTCGAAGCTACCCGCCAAAAGTCTTATCAAATCGTGTCCCACGTCGTGCTCTCCGCGTCGCAATCGTACTCATCGTAGAACAAAGCAACTTCTCCAAGGAAGAGGCCATCTCCATCGCTGCTGAACGATGGATTCGCCCAGTCAGCCCCGAATTGCTCCGTCATTTCCAGGTCATGCACAGCCGCGTAGTCTTCGGCCAGGAATGCGCTCAACGCGTCCGTGTAGGGGTGCCAATGCTCATTCCCTCTTGCCTTTTGTTCTTTGCGCTTCTTGCGGATCGCCGAAGGTCTTCGTTTTCTTTTCTTGCTCATCTACTTTTCTAGATTCGGGATCGCGATGAAGACTGGGTATTCGAAAATCGACGTGGCATCCGATGGTCCGGATCCCATTGGACTACACTATACTTTTTCATGATCATTCGTTGTTGAATTTCCTACTCGACACTACCTGAGCATGCAACGATTTCCTTATCTTACCGAATACGTCAACCGCATCTTCTCGGAGGAGAAAAAACATTGGGACTACATACTGATTCGTCCCATGCTACTCGTAAGCTATTTTTTTCTGCGTTGCATTAGCTTTCCGATCAAATTTGTGTTCCATCGAGTCCCGTTCGGTTTCGAAGCATTCTGTATCGATTGGTGTATGGCTGTCGGTATGAAGTATCTCGCAAAGACCGATGCGGCCGAACTGATGCTTCGTCATGTGCAAATAGAACCATTGCTATATAGGTACATTCTCGGAATCCCCGAAACCGGTGTGGCTCTCGAACGAAGGAAGCTCAATGGTATCGAGGGTGAATTCGGCGTCGAAGATATTGACACATGGGTTCGTAATAATCTGACCATAGGCCATGATCTGCTTTCGTATGAATTGATCGATCGGTTTGACCGAGAAGATTTTCTGCGACGACTTCCGGAACTTCGTAGTTCCTCCCCAGCCGACCATGCGATTTTTTCAAAACAAGTTCTCGAAGCCAATCGCAAACATTCATGGCAAGTTCTGGGTGCGACGAATGTCGTCATTCTCATCGTCACGATGATTACGTTCTTCGGAGACTTGAAGACAACGATTCATGCGCTCAAATCCTTTGATTCCGATTCTATATTGCTTTGGTGCTTGAAAAAGATTTATGCAGGAGATGCTGCCGCGCAAGCGGACTTGGATTTTTTCATGCAAGAAGTCAGTTACCGAGGGCATTACAATAGCAGTGCATTTTTTTCCAATCCTAGCCAGTACCTTTACTACCACATTGTCTTCGATGAAGTAGCTTACGACATGCTCCGAAATCGCTCTGCATTGCCATTGGTCTCTTAACCAAATGGATTGCTATATCACCCAAACAGGCCACTACCTACCGGGGCCACCCATACCCAATGATCGCATCGAGGACTTTCTTGGTTCCCTTCCCGGAGAGTCGCAGGTCAAACGTCAAGTATTGGCGATGAACGGGATCCTGAGCCGACATTATGCTCAGGATTTGCATCAGGTATCGACCGAGAATGTGTATGAGATGGCCGCAAAGGCGGTTGATCGATGCCTCTCGGGTTCAGACTCCGGAAATTTGATTTCCTACTTGGCTGCAGGCACAACCTATGCTCCTTATGCCGGCCCCGGCTTAGCTTCGTTGATTCATCCTTTGATAAGCCACCATCCTCGGTTGCATCATCCTTTGGAAATCAGCTCTCATGCCGGCATTTGTTCGTCTGCGGCAGCAGGATTGGTGGGGGCTATCCGAGCGATCAAAACGGGTGAGCATCGCGCTGCACTTGCGATAGGTTCCGAGCATGCTTCGGACGTGCTCAAGTCCTCGCGTATTCATCCAATCGATGATCGACGTGACGGAGTTCCATTGCGCGAGACGCAGTGGTTTATGTCTGTCTTTCTTCGTTTCATGCTTTCCGATGGGGCGGGAGCAATGCTGCTAGAATCGGAGCCCAATTCAAAAGGTCTTTCGCTGCGAGTGGATTGGACTCATTCGTTGTCCCTGGCACACGAATGCCCGCTGTGCATGAAGCTAGACAACCAAAACGGTCTCCTGAGCCAAGATATTCGCGTGCTACAACGCCATCTATTCCCCGCCGCCGAAACGTTTGTTCGGTCTGCACTGAAGCGACATCGTGAATCGCTCGGGCCTTATCGCGTGGTGCTCCCTCATCTCTCCTCTTTCTTTTTTCGACGCAAAATGGAACGGATGCTAGAACAGTTGACAGATCCTGGGCAACCGATCGTTCCGTATTGGACAAACCTGGCTTCTGCGGGAAACACTGGCTCAGCAAGCATCTTCGTCATGTTGGATGAGTTTTTATTGTCCCATCGATTGAACGAGGGTGAGCGATTGCTTCTTTTCATTCCGGAGTCTGGGCAATTCAATTTTGTCTTGATCAGCCTCACGGCCGTGTATCGATCATGAATTCATTACAAGCCACACCCCACCGAAAAAGACTAGCGATCGTCGGTGCCGGTAGTAGTGGGCTCATCATGCTCTATCGAGCCAAGCTGGAGTTGAAGGACTGGGAGATCACTGTTTTCGAACGCTCGAACACGATCGTCGGTTGTTGGGGAAAGCCGTATCCAGGCTTTGTATCAACATCGACAAAGTTCACTACGCAATTCGCATGCTTTCCAATCTTTGACGCCACTGTAGTTCGCGATCATGGGGTGAGCCGTAGCGAGTTCTTTCGTGAAGGAGAATATGGCGAATACTTGGA
This sequence comes from uncultured Pirellula sp., assembly GCA_903858115.1. Classification (GTDB taxonomy): domain Bacteria; phylum Planctomycetota; class Planctomycetia; order Pirellulales; family Pirellulaceae; genus JBKCUI01. The sequence goes on along the minus strand of CAIOHR010000411.1, from coordinate 28,337 downwards.
GTCGTTCGCAAACGAATTCGGATTGCGAGAACACGTTCGGTTCTGCACCGCCGTCCAGAGTGTACGATGGGATCCCTCGGCCAATCGATGGAATTTACAAATCGCTGAAGATCAATCGAACGAGAGCCTTACCGAGTCGTTTGATGCCATCGTGCTCTGCACCGGGTTGGCAGCGCAGCCTAAAGAAGTCTCTCTAGAGATTCCTTGTCTCTCGCTGGCCCAACTGAACCAACCCGATGGATTTGGAAAGATACGTGACAGTCGTATCGTTGTGATGGGTGGCGGTGAATCTGCGGTAGATCACGCGTGTCGACTGGCACGTCGCGACCTAAACAATACAGTGTTCCTATCGTTGCAATCAGGGATTCGCGTGAGTCCAAGATATCATCCGATTCGAGGTGTTCCGTCCGACTTTCTTCGCAATCGGTTGATGTTGTCGATTAACGAACATATGCGCAACTGGATCGGTCAGCGGTTTGTCGAGTTACGCATCCTCTACGAAGAACGTTTTCGTCAGTTGTTTCCCGCTTCAAAAACGACGGGGACCTCCTCGCAGCCGACGTCTGGCACCACCGAATTCATCGATGGTGATGCAAACGATGTTGCATTACGCAAGCGATGGGCATATCGATTGACAAAGTCTGCGAAGGACGAACTGTTCAATATGTTTCACAACAAGAGCGATGATTTTCTCGAGCTGGTCTCTGCGGGACGAATTCAGATCATCGGCATGCCTGCTGACGCAACGGCTCGCGAGTTCTACGAGTTTCAATCGGAGGAACGACGGCAGGTTGCTCCGGATTGGGTTGTGCCTTCGATTGGGTACCGAAGCACGATCGAAAGTCTCTCCGATGGTCAATTCCGTTTGGCAGATTTCTACCTAGGTTGTGTGTCCTTGCGATTTCCAAACTTGTTCTTGGTCGGATTTGCTCGACCTATCATTGGCAATATCCCGTCGATCAGTGAGATTCAGGCAACGTTTGTATCGAAGCTGCTTCATCAAAACATTCGTGTTCCGGTCGATGCGAAACATGCACACGATATGGATCGCAAAAGACTGCAGTCTCGTTTTGCCAAATTGAATTTGGACGCGATCTATCCCGTGGAAATGTTCCCTTATTGCGACCTATTGGCGAAGCGTATGGGCATCTATCCAACGTTGAGGTCGATGCGCTCGTTCGGAGATTGGTTGCGTCTTCAACTCTCACCCGCCACGACACTTCAGTACTTTTGGCGAGATTCGCAATGCAAAGCAGCGGTCAAGGGATTGCCGATCTACATGCCTTCTTTGTTGATCCTGCTTTTGCTCCTTCTCAAGCCGATCGACTGGATGCTGCGAGGTTGGTGGCACTTGTTCCGGCGTGGGGGTAAGACCGACCTGATACCATGACAATCGCTGAACGTGACGCAAAAGATTTCGATGGGCAACTCGTGAGGCCCCGCTGGTTATACAAGCAATGGATGCTTGCAGGGAACCCCGCCTACTTCTTCGAGATGCTCTCCCGCGAGTTTGGTGATTTCGTTCATTATCGTGGTTTGTTTCAATTCTATTTGATAAATCATCCTTCTTTGGTCAAGCAGGTTTTGCAGGAGACCCACGAAGCGTTTAACAAGCAAAGTGAAATCTACAACCGATTCGCCAATGTCTTTGGAGGTGGATTAGTTGTTAGCGAAGGGGCATCTTGGCGCAGGCAGCGCAAACTTATTCAACCACTTCTAGGCCCAAAGTCTGTCGAACGATACTTCGATGGAATGGTCGATTCTATCAACCGTATGCTCAACCAATGGGAGTTAGCGAGGGCCGACGGAAGGGTATTGGATGTCCTGCTCGAGATGAATCGATTGACATTAGAGATTGCGGGGCGAGCCTTGTTTCACGATCGGTTTGAGGAAAGAGCCCATGACATCGAACGCTGGACGCACGAAATCAACCTCTACTGTGCCAAGCCGCCGTTACCGATCATTCGCAGTATCTGGTTTCCATCACGACGAAACATTCGAATCAAACGAACGCTACGGGATTTTCATCGGTTCATGCAGGAAATGTTGGATCGACAACGTTCTGCAGAGCCGTGCGGTAGCCTATTGGATGTCCTGCTCCAATCAAAGCATGAAGAGAGTGGAAAGCCAATGAGTGATGCTGAAATTCGCGATGAGATGCTCGGGATGATTATCGGAGGGCATGAGACTTCTTCTGCTGCCTTGACATGGGTATGGTACGAACTGGGCAAACATCCTGATGTTGCGACCAAGCTACGTCAAGAGTTGAAGACGGTACTTGGAGATGAGCCGATTCGAATGGAGCATATGCCTCGACTACGATATACACGGATGGTGATCGAGGAGACGTTGCGATTGCATCCACCATTCTGGTTCGAGAATCGAAATGTGGCTCGAGACTACGAGCTTGGTGGGCGTAAAGTGCCGAAGGGATCGTTGATCGTTTTCAGTCGCTATTCCCTACATCGTCATCCCAAATTCTGGAAGAACCCCGACTGTTTCTTGCCCGATCGATTCGATCCCGATGCCTTAGAGAATCCTCGCTCGCGATACGCATCTATTCCATTCGGCGGTGGACCTCGTGTCTGTATCGGTATCCATTTCGCGACGCTGGAGTTGATCGTAGCCGTTTCCATGATAGCGCAACGCTTTCGATTGGAGATCGACACGAGCGACCGACACGCCATGTCTGCCAAACTCACGATGACACCCAGCCATGGATTGCGAGTCACCTGTCATCGGCCTTGATGCTCAGCGATTGTTTCACGCTGATTAGGACTGCTATGGAAGCATCGAATTCGATTTGCGAAATATGACGAAACATCATGAGAGCGTTCTCCGCCCCATCAAGATATGGCCGCAAGCGGACGGCTAGGTTTTACCATCCATACAGACCGAGGTTCATCCATCCAGATGAACCTCGTTTCGCTTTCGGTATGCGGAGAGAATTCGCTGAGAAAATTCTACATTTAGAAAAGTTTCGGGATGCCAATTACTTTGACGCTGGATCACACTTGATTTCGAAGTTGTTCTTATCGCCAGCTTTGACTTCGAACGAGAGTGGACTCGCATTTTCGTCATAATACTTGGAATGAATCCGCGGCTTCTTGCCTTTGGAATTGTCGATCCATTCGCCACCTTCACCTAATTTGTTGTCTTTGAGTGGCCAAGTATCTCGGAGCAGCACTTTGTGCTTTCCGACAATAGCGCCGTCTTTGGAATCTTCTGCATCTAGTTTGAGAGTAAATTTACCAGAGTCGTCTGTTTTTCCCCAGGATCGCGGGCCACCTTCGGACCAAAACTCCACGTGGATCAACTCCAATGGCTTTCCGTCATTGAGCGTAATCGTTCCGGAGACTTCCGCAACTTTTGGACCGGAGTCACAACCCATCGAACCTAGCAATAAAACAACAGTGCACCATAAAAAAGGCAATCGTAGACTTTCTCGCATATCTTCGCTTTCGTTTCCTCGTGATGAAATGACTTTACAAAAACAACGGCAGAGAACAAGGCTCTCTGCCGTTGATACGAATGTGGGGATTTTAGACCGGATACGGCCTTAAAAATCAATCTGGCATTTCGAAAACTTCACCACCTGCACGAGATCCCATCGCATTGAAGGTAATGGGGGAAATGCTTTGGCTTAAGAATCTTACCGAACCATCGGTCAGCGTCACATTGCAACCACCTGTGTGCATGCTACCAAAGGCATTGATACGATCTTCGTATCGAATTTGATCACGATATTGAATGCAGTCGCGAATCCGGAAGTTGATCGGAACGCCCGTTCCCAAAAACGCATTGCCTTCGGCACCGAACCATATCCAACCCCAATTACCAATCTTAGTCGTCGACCAACCCGTTTCTGGCCCACATCGATCGAAGACAGGATCAAAGTACGCGCGCTCCCCCATTAGAATCGTATTGCTCGTCCCATCCGACGCATCGGATATTTTGTAGGCAACATTTCGATTGAACATTCCATCTGCGCGGCCGTTTCGCGCAGATCCGGCGCTGCCAGCAGGCCGAGGGTTATCATTGCCAGGACCAAACGGATTCCATAGGCTTGGTAGAGTCGCATTAAATCCGGGGAAACCGCGTCTTCCTGCAGACGCCAAATAGTCTCCACGGGCATGGCGTCCATTGGACGCTGCATCATGACTTTCGTTAAATGGACTTCCTGGATTCGATGGGCACATGAGTGCAGGAAACGTTTGCCTGACAAACCAATTACCCTGCCATTGAGCACCAAAACCGCCGTTTGGCAATCGGTCTCTTTCGTTGTTTCCAAAATTCAATTGGTCAAACCAATCGTATAAGGCTGTTTGTTCAATGAACGGAAGCAATTGGTGAGTTAGGGCAAACCGTCTATTCTGTGTGGGAGTGCCCCATTCTGGATGCCCCCATCCGGTACCGTCGGGACGAAGCATGCCATATGGAAAGCGTTTGAAAGCGCTTTCGAAGTTATGGTTCGCTAGTCCCCATTGCTTCAGATTGTTCGAACATTGCATTCGTCGTGCTGCTTCGCGAGCTGCTTGTACAGCCGGCAACAACAGTCCCACCAAAATCCCAATGATTGCGATAACGACCAAAAGTTCTACCAACGTAAAACCGCGCCGCCTACGTACTTTCATGTTAACCTCATAATAAAGTCCTTGAATCAAACCATACTCCGACGTTTAATATTGACTGAATTGTTTGATCGCGTCTTTCGATTTTGTACCTTAGACTATTTCATACATATTTAGGTGGTCGATGGATTCTCTTTTCAAACGTGGCCCTGACGAAATCTGCTCGACGGGAAAGCAATTGCATCTGCCGCTGCTGCAGCGATGTGCATTAATTCGATCGCAAAAGGCGTCGAGAATTACCTGGCACTCCCACGAATGCTTTGAGATCCTCATGGTCCTCGAGGGGTCAACCGAATACGAGTTCGAAGATGGACGCACCGAGTCGCTTGCTGGAGGGCAGTTTCTCTCGATCGCGCCAGGCGTGCAGCATCGAGGGAAACACAATGTCCGAAGTCCGGCCCGCTTGCTGGGCATCCTCTTTGATCCATCCGTAAAGAACGCAGTCCGGAACACTCCCTTCACGAACAAGGACCTGGAGTGGCTTACGCAACAAATCCGAATGGGGGCCGGTTACACACATCGTATCAATGCGGACATCCGTGGGTACATCAAGGCCCTTTCCCCTTCTCTAGAGAACATCCGAACCGCCAATGCAGCCACGCTCGTGTCGTTTCGACTGGCCATCTGCGCTATTCTCCTCGAAGCGGCCAGGCAGTTTTCTTCGTCGGGAGTTCTAGAACCGACACAAGTTGTTCAGACCGCGATGGACTACATGAAACAGAACTTGCGGTTTGATGACTCCATCGAGTCTGTTGCAAAAGCTGCGAATTGTAGCCGCGCCAGGCTCTTCTCGCTGTTCAAAGAATCGACGGGCATGACTCCCAATGACTATTGGCTACGCCTACGTGTGGATCACGCATGTTTGCTACTCAGAACCACCAACCACACAGTAACCACTATTGCCATGCAAAGCGGCTTCTCAACAAGCCAGTACTTTAGCTCTGTCTTCAAGAAGTATTCCGGCACGAGCCCTCGTGACTATCGACAGTCTTGTATTGCAGTGCTCTCCGACAAAGCCACCCGCCCTCCGGCAAGGCCGGCTAGAAGCCGGAGAGGCTGAACTGATTTGTGCTCCTGAAAAGCTAGATGCCTTCTATCCTTTCCACGTCTTCCCCATGCCTCGCTCTACCAGCAAGAGGCTGAGTTTTTGACAAGCTGGAAGCTTATCCCACTTGCGATCAGGACTTTAAGCTGCTGTCGGTGACGACGATAGCTTTTTCAGAACGACCAGAACGACACCTAGGACAATGAATGCCAATTGAACGGTTGCAAAGACGACTAGATTTCGCATCAGATCTCCTTCGAACGCTCCATAGGCATGCAGGCCAATCCCAAGTTGATTCGTACCGAACATCGACCAAGCGGTGATAATGTTTCCACAAATCGCAAGGATCGAAAACCCTAACGCACCGACCAGTTTGTCCCAGCGGGCATGCAATAACAATGCGTTCCAAAGAACGATCATCAGCGCCCCGTTCTCCTTAGGATCCCATCCCCAGAACCGACCCCAACTATCGTCGCCCCACAGCCCGCCAAGCACCGTGCCAACAAAGCTGAAGAACAATCCGAAGCAGACGACTGCATAGCAAATGCGATATAACACAGGGATGGCTGCCCGTACGCTCATTACCCAACTTTCTTTGCTCTTCTCACCGGCAAAGATGGATAATCCGTATGCAATCACGATGACGATTCCGAATAGCCCCGCAAAGAAGGTAGCACTATATCCGACCGAGACACTGATCACGTGTGTCGAAAGCCAAAACTGCGTATCCAAGACCGCGCGCAATACAGGCATGGTGTCACCCACGTCGAGACCGTAAGCCACCTGCAAACTGAGCCACCCCGAAACTGCTGCGACGATCATCGATACGCCGATTGGGAACAAAATCTCTGTCACGACACAGAACAGTACCATACCCCATCCGATAAAGACCGCAGCCGAATACAGACTAACGACTGGAGGCCGCTCCGAAATGTAGATTCGTGCGACGATGGCGTACGTGTGAAACAAAAGCGTAGCAATACATATCCAAAGACTAATCGTGCGCAGCGACTGTGGCATGATCGCGTAACTGATGAGAGCCAAGAATCCCGCCAGCAAATAGAACACCTGCGCATTCTGAAATGCATTCATCCCGTCAAAACGATTTTCAAATTCCACCTTGTTGTTTCGCATGATCTCCGTGCCAAACGCTTTGAGAGTGGATTCTTTAAATTCCTGTACCGCACGGTTGATCTTGGGAGCGTCTTTCTTGTCTTCCATGTAAATTCCACCAATCTCAAAAAACTTGAGGGCCGCTGCAGCCGCAGGCTCGTCGTTCTTTGCCATAATCGCTGGAATCGCATCAAAAAACGCTACACCAAACGAGTTCCAACCGCGAGGTGGTGCCTTCATTCCAGGAAGGGCCTCCGGTTCCTTCATCGACGGAAGAATCGCAGGAATGTTGGCGCGACGCAATCGTTCGACCATTGGGGTCATTTGTGAAATCTCTTGCTCGATCTTTTGCTGGTTTCCTGACGTTAAGCTCGGCGGAGAAATCGGTCGATAAGCATCGATCAACGCATCGACCATCGAAATCTTTTGCAAAACATCCAGCATCTTTTCATCTTCGCGAGGAAGCTGCTTACCAGCTTCTTTTTCTTGGATGATTCGCGACATGCGCGGGCCAATGGACCGCATTCCGTCGATGATGCTGTTGTACGAATAACGATTGGAACCGACGCGATCTAGGTTCAAGTCTGCCGTAACACCCGTGTCATCAATTCGAATCAGTGGGTTTTCTCGAACCCAATCATCGTTCATGATCACAGCAAACAACCACTCTGATGCAGATACCCTTTTCTCTGCAGGGTACTTGGGGTCCTTGGCTTTCTTAGGATCTTCCAAACGCAACAACGCAAAAGGTTTGTTAGAAAGAATCTCAAGAACCTCAGCACCGGCCAATTCAAACGGCTTCACACGACCACCATAGTTCACCGGAATGGAGCCGATGGCTTGATAGTCAATCGAATCTCGGTCCTTCGCCTTGGGTATCCACAATCCAACAAAGTAGACGAGCATGACGAAGGAGACAACACCTGCCAAAACCCATTGTCTCCATGGAGTCTTGGGCGAGCTCGGCATCAGTTCTTTCGGTGCTGCTGCTCCGCGTTCATACTTCATAGCAAAGCGAGCAAAGGTGCCTCCGAAATGGAACAGCATCCCTAACCCAACGAGCACGCATGAAACATAAGGAATCAGCCAACCCGCATTCGTCACCACTTGCAGAACCGTCTGCTCCACGCCAAATGGACTCTTTTCCTTAGAGATATAACTACTTTGATAGAAAGTCTCACCGCGAAAGCGCATGGGGCTATTCATCCACACGCGGCCATCCTGAAGCACGTTTCCATCTTTGTCCGAAATCGTCACATACGACGAATAGTCTTTCGGGATCGAGGTGTTGGTGTACTCTTCAAGAACTACATCTTTCAACGTAATGCTATAGTCTTTGTAGTTGCGACGAAACACGAGACCGAGATCATACTTCTTGCTTGCAATCTCAATGGTCTCGTAGAGAGGACTAAACGCGACTTGGTCATCGCTAAGCCATTGGCTCGCAACATAACTGCCGATTTCTGATCGGTCTTCTTTTTTGAGCAGAGTGTAAAAAGCGGAAGCAACATTGGATTCATCCGATGTTCCACCCTTCTTGTCGGCTTCCGTTAACTCCCACTCGCGCCCGAGTCCCTGAAGTTTCGCGTCGGGAGACCCATCCGCGGGTGGCGATTTGCGTTTCCTGACATTCGAGTTCGCAAACCACTGATCAATCTGGATGGAAAATGGAATACCATCTGCCGTAAGAGGCTTTTTGTTTCGGAGTGAATCCGCAATCATGTGATGATCGAACGCTACAATGCGATTCTCTTTGTCCGGGCTGCGGTCGATGATGACGAACTCTACGGTGTCGATTTCTACTGCCGCGGTGGTTTTTTGTCCTTCCGCTAATGACACACGTTCTTCTGTTTGTGCATCGCCAAAGATGAACTGCCCCACCATCAAGAGCCCGACGCCGAAGTGAATCAGCACATTGCCACCGCGTTCGCCAAACAAAAACATAAGCCCTGTGAGCAATACAAATCCGACGCCAAGGCTTTTCGTCAGTTGCCAAACAATTCTCAGTCCCGGATCAGGGATCCGAAATGCATCGAAGGTAAAGACTAGGAATAAGCTCACGAAGGAAGCCAAAATGACAGCAGAGATCGCTGTGCCGAACATGACTCGTGTCTTGGGTGTCCAAAGGATCAGCCACGCGAGCGACGCTAGGGTCAGTATATGCGCAGCCGCTTTCGTTCCAAACCAAATCCAGTCATATGCGAACGGAGGTTCACCTTGCAACCCATCGCCATAGTGCGCCCCGACGATGACCAGCCCGACAAGAAAGAACCCCAGCAGCGTGAATAACATGCCTGCAGCAAAACGTCCTCCTTTAGCTCGCATGGAAAACCGAGTCAGCTTGGCTGCGAACAAATTGATGAGCAGAACTAACCCAATGGTTGCTCCACCCGGCATCGCGAACATGCCAGGCACGGGCTTCTCGTGTGGGAACACAGTCTGGGGCACGAATACATCAAAACCAACATACGCAATCCAGCTATTGAAATAGCGCTGCTTGACATCGACGATCGTCTCTTCATCTTGCGCGAGCGTTCCCACTAGGAGCATCAATGTTCCCGCAGCGAACATAGCAACCGCGATTTTCAGCGATCCGAGCGCCGTCAGCACACGCCACAAAAAGGAATCTAAATCGGCCGCCGTTTTAGCAGTCGATACATTGGCAAATCGTTCATTGGTAATAGCTGACATGGTGATTATTCCTCACGCAACGATTTCACGAAGCGAAGTAAATTTGGTTTTTGTTCGTCGGCGATGCGATTGCTGGATTTCAACTTCACGAACACAGGGGCCTGCGAGTTTTTCGCGGGTATAGCCGCGATCAACAGACCGACCGCTTCCGGATCATTCTCCAATCGAATCGTATAAAGTTTAGCTTCGCGATCTCCAGAGGGGATCATTTCGGCTGTCGCGACGGCCTTCTCAGCATAGGTGTCTATGACTGTTGCATCATCCGTTTTAAGGATTTGTTGTGACCACATTTTGCAATTCTCGAGGGGTGAATCGACTGCTTGACTGATCGCAACTTCGCCTTCACCTCCGCCGGATTTGATTCGCAATGTCGCGATACGAAATGCGTTCTGAGGTGGCAACAATTCCCAACCGTCAGGCAGGTCGTACTTTAACTCCGGTCTCGCGGTTGCCGCATTTCGAGGAGAATCGGACGACGATGGATTATTGGCGGGTACGTTGGGTGGGCTGTCGCTTGTTGTAGCGGCAGAGGCTGGTTCCGATGATTTCGAAACGGCAGGCGCTGACGCCGCTCCATTTTGATCAAAAACATACGCTGGTATGCTGCTCCCTGAACGCGGAACCTCCGCCAGTTCCTTCATCAATTCCTCAATCGATTGAGGAGCCAATTGCAACTGGCCACGCCATCGATTGAATTGCTCGCGCAAGTAAGTTGGCCAGTCCGCTGGGTCTGTCGAAGCGGCTAGTTTCGTGACGGTCATCATGACTGGCTTTTCTCCTTCTGCAACGGATATCGCGACCTTTGCATCCGCAATCGCGTCTCCGGGCTGCATGGACCACCCCTCGGGGAGTGGGAATTTCGGAGTACTCGTCTCTGGGTCGGCGGTAAATTGAGCGACGATGGTCTCGAATGGTCCACGTGCTTTCTCAATTCGATCGATCGTATCCGTAATTTTCAGGAAGTAACCAAAACCGTTCAAAGGAAAGATCGCTCCGAGGATTCGTTTTTCGTTGTTCGGAATCGAACTGGCAGACATGCCTGGCATCCCCATCGGAGGCATATTGCCACCCGCTTGCGGAAAGCTAGCTTTGGCATTTGGCGGAACCACAAAGACAGTATCTTCTTTGGGTGCGACATAAACCCGCGGCTCCCTTTTGGGTTCGCAAGCGACAAACAGGGCAAAAACCGCCAGAAGTGGAAGCCAGCGAGGTTGTTTTGGGTGGGACTGCGAATTCAAAGTGTTGGCCAAAAAACGAGTGAATGACAAAGCGCAACTATTGTTGTTGTGGGCGTTTGCGCTGAATTTAGGCAGGGGAGGCACGGTGGGAAATGTTGTTCACTTCGACTATAGCGTACGAGCCAAATCCCACGTACTCTAATATACCGTGTCATTGTATAGGCAGGCCGATGCTCCGCTAAGTTGAAAAACCGCGGACGGCAAGGGTTTTCGGCCGAGTCCGCCCACGGTGAACTTTTGTTTTCCAGCGACCTTTCGTTTTCAGCGACTTCTCGTTTTCCCGCTTCACAAGCTTTTTTTGCGTGCCTCACTCTCTCAAGACAATTTCATTTCCTGGCGAATTCATCGTGTTGGGATCGGGGACGAGCGTCGGTGTTCCGGCCATTGGATGCGGCTGCGACGTTTGCACCAGCTCCAATCCTCGCAACAACCGATCGCGGAGCAGCGCCATTCTTGGTTTGCCTGGGGGGAACCTCCTGATCGACACCGCACCGGATTTGAGAACACAATTGCTGCGCGAAGGGATCGGGGTCGTGCATTCCGTGCTCTTCACCCACGAGCACGCGGATCATTTGCACGGTATGGATGACATTCGATTGTTTCCATTCATGATCGGCAAGCCTGTGCCGGTCTACGCGACGGACCATGTGCAGTCCCGAATCCGAAGAGTCTTTGACTATGCGTTTGAAAAACGGGAGCCGACTCACATGGGTGCGGCTCCGCAATTGGAATTGATCCGAATCGATGACACGCCATTCGAAGTGCTCGGAGCGCACGTCACACCCATTCCATTGATCCACGGCCCCTACTGTCGAGTCTACGGTTTCCGATTTGGGAACCTCGCGTACTGTACCGATACCAATCAGATCGAAACCAGCAGTATAGATTTGCTTCACGGGCTGGATACGCTGATCCTCGATGCATTGCGATACACACCGCATCCAACCCACTTTTGCATCGAAGAAGCCTTGGCAATCATCGAACAACTCAAGCCCAAGAAAGCATATCTGACTCACCTCTCGCATGAGATTGATTACGAGAAGGTCAATGCTCGACTTCCCTCGAACGTGCGGTTGGCTTATGACGGATTGCGAATCCCTCTAACATGAGCAACGCATTCGAAACAGACGGTGCGTCAAAAGGCGATTTGAAGGATCGAGTGAAAGATTCGCTGCAGACGATTCGCACAAGTTTGCGAGATTCGCTCGTCGATGGAACGCATTGGGCTGGAAAGTTGTCCGACTCTGCCCTTTCGACAGCTACAGCCGTTAGCGCTCTGAGCGCTTGTCGAAACCAATTCCTCCGACAACGGTGGCATATCGATGAACAAGACCGCCCCAACTACGGACTCGAACGATGGCAATCGCTGATTGAAAAAGGTTCGGTCTGGTTATCGAAAGCACAGAACGAGGATGGAGGTTTCGGCGATACCGATCGGTCTCTATCCAACATTGCAACAACACTGCTGGTCATCGCTGCTTGGGAACTGGCGGGACACACGCGACGCTTCGCCGAGCAAGTGAAGAGAGCTTGGCAGTACATTGATAGCCTTGGGCGGTGGGATGGTTTGCGAAAACGATATGGCAAAGACAAGACTTTTGTCGTTCCCATCATGACCAACTGCGCCATCGCTGGCCTTCTCGACTGGAAAGAGATACCGACGTTGCCGTTCGAGGCTGCTGCTTTGCCACAATCCTGGTATCGATTTGCCAAAATGCCGGTGGTCAGTTACGCGGTCCCTGCATTGGTAGCCATCGGCCAAGCGCAATTCGTCCATGTACCACCTCGAAATCCCGTGGCAAGATTCGTTCGCACTGCCGCGCGCGCGTCGACGTTGCGGGTGCTAGCCACGATGCAACCGACAAGTGGTGGGTATCTTGAGGCAACACCGTTGACCAGCTTTGTCTTGATGAGCCTTGCATCGATCGATCTTGCAGACCATGTGGTAAGTCGGCGTGCTATGAAGTTCATCGTGGACTCCGTGATGCCAGATGGGAGTTGGCCGATCGATACCAATCTTGCGACTTGGTTGACCTCTCTCACTATGAAATCCTACTTCCCCCAGGGTAATGGCGATGCACCGGATCTCGGCGAACTCGAGATGAAGCAATGGGAGCGATCGGTCGATTGGTTGCTGTCATGTCAGCATCGCGTACGTCATCCCTTCACGGGCGCAGAACCGGGTGGCTGGGGTTGGACAAACTTGAGCGGAGCGGTGCCTGACTCCGACGATACTCCAGCCGCATTGCTGGCACTCGGAAATTTTTATGACTACTATCGCCAGTCGCGTTCGTCGAAACCAACTTTGATATCGAGCACGCGATTGGACGAAGTGCTACGCGCAAAAGACATGGGGTGTCGATGGTTGGTGCGATTACAAAACAGCGATGGTGGTTGGCCAACGTTTTGCAAAGGTTGGGGAACGTTACCCTTTGATCGAAGCGGTTCGGATCTTACAGCACACGCGTTACGAGCATTGCACTTATGGAAGGGATCTCTGGACAAATCACTGCGAGCATCGGCGGAGCGGGCTTCGGCGCGAGGCTGGAATTACTTGCGGCGCCATCAGCACAAGGACGGAAGCTGGTTGCCACTTTGGTTTGGCAATCAAGACCGAGCCGAGGAAGACAATCCCATTTACGGAACCGCGAGAGTATTGTTAGCCTACGGTGATTGTGGACTGCAAAACGACGATTGTGCGAAGCGGGGAGTTGCATTTCTTCAAATGTCGCAGCGCGAAGATGGCGGTTGGGGCGGTGGTACTTCGATTCAATATAAGGAAACGATTGATTCGAGTGTGAGATCTATTGGTTCCCCGACGATAGAAGAGACAGCCGTTGCCCTCGAAGGATTGATTGCATGCGGTGGAACGGATACTCGCGTGTCGAGAGAGCGAGGCATTGATTGGTTATGCGAAGCCGTGGAGCAAAAGTACTACCTTACGAGCCAACCGATCGGTTTCTACTTTGCCAAACTATGGTACCACGAAGTGCTTTACCCACTCACCTTTACTTTGTCAGCTCTTGAGCGAGCTAAGCATGCGTTGAGCAATCGTTGATGATGATTCAATGGTTGCACGGCTAGGCAAAGTATGCCCCGTCAATCTGGAAGCGATGTAAACTACTTCACAACCAACTCGCCGTTCATCACCATCCAGTGTCCTGGAAATGTGCATAGATACGGGTACCGACCTGGTGTTGTCGGAACCTTGAAAAAGATAGAGTACTCGCTCTTCGGTTCGACGACATCGGTGTAGCAAACGACATCCTCGCTTTTGGGGACGTAATGATGCAGGTAAGCTTCAGGATCGTTGACCAGTCGGTTCGCCTGCTCACCTATCTTCTCGAGGCATCCCGGTCTGACCAACGCCCAGTTGTGGGGCACGACGTCTGGATTGACCAACGTCAATCGCAACTCTTCGCCTGCTCTGGCTTCGATAACTTTCGTCGAGAACTGCAAGTTGGCCATCGCTTCGATACGCACTTCGCGACCTTTCGCAAGCCGCTTCTGCCACGGGTTCGGGACACTCTTTTGCAACCATGCTAAATCGCGCGCTAACGGATGTGGGAGCAGTGTCTTTTCGTGCGCCGTTGCGAAAGAAGGTACGTCTTGCCTGGGTTCGTCCATCGCGTGGACTGTCAAGTAAAGGTCGATCGTGTTGGTCGCATCTACCTGGAGATGCAAATGCAACTGATTGCAAAGTTGCAATGACGGAATCTCCACAAACAACGATTTGCGATCTTCAGATACGATTGCAGAAGTGATCGGCAAACGATCGTGTCCGATCGTCGGTGGATGAAGCACCGAATACTCTTTCGATCCGTAACCTGGCGAGTACCGATAGTTCCAGCATTGCGCAAAATGATTGGCTGCGTTCTGCAAAGCTTCGGCATCGAGAGGTTCTGAAAACTGTACCTCGACTCCATTCGATCGAACATGAAACCCCAACGGCACTTGGACGGGATCGCCCGTGTAACGCAATCGTTGGAAGCAACCCGGATCTGGTGTGTATGTTCCCCATCCGTTCATTCCCGTGAAGTATAGTTGCCCATCGATCGGGTTCTGTTTCGCGCGATGGATACCCGCGCGATATTCGCCTGGCAATACATACACGCCTCCCTGCTGTTGCGTTCCGACGCGGTCTCGCAACAACAACATCGCGGTTCCGGTACCGAACGACGTGTGCAAAATCTGTTGTTGGATCGGACCTATGCGTGCATCCTCTATCCAGCATTGACCACCGCTCGAGTTATCGACGCCGCGTGGAAAGTAGACCAACGGCAACTCTACCTTCTGTCCTGCCTTGGGGCCACGGTGTCCAAAGAATGGAGTCGGGCCCGTTTTGTAAAAAGGTCGCGAGGAGTTGGGCATCGTCGGTGCGACCAAACTTACCATCGAGGCGGCTGTCCAGTCTCCCTCGGATGCGGGAACGGTTAGCGTGCCGTCTGGCAAAATGCCGATCCCATCCGGGTTGCGAAACCCGGTCGCTAAGACACTGGCATGATTCCCATCTGGCGAAATCTGAACGATTCCTTGATTGCCCGATGCGGTATAAAAATTTCCTAACGTGTCTCGTACAAGCCCACATATATAGTCGTGGCCGTTCGGGGATGTTTCAAAAGCTTTCGAGAAACACTCGTACCAATCGGTCTCGTGGTCGCCATTCACGTCGTGCAAGCGAGTGATTTGATTTCGTCCGAGGACATAGATGGCGTCCTCATGGACATGAACACCCAATGCATGATGGAGGCCAGCCGCGATCCGTCTCCATCGCGCTTTGTTCGGAGCGGTCGAACCGTTGACGATCGATACCCCATCGACCCGAAACACATCCCCTTGGATTGTTGCGACAATCGCAGTCCCATCGGACAAAAACGCGTGATCACCGCAGGAGAGTTGAACGTTCCATGGGTTCTCCGAGGGGATGGATATCGTGTCGACGACATAGCCTTTCCCCTTTCCGTACTCGATGTTCGTTTCCAGTGCACGTGGCCATCGTGATTTACCTCCATTGCGAACGGAAGGCGTTGGCAACTGATCCGCAGTGATCAAGGTGCGAACCGGTATGCCTTCTTCCATCCGCAATTGATCGACATAGATGGTTTCGCCAACCGAAAACTCGAATAGTACTTGGTCCTCGAATACACGATAGCCCAAGTACTTCGGTAAAGAGCCCGATGGTAATGCAAGGGACTCTAGTGCCGGACCCGCGTTGAGTGGCAACGGTTGCTCCGTACCAGCGATACGAACGCCATCCATATAGCCATGACGTACCGATGAAAACTTGAGGAACCCACCTTTCCAAACATATTCGAACGCGAATCGATCAGGATCGTAACAGGCAGCCCATTCCAGTTGCGGGCCAAACCGAAAGCAGACGGCCCGAGCGATCGTCTTCCTGGGATGGACTAGGACATTGCATTGCACCAAGTTCGGCTCCGCATAGTTCCATTCGTCCCCTTTCCATGTTTCTTCGTTCTGCCCTCCCCAATGACCAAACCCAACACCATCGAGTCCAGGGTACTGTTCCAAGATGGTGGCGGTGTTGGTTGAGTTTTTGAAGTGGATCGCTTGCTTGGCATAGTAATCGTAAAGACGATCTTTATTGATCGGATGTTTCCACCATTCTCGCTTATCCGGTTGCAATGGTGGTTTCGAGTAGTCGAACGATGCGACTTCATGATGGCTGGCATTCTTGATAGCAGATTCGATGGTCGCTAACTGCAAACCTTCCGGTGCACCTAAGTCGAGAAGGAAACGGACCAAGTCCGCTTGCATGTCTTCCGAAAGTCCATTGATCAATCCATTGGGCATCAATGACATAGACTTGGACTCTTGTACAATCGACCGACGTGGAACTTCTTGGATCGTACCTTTCGCCGGATCTTTGAGTCGCATGATCTGTGGGGCCGTCGTCGGAAGTAGATAGCCGCTCAACACGGAATCATCATCCAGCATGAGTTTGTAGGGTTGATACTCGTCTTCGATTTTTGCATTGGGCCAAAGCAAACTCTCTACAATCTCCCAACCAGGCTTTTTCCCACCAATGAGTGTTAAGGCCGGACCGATATCGCCTCCCGTTTCGCCGATCTTGTGACAGGAAAAGCAGGCTGCTTTTGCATTCGTGAAGATCGCCAACCCTCGCGTTGAGTTGCCGGAATTCTTAGCTCGCTCCACAATCAAATCCGCGATTCTTCGCCGTTCCTCAGTAGATGGAAGACCATCCGACGCTAGCAACTCGCCGTTGTGGAGAAAAAAGAAAAGCAAAAAAACCATCTGGATCGGAGTTGTTTGCCGATGAACAGACGATTGGACTTGTGCTTGCATTCGCGACATTTCTATGATTCAACGGAGAGAACGGGTGTCGACTCATTCTAACAAAACGCGTTGAGAACTGTATGGACGAAACCATGTCTTACTTGTTGCCCTGGTTCCGCCCCGTCTTACGAACGCTCGCTACTGGACTGTTGGCATACTTCATCGTTTGTCTTCACTGCGATCCCTGCGATAGTCAAGAGGATCGAGGAGCGCCAAGCATGGACGATATTCTGGATACGGAACCGATCCCAGAGAGTGAACGACCAGCATCTCGGAATCTGTTTTTGCCCGAAACGTTGCCACAAGTGCCAGTTCCAGTATCCGCAGATGAACGGCAGGAGATCAGCACTTGGGTCAAATGGATGGTGCTCAAAAACTTGCCGCCGAATTTTGAAGACAATCGCAAATGGGATAAACGCAAAGAAGTTTTTACAGGAGTGCATATCCATCGCGAAGGGCTCAAGATCGAGACAAAACGCAAAACGAAGCTGATGAAGCATGGAACATGGACGCGCTATACCATTGACTTTGTTGACCCTGAGAAGGAACTCATCGTCGATGTCTCCAAGATTGACTTCAGCCACGATGGACGTATCGATATCACGACCCGCATTGAGACACCATTGAAGTTATTTGGGCGTGTCAGTCAGTGGCAAAGAAACGTACAGTGGTACAGTCTTTCGATGCATGCCAAGTCGAGAGTCGAGATGAACGTGGAATGTAGCGTCTACGTCCATGTGAACTCTGCAAAGTTTCCACCCGATGTTGAGTTCAGCCCGAAGGTAACCAGCGCGAATGTTCAACTCAAAGAGTTCGAGGTCGATCGTATCAGTCGAGTTGGAGGAGACGCAGCGGAATTAATCGGTAAGGGGATTCGCGAAGTGCTCGATGAAAAGATGAAAGACTATGACGACAAACTTGTCGAGAAAATGAACCGAGAAATCGCAAAGCAGAAGAACAAGTTGACGATCTCGCTGAGCGACTGGCTAGAGAAAAAAGCCGGAACAAAGAGTACTCGTTGACACATCATGAATGCGCGGACACATCATGGATACTTAGGGATCATCGATCCACAGCCTTGAATATCGCGATCTATAATCCCGACAATCCTCCCAGCCGTTACATTCCCTACTAAGCCACAGGGTTTAAGGATTCTACTATCGAGACCTGTTTTCATTTTTGCACATGGGGTTTTTCAAGCCTAATTTTCGGTGACGCAATCCACTAATGCGCATATTTCACCCCCAGAGACACATGCAACTCAACGATACAATCGAACGGCTCGAATCCAATATTCGCGGGTATGTCCGTTCCTTTCCGACCGTTTTCCAATCGGCAAAAGGTGCTTGGCTAACAGACAACCGGGGAAAACGATATCTCGATTTTTTCGCGGGAGCAGGAACGCTCAACTACGGCCATAACAATCCGTTAGTGAAGAAGGCACTGTTGTCTTTTCTCGAGAACGACGGTGTCATGCATGGTCTCGATACGGCAACCACAGCAAAAATCGAGTTGCTCGAAGCGATTGACGAAATACTTCTAAAGCCCAGAGGTTTAGACTACAAAGTTCAGTTCTCTGGTCCTACTGGAACCAATGCAGTCGAAGCGGCTATCAAACTTGCTCGGAAATCGAAGCAGCGATCTCACATCGTCGCTTTTACCAACGCGTATCACGGACATTCACTCGGTTCCTTGGCACTCACCGGGAACCAGTACTATCATGATATGAGCTATGGATCGCACAACAATGTGACGCATCTACCCTACGATGGTTATCTTGGCGATTTGGATACATCGTTGTTGCTCAAGAAGATGCTCGAAGATGGAAGTAGCGGACTACCGCTTCCCGCCGCTGTCATCCTCGAAACTGTACAAGGCGAAGGTGGTATCAATGTCGCGAGCTTTGATTGGCTCCGACGGATCGCCGATATCTGCAAAGCACATGACATTCTATTGATCGTGGACGACATCCAAGTCGGAAATGGTCGTACTGGTACATTCTTCTCGTTTGAACGAGCAGGGATTGAGCCGGATATCGTCTGTCTATCCAAGGCGATCGGCGGTGGACTCCCCATGTCTTTGGTCTTCCTACGCCGCGAATGCGACATCTGGAAGCCAGGCGAGCACACCGGAACTTTCCGAGGTAACAATCTTGCTTTCGTTGCCGCTCGGCAACTACTCGAATACTGGCGCGATGATGAATTCGGACTTGAAATCGGAGCGAATGGTGTTCGAATCGAACTTGAACTAAAGAGCATTCGTGATCAGTTCGGTTCCGTATGTGCAGACGTTCGCGGACGAGGCATGATCTGGGGACTCGAGTTCGCCGAACCGGAAATGGCAGGTCGAGTCTGCCGACAGGCATTCCAGAATGGACTTATGATTGAGACTTCGGGCGCACGCGATCAAGTGGTCAAGCTGTTACCGCCATTAACGATCTCACGCGAAGACCTCAGGTGTGGGCTAGCGATTCTGGCCGATTCAATTCAACAAGCTGTCGGTCAAGAGCCTGTTACCTCCAAATTTTATGTGCCTGACATTTCGAGATCGGAGCCAGGAATTCATATCGGTTCGTTCGCCTCATTATAAATATCATGCCTAGTTGTCTCAGTGCCCCGCTGGATACGTCCACTCGCGTCGGACTGTTGTCTACCCTTTTTGAACAACAAGTTCTAAAGAGTGGTGACTCAATCGCGATTGAGTTCGAGGATTCCAATTGGACCTACGAAGATGTCAATCGCCGCGCCAATCAGATTGCCCGATTTCTACTGGACCGATCCTATGAACGAGAGGATCGTATCGGGATCTGCATGGATCGCTCTGCGACTGCCATCATCAGCATGCTCGGTATTATGAAGGCAGGCTGCGCGTTTGTCCCACTCGACCCTGAGTTTCCTAAAGATCGATTGGCGTTCATTGTCGAAGATGCATCGATCAAGATGGTCTTCTGCGATCCGAATTATTTGAATCTATTCGACACATCGAACGATGACGCATCGATCTTTATCGACCCGCACGATGAACAACTTTGGCAATCGGAGCATGATAACGTTTCAGTAGAAATTCCAGAGGATTCTCTCGCGTATGTCATGTATACATCGGGGTCGACGGGCAAGCCCAAGGGAGTTCAGATCGAGCATCGAGCGCTCACGACCTACTGCTTAGCCGACATCGAAGTATATCAACTGAAGCCAACGGATCGCACGCTTCAGTTTTCAACCTTGAACTTCGACATTGCCATCGAAGAGATTTTCCCACCCCTTCTCGTAGGTAGTGTCGTTGTGGTTCGCCCTCGCGAACGGGCTGAAACACACAATGAACTCTCTCATCTTATCGATACCTTCCGGATCACTGCGATGCACATCGCAACAGCGTACTGGCACGAATGGGTCGATTTGTTGGTCGCGTCAAATGCACCTGTTCCTAGTAGCCTGCGATTGCTAATTGCCACCGGCGAAAAAGTATCTGTTGAACATTTTCGACGATGGAAACGGCAAAGCAGGCACAAAGTGCTTTGGTGTAATGCCTATGGTCCAACGGAGACGACGGTTACCTGCACCGTCTTTATCCCTTCCGACGATTGGGATGAGCCTCAAATGCCGATCGGAAAGCCTCTTGTTGGATATGCAGCGCATATCCTCAATGATAACTATCAATCGGTAGGGATTGGTGAAACAGGCCATCTGTACATCAGCGGAGACGCTCTCGCGCGCGGCTACTTGAATCGCTCCGACTTGACTGAAAAGGCGTTCTTGGACGTTACCGTCGATGGCACACCGATCAGAATCTATCGGACTGGTGATTTGGCTCGATGGCTTCCCTCCGGTGATATCGAATTTTCTGGACGTGTCGATCATCAAATGAAAATCGGTTCGTATCGAATCGAACCAGGCGAGATTGAAGCGGTACTCTCGCTCTGCGATTCTGTGAGCGAATCGCTTATCCTTTGTGCCGAGAATGCGGGCCAAAAATTCCTTGCTGCTTATGTCGTTCGCAAAGACGATTCGCTGTCGACGAGTGAACTTGCGGCATTCCTCCGAGCAAGGCTACCAGTCTATATGGTCCCTTCCCGCTTTATCTTCCTCGAATCGTTTCCCAAAACGATCAACGGCAAGATCGATCGAAGGGCTTTGCCACCTGTTGAGTCGGGCGAAGTGGATCGCGCTGGAGAATATCAAGAAGCGGAATCAGAACTAGAACGAGAGTTAGCTTCGATTTGGTCGAACGTACTCAACATCTCGAAGATCGGTCGGTTCGACGACTTTTTTCAACTCGGTGGCAGCTCGTTGCTCGTGACTCGCGTTATCGCACAGTTGACGGGAAAGCTGAATCTAGCCATTCCTGTCCGCGATTTTTTTGCGAACCCTACGATTGCGAGTTTAAGCCAACATCTTCGCTTGCTAACCCAGACGGAGAAGTCTGCTAGCAGCGACGAGGAGAACAAACTGCGACAGGCCAATGCGATCGCGCTGCGCCGAAAACTACCAACCATACAACCATTGACCATCGCAAGTCGATCGGAACAATTGGCTGCGATCCAGTATCCGTCGGTTGGTACCAACGGAATGCGACGCAACCATACCATCGTGATGTGCAATGCGATGGGACACGAAGCGACGCGCGCGAATCGCAATCTACAACAACTCGCCATTCGTCTCTCGCAAGATGGTTTCGATGTCGTACGATTCGATTTCGCGTCGACGGGAAACTCCACGGGACGTGCGGCAGATGCCACGCTCGATCAATGGAGATCTGATATCGCAGCCGTCGTACAAAAAATCCGATGCGAGCCCATGTTCGAACCATCGACGCACAACGTGTCGCTGCTAGGAATTCGCCTGGGCGCCACTCTCTTGGCCCAGACGCCGTTGACAGGTATCGACAATGCGATCCTTTGGGATCCTATCGTAAGTGGGCAAGATTATTTGAACATGTTGCGTTCGATGCATCGTTTCGAATTGGAAAGCCTCACCCGTTATCTTACATTTCGAAAAGGCCAACCCGAACAACTCATGGGAAGTGCTTGTACGGCCACCATGCAGCAAGAGATCGCGGCCATCCAACTTTGTGAATCAACACGTATCCAGTCCCTAACGCGATGGGTGGTGGAAACAAAACGCTACGGAGTTACAGGACAACCGGCCCTCTCGCTTCCCGGTTGGCAGCATACGCAAAGTGAAGATGAGATCTACTGGGAAGCAAAAGAATTCTCGCAATCCTCGTTCTCTTCTCCGCATAGCTCTAGGCTCATCGCTTCCATCTTTGCAAAGGGGGGTGTCTGATGCAAACACCACATGTTTTTGGCGAGCACCAGCATCTATATGGAATCCACCGTGAAGCCGTCGCGAGCGACCGTGACGCCGTCGCGAGCCAGCCGTTGGACGGCGGCGATTCTGAGCCGAAAATCGCAGTCTTGATGCTGACCGCGGGTATGCTAACCAGTGTGGGACCGTCACGACTGCACGTAGAATTAGCTGACGAATTGTCTGATTTGGGGCTACCCTCATTCCGATTCGACCACTCGGGAATTGGCGAGAGTTTGGCGGTTGGAAGTAATGGCTCCTCGCTGGAACGCGCTGCAAGCGAAGTAAGACAAGCCATGGATATGCTGGAACGCGAATATGGCTACAGCCATTTCATGTTATTCGGCCTTTGTTCGGGCGCAGATGATGCGATCCCTGCAGCGGTTGAAGACGAACGTATCATCGCAGCTTCCCTGGTGGATGCATGCGGTTATCGAACCGCAGGGCATTGGGTTCCTTTCGTGAGACGCAAGTACCTGCCCAAACTGGTACGCCTATCGAAATGGATCGACCTGTTCCGTGGTTACTTCCAAGGGACGAAATCCAGCGCGTCGACTATGCCGATTGGTTCGGACATTCGAGAGTTCCCAAATCGTCAACAATCCGAAGCGATCCTTCTTGGATTGGTCGATCGAGGTATACGATTGCAGTTTGTCTATTCGGGAGGCGTAATTGACTATTACAGTTACGCCAACCAGTTTTTCGACATGTTTCCACGATTAGTAAACCGAGACGAGATTGCGGTTGTATATCAACCCCGATGGGACCATGTCGCCATGCTTCAAGAAGATCGGACCGAGCTTCTTCAAACCGTTGTATCCTGGTTCGATACGACCGCAAAAGCGTTCCTTAACGAAACGACAACACAACTGGTTTGCGCGTCTATGACGTAGGCTGGGACCGATGTCCCGAAGCGTCCCATGTCTGTCTCGTGATTGTCTAACGCCTTTGGCGTAGATGAGCTCATTCGATCGTGATACCCGCGGCATGGCATCGCACCCTGGGTAGTCGCAGTCAGCTATGCTCATTCAAACCTGAACCTATCGTTTGAGTTTACTGATCAATTCAGGTTTCACTTTGTCCCTTACCGTTCGCCAATCCAATCCCAGCTTCTTGCCAGCAAGGTCGTACTGACCCAATCGCGAATAGATCATGGTGACGTAGTGCTCTGAGACCTCGTCCAGGGTCATTTCTCCTGCCAACAGAGACCGCACGAATGCATCTACGCCTTGGACTGACCGATCGGGGGAAGCGTGTGATTTTGGAGCGGGCGTACGGCTCGATGGCATGTAAGATTTCCGAATCAACACATTGCGAACGCACTGCTCCAATTCGCGAATGTTACCTGGCCAATCATAGTTTTTCCCAAATTGCTTCTCGACCCACTCCACCACCTCGAAGGCAAGAAGATCCACTTCCTCGGGCAAATCGACCAAGAGCTTTCTGGCGAAGAAACGCGTCAACTCAAGAAGGTCTTCAGGGCGGTCCGTGAGTTGCTCGTGAAGAGTCGGGGTTCGCACCATGTCGGCGCAAAGTCGATAGTACAAGTCTTCTCGAAAGTTCCTGCGATCGATCTCAGAAGCAAGGTCCCGATTCGTGGCCGTAACAAACTTGCCAGCAAATCTACGAGTCTCTGTTTCGCCCACGCGCGAAAAATCCCGATCCTGCAGTACACGTAGCAATTTCACTTGAATGGAAAGATCTAACTCTCCAATCTCATCCAAGAAGACTGTTCCATTTTCACCACACGCTTCCAGCCAACCTATTCGATCACGCACCGCGCCAGAAAAGGAACCTTTGCAATGCCCAAACAGTTCCGACTCAATCAATGTTGAAGACAGTGCGGAGATATTCACTGCTTTGAATGATTCTCTGTCTGCACCGCCAAATGTTTTTTTCTCCATGCTAAACGCTTGATAGCGAGAATTTCCGATAGCTTGCGCAACGAGCTCTTTGCCCGTCCCCGACTTACCCGTTATCAGAGTTGTGATGTCTTTCATGGAATTGTGGACCCCTCGAATGTATCGACTCATATCGTGGGTAAAAATCGACTCCCAGACTGCAGCTCGCAATTTGGCTATCGGTATCGAGCTTCCGATGATGAACTCAAAAATGTGGCTGAAAGCACGATCGATCTGAAAGAAAACAGAAAAACAATGCGTTGCACTGAAGTAAGTAGGCAGCACTAGTCCCGGTAGGCCCAAATACCAGTTGTAGTCTTTTTGAAACTGTGACCAGGACTTTCCGATTGCGCTAGGTCGTTCCGTGACGTTGGCTCGCCGCACCCATGGCACTTCATGGATTGAAAAATGTTTGCCGTAAAGATGGAATATTACCGTCTCTCGATAAAGGTGCTGGTCTTCCTCCCTTTGACACTTTCCATCCAGTACGCGTTGTCGCATCTTGTCCACCAGGATATTGGACTGCTCAGTCAGCAAATCAAAATTCCTGAAGACTGCTTGTCCCTGGAGATCGGATGGTAAGTGGATCACGGTTGTACCCGATTGAAACCGTTCTCCCAGTATCTGACGCTCCAACTCTAAACGTTCGGGCAAAAAGGGATTGCTGTATCCGATACGAGCAAATGCATTCGCCTGATGTCGTTCTGCCCTATTCAAGAAAACCATGATCACTCCCGTCGTTTGCTATCGCTGATTGCACGTCGAGGCGCGCTTCCGTGATGACTGCCGCAAGTCTTGTTGGTGATACAAGAATCGGAACGCTAGGCTACGTGAAGCCACTCAACTACATAAAGTGTACTTCGAGAACAGCATTTTTTGCATGTACACTTTCTAAAGTCTGCTTCTTCGTTCTGGAAGTAACCAGGGTTCCATCCACGGATTCCTTGAAAAAGTGACACCAAACCGCAATTTTGGCTTGTGATTACCGATTGCGAAGCTTTGGCACACCATTCGCTTTAGCATGAGGCAGCTTCGATATGGAGCCGATGCCATACAACCCCTATACGACTGAGGCAGATATGATTCACTTGGATAACACAGCGACAACAGCATTGTTCGAAGTACAGAATCTTGAGGTTCCTTTGACGGGCGAACCGGATGAGTCTCTTCGGCGATTGGTGAGAAGTCGACTGAAAAGGCCACAGCGACATCGGTTGCTGCACGGATTCCCGTTAGCTGCCAGCATGCCGTTTCTCGATCGAGAAGCACGGCTTGCTGCCGAAAGCGGAGACTCGCGTTTTCAACATGATTATCATCCCGACAAGCCACTCCTGGCGGGCGTGCTTCCGCATTCGTATTGCAATCCGAAGATCGCGGGTTGTGGTTTCTGCACTTTCCCACATGAAGACTTTAGTACTCTCAAAGCGACAGCGGCTGTCAATGGTGTAATCCAAGAAATTCAAGATCGGGTCGTTGGCCATCCGTCGCTCGAAGGGAAGAAGATCGATGCCTTGTACTTCGGTGGTGCAACGGCGAACCTAACTCCCGCTGAACCGTTCCGCCGATTATGCCGCAAACTCAATACTCTTTTTGATCTACGCGCGGCGGAAGTCACACTCGAAGGCGTACCAGCCTTCTTCCTCAACCGCAAACCTTGGTTGTTGGATATTCTTTAGGAAGAATTGTGTGCACGGCACTTCCGAATCAGTATGGGAATCCAATCGTTCTCTCAGCCATGGCTGACCAGGATGGGACGGACCGCATTCGGCGATTCTGAAGTTTTTGCTCAAGTTGTAGAAATGGCACACTCGCGAAAGATGACCGTCTCAGGCGATCTTCT
Source organism: uncultured Pirellula sp. (assembly GCA_903858115.1). Classification (GTDB taxonomy): domain Bacteria; phylum Planctomycetota; class Planctomycetia; order Pirellulales; family Pirellulaceae; genus JBKCUI01. The sequence goes on along the minus strand of CAIOHR010000411.1, from coordinate 2,257 downwards.
TTTCAACCTTCCCGGTCAGTCGCTTGGCGAAATGCTTGCTGATATTGAGTGTGGCGACAACATCGGACTCGACCAAATATGCCTTTATCACCTAGTCATGTTTCGCGGACTTGCGACAGCATGGGCGCGCGATCCAGCACTGATCGCAGCGTTACCAGGGAATGAAAGGGCCGCAGCCAATTGGGAAGCGATCCGAACGACTGCCATCGATAACGGATATTACCAAGCAACACTCACGAACTTTGAAAAGTCTTCCTTTCAGGGTGACTCGCGAGGTTACATCTACGAAGTGCGTAGCTTCGAAGCGGATCGTTACAACATGATCGGCTTTGGTCCGTCGGGAATTTCCTACTCGACAAGCGATCCGAGCCGTATAGGACTCAAGACAATGAATCCAGAAAGTTCACTCGAATACCTGCAGGCGTTAGGAAAACGATCTCCAGTCTGGAATCGATATTATACGTTCGACGCAGAATCGCAGCGACTCCTCTTCATGACACGACAATTCGCAAAGCTCTCCATCGATCGGAAACGCTACTCGGATGTCTTTGGTGCCGATGTGATGTCAGATTACGGCAGCGAGCTAGACGTCTTGGCAGAGATGAAGTTGATCGACATCACCCCAACTGAGATTCGATTGACAACACGTGGGATGTTCTTCTCAGATACCGTCGGTTCTGTATTGTCCTACGGACGCCATGTACGCAAACTGGGACGAGAATCGGCGGAACGCATGTCGAGAAACGGGAACCAAGGGGGTCATATGTAGGATCCATCCTACGGACCCAGAGAGACTGCTGATTTAGGCACGGCATGTTGGTTCATGGTGAGCCGTCGGGCGCTAGCAGGCGCTAGCCCCGGCTGCCGCCTGTGGCGAAGCCACTAAACCGTTGCAAGCGCCGGGGTGTTAAAAATCTGGTATTGCAGCAACTTTAGATTGCGCAAAATTCGTTCCGTCGAGACCCCAGCGGCCTTGTGCCGCTGGGTGAATATGGTTCGTAATAGAAGCCGAGGCTGGTCGATTGGAAAGACCCCATGCCTCCTTGCGTCACTGGTGAATCAGGTTCATTATCTAACGAACCTTGCGTACCGGTCGGACAAGCCGACCGGTACGCAAGGTGCAAGCTGCATGATTCTAGCCGTTAACCTTCTGCTCCAGTTGGACAAGCCCAATGGCACTAACCTTTCAAACCCTTTGTTTTTGTGTTTCGACGCTTCTTTTTTGATCTTTCATAGTGTCTGTTTGGCCGGACCTTAACGATGTGACTGGCCATTCGGTCCAGTAGTCTCGGTATAAGTTTTGTCTCGACCCACTTGATCGGCGTTGTCAGAAGCGTCGACCACATTTTCGTTAATTCAAACATCGCTCGCTTGAAACTGATTCGTATCGGATCGACTGCGGCTTTCTGCGATGCTTCTACGATCAGCCATCTCAGAATAAGGTAGTACACGATATATCCTGCAACTTCCCATTGAATACTTTCTGGTGAACGACTTCGGAGGTTGCGGCCTAATCCAAGTACGACTTTCAGATCATGGTAGGTTGTCTCTATGCTCCATCGTTTATGAAATAGCCCAACCGACATGGCACGTCCGGTTTCTGTTCCTCTATCAGACGCAAGTTTTGTCCACTCCTCTTTGGTAATGCTTTTCGAATCCAATACGTTCGTTACGATCACTTGCGGCCGATAGCCTTTGATGTGGTAGGTTACCAATCGCAGTTTCATAGAAGTTGGGAGGCCTTGATTCCTCCATTGTCGACGCGTATCCTTTGGCGTCCATTGCACGAGCTTATCCCCTGCTTGAAGCATGCGAATCGTCTTTAAAGTTATCCCTTTTCTTAGCCGTAAGGCGAAGTAAGCTTTTTGCTTTTCGATCGCACACAATAAGCCATAGCTCCAATAGCCTGCATCCATCAACACTAAGTCGTCGGTTCGAAGGTCTCTGACCAAGTCCTGGGCAAGCGTAATTTCCGATTTCGCCAGGGAATCTAGACGATATCTGTAAGGCATCCTCGTAAGCGGGAACTGCAGTAAAACCATTTTGGCCTGGCAGTTATGAGATCCAGTCTTGTTTTTCGAAGAACCAAAATGCGTCTTAAGCCTTGCGACATCTGGTGTATTGAGCAGAGTGCCATCCATTGCAAGGACACGAAACTTTTTGAAGCGATTTGCATCTGGAAACTTTTTTTGGAACAGTTCGCCAAGGATGACGATCAGTTGCAACCACATTTCCAAAGGCATTCGTTGCCTAGCTT
>CAIOHR010000410.1 GCA_903858115.1 uncultured Pirellula sp. | reverse complement strand
TGGTGCTAAAGCCCCCTACAGATATCGCGAAGATTTCGTTGAGTTCTTTGAGACGCTGGTCGATCCAATCTTTCCGCTGGAATCCGTTCTCATCGGAAAGCAGATGGGCCTTGCGGCAGCATCTAGAAATGCAGTGATACCAACGACTTACGGTCGTATCGACTAGTCGGAAGCGAGCTTTAGTCATGGCAAATTCTCTCCAAGGAGCAATCGATTCAACGTGCAGAGTCTACCAAACTGCAAAACAAATGCAATACGTTGTGCATGTCCTTTTTTGTCCTTTTTTGTCCAGCGCGGAATGAACCACCTGCGACGGACTGGAAGTCCGTCGTACTTTTTTCTGGACGCCGCTCTTGGCCGCTGTGAACAGGCTGCCGACCGGCATCGATCCGGCCAAACCGAGCGAGTTGAGCGAAGACACTCTCTGGCTCGGCTTTGAACGCATCGGGTCGGAGCTTGTTGCGCCGTGCGAGAATTGGCATGAGAAGACCTTAAAGCGGGGAGAGACGGTTTAAGCGCAATTTGGCCGAAAACGGTTAATCTACTTTCCGAAACGAGTGCGACATGTAATCTGAAAAGAACTTCAATAAACTTCGCAAGTGGTTTATCGCAGGGTCGAAGCGGCTCCGTCGTGTCAACAATCGGTGTGGATTCCGCAAGGATGCAAAGGGTTGGTATACTTCTACGGAATGCCTTTCGGACGGTGTTGTAGTTTTGCCCGGCCTGTAAGATCCCGAAGTATCCTCCCTGCTTCCTTGGTGAAAGTAACTCTTATGAAGATTTGGCTCGCTCTAGGTTTGTTTCTTTTTTCAAGTGCTATCACAACGGCTCAAGATACGAAAAAGAATGTTCTCTTTATCATCTCCGACGACTTGAACAATTTGCTCGGTTGCTATGGTGACCCGAAGGCCAAGACGCCGAACATCGACAAACTCGCGGCGCGCGGGGTGCGATTTGATTTAGCATACTGTGCATTCCCCTTGTGCGGTCCTAGTCGAAATTCCATGCTAACGGGTCTGTATCCGAACAGTACTGGTATTCACAAGAATAGCCAAATCTTTCGTCAATCGATTCCCGACCAACTGAGCCTCTCGCAGGCATTCCGAAATGCGGGCTACTTCGCTGCGAGGATCGGAAAACTGTACCACTACAATGTTCCAAACTCGATCGGAACGAACGGGCATGACGATCCTGCTTCTTGGGAACTCGAGCTCAACCCTGCCGGTGTCGATCGACTGGAAGAGCATCCAAAGATCACGACATTAACCCCCAATCAGTTCGGTGGCACTCTCAGTTGGTACGCATCGCCCAAGAGCGATGAGCACCATACGGACGCGAAGATGGCTTTAGATGCCAACTGGGTTTTGGAGCGATGCGCACGCGATAAAAGTCGGCCCTTTTTCTTGGCATTGGGTTTCTTCCGACCGCATACTCCTTACGTTGCTCCCAAGGATCCTTATTTTGGTTGGCATCCAGAATCTGAAATGCGCGTGGTTCAAAATGTCGCCGAAGATCAAAAGGATCTGCCTAAAGCCGCACTTGGGAGTTATAAGAAAGAGCAGGACAAGCTCACGGACGTTCTTCGTCGGCAAGCCATGCAAGCCTACTATGCAAGTATCAGCTTTATGGACGCTCAAGTGGGAGTCGTGATCAACGAACTAGATCGACTGGGGCTGTCGAATAATACGATCATCGTTTTTACGAGTGATCATGGATACCATACCGGTGAACATGGTCTTTGGCAGAAGATGAGTTTGTTCGAGGAGAGTGCGCGTGTTCCCTTGCTGATCGTAGCTCCTGGAATCGCCAATGCGAACTCCGTGGCTAAAACACCGGTATCGCATGTCGATTTGTTTCCAACACTGGCGGAGTTATGCAATTTACCCAAGCCTAGCAATTTGCAAGGCCAGAGCTTGGTCCCTATTCTCAAGGATACGACGGCCAAGGGGAGAGGCTGGGCGATCACTCAAGTCACGCGTCCGAAACCGGGCCGAAACCAAGATGGAGCCGATGCCAAGCAATTCTTTGGTTATTCGCTTCGAACAGAACGATGGCGATATACGGAATGGGACTCTGGAGCGGAAGGGAAGGAACTCTACGATCATCATTCGGATCCGAACGAGCTGACCAACTTGGCTTCCGATCCAAAGCATTCCGAAACGCTGGCAACATTATCCAAACAGTTACAAGATGCGATCAAGACAACGTTGCCAGCAACTGGCCAAATCCCTGAAGTGAAACAAGAAATGTGGGCACCGTTGTTGGTCAAACCGTAGTGCTTTACAACGTTGATTTTGGGGGGGATACATATTGTAGAACGATTGTCCTCAATCGTTATCTGAGCAATTGGGGACAATTGCTCTACTCTTGAAACCCAACCTTCGACTCAAACGAAGGTTGGTTGCCATCCCGATCGGTAGGATTTGGTCAACATCTGCTGGGCGTGTGCGGCGCCTGACAGTTTCATCTTTTCCGCGTCCCATGCGAGAAGCGTTTGGGGCAAGCGGATCGCGATGGTTCCTAAGAGTACCGCTTCTGCTAACGGTCCAGCATAATCGAAGTGAGACGTGGTCTTGTCTTCGCCTCGGCACGCGTCTGCCCAAGAAACGTAGTGATCTCTTGCTGGAACCAACTCGATCTTGTAGTCAGCAAACTTTTCTACAGGATAGAGTTTTGGACTGGCGACGTGTGGAATCACTAAGGTCCCTTTTTCCCCAATCAGTACCGAGCCAGACTTGGGAAGATCCGAACGAGTAAGTCCCGTGGCTTGGTCGGAGGGATAGTGGTCCTTTCCATCGTACCAAGTGACTTTCAACGTTTTCCCTACGGTCATCTCGTTTCCAGGGAACTCATACTGGACCATCGATCGTTTGTACCATACTTCTTTGTTCAACGGTGCTGCCTCGGCTCGTAGAGAGACGGGCGCATTCAGTTTCAACGCCATGAAGACAGGGTCCAAAATATGGCATCCAAAGTCACCCAATTGTCCATTGGAGAAATCCTGCCATGCTCTCCAATTGAACGAATGATAAATCTTGGGTAGGAAAGGTCGCTCGGGTGCAACGCCGATCCATTCGTCCCAATGCACCGTCGATGGTATCGCTTCACTACCGCTCGGTCGATCGTCAGCGAGTATCCATCCCATGTCTCCACTTTGCCACGAGTGTACTTCCTTTACTTTACCGATCACGCCGTCGTGCACTAGTTTGACGGCTGTTCGGTACGCTTGGTGCGATTGAATCTGGTTTCCCATTTGAGTTACCACATTGTACTTTTTGGCTGCCAATTGCATTTGTCGTGCTTCGAATACGGTGTGGGTCAACGGTTTTTGGCATTGCACATGTTTTCTTAATTGCATCGCAGGCAACGAGACTGGTGCGTGCATATGATCAGGTGTCGAAACGATGACCGCGTCGAAATCCTTATGGTTTTCGAATAGCTTTCTCCAATCGGTGTAGGTTTTCGCGGCACTGAATTTCTCTGCAGCTCTACCCAAATGTTCTTTCGACTCGTCGATGTCACAAAGCGCGACGACATCAACCATGGGGCTTGCTGCGGTAGAAACGAGATCCGACCATCCTTTGCCACCGCATCCGACGGATGCGACACGTAGTTTGCTATTGGCCCCATAAACACGCCGCCAGCTTGCAGCCGACAAGGCCGTCGATGTTGCGACTCCTGTTGCAACCGTGGACTTCAGGAATCTTCGCCGTGTTTGCTTAGAAGTCATAACAATACTCCAATCAATGAGGATGGTGGGTAGGGATATAGCAGGTGGCGATATCTCGTTTGCCAAGATGACCGCGCGAGTCAGATTCTAACAAATCGAGCGTAGTCGGGTCAGACACTGATGAGGTTTATGTCGTGGCGAAAAACAATTGAACCGATAAGCTGGGGGCGATCCGCTATCTAGAAAAGAGCCGAAGGCTACTTTTGTCGTTCCCACGTTTCGCCACGTTTGTAGCGTTTGGCGCGTTCGATCCATTCTTCGTTCTTGGCCAGTGCGATGACTTTGTCTAGCACGACGTCGAACTCTTCTTTGTGTGGATTGCGAACATTGCGATGGTGCGCCAATTCCACAATGGTTTCACACGCGATCTGGGACAACTCGGGTTCATCGAGAAACGGACGAACGAACCGCATCGACTCGACATCATAAGCTGTTCTCGTGCGATTGATGACCGCTGTTTTCTCCTCAAGGTTTCGTGCTTCCTTCATCGCTTGCTTCATCCGTTCCAAACGTTGTTTGTCGTTTCGGTTATCACGATTGGCACAGACTTTGACGAATGCCGCAAAGGCTTGTCGCCGTTCCGTATCGTCTTTGGTGTCGTTCGCAATCTTGAGCAGAGTATCCGCGGGGCTCGCATCAGGCCATTTGCTGAGCGCATCGATGCCGAATGCTCGTCGAGAGACGTCGCTGCCAGTAGCGATGTCTGCCACAAAGCTAATGAGTCGTTTGCCGCCGACTCGACCGACCAGCGACATCAGTTCATCGCGTTGGCTGGCATCAACGGTATTCAGAACAGCAATCAAGGCATTGCCGCGTTCATCTTCGTTGTTGATCCGTTTGCAGACGTCTGCGATGTTCCGTTCTGCATTGTTCCGTTCGTTTCCACGCGAAGACTTGAGCAACCCAGGCAGCATGGCCGCAAGTTGTTCTGGTTGTCCAATCTGCCCAAGAGCATTCATGGCAGCGGTTCTCACAGCGCTATCGTCGTCGGTAGTCGCGGAGATGATAACCGGAGCTTCGCTGGTTGCACGTCGTGCCGCAAGGATCTCTATCAACTTACTTCGAACTTCCGGTTTGGCGGACTTGGATTCCATTCCGATCTTTTCAGAGACAGTAGCGCCGGCCATTCGAATCAACGCAGAAGCTGAAGCCTTTTGTTCCAGATTCGTTCCTTTCTGCAATGCGTTGATAAGACTCGGGAATTCAGCCACGCTCCCGATTTCTCCGAGTGCTATCAAAGCGGCTACACGAACGGACTCTTGTTGGTTCGTAAGCTGTCCCAATACGGCTGGTTTTGCGGCAACATCGCCTCGGTCACCGAGAGCCGAGATCAATGCAGTTTGGGCTTCTGGCTCAAGCTTTGGCAATTGAGCTGCAAACGTCTTGGTGTTCTCTGAACCCTTCGCAGAAGTGCGGATCACTTCCAGCCCGGCGGCACGAAACTCATGGTCTGAGTTGCTGAGCAGTTTGACGACTTGCGTTACCAGGGCATCGTTATCCGCTTGTACGTTCGGCGGGCTTGAGCAAAGGGCTATAGCTATCGGGATGCAGAATAGGCTTCGAATTTTCATTGTGGTAAAACTTTGTGGAGGTGGGAGAGAATGTTTCTACTGTATGGCACTAGTTCTGTGTTTGTTGGCGCACGACCTGAACTTAGTACTCCATGCTATGTGCTATGTACCGTCGACGCGAGTTTATGCACCAGCACATGCCAATAAGCCACGTGCGGCAGCCAGTCGTACCAATCGCGGTTGGTTATCTTCAGCCAATGCGGAATAGATCGCAGTCGCTTCCTTTGACTTCTTCTGCTTCAGAAGCGATTCTGCACAACTGAGCAATGCATCGATCATCAAATTCTTGTCTCCACGAACTGCCTTCATGGCTGATTGCAAAGCGTTTGCAGCTTCTACTCCCCCAATGGCTCCCAGCGATAACGCTGCGGCTCGAACGACTGCTGCATCCGTGTTGCTTAGCAAGTTGGCGAGGGTGGCGATGGCGACCGATTTCCCACACACTCCAAGGGATCCTATTGCGCCGAGTTGCAGTTTGCCCGTTAGACTTTTTGCGGCAGACGCGAGAGCCGCTTCCGCTTCAACGCCAGGGATCCGTTCCAGCGCATGACGAGCTAAGTGCGCATTGCCTTCGTTCGCTAGAAGACTAGCGACGGCAGGCACAGAAGCGGCGGAACCGACCAACGCCAATTGGCGACAGACATAGTCCTTTGCGTCTCGAGAAATGGAGGAGCCGAGAGCCATGATCAATCGTTGCTCAATCGCTTTTCGCGCGGCTACATCTTTGTTCGAAGCAACGACAGCGTCTTCGATCGCTTGAACATCGCTGAGCGGAGTTCCAAAATCAAATTTCTTGAGTGCTTCGAAAGCTTGGTCCAACATGGGAGGAAGTCCTTATAGTCAATGAGTGAGTTTTTTGTGTTGATGGGATATGTTTCTGATTGCCGCCACAATTACAACTGCCATGGTTCGCGGCGAGCGCGATCTACCATGCGGTTGGCCTCTTCGTCATGAAGGAATCGCTGGGCCGCGCTGTCCCACTTCAGAGAACGTTTCAGTTGATACGCGATGTTGCCAAGGTGGGCCAGTACGCAGGTATTCACGGCTCGTTCGATATCTCGGAACGGCTTTTCGCGAGTCTTGGTGCATTCGATAAAGTCCCCATAAATGTCACCGTATCCTTTGTAGGCAGGAACTGGTTTGGGAGGCAATTTTTCTCCCGGGGTGCCTTCGATATGAAGGTTGGGCGTTTTGGGTTGGTTATGGTAGATCGACAAACCGTTCGGATACTTGTAGTCAAGCCATTTGCCTTCGGATGTATCGTGGTAGACAACCTCGGTCGGTTGTAGTTCGCGAACGTCGCAGATGAATGTCGCACCACCGAAATGGTGTGCTCCCCAGTCGGTCATACCACCCCCGGAGTAATCGCTAAACGATCGCCAGCTAGCGCCATTGATCGAAAAGCTGCCACTGCAACGTTTCGAGTTGTAAGGTGCCCATGCGGCAGGTCCGAGCCACAAGTCCCAGTCGATCACTTCATCCAATGGTTCTTCGGAAAGATTGCACAATTGCGGCAATGGTCCCACGCTAACGTTGATGGATTTGATCGTACCCAATTCGCCAGCCCACGCAGGATCAACATATCTGCGGTAGTCACCAAGAACGCGTTGGCTACCGCCCGATACGACGCGACCATAACGGCGAGCAGCGGCGATCATCAACGGACCTTCACGCAGCGTGAGAGTTTCGGGTTTCTGGCAGTAGACATCTTTTCCATTGCGGCATGCCTCAATCAACATCAAAGCATGCCAGTGATCTGGAGTGGCAATATGAACAGCATCGATATCGGACCGTGAAAGAAGTTCTCGGAAGTCATTGTAAACCTGGCAGTCCTTGTTCTTGTAATGACCGTCGACTCGTCCCTTCGATTCTTCTCTATTTTTTGCGCGAACATCGCAGGCTGCTACATATTGCACGTCACCGCGCCCGAGAAATGCCCCTTGGTCACCGCGGCCCATGTTACCAATACCAATTCCACCCATCACGATTCGATCGCTGGCGGCAGCGCGATTCGCATTCCCAAGTGCCGATGAGGTGATGACATAAGGAGCGCTCAAAGTGGCCACTCCAGCAGTCTTCAAAAAGCTACGACGACTGGATTGTGTATCACTGGATTGTGTATCAATTGCAGTGTCCATTGCGTTCGTCGAGGCAATAGCATCCTGTGATTGCGATTTCTGAGATTTGCAAGTCATAAATTAGTCTCGATCAAGGTAAAGGATAGGGATTCAGGAATTTTCAGAAGTCGACAATGTAACTCTATAGCCGCAACGATAATCCGAAAGTTGCCATAGAGTACCACTAAATTTTAACAACTTCCAGGCTGCAAGTTTCGGCAGGCTTACCGGACGATGGCCGAAAAGAGCGAAAGAGGACGAAAAAATTCATCCATGAGACGAGCACCATGAGGTATTCGGTTCTTACCTATACGAATCGAAAGCAATGTTTCGAATCTGAAGTAGATTTCAGCACTCGATCTCTTCTCGATTCGCACTGCTCTTTTCGTCGTCTTTCGTTTCTTTCGGCTACCCGTGATTCGATGGCCGAAAAGAGATCTGCGAAGCGCATCTTCGGTGAAGGTCGATTCCGGGCAAAGGCGATTTTGCTACAACTAGGGTTATTCGACAATTGTCCTGTCCTAAGGTGCGCACGATGAATCCGTTTTTGGCCGAGTTTTTGGGAACCATGGTCCTTGTTCTTTTAGGGAACGGTGTTGTTTGCAATGTATTGCTGAACAAAACGAAAGGAAACAATGGAGGTTGGATTGTCATCACCTTCGGTTGGGGGATCGCGGTGTTTGTTGGGGCTTGCATCGCGAATGAAGCCAGTGGTGCGCACTTGAATCCAGCATTGACCATTGCAAAGTGTGCGCTTAAACAAGTCACGGTATATGTTGCTCTGGGCTATATCGTAGCTCAGTTTTTGGGGGCAATGCTGGGCGCTGCCTTAGTCTACCTGCATTACCGACTTCATTTTGAAGTCACCGAATCGGCGGATGATAAACTCGGGTGCTTCTGCAATGTACCGAACATCGCCGGTAATTTGCAAGCGTTGCTTTGCGAAGTGATCGGAACTTTTGTGTTGGTCTTTGCTATTTTGCAATTCCATGCACCCAAGGTCGACGGCATCGATGGCGCAACCGCATCTCCCATCGGGCTGGGCTCTATCGGATTGGTTCAAGTAGGTTTACTTGTGATTGGGATCGGATTGTCGTTGGGTGGGACGACAGGGTACGCAATCAATCCCGCAAGAGATCTTGGGCCGCGAATCGTGCACTTTTTACTCCCCATTCGCGGTAAGCGCGACAGCAATTGGGCATATGCTTGGATCCCCGTGGCGGGGCCTATTGGTGGTGCATTGTTGGCCGCGTTGGTTCATCAAATCTCAATGCGATAATGCAGAAGCATTCCATTACCGGCCAGAACAAACAAAGATTTCTTTCGCAGGTTCGTTCTGCTTATTTGTCGCGCATTCGATCTTCGAGTCGACTAGCAGGCTGAATCCATTTGCCTTCTCGAAGGTTCCTTCGATCAGCCTTGGGACTTGCAACCTCAGGGCCTGATTTCGGATCTGCAGAATCAGCTTCCGTCTCGTTTGACTGCATCTCTTGCGAATCCCGCTTTATTTGCTTGGAGCGAGTATCGAATACCTTCGTCGTCATGTTAGAAGCAGAAGAATCAAGCGTTGTCTCGGATTTATCCGAGTTCTTGAAGTGTCGCTGAAACCCAGGCGGTAGTTCGATCGTTTCCACCGGACGTGTTGTTTCTTTCTTGTCGGAGTTTGCTCCCTTTGGTTCGGTGTAGGATGCTTGAACAACCCCTTGCTCCGTTTGAGGCCCTCGCTCCGTTTGAGGAGCTACTGCTTTTCCTTTACTGGTTTGTGTATCGGTTTTTTTCGCAATACCGGGAAGCAACTTGATCACCGGATCGGAGATAGTCGTCCCCCCTTCGACACCTTCGAATCGAGTGATCAAACTCAACTTGACGGGCTCTTCACCGACAGCGGACCATGGTAGCCAAATGCTATACGAGGGCCCAATGGATGTCTTGCTCATGTGTGATGCAAGATGCTCGGCGGTAAACGCAAACTTGCGCAGTGGTTTTTGAGAGTCGATAGATTCGTCTTCGGCATCAAAGGCATAGACAGCTAAGCTACCTTCGACCTCGATCGGGTCGGGTTTGTCTTTTTCGTAAAAGTACACACGCCCTCCAAAGCCACGTATCCCTTTTTGCCCAGATTGATGAAGGATCGTATCGGTCCAAACAGCCAGAATACGGTCTGGAACTACTTTCGCGTCGACTTTTTTCTTGCTCCACGGATTCATACTCTTGGCTCCCAGAAAAGGCTGGCAACCTGAGAGCCCGAGAATGAGGATTACTCCAACGAGAGAAAGTAGTGGTGTTCGATGGTATTGGCTATAGACTCGTCGCATCAGGGAGACCGTCCCTCGGTAAATGGGCCGACTGCGATAAAAGCATCCGACTTCTTGGGGATCGAACTGGAAGTGTTGGGCGTGGGAATAAGTTCCGCGGGTTTGGAAAAGGCAGGATCCATCTCTACCGGGGATGGCACAATACCAGGACGAACTGCCGAGTCTGGAATCCCACGCGGCGCAATGTCCGGATAGACGACGGGACAATCATCATCTACGAGCGGACGATCGAGTACACCATTGGGCGGGAATACATCTCCGTGCATGTCGAAGATATCTCCTTCGCACCAACTGATCCTAGCAAACTCCGCTTGCTTGAGACGCTCCATGTCTCCTTGAGAGCGTACGACATGCGGAGTCATGATAATGACCAGTTCTGTTCGTTGCGTCTCATTGAGGTCATATTGAAACAGATGCTTGATGACAGGAATGTCACCTAGCCATGGAACTTGGCGGTGAATCGTTCGAGTACTTCGAGATATCAATCCGCCGAGGATGATTGTTTCGCCGTCGGCAGCGCTCACCGTTGCTTGGGCTTGCACCGTGTCAGTGCGAGGGGCACGGATGACTTGTCCATTCGGCGAGATCGAAATGGGGATACCTTCGCTGTCTGGTCCCACTTTCGACTTCTCCGCGTCGATCTCCATCACTACGTTTCCATCGGGACTAATTCTAGGTGTCACTCCGACGATCAACCCGACATTTTCCAATTGTACATCACTACTCTGCCCCCCCTGCACGTTCAGGGTCGAGCGTACGACGCGAGGTACTCGCTGGCCCACTTGAATAAATGCTTGCTGATTGTCGAGTGTGAGGACTTGCGGTCGGCTGAGGATCTCTAATCGACGCGAGTCTTGCAAAGCTCGTAGCAAGAAACTGACGTTCTCGCTGCTTGCCGACAGCACTAACCCACCGAATCCCAATGTCTCGTTTCCACGTCCCACAGCGAAATTCGAGATTCCCTGTCCGCCCGTACGGCCGGAAGAGGTAAGTGCTTTCGAAGAACCACTGTTTCCAAGCGGCAGTGTATTATTGAATTCGAATCCAGGAGTATTGGATGCCGCTACGATTTCTTGATTCGTATTGGTGACGACACCGGCTGGTGTCGAAGTTGTCGTCGTGTTCGTTCGGGTCAACAAACCTCCCAAGAGGCTTCGATCGAACAAGACCGAGTCTTGAATTCCCATTTCAACGCCAAATTCATCGGTGTTGCCCAAGACGATTTCCGCAATCATGACTTGGATCATGACTTGAGGCGGTTGTTGGTCCAGGTCTTCGATCAGTTTACTTATTTCATCGTAGTACCGCGGAGTCGCACTCAAAATCAGTTTGTTCTGGACCGGCTCGGGTACGAGAACCACTTCTTTCTCAATTTGCTCGAAAGGATTGTTTGCATCGGGACCAGCGTTCTCTACTTGCCGTTTGTTTCGCAAGAATTCATTAATCGCTAACGCAACGTCCACTGCGGGTGAGTTCTTCAATCGATACACAGAGCTTTTGCGCTGAACGGCATCAGACTCATCCAATCGCACGATGATTGCTTCAACAATCTTGAGATCTCCCTCGGAGCCTACAGCGATGATGTTGTTCCCTCGCGTATCGACGGTAAATCGCAGAGGAAGCAGAGAGGATTCATCGGTGGAACTTGACAATTGCGCAGCCGCTGCGGTTGCTCCGCTAGCCGTTGGTAATAAAGAACGAAGCGTTTCAACCAACGACGAAGCGACAGCATTTTCGATCGGGAAAATCTTGATTTTGGCAACGGATCCGGGACTGTCCAATTGCTCGATAAACTGCTCGACGAGAAGCATGTTCTCTGGCAAACATGAAACAATAATCGAGTTGGTACGATCGTTTGTAGAGATTTGGACCGAGCCTAAAATACCACTCGATGCAATTGTTTTATTCTGCTCGTCGTAGAGCTCAATGCTTTTGTTTTTGTTGAGTGCAGTCGTCGCCAAGGCTTGCTGAAGCGCTTTCGCTGTATCGGCTGCTATTGTATGTTTGAGTTGGAAAACCTTGGCCGCATGCTTGTCCATCCGTGGTTGAACATCCAATTGTTCGACCAGCTTCCGAATCTCGAGCAGATCACGTGGTGAAGCATGCACAATCAGAAGATTCGATCTGCTATCAGATGCAGACTGGATCACCGGCCCAAGTCCCGATCTTGTCTTGAAGAATGTCTGTAGCTGCGTTTGAACGTCTGTAGCCAGTGCCGTTGTGAGTGGGATGACAACGAAAGAACTGCCTGCTGCTGATGGTTGATCGAGCTTGAGAATAAGCTCTTTCATCGCAATCATCGACTCCCCCCAACCAATCAGGAGAATTGCATTGGGGGAACCAAGTGCGGAGACCGTGACTCTGCCTTGCCGTCCGCCGATGAACTTCTCTTGCGAGGTAGCGATAAGGCTGGCGAGCGATTCGGAGTTCACGTGCTGCAATGGAACAACTTCGATTTCAGGTTTGGATAAACGACTTGCTTCATCCAAACGTTTGATGATCTCGGTCAAATCAGTAAGCTGCCGATCGCGACCTCGCAAGATAACTGCATCGAGCTCAGGAAGCATTTGTAATTGCACACCATCAAATTGGGGCAATGGTAGTGAAACAGGTGCATCGGGATCTTGCGGTTTGTTCGCATCTGGCGTTTGTGATCTCGGAGCACTAGTCGATGGTGCTACTCCCGGCATAGGTGCCGGCGCATCCTGCGCTGACGCGAGTGCGATGTGCCCTGAATTCATCGTCGATTCGCCTCCCTGCGCGCCAGGGCGCTGAATCATTCTCAAGAAGGGATTGGAGGACACAGCCCCCTTCGATGATTGACCGGTTTGTGCGAGTCTCCCCAACGACGCTTGGCCGTTGTCATTGAGAGAGAGAATTCGAACTTCGCTTTGGGGAGATCGATTGCATACCGCGACACCTATCCTGATCACATCGGAAACCAGTTTTTGCGTTCCCTCGACTCGCATGAGCCGTTGTGCTGCAACGAATTCTACAGTGACCGTCTCATTCCCAATCTGGAGTAGAATCGTATTCAGTTTCGCTGGATGAGAATGAACTCTACCTTGAAAGAGCTGCCGGTAGGCCGTTTCGATTGTCGCCAATTGTTCGGTAGGAAATTGCAGTTCTTTTCGGACCACCGCGTCGTTGGAGTCTACCGCCCCAAGATTGCCAGCCAGGAGGAGTATCCCGAGCACGGCACCTAGGATGCCGAACAGTTTTCTAGGTGTCATTAGAGTCACTTTGGCGGCGGGGGATTAAGGTTTTGCGATGGGTAGGCACTCTCGAACTTGGTATCTAGCGAATCAATTCCACTGAGGTCAATACGCTTTTCCCCGGGCTGTTTCTATCGACTAGGGTGTGGAACGTGCCTGAAGCACCCGCGATTTCGTTCTAGCGAAGCGTCTTTGCGAGGAACAATCAGGACCTGCCCTCCGGACACCAAGAATCGCAAGTGTCTTTCCGGAAAGGACTTAGGCAATAATTCCCTGCAGTACCCCCAAGCTGAATCGCGATGGCTTGTTGGTTTTGTCGTAGCTTGCCTCACAATTGGGGTTATGACCGGTATCGAATGGCACGTCGCTGGTTTAGAAAACTACCTGCCGGCGAAAACGCACTTTTTGTGCGTGCAAAATCGGATGCCGATTATAATTTCAAATCGAGGGCTCCCAAAAAAGTTGCCCTCGATCGTCGGGAGTCAGAGCAACTGGCCTTTCGAACGATTTCCCGCCACGTGGCTTCGCGATTTCTGCCACATATCGATTGAGAATTTCTTGAAATGAGTCACCCAAAGACCTGGCGTTCCCGCTGCGTTTGTTTCGTTATTGCTGCTTTCGTTGCACTTTTGCCCTGCCTTACCGCTCATGGACAGAACACAGATGTCTCGCGGCTGATTCATCCGGAAGTTGCAGAAAAACTGAGCCTAACGGACGCACAGCGAGCGGAATTGCAGAAGATCATTCAGGAGAGGTCAACCCGAGCCGCGGCTGCCACGGACAACTCGACCAAAAAAACCATAACCAGTGAATTCGACCAGAAAGCGCTGCAGCTCCTAACCGAGGAGCAGCGGAAGATGTTCCAAACTCTTGAGCCACTGAAGAAGCTCAAGTTCCAGTTTCGTGACATGAAGTGGGATGAAGTGCTCGCCTGGTTCGCACAGCAGCAGGACTTAACGTTGGTCATGGATCGAATCCCGCCTGGGTCCTTTACCTACATGGATGTTCGGGAATATACGCCCAGCGAAGGAATCGATTTGCTCAATAGCGTCTTGATGACTCGCAACTACGCATTGATGCGACGAGAAAAAATGCTGGTTGTCATGGAATTGGGAGACTCTATTCCTTTGGAGTTGATCCCACGCGTGAGCCTGACGCAATTGATCGAAAGAGGGCAATTCGAGTTGGTGAGCGTCGTCTTTTCCCTCGGAGGGCGTCCGATTGAGGCCGTCCTGAACGAAGTGAAGCCATACCTTAGCAATTTTGGTCGAGCCATTCCGCTCGCACAAGGTGGCCAGCTTCTGGTGGTTGAGAACGCTGGCAAGATGAAGATGATCAATGAACTGATCGTATCGATTCCTGTTCCAAAAGCTCAACCCAAACCCGAACCGCCACCTCCTCCTCCCCAACCAGTCTTTGCGTCATATCCGATAGCGGGTCTGGATGCGGCGTCCACATTGAAGACAATTCAAACGTTAATTCCTAGCCAGCAGATCACGGTTGATTCGAAAACGAATGTTCTCAGTGCTTTCGTCGTACCAGCACAGCAAACGGCAATCAAAACAGCAATCGATCAAATGGTTGCAAACCACTCTGCACTCCCTTCGAGTAATTCGGTGGCTTATCAATTGACGGGGACAGCAGCGACAGAACTCGTCAAGCATCTCAAGGCGTTGGTTCCAGACGCATTGGTGTTGCAAGTGTCCGATCGTGTTCTCGTATCCGCCTCCCCAGAACAACAACGACTCATTCGCGAAGATCTCGCCAAGCTCGAAATATATCCAGTCGAACAAGGACAAAAGAGCATCCGTTTTTTTGAGCTTCCCACCAAGCTTCTCACCACCGTTGAATCGTCGCTGAAGGCTATCTTTCCAGGTGTACAAATTGCCGCGAATCCAACTGCGGGCAACTTGGTTGTTCGAGCATCGGCTGAAGACATAGCCTTGATCAGCGAGATCTTAGACGGTTGGAAGAAAGCGGCTTCCGATGCCAATTTGGCGCTAAAGTCCTTTGCGTTGGACCGGCCGGCCACGACGACTTGGCTCACGGTGGTGGCTAAGATTGCGCCAAATGCGACAACTTGGTTGAGAGAAGATGGACTTCAGCTTACCGCATTAGGAAATCGTACCGAACTAGAAAGTATTGAATCGAACCTTGCATCGTTGATAGAGCAAATACCGAAAACGCCCGATCGCCAACTGCAGATTTACAATCTAACCAAGTCACAGATCGCACGAAGACCCATGCTGAGCGAGCTTCCCAAGAACTTGGAAAACATCAAGCTCCTTGATGGGAAGAACAAAGGGGAGCTGTACGTATGGGCCAACGCCGAACAACATACGTTGTTTCGAAAATTGCTCGAATCGATTGACATACCGATTCCGGTATCTTCCCCCAAGGTTCCTCGATCGTATCCAATCGACTTTCAAAATCATTCGTTGGTTCAGCAAATACTTATGGCTGAATTCGCGGATGCTACGATCACGATCGACTCCGATGGAAAGCTATTGACGGCCGTGGCCGATGTAGAGACGCAAACGAACATTGCAACGCGATTAGCTCTCTTTACGGAAAGCTTTCCGAAGAAGTCTCTGCTTCGACTCGAGAACTATTCCGTGAAAGGGATGACCGTAGATGCTCTACAAACGACCTTGACGCCATTGTTGACCGGCGCGCGGGTCAATGTCGATGCCAAGAATAACCGATTGCTTGTCACGACAGACGACAAAACACATGCCGAGATAGCGAAGCTTATCGCTGCAATCCAAGGCCCTTCGGAGCCGAGCTTACAAAAAGTCGCCATTGTCTACCCCCTGGATCATGCCAAAGCGACACAAGTGAAGACGGTTGTGGATCAGTTGTCTCTCGGAGTCTCCACGGTAGCAGATGACTCGTTGCGACAAGTGGTTGCAACAGGGACCATCGAAGATCATGCCGTGATCAAAGCGATGATCAATCAGATGGACCGACCATCGTCTGCCAATTCGGAAAAGCAAATCCGATCGTTTGATACCAAGCGAGTCTCTTCTGCGTATCTATTGCCCGTCTTGCAAAAGCTGTGGCCCGAGATGGAATTCTCGTCGGATCCGGCGAACAACCGTGTGATAGCGTCAGGCAATGCAAAACAATTAGCCGATGTCAGCGCAGCCATGGACCGACTGATGGCTTCACCCGATGGCACGGTACAGACAGTCAAGTCGTATTCTGTTCCGTCCGGCGATATGCTCACGTTACCTGTTATTTTGGGGCAAATTGCACCGCAAGCGATCCTCAGCAGCGATGTGGCTTCGCGAACGGTAACGGTTTGGGCGAACGAAGAACAACATGTTCGCGTAGCCCAAGCGATCGAGCAGATATCACGCGTCGCCCAGAACGCGAAGAAGCCGATGACCTATCGGGTGAGCCCAGTGCATGCAACTCCGATTCAAGCTGCGATTCAAATCCTTGTCCCCACAGTGAGCGCGGCAGTGATCGGAACTTCGGGGCAAATCGTTGTCGTGGGCTCCGAAGACCAACACCGCCGCGTTGCTGAGATCGTGGAGATGTTGTCCAAAGAGTTGGACCAATCGAACCGAGTGGTCAAGGTATTCAAGATCGATCCCGACGAAGTGGATCAAGCGATGTTGCTAAGCGTTCTGCAGAGCACGACCCCTACCAATGTTCGGCTCGAATCCAATCTTGTCACGCACACGATCATGGTCGTAGGAACAGCAGAAGAAGTAGCGACGGTCGGGAAAAAGATCGATGAACTTCAGAAAGAAATACCCAACCTGCCGAAGAAGACACTTCGACAATATCCGCTCCAAGCGAACGATAGTACGACCCTTCTGTCGATCTTGAAAGGGGCTCATCCGAACGCAACGATTGTCGCGGACCTCGCGCAGAAGTCGCTCTTCATTACTGCGAACGACAAAGACCATGAGGCGATCGGAGCATTGATCAAAACATATGATTTACCACGAGATCCTGTATTCTTGCCGATCAAGCCTCGCACAAGCACTTCGGTGATCGCATCGCTAAAGTCTCTTTATCCCGGGGCAACCATGACTCTTGATGCAACCGCAAATCGCGTCATGGTAGTGGCTGATCCTGCTTCGCAAAAGCGAATCGCCGAATCGATTCAGGTCCTCGAAGCGGGACTTGATACAGGCGAGAAGACCGCTCGCGTATTCCGTATCGACCCTGAAAAACATGACGTTCTTTCCATCTCGACGCATCTGAGGACTTTGATCCCAACGCAGATCCAATTAGAACCCAATGCTCGCAGTGCAACCATTTTGGCCCTAGGTAACGAATCGGAATTAGAACTCGTCCAGCAAAAGTTGGAGATGCTGCAGCAACAAATGGTGCTACCTGCTACCGCCACCGCTGTCGTCTATAAAGTGCAGAATGCACCACCTGAGAGCGTCAGGGGGATCAATACGATTGTTTCTTCTTTGTACAAAGACATCAATTCCTACAGTGATCCGACGAATGGAACGCTTGTAGTAACCGCTACAGAAGCTCAACATAAAAAGATCGCCGACATCATCCAAGGATACGATCAGAGTGCTATTGATATCGAAACCCGCGTATTCAATCTTTCCAAGGCGGATGCAAGCTCGCTTCGAACATCCATGGCTGGGGCAAACTCGCGTGTGTCGGTGACTGCAGACCGCGCGACCAACAGTCTCATTGTTACGGCCCCTAAGTCGGAGTTGGAACGTATTGAAAAGACCATCCAAAGCATCGAATCGTCGAATGAAAATCCAACTACGACGCAGACCTATCGATTGATGAGTTCCGATCCATCGTCACTTGCACGAGCGTTAAGCGAAAACTACCCCAATGCGTCGATCACCGCAGACGCCACCAATGGCGCGATCTATGCTGCGGCTACTCCGCAGGAACATGAAGCGATCAAGAAATTGGTCGACGAACTCAATTTGCAACCATCCAATCAATCGAATTTCAAAATCGCGACGTTGAAGTACGCGAACCCAGAGGCACTTGCAAAGTCAATCACCGCTGCATTAGGACCTCGCTCAAGATTGAACGTTAGCACGCTGAAGGAGTCGCGATCACTCTTCGCTTTCGGAAGCCAAGCCGATCTTCGCGCATTCGAACAATTGATTCAGGAACTCGACAAACCTCAGCAGTCCGGATCCGAGCGTCAATTTGAAACATTTCCTCTCAAGGGAGTCGACGGAATCTCCATCGTATCCTCCCTTACGAAACTCTTGTCCGGAGCCGACGAACCTGCTGATCTGAAATACGATCAACTCAATGGTCGGCTCATGGCAGCAGGAACTGCGGATCAGATAGTGAAGATCAAAGAAGCGTTGAGCAAGTTTGAGGCACCGAAACGAGAATTCGACATCTTTCCGTTGAAGACGATCGATTCTTTCACCTTTCGCACCGCTGCCGATGCTCTTTTTGAACAGGAGTCAGGAATCAATCCTCCTACGATCAACGTCGATAGCAGTCTGCAACAGGCTTTGGTACACGGCACTCGAGAGCAACTCGATCGCATCCAGCAATTGCTCGATAAGATGGGGGCAGGATCCAAATCGGTGCTCCGGGACAAAGGCCAGGGCGGCGTGCGGTTCATTCCGATCAATAGAAATCCGCAAGCATTGCTGGAGAACGTCGAACGACTATGGCCTTTGATTCGAGCGAATCCCGTTCAGATTATCGATCCCAAAAAGATTCCCAAGGGAAATCTCGAGAACCCGCAATCGAACCAACCTCGAAGTTCATGGGGATCTCGAAGTCGTTTGGTTGCTTTTCAAGATCCCGCGGAAACCGCCACGCGGCCAGCCAGCCCGGTCCAGCCAGCCAGCCCGCCCCAAGAAGCGAAACGATCGCAGCCGATAGATCGAACGAGTACTGAACCGAAAGCAGACAATGCACCTGTCATCGTCATAACCGGTGACGAACAATGGACCGTGGCCTCTGACGATGCAGAAGCATTGAGCCAGTTTGAAAACTTGCTCGATACGTTGCTCAATCCTCGCGTTCAACCTTATGCCAACGCTGGCAATTTTGGTGTCTATATTCTTCGGCATGCAGATGCGACCGAGGCGCGAGAACTGTTGATGGATCTCTTTGGGATTTCGACGCAGCGATCTTCGTTCTTCTCTTCCTCGATGCAACGTCTCAAAATTGTTGCGGACCCACGCATCAATGCTCTCGTGATCGGCGGCAACCTCGCTGAGCGAAAAACGGCAGAAGAGTTGCTGGCCGTTATCGACTCTCAAGATCTCATCGATAGGCTCCAACAAATCACTCCCAGCATCTTGCCCCTCCAAACAGCCAATGCAAAGAATGTCCTGGATATAGTGAAGGACGTTTACAAATCTCAACTTTCGAGCGGAGCCGGCCGAAAGCCACTTCCCATTCCAGACGGAGTGTCGACCGAGGTTGCAACGATGTTTCAGCAAATCAATGCAGCCTCGTCTGGGCCACTTCTCGCCGTTTCGCTGGATCCTACTTCAAATTCTTTGGTCATTCGAGGACCATCGGATTTGACCCAAGAGCTTATCAAGTTCATTGAAGAAATCGACCGGCAAGCAGAAGTGGCACCATCGCAAAAAATCCAAGTTCTGCGATTGGAATCGGCCAATGCTGCGAATCTCGAAAAAGCACTTCGCTTACTTTACTCCAAGCAATGATGTTATTTGGCAAACAGTAGCATTAGACGCGCTACTTTAGCCGCATGTATGTCTTGACAAAGAGAGGCAATCCTACCATGATGGAATTCGTTGCATGAAGAAAAACACAGGAGTTTTGTCCCGCACTGGCCGATTGGCGAGGACAAAGAAGTCAACGACAAAGCTCGCTGTGAGATAAGCTGGATAGCGTCGAACCCATCGATGGATCTTGCCTAGCACGTACCATACATCCTCCCGCCGATAAATTTCCCTGCCCAATACACTTCCCCCCGCCAACTCTGCGTCCCCACCCTTGCGTCCCACCACCCATAACACTTTCGGATTGAGTGTTTCTTCCATCGTCATCGGAGTAGTTGATGATTTCCAGCCCCAATGGAACGCGGCCTTTGCTTGAGCCGGAACAATTGCGAGAGCTAGCCCGTGCATTTGCGGATGCGGGTGCTCTTGAGGAGTTAACGCAACGTTGGAGTTTTGACAGCTCGTCTGAGTTGCTGGCTACGAGTGCTCGCTCGATGAAGATGGAGTGGCTCGACAACGACAACATAGAGAATCCGGAGCAAACCCTTCAAGGCTTTCCGGCTCGTTTGATCTATCGTTATTCGGTCTTTCCGATCGAACGAGGGGACGGTTGGCTCCGTCTTGCAGTGAGTAATCCGTTCGACTTTGCGGCGATTGATTCGGTTGCTTCCGCGGTCGAAGTGGAAGTTCGCCCTGTGATGGCCTCCAACGAAATGATTCAGCGACTCATCAAGAAATACTTGGGAGTTGGATCGGAAACCATTGATGGGCTGATTGCATTGCAACGTCTCAAGGGAGACGAGATCGAAATGCTCGAGGGTATCGACCTGGAGAACCTCGAGGATGCGGAAGAAGCCCAGCAGGCATCGGTTGTTCGGCTTGTGAATGAGATCCTTAGTGAAGCGATCGAAGCCCGAGCGAGCGATATCCATATCGAATCCCAAGAGGCGGGACTCAAGATCCGTCATCGGATCGATGGCGTTCTTCAACGTCAATCGACTCCCCCTGAGATGAATCAATTCCGCGCCGCGATCATCAGTCGTTTGAAGATCATGGCGAAGATGAATATTGCCGAAAAACGCGTTCCGCAGGACGGTCGGATCAAGATTCGTGTCAAGGGTCGAGAGATCGATATTCGCGTCTCGGTGATTCCGATGCTGCACGGTGAAAGTGTCGTCATGCGGGTGCTGGACAAATCGAATCTCAATTTCTCCTTGCGTGGTATCGGGATGCCGGAATCGGTATACCAACGATTCCAAAAATTGATTCGACTACCTCACGGAATTGTATTGGTGACGGGGCCGACAGGTTCGGGAAAGACCACGACACTCTACAGCGCATTGAGTGAGATCAAATCAGAGGATGTAAAGATTGTTACGACCGAGGATCCGATCGAATACCAACTCGAAGGGATCAATCAAATTCAGGTTCACAGCAAGGTAGGCCTGACTTTCGCAGCATGTTTGCGAGCTATCCTGCGTCACGATCCAGATGTCATTCTGGTCGGAGAAATACGAGATTTGGAAACGGCCGAGAATGCGACGCAAGCGTCACTCACTGGGCATATGGTTTTCAGCACATTGCACACCAATGATGCGGCGGGTGCTTTTATGCGACTGGGTGATATGGGGGTCGAACCATTCCTTGTCGCCAGCACGGTAGAAGGTGTTATGGCGCAGCGTTTGGTTCGCGTGCTTTGTGAAGATTGCAAAGTTCCGTATCAGCCCAAACTGGAGGATCTTCCAGAAGATTTTCCTGTTGCACAATTGGAGAACACACCTTTGTTGTATCGTCCCGAAGGCTGTGAGTGCTGTCGCAATACTGGTTACCGTGGCAGAAAGGGTATCTATGAACTGCTAGTGACCAATGAAGAGATTCGCCATCTGGTAACACAAGCCTGTACGTCGGATGTCATCAAGCAGGCTGCCGTTCGCAATGGGATGGAAACGCTCCGTGAGGATGGCTGGAACAAAGTGCTCTCTGGAATCACAACCATAGATGAGGTGTTGCGTGTCACGAAAGCCGACTAGGAACATTTCTCGACCTAGTTTGTTCGTTCAAACCGCAGTGTAACATGGCTGACTTTGCATATACCGCAAAATCTCTCAACGGTGAAAAACGTTCGGGGTCTCTCGTTGCAAATTCAAAAGCCGATGCAATGCAAAAGCTTCGCTCTCAGTCCTTGTTCCCTATTTCAGTCATAGGGAAGCAAGCTGCCAAGCCGAGTGTGAGCTTTACGCTTCCCAAACGTATCAAAAAAGAACAAGTGGCTGACCTTTGTTCGCAGCTTTCGGATCTCCTTTCCAACGGCGTCCCGATGCTCGAGTCGATTCAGATTCTTGCGGAAGCAACCGAGAACCCGCGACTCAAAGAGTCCGTTCTTCGTATACACGAAGCTGTCTCACAAGGAGATACTCTGGATGTGGCGATGTCCAAAGAGACCGGTGTATTTTCCGAACTGACATTGAGTATGATTCGCGCTGGACAAGAAGGTGCTTTCCTCGAGGAGGCTCTTCAACGCACTTCGCATTTTCTTCGCAAGCAAGATGAGATGCGCAGTAAAATTGTCGGAGCACTTACCTATCCTGCGATCTTGGGATTTGTCGGAACAGCTATTGTTTCGCTGATGGTGGTTTTTTTGGTTCCAAAATTTCAACCACTCTTTGATCGATTGGAACAGACGGGGAGTGCATTGCCCACCGTCACGGTCATCCTGTTGGGGGCTAGTCAGATGATGTCTGCCTACGGTCTGATGGTACTCGCGGGCCTCGCGGCTGCCGCCTACGGTGTCTATCGTTGGACCAACACGGTATCAGGACGGCGCTGGACAGATCGTTTGAAACTTCGAATACCGCTCCTCGGGTCTATTTTTCACGACTCGGCCGTTTCTCGGACTTGTAGAGTATTAGGAACGATGCTGCACAATGGAGTGCCTCTGCTTCGCGCGCTGAAGATCAGTAGCGAATCGACAGGCAATGTATTGTTAGCAGACGCAATCCTCCAATCGGCCGAGAACGTTACATCCGGTGATTCTCTATCGAAACCGTTGCTTGCGAGTGGATTGATCCCGGCGCAGGTGATGGCGATGATTCGAGTGGCTGAAGAGTCCAATACCCTCGACGATGTTCTTGTCAAAATTTCCGATCGAATCGATTTGAGAATCGAACGCAAACTCGATGTGTTGGTTCGAATGATTGAACCGATGATGCTTGTTTTGATCGGCTGTATGGTGATGTTTGTGATTGTTGGGGTACTCATGCCAGTGCTCGATCTGAACTCTTCGGTTGGCTGATCGACTCGGAGAATGAAACTTGGAAACACTACATTTAGGAGAAAGAAAATGAAGAAACAGAATTATCGCAAAGGCTTAACTTTGCTAGAGTTGATGATCGTCTTGGTCATTTTGGTTGGGATCATTGCATTGGTCGGCCCACGAGTTCTGGGAACTCAGAAGAAGGCCGATATTCGGACAGCCCAAGCGCAAATCGGGAACTTGGAATCTGCATTGAAGATGTTTGCAGTCGATATGAAAACCTTTCCTACCACAGAGGAAGGATTGGCACTCCTCGTAGAAGCACCCGAGGACGAAGCGCTCGCTAAGAACTGGGATGGTCCCTATATCGAAGGTGGAAAGCTGCCAAAGGATCCCTGGGGTAGCGATTTCGAATACGAATATGAAACCGAGTCAACCGAAGAGTCTTCCAGTGCGGGCGCTAGTTCTTCCACGGATACGCTCCCGCGCATCTTCTCGATCGGTCCTGACCGGAAGCGTGACACAAGTGACGATATCGGAAATCCTGCGCAGTCTTCGAGCGATGCAAGCGAAGAGAAAAGCACCGCTGCAAAGTCCTAATCCGATTTCGCTCAGGAGTTTGAATGTCGTTTTATCTAGAAGGCTAATCATGAAATCATCCGATAGCATTTCACCAACATCCAACGCAGTGCAAAGTGGGGTTACCCTCCTCGAACTGATGATTGTTTTGATCATTCTTGCAGGTGCTCTGGCGATTGCATGGCCTAGCCTTCAGCGTCCCTTGAATCGGGTCCGTTTGGATGAAGCTTCTCAAACCATTCGAGAAGCTATCGACGAGAGTCGCCAAAAAGCGATCAGTTGCAACAAATCCATGTTGATCCGTCTTCGCAAAGGTGACCACGAGGTCCAAACTGGTAGCATCGAGTCGTTCGCCGAGGAGATCGAGAATGGGGGAACTCGCGCAATGTCCAGCCTTTCCGATTCGAGAGCTTCTGCCTCGAGCGGATCTTTGAGCAATCCAAAAGCAATAGAACCGCAAATTTGGAAGTTGCCTGACGATATCGTTGTCGTCAATGTGGAAAGTGGCGAACCGACACAGTCTTCTCAGGATCTGGAGCTATCTTCCGATCGTTCGTCATCGGACTCGGACTCGGATCGCGAATCATCATCTATCGAGAGTCGAGAAGGTGATAGTTCTGCCGGGAAAGGTCGAAGCGCGAGTGACCTTGACGAAGTCCCTTCGGCCGAAGAGAGTCAGACAGAGTGGTGGGTCCCTCTCGATGCCCAAGGAATCGGCATGGATGCGAAAATCACGCTCAAGGATAAAGTCACCAAGAAGAGTATCTATGTTTCCTACTCTGCATCGACAGGAAGCTTGGAGATTTCTCGATGAGTCTGGACAAAGCCGCTTGCCGTCGAGGACTCTCGTTGCTGGAGGTGATGATTGCCGCCAGCATATTGGCAGGCAGCGCGATGGTTCTGTCTACGATCATCGGAACGGGTGCAAGATTCGGAAATCGGGCGGAGTCAAAAGTCATTACGATCATTCAGGCGTATTCCATTCTCGACGAAGCGCTGGCTAGGATTGCGGCTGGCAATATGTTTGAAGAGTATTCCGGCGAAACGACGGGACCACAGCCAAAGGCATTTCAAGTGGTCGTCACAGCCATGGAGAACTTGCAAAGCGCAGCTATCACATCGCCATCCGATAAGAAGTTGGAAGTGCCCTCGCTGCTTCGAGTAGAGGTCTCTTTATTCCGAGAAGCTTCTAGCGAGAAACAAGGTGATCCAGAGCCGATCGTTCGCTTGGTTCAGACCGCTCGTCGTCCAATGGTTCAGCAACAGGCAAATTCCGTCGATAACTCGATGAATGATTCAGGAGCCCCCGTCCCCTCCGCCCCCTCACGCCGAGATCCTTCCGCTCGCCGGGGAGCAAGACCATGACATTCGCATCCATGCGAATGGAGTCTTGTAACAGCGAAACAAAGTTCAGTACATCCGCTCGATTTTCGTACAGAGATCGCTGTGGCGTGACCTTGTTGGAATTGTTGATCGCGTTGGGTGTTTTGTCGGTCCTGATGATTGTGGCATGGTCACTCTTTGACAATTTGCAAAAAGCAGAAGAGCGCAGTGGAGGCTTGGCCCGTAGGGTTCAACTACTTCGTCAATCGCGAGCATGGTTAGTCGCGGATATGGATCAACTAGAGACTGCGAAAGGTGAAAGAATTGCGAGTCTCAATCCGCCGGTGGTACCTCAGTTCAACGGCGATCCGACTGGATTTGTTGCGTCCATCACCACATCGTTGAACCCACTACCTTTTCTTCAGGGTGCGTTTGCTTCCTCCGATGAAATGGAAGATGTAGAAGGTGCAGAACTATCAGTTTTTGACACCGAAGAACAAAGGCAAGTGAACCAAGCCCGAGAATCCATTTGGCCCGCAGACAAGCTTAACGTGGAATACCGATTGGAGCCTGAATCTCCAATGGATAACTCAGCTAGCGCGCTCGGAGTAGAGGAAGACATTCTCTTTCGACTTGTGCGTCGAGAGTTCCTTCATGGAGAAGCTAACAATGCATCTGGATCGAATGGCATGCCGCCGAATTCCAACACAACAGCAGCCGCAGACCGACAATTAACGATTCGTGATCTTTATCGCCAGACAGATGAAACGCTGGAATTAGGCAGTGCGGCCTTGCGTGAAAAGGAACTGACCGGTTTTTCCAAGGCCTCGTTTCGTTACTTCAATGGTCGGGCGTGGCAGGAGGATTGGAATAGTCGAGAAGAAGGTGGTCCTCCGCACGCGATCGCTCTTCAATTTGATTTCCCCTCTCGTGCGGCAGCTCGCCGATCGAAAGAGCAATCTCGCTCGGCGGTTGAGACAGAGATCGAAGAGGACACCGGCGAATCTCAAAACAATACGATCGACACGCTCTTGGCCCAGCAACCGAAAGCAACGAGGGAGACAGAAGACGCCGATGAGTTTCTTATAGCTACCGCGACATCGGAGATGACCATCGTGGTAGCAACGCATTCAGGACCAGTGAAGCGAGCTAGCGATCCCGGCACTGCTCCATCCATCGAGCAGAGGCGATAATGAAACGCAGATCGCTTCGAAGTCGAAAAGGTATCGCACTGATTGTTGTTTTTGTCCTTGTGATGTTGGTATCGTTAGCGGCATATCGATTCTCCTTTGAAATGCAGTCAGAGTATCGTCTTGCAAAACTATACGAGGAGCAACTCCTCGCGAGGCAAGCTGCGAACAGTGGTATCGAACAAGCATGCAACCTTTTGGATGCTCCTTTTGCGATGCGAATCGACGTGGTGGGTAGCCAAGAAAATAGAGTTGATACCGAGGGAACACCCTTTCGTGGATTGATTGCTTCGTCGGATTCCAACGAGGCGGCGACAGGCCCTGCGGCACAGCCCTGGCGTTATGTTTTGATATCGCCATTATCAACCGTGGGAAACGCACAAGGTGAACGAAATGATCGTGAGGCTGTTTCTCCATCTAGTTCAGGTCGATCAGCAACCGAAGCTTCGGCAAATACTTGGCGCTTTGGGTTCGAGAACGAATCAGCAAAGATTCCTATTCAGTTATTGCGAGAATGGGAACGAACGCGACCTGGACACGCAAGGAAGGTTTTGTCTCGAATCCCTGGGATAGATCCAGAGACCATCGACCCGTGGTTGATTCAAGCTGGGATTCTTGTACCAGGTCCCGTGTCTAGTATGACCGGTGCACCACTTGGTTCGGGCGCAGATCGAAATTCTGCACAATCCTCTGCCGGGATGTCGTCGGGATCTCCATCCATTTCAGCGGATCGTGGACTATTTGCTGCGCAGTGGCTCGGTGGCGATTTGAATCAAAACTATCAAATCGAAGCGATCGAGCAACGCTGGTGGGACAAGCGAAGTCGAGCTTCCTCTGGACAGGGTTTGCCTGTAGCCTCGAGCGCGACAGAACCCATTGCCATGCAACGTTACTTCACCAAGTATTCAGCGAGTCGCAATGAACGGTCGGATGGCGGACCTAGGATCGACATCAATGCGATGGACTTGCGCGTCTTGCATCGCGACTTGATGGGGATTTGGCCTCAGCAACTCGCAGACTGTGTGATAGCCATGCGCCAGTATGGGCCATCAGGAAATCCAGCTGGTTCCACTGCTTCATCACGGAGCGGAACGAGCATTCCATCGGGAGAATCAGTCGGCACACCTGACTGGAGCGTACCATCGCGATATCAGTTTCGAAGTTTGTTGGATTTAATAGATGCGTCGATTCGGATCCCTGGAGCTGCGGGGACACCTAACAGCCAAACAAAGACGATCGTCAGTCCATTTATCAGTGGTAATGGCGACAATTCGAACTACCTTGTTAGACTACTGGATGATTGTTCGATCGACCGAAGTGCGTACTACGAGGGGCGGATCGATATTTGGGATGCGCCATGGGAAGTGTTGATGGCTATTCCATCGATGGACGATGCGACTGCCAGTCGAATCGTAGCCGCACGCAGTGACGAGTCGATCAAAGTTCAATCGGCAGGAACGATTGCATGGTTGCTTCAGCGAAGTATCGTCACCTTGGAAAAAGCGAGAGAACTGGAACCGTTCCTTACCGGACGAAGCGATGTGTATTCGGTTCAAGTCGTTGGGTATCGCGAAGAACGTTCACCCGTATTTCGGTGCACCATGACTATCGACGGATGTCAGCGTCCTTCCAAACCGCAGGACCTCAAAACTTGGCATGCGTGGGATGCCGGTTTCAACCTCGCGTCCTTTGATGAGAATCGCAATTAGACGTATATCTACAGCTATGATAGTTCCAGATCTTTCCAAATTCATTCGCATGCCCAATCGTCGTTCAGGCGTGGGGCCTGTCGCGGTCATTCATTGGGATCGAGAGCGACTCTATTACTTCATCGGCTCCATGCGTGAGCCTTTGACCGACAACAGTACCGGTACGATAGAGCTTACACCTCAAGACAAACCGATCACTGCGTTTGCTGGACACTTGACTCAATCGAATCGCAAGATCAACCAAGTTCTGGTCCTCCTCTCGCGACCGGAACTCGATCTCTCCACGCTGACTCTCCCCAAGGGGGATGAAAAAGAGACCTCGGCCATGGTGGCGAGCGAGATCGAACAGCAGTATGGGGATGGCCACGAACCGCCGACGGTCGACTTCGCGATATCGTCGCCAGTCCAAGAGGTTGGAACAAACTCCGAAGTCAACAACGTGCTCGTCTTTAGCGCGCAACCTAAGTATTTACAATCGCTGGAAGATCAAGCCACAACGTCTGGACTCAAATTGGTTGGAGTTGGAGCACGACATCTAGGACCACTCAGTTTGATGAAACGGCATTCTGTCTTGAAGGATGGGTTTGCTATCGCGATTCAGTTTTACCCTGGTGAGACTGAGATATCGATGTGCCACGATGCGATGCCGATGTTGCTTCGATCTATTCGAAATAGTACGGACGATTCGGAACGAGTCGCCGAACAAGTGGCCATCGAAGTGGAGCGTTGCCTCACATTATTGCCACATCACATCGCTACCCTTCCAATCCAACTCGCGTTCCTCGGCGATAGTCCCTTTGCAACGAGCGTAACCGCTGCGTTGAATAGCCATGAACACTTAACGGTCAGTATTGTCGATCCGGGCGAAGGCTGGAATGATTCCAGCCCAGTGCCACCCCTCGCAGCGCCGATCAATGGAGTGATTGCTCCGAACTTGGGTGCCGCATGGGACTATTTTCATAAGTGTCTCCCAGTCAATCTTCTTCATCCGAAACAACCACCCAAACCCGTGAACCCTTGGGTGCGGCGCAGTGCATTCGGTGGACTGATCGCAGCAGCGGCAGCCATTGCTGCATATGTAATGCTGAGTGACATTAGCGAGTTGAAAGACGAAGTCGCTCAACGCGAGACGGAATTTTCCAATACATCCAAAGTGACTTCCAAGTACCAACAGAAAGCGGACAAAGTTCAAGCGGTTGAGGACTGGCTTTCCAACCAAACCGATTGGCTTACGGAACTCAACGAGTTATCGAAGAGACTGCCTGAAGGGCAGAACGCAACCGTACGACGACTGACCGCCAATCTTTCAGGAAGCGGTGGTGCAATTGATCTTTCTGTTCAAGTGAATCAACAGGAATACATTTCCGTGTTGGAGGATCGATTGAAGAGTGCAAAGTATTCTGTGTTGAGCCGACAGATCAGCCAAAGTCCGGAGACCTCCGACTATCCCTGGCACTTCGAGACAAGTATAAAGTTTGCTGCAAACGCACCGATCGACAAGCGATTTGCGCCACCTGTTTCCTCTCCGAGCGATAGTAAGAGTTCATCGAGTTTCGACTTAGACAAACAACCCGATTCTCAGGTCGGACCATCCAAATGAACACACGAACCAAGTGGCTAATTGCGGGAGGAGCGAGTGTGTTTGGGCTCTATGGAGCCGATTCCACGTATCGTTCTTGGGTGGAGCAACCGAAACTGCAATTGACGCAGCAATTGGAAGATCTCGATAGCGATCTAAAGAAGTCCAAGCAACAGCAACTACTGGCCCAAAAAATCGGAAAGCGGAATGATGATTACCTGGCGAGAGCACTGCCTTCAGATCCACAAGCAGCGAGATCCGTTTATCAAAAATGGTTGCTAGGGAAGATTGAGCAATTTGAATTCACCTCTTCGACCGTCGATGCCTCCCAACCCGCTCCTCTCGAAATTCGCTCAAGGGCGAAGAAGGGGAAACGTGAAAAGATCGGCAGTCGAATCGATTTTACGTTGCGTGGACAAGCGTCGCTTTCCAAACTAGCCGCATTTCTCGACGAGTTTCGAAACGCCGGTATTTTGCATAAGGTTACATCCCTTACATTGAATCCAATCGGAAACGAAGGTCGGCTAGATGTCAGTCTCTCGATACAAGTCTTGAGCTTGGAGGGGGCGTTGAACGATACAGAGGTTACCGAATGGCGCGTGCTCCCGGAGATTATCGCGGATCGCGAGTCCGTCAACGCTTTTGTAAAGCGGAATCTATTCGCCCGGGGATTTGCCAAGGCATTGTATGACGTTACTTTAAAGGCAATCACCGTGAACCGGGGAGGGCAGACCGAAGCTTGGTTTACGGTGGATTCGAAGGGGACGATTGCTAAAATTCAGTCTGGGGAGCGCGTACCGGTCGCTCTTCATGAGATTCAAGTCGTGAGTTTGGAGGCGGATCGAGTTCAGGTCAATGTCAACCAGGATGTGCATTGGATCAAGTTGGGTGAGTCGATTGGATCCGTGACAGCACCGAAAGAGAAC
Organism: uncultured Pirellula sp.; assembly: GCA_903858115.1. GTDB lineage: Bacteria > Planctomycetota > Planctomycetia > Pirellulales > Pirellulaceae > JBKCUI01. The sequence continues at coordinate 96,489 of CAIOHR010000410.1, read as the reverse complement.
GAATAGCAAAAAGGTAATAATAGATGCGAGTTTCAGGGAAAAGTGGAGTCTTTGTTTTTTCGCTCGTTTTCGGATTCATCTCTTGGCAACAGCAGGTGTGCCAAGCACAGTTGATTGGCAATCGTACTAGTGCTATGGGTGGCCCCATAAGTTCACTTTCAGGACGACAGCAGCCAGGAGCGCGAGCAACCAGCAATTTTGGAACTGGGTTGCCGAGTAATGGTGTAACGGCGACCGACAGCGGAATCAATTCTACAGTGAGCGGTCGATTCGTTCGTGGAAGTCGAGCGAGAAATGACTTCGTCGGCTCGAACAGAACGGATCAGCAGGGGTTTGTGGGGGCTACGCAAGCGATAGGCGTGGGCCGAGTGCAGAGTGCGGTGGACACCTTGCGTATTCCTAAGGATCGCACCGGGAATCGCCCGGTCCCGCTCCAACCAGCATCCGGAATGTACTACCCACGTCTTGAGTTTGATGAAGGTTTTTCCGTGAATTCCCCGGAGCAAGTGGAAGCCAATAGCGGACAGGAGCTACCATTGCAGGCTATCCAAAACCGAATAACACGATTAGCTGGCACTAACATCGGCTTGGAAATGGTCGGACGATTGGCAATTGTTCGAGGTCAAGTTGATTCGCAACGGCAAGCAGATCTTCTCGTAAGTCTCTTGAGATTTGAGCCAGGTGTTGATGAGATACGAAACGAGCTAACCATTGTCAATAAGCGAAGATAGATCATACGTGTCTCGGTCGCAAACCGCCCTGATGAAGCATGCTAGTTCCTAGGCCCTACCGACTCTACCTTGGATTTAAAAAACATTGGAGCTGCGGCAAAGTCGATCCCAACACAACAGTAAGACGTTGATGAAAAATTCACGGGAAGAAATGCAAGAGTTTCGCTGCGATGCAGTGCCTTTGGAGCCAGAAGGACCCGATGAGCCAACCGTTCTTTCGAGCAGCCATTCGAGGATCGGGATGGCGATCGGTTGTTGGTTTTTCGCCATCATTTGGAATTCGATCACTTGGGCAATAACCTATTTCTCGGTGCGCGATGGAAACTGGTTTGTTATCGCGTTTGCTAGCATCTTCATCCTGGTGGGAATCGCGGTTCTTCTCGGTGCGATTTACGCGACGCTTCAAATATTCAATCCAAAGCCCACTCTAGTTTGCAGTCAGAGTCGATTGTATCCAGGCGCTGAATTTGAAGTGAGCTGGACCCATCGGGGCAATACAGGCAGGATTCAAGAGCTGCTCATTACACTGGAGGGAATCGAAGAAGCAACCTTCAAGCAGGGCACTTCAAACCGAACGGAACGCAGTCTCTTTCATCAACAGACGATGCTACAGACAACAGATCGTTCGGAAATCAACGAAGGGTTTCGAGTTCTTGAGTTACCCCACGATACCATGCATAGCTTCAAAAGTTCGAGGAATGCAGTCCTCTGGGTCTTGAAGGTTCAAGGGAAGATCGCTTGGTGGCCGGACATGACGGAGCAGTTTCCCATTTCCATTTTCCCACCCACGCTAGATTCGGAGCAACCGAACTGATGCTTCGTATTGAACTTAACAAAAGCAATCCTGTTTACCGGCCAGGCGAACGAATCGAGGGGATTGTCCATTGGGATTTCGAAGCAACGCCAGGCGAGTTGACTCTAATCCTCCAGTGGCATACAGAGGGGAAAGGAGACGAAGACTCATTTACCGCAATAGAAGCTGCATGGACGCCTGCGGACCCAAAAGGTCAGCGTCCATTGCAGTGGGTGGCTCCACGGTCCCCCTTGTCGCTCGATGGCGCATTGATTCGAATTTGCTGGACATTGCAGTTTATGAGTGAGAAGTTCGCCGACGAATGCATCATGCCCATCGTAATTAGTCACGTTGGTCACCCCATTACATTGTACAAGCTGCCAACGAAGGCAGACTGGTTTGTGCGTTGACCACCCGCCACCTCAGGAATCAGTCATATTTCGAATGGGACGCCGTAAGAATCGATCGTCGTGATTCAAATACGATTGTAGTGGTTGTAGCGGCTATTTTCGATGTGACTGCGTTCAATTTTCTTTGCCTGTCAAGACTCTTCGACCTAGCTTTCCCGTGGATCGGCAGTTTCGAGCTTTTTTTCGAGCCGAATTCATCTCCACCAGGTGAAAGCTACTTTTATGTTGAATCGTTTCAAACAGACTCGTAAGAATAAAAAATGTTTTAAGACTACCCCTCTGGGAGTCGAGCAGCTTGAAACGAGACTAATGAACGCAGTTGGTGGTATGCAGCAGCAACTGCAGCTTCTCCTGTCTCCTAACACCATCGGGTCGACACATGTCGTGTCTAGTACGAATGCAGCACCGACGATGCAAACGCAAGCGAGGATGGTGTCTGGCTCCCAAGTAACAGGGACCTTTACCAATCTGACGGGTCTCGGTGCCGACAAAGAAGGAGAGGCGGGACTTACCTACTCTTGGATTGTTGTTGCTAAACCTAGCGGATCAACCGCAACTTTTACGGTCAATGACTCGAACCAGGCCAAAAACACTCGCGTCGACTTTACGAAAGCTGGCAATTACGATTTACAAGTTTCAGCTCGCGATGCGGGTGGATTGTCCGTCGTTAGCAAACTACGGGTAACGGTTGCTCAGACCGTTACACAATTGTCCTTGGCTACTCCGTCAGGCGCGACGATCACAGACGAGCAAACAATAGTTGACAAAACCCAGAGAGTCGTCGTTCGAGGAACAGACCAATTCGGGAATACAATGGCAACAATTCCCAGCGTCACATGGACGCAAGTGAAGGGACCAACGGGCGCGAATCCAATGGCAGCGACCGGAAGTCGCGAATCCGTCTTAACCTTTAACAAACTCGGGGCACACACTCTACGAGCGAAGAGCGGCAACGCGACAGTGGATTTGAAAACCAACGTCGTAGAAGCCCTGACCACCATCAGTATTGTCGATTCCAACAACCGAGCGATGCCAACGAACGCTACAGTTTCAGGGACCGGAAATAACATTGTATGGACCGCACGTGGATTGGATCAGTTCGGTAGTGTGATGAAATCCCAGCCAACGTTAGAGTGGAGCGTCGCCTCAGCTCCGAGAGGCTCAAGCCCATCCTTAGTTGCATCAGGTGACAAAGTGACGCTTGGTTTCGATCGCGTTGGTGCTTACAGTTTTCAAGTCAAGTCCGGCAATGTTGCAGTACGAATTCCTGTTGCTATCGCTCCAATACTGACTCGAATCGAATTGCTTACTCAAGACGCAGGTGTCGTGAACTCTCAGACTCCGATCGAGACGACCATCGCAAGCCAGCGTTTTACGGTTCGAGGGTTGGATCAATTCGATCAGACGATGACATCTATTCCTAGTTTGACTTGGTCAACGGTGAAAGCTCCTGCTTCAGGTTCTGCGACCGGAACCTTGAATCGAGGCGTGGCTACCATTGCGTTCACTGGATCAGGGCTGTATTCCCTCCGTGTCAAAGGTGGTATGGCGGAAACCGATTTCAAAGTCAATGTCGTGCAAACAATGACTAGCCTTGTTGCGCTCAACGAACAACGAGTCGCCGTTTCAACGGCCAGTCCAGTGAAGACGGACAAGAAGTCTGCAAATGTGACGTTGCAAGGAAGAGACCAATTTGGCAAAGTTATGACATCGAGTCCAGCGGTGACATGGTCGACCATCACGGCTCCTTCTCAAGGAGGAGCGACTGTTGAAACCAAAAGCGGTGTAGCCACCGTTTCCATTTCCAAAGCGGGAAACTACACGCTGCGAGCCGCGCTTGGTAGCTTGACCGTCAACGTTCCTGTCCAAGTGGCCCAACGCCTGTCGGGGATCTCGATCAACTCGACGGCGAGCGAAGTTGCGTCCAATGCGACGGCGAGATTTCAGGTATCAGGAACAGATCAATTTGGCAACTCTATGCTTGTCAGTTCCGGCATCAACTGGACTGCAACGGGTGGAACGATATCGAACCAGGGAGTATACACCGCTGGAACTGTGATAGGGAATTATGTGGTTACCGCTCGCGTCGGTACTTTCTCTACCCAATCGCCAATCACGGTGATCGCTCCAGTTATCCCAACTCCAACGCCGACACCTCCTCCAACACCGCCCACCACTCCCTCGGTTTCTGCGGTTCGTTCTCTAGCAAATACACTTCATTCTGACAATTCGATCTCACGTGCAGAGATGATTCAATTGCTTCGAAGCGCAGGAACCGATGGCTCGGTAAGCCAAGTAGAATTGGAGGACTTGCGATGGGTCGTTAGTACATCCGGTGGATTCTTCATGCCTGTGTATGTTCGCGAGCTAGCCAGGGATGTTGTGAATAGCAATGCGGCAAATCTTCGATACAAAGGCCAAAACGCAGGAAATCTGGCAGCGGGAAGCAGCGGGGTGCAATTGAACAATCTCGTTGACAAATGGTTCATGGGATCCGACGAACCAGCAATTTTGGGTAGCGGGATAAGTTACCAAAATGCCACGGGCAATCTCTTCAATGGAACCCCTTCGCGAAACGACGGTCGCCAGGGCTATCTCGGGGACTGCTACTTTATCGCTTCGCTCACTTCGATAGCCGATCGATCCGCAGCAGCCGTTCAGAACATGTTTCTGGACAACGGAGATGGTACGTTCACGATTCGGTTCTACGCGAGCGGCGGGGCTGACTACGTGACAGTGAATCGACGACTTCCTACGCTTGCCAATGGGACATTAGCTTACTCTGGCCTCGGCTTAAGTGCTTCGAGTTCCTCGACCAGCCTTTGGGTTGCGCTTGCGGAGAAAGCCTATGCGCAGTGGAACGAAACAGGGAACGCAGGGCGCAATGGGACCAATACTTATGCAGGCATCGAAGGCGGATGGATGTCCAACGTCAACGCCCAAGTGCTTGGATATAGTTCCAGCAATCATGCTGTAGCCTCCACCACGAAACAACAACTCATCAACTTCCTTGGGAGTGGAAAGGCCGTGACGATCGGGACGAATTCGAGTGTCGCCAGCGGTTGGGTAGGCGGACACGCTTACATCATCAATAGCTACAACGCAGGTACCGATACTTTCGATGTATACAACCCTTGGGGATTCAACCATGCTGGTTCGGTAAGCTGGGCGCAGATACAAGCGAACTGCAGCTTTTACGCAGTAACCGATTCATCTGGAACCACTGCCATTAGCACGACGAGCGTTCGCAGCGCGATGACAGATGTATTGCTTGGAAACTGGACCACGGTAGAAACGCGAGCTGTCATCGCAGATACGACGACAGGCGTCGAATCCAGAAGTATTGATTTTGGAAACGAAGAGCAGGAACCGGCGTTGGTGGGATCCATTCATGAATGGGTGACACCAGCTCAAAACTGTGAATGGGCGCCCGAAGATACTTCCGAGGAAGCGCGCGTTCTTGCGGACTTGCATGCGATTGCGACCGATTTGGCTTTCGGTACCGATTTCGATTCGCTTTTCTCATAAGTCATGGGAGATGTGGATCGACATCCCATGCGTTGAGTGTCGAAGCTCCAGTTCATTCCCAAGCCAATACACGGCCCCGGTTTCGTCGCGGTGGCTGCGGCTGCTAGAATAGATAGAGCTTCCCTCATTTCTTAGCGATTTTGGTAAAGTTCGCCGCAGAGAACTTCGTATCCATCAAAAGGTAGTCGAATGAATTGCCGGAAAACCATTGCCATTGTCGTCCTGTTCCTTTTCCTGTCGTCTTCTAACATCGCCCAAACATCGCAAGTATCGAAAGTCGTTTATGTCGACACGCTTTTCGAAAATGCGTCTCCACTTTGGTACGAAGTGGATACGACCGGTACGCTTCAGATTTACCTCACCTACGATCATGAACGCGATTCGCCAAATCGCGCGGCCGGGCATATTCATTTTTGTGTCCATGGCGAAGCCGACAAGAGTTTACGTATTGAATTCAACAATCTCGACAATGTATGGAACGGCGTTCCAGGTAGTGTAGCCAAGGAACTTTTGAGTGTTGTGATCTCCGAAGATGGCAAAGTGTGGAGATCGGTCTCGTTAAGTCCTACTTCAGATGGACGCGTTTTTGGAGAGTTCTTGCTAAAGTCGGATAAGCTGTTCGTAGCAAGAGTCGAACCCTATCGACTGTCAGACCTCGATAGGATGTTGAATCGATTGAGAGTCCATCCTGCCGTATCGATCGACGTAATCGGTCAAACTGTCGAAGGACGATCGCTGGAGATCATTCGCTTAGGAAACGAAAAAGCTCGTGATCAAGTCTTCCTTCGCGCTCGCGCCCATCCATGGGAAGCGGGAGGGAATTGGGTTGTGGACGGAGTGATAGATCGTATGTTGCGAAACGACAAGGATGTTGCACGATGGCGAGAGAACCTCTGTATTCATATATTGCCGATGGCCAACAAAGATGGAGTAGCCCGGGGAAGAACGCGTTTCAATTCCATGGGAAAGGACTTGAATCGGAATTGGGACAAGCCAGCCAATCCAGAACTGGCTCCAGAGAATGCGGCCTTGGAAAAGTGGATAGACCAGCAAATCGCCAAAGGACAAGCTCCATCGATCGCGCTCGAATTGCACAATGATGGGAACGGAAAACTACACATCAGTCGGCCATTGGAGGGAGATACGACAAACTACCTGGAGCGCATGGAGCTTTTGGAATCTCTTTTGAGAAGGCATACGTGGTTTTCCGAAGGCGCTACAAAGTCAAACTTTCGAAATCCTGGTTCGCTAGGCGAAGGTTGGATGGAGCGTTTTAACATCGATGCCATCGTTCATGAATTTAATTGCAACGTCATCGCGTCCACAGGCCAGCGCCCGCTCGCGATTCATTGGAAAGAGTATGGTTCACAACTACCAATTGTTTTCGAAGAGTATTTCAAGCTTCGGAACCACTAGTCACAGGTGATGTCAATCGTACTTGTGGGATCATCACAATGAACCGAGAGCCTTGCTGCTTGGATACATCGTCGACTCGAATCGACCCTCCCATTCGTTTGACGATGGCACGTACAAGGAACAACCCGAGTCCTGTCCCTGGTTTCGTTCGCTCCAATTCGTTTCCAACCCGATAGAACCGTCTGAAGATCGCCCTCCGCAAATGGCGAGGAACTCCACTGCCGTTATCCTGAAATACTAGCTGCAGTCCAGCCTGCCCGTTCGAGATGGTTCCGACGATCGACACGACTGGCGGAGAACCTGCATACTTCATCGCGTTATCTAAAAGATTGCGAATGAGAATCTCCAAATCGACAGGTCTCACGCAAACTTCGCACTCCGGAACCGAAATTGTTAGGGAAGCTTGAAGCAATGGATATTGGTCTAACAACTTACTAGATACGCTCTGAATCACTTTGTGAAGCCCGATCCAAATGGCAGGCTCTGGCTCGTTCGAGTCTTGCTGGATCTTGGCGACATCGAGCAACTGAGTGATCAAGCGATCCAAACGATCGACATCATCCATCATCGAACGATAGAACTCGCTTCGCTGAGGTTCGTCAACATTACGCTTGTTGAGAGTTTGAAGAAACAGCTTGAGCGAAGCAATCGGACTCTTCAGTTCATGAGTGACTGCATCTAGAAAGTTACTTTGACGGCGATTCAAATTGATTTGCTGAATGCTCCAAACAAGGTACAGAATGACTCCCGTGAGCACCAAAGCGAACATGACCGATCCGACAGTTAGCAATATCCAGTAAATGGAAGAACTTGTTTGACTGGATACGGCGTTAAAAACGTTGAGAAGAACCCAACCTACGGTAAGCCCAACCAACAATACGATCATGAAGATCGCCAACAAAATGGGCCATTTCAGACTTTTGCGTTCGAGCATGTTGTTCCTAGGATAGATGGTGCGCCGAGATTATGACATGCGATGGCATGCGGAAAGACGTACTCAAGGATTTTCCAAAAAATCTGGATTTCCTTACCGAGTCCCACTGACCTTCTAAGGGTTCATTCCTATAATACAATGCTGCTCCAGCTTGTCGCGGTCCTAACGGCGGCAGAGACGCCATTAATCGAAGGATTCGACGGATGACACCAGAAGCTCACAATATTCAATTTTCTAGACAAATTTGGCAGGCGGTTTCTCAGCAGGCCAACGGTTGCTTGTTGCGGCGAGATTTCTGTCCAGAGCAGTCTCGCGTTGAAAATCTTCGCTGCGCGGATTTCTTAGAGGAGACGGAGCAATCGTTTGGAAGACAGGTATGGTTTTTTGAGGCGATAGGCGTAGACCCGGTGGGTCGTAGGCATGTTCTCCACGGTGCCTTGGAGTTTTCTATTCAGTACGGACTGCTTGAGCCCGCACAGGCGGCAATGTTCGAAGACGAAGATGCTCGCGACAAATCGATTGCTCCGCCAGCATACGAGTATACCGGCTTCTTTCCTCGATCGATGAACCGCAGATTTTGGCTAGGTACCGTGACAGCTTTGTTCGGCGTGCTTGCAGCAGTCTGGACTGTAGTTCTCATCAGTATCCTGCGAAGCTAAATGTAAAGCTTCAAGGTGAGGTTCCCCACGCTCGATGAGACATGGAAGCGAACCGAAATGAAAGTCGCCAAGTCTGAAGAGCCAAGCTTCCTGCAACTATTCAGGAATTTCGTTCACGAGAACCAGCGCTCTGGCAACATTGCCATTTAAGGGTTTTCACCAACAAGTCGCTTGAAAATCTAACCAGCACCCCCGCAAGGATTCGAACCTTGGACCTACGGATTAGAAATCCGTTGCTCTATCCAACTGAGCTACGAGGGCAACGTGTCTAAAGTAATCGAGTTCCTGACTTTAGGACATTCCGTCTGGTCAGTTCTTAGGAAACCCAGTTTGCGTCATCGGGCTCAAGAACGTCCTCCGGCGATCCAAAAGAACTCTTCGCGGCGATTCTACCGTCAAGACGGCTTCCTGCAAACCTGAAAAGAGAATCCGGGAGTTCAACCGTGTGTTCAACGTAAACCGCATTCCACCACCCAGATATTGGGTCCTACTTTTGTTAGCCGATTTCCGACAAGCCACCATTGGAATCACCGAACGCCGTTGCCTCCACTCCAAACCGATTGAGCATCTCGACAAATAGATTCGACATCGGCTTCTGCTTGGCATCGACAAATCGTCCCGTCTTCAACGTGCCGCCACCCGCACCGGCTAAAACGACTGGCAAGTTGGCATGCGTATGCCGGTTCCCGTCCGCAATCGCCCCACCATAAACGATCATGCTATTGTGCAGCATCGTGTTGCCATCGACATCCCGCACCTTGTCCATCTTCTCCAAAAAGTTAGCGAATCTCTGCATGTAGAACCGGTCGATAAGAGCAACCTTCTTGGCAAGCTCGGGCACTCGCTGATTGTGTGTTAAATAATGATGCCCTTCGATGATGCCTAAATCCGGAAAGGTTCTGTTGCTGCCATCATAAGCGATTAAGAGGCTGGCAATTCGGGTCGAATCCGTCTGGAAGGCGAGTAACATCAGATCCAAATTGAGATCGATGTGATTTCCGAAATCGATCGGGACGCCGTCTGGTGTCGGCAAATTCGGATCCGGCACCAATCCGAATCGTTCCGCGGATTTGATCCGCTCTTCGATCTGCCGCACACTAGAAACGTACTCTTCGAGTTTGATTCTATCTTCGCTGGAAAGAGCTCTAGCTAACTCTTTGGCATCTTCCAGAACAAAGTCTAGCACCGAACGATTCGATTGTTGTCGCAAATCGAAGTTCTTTTGACGCTGGCCATGTTCGCCGGCTCCAAACAATCGTTCAAACACCAGTCGAGGGTTTGGCTCCGGGGTCACCGGTGTTGTCGGCGAACTCCATGAAAGGTTGTATTGATAGGCGCACGCATAGCCCGAGTCGCAACTCCCAGAGTTTCTAACAGCATCACTCGAAAGCTCGAGAGACTGAAAGCGGGTTGCGGCCCCAACTCGCTGAGCAGCAACTTGATCGACGGAGATGCCAACGTGAATATCTTTGCCTGCCGTCTTGCGTGCGCGAGCACCCGTCAGAAAGGTTGCGTTCGCTCGTGCGTGATCACCGGCTCCGTCATTGCCAGCGGTTGCATGAATATGATCCAGCCCACCGATTACCTGAATCTTGCCCTTTACTTTTGCTAAAGGTTCCAAGGTTGGGCTTAATGCGATTCCATCTTCGCTATTCGTCGGGAACCAATGATCTTGTTGAACTCCGTTCGGGATCGACATGAACGCCATCCGCAGAGGAGCGCCAGTCGCGGTGGTCGCCGGATGCGCTGCCGACGATAATGAAGATGCCGCGTTGGCCGATCGCGTCAATGAAAGAAGGGGAGGAACCACCAGCGATACTCCAGCACCTCGCAAAAACGCACGTCGATTTGCTTTTGGCATGACAACCTCGAATGGCTTACCGTGAATGAGTCCACCCTATTTATAGACATAGGGATAACCTGAATACATCCTTTTATCATACTGCATCGCAAGATGGAATGCACATCGCTTCAATTCCGCGGGCGAGTGTTTAGCCAGTATTTCGACGACGCTTTTGCGAATTGCTCTTCATCCTGCAAAACTTCACAGGAACGCCGACCGGTAAAGCGATTGGCGCACCCGAGAACGATCACGCGAATATGATTCTCGGAGTCAATCATTCCAGCGATCTGTCGGGCTACGCCTAGCTGAAATCGAGCTTGAGGATAGATCGGTGTATCCAGCGATTGAAGTGACCATCGATCGATCGGTACGTTGATCCAGCCTTGGATTTCCTCATCTACTGGAAGAGTCACGTTCGTCCATTGGACGAGTTCCGCAGGTAATCGACTGAGGCCAGGGCCGGATACTTCCACTCGAACGCGGCTACTGTGGGGTGCGTACAACGCCCAACTCGGCCAATGGTCCCAAACTCCGAATCTCTCGGTTGCTGGCATGATTATGACGACTCCAATCAAAGATGCACAAAACCACTGCAACCAAGTAGGGAAGCGGTCGGGCAATTCCATTTTTGTCGTTGGTTCTACGGCAAGAGTAGCTGTTGGCCGAGAAACGGATCGAATGAAAAGCAGAAACGCTAACACGGCAAACTGCACGTTCCACACCAGTACACTTGGCCGATGTTTCAGTCCCAACGGACCGAGAATTACGAGCAAGGAAAGATGCAGTCCGATCGCAAGCCATCCCGCTAAGTACCGGCTCTTTGGCCATGCCAGCCCTAATGCAATCGATAACTCGATGAGCGGAAACATTGCAATCAAAACGAGTCGCGTTGCATTCGGGATTGCGTTCGCGTCCTGTCCTAGGATTTTAGCGATCGCTCCCAGCATGTTCTGGCCGACCGAGTGCAAGAACTCATGATCGAGTTTTCCCAACGCAGAGAAAAAATAGATGCTGATCATCAACCAACGGATCAGCAGATGTTGCAGTCGATTGGGGCATGTGAGCCATACGAAAAGAAACAGCCCTAGCTGGTATGCCCACGGCTGAAGTCTATGTTGGTCCAAGCAGATAGTAGCGATTAAGCTTCCCATTCCCATGTAGCAACCAAAGTAGATCCAACGTTCGCTTCGAGAGAAAGTGAGAAGACCTACGCCAACCACCAAACCAACTAGGAAGCACCAGTCAAACCATTTCGGAATGCTGCAGAGAAACTCTATCGCTGGAACTTGAGGGAAGACAGTTTGCGGGGTCCAGAGCCTATAAGTGGCTGCGATCAAAGCAAGCGAGCTAACCCCCATCCACTTTCGAATAAGCCGAGACGCATTAGAATCGAGCATCGAAACCTGGCATCTTGGAGACTTGTTGTGTGTTGGGGAGTTGATGGATCGCAAAAGTATTATACTCGCGCTTCAAATAACGCAAAGTTCGTTTATCGAAGTGGCTTTCCATGAAGCCAGAGGAAATCGAACGATAGAGAATCCATCTTTGCAGCAATCATTACGATATCGCCGTGAAACAGAAGCGAACAAAAAAGACTCACATACTTTCTTCTGCCCCGGCCGGCATTTACGCACGTCCGAAATCGATTCCTCTCGCATCCGATCCGATGATCCCGGCCCGCGACTCCCGCCAAAGTAACGCTTAAAGTTCCAAACCAAATCGCACCAAATGCCAGCCGCAAATCCAAGCTTTGCCAGAATCGTCGCATGTTCGGCCGTGATTATGCCCTTCTTGTCGTCACGCCTCTGCCTCCCGCCCGGTCCGCTCTTCAAGATTTGGAGGGATTCTAGGTGGACGGCACATGGAATGTGCATGGCACGAAGTTTGTTTGCGGGCAGAAAGACTGAACACAAAATAATGTTTTGAACTTATCTTTCTGCGGTCGATTTTTCTGCCATCTGCCATGAATACGACGGCGGCTACCTTATTGGACTGTCTAGCGTTAGTGTCGCCGTGAATCGAATGCTCAATCTTTCTGAATGAGTCCATGAGCAAATGCCCATTCATCGGTCCAGCCGTATAACTTGACGTGCTGTACCACATTGTGTTCCGCCGGTACAGATTTCAGTTTCGTTGAACTTAACTCACTACCAATCGAATCGGAAGTGAATAAGTGAGCATCTTCGCACTGTCCATTTTCGACAAGTGTCTTTAAACTCGTTAGCTTCTCAAGGAGACAGGTCAGTCCGTCCAGATTCATGTGAATCGACACCATGTTTCCCTCACGATTCGTGACGAAACTTAGGAGATGGGGAACTGCGAAATCGTCCTTCCTTTCGGCTGATCGGCTCATGTGGTTCCAAGTCGTTGCAGCATATTTCGATCGTCCAAAATTTTGTGTCAGCCTGCGAAGCGGAGTGCCATTCCAATGCCGATCCCTACTCGCCCAGTGAATGAATCGTATTATGGATCTTTCCCGAGATTGAATTTCCTGCTGCGCTCTGCAGTTGGTATTTGATCTCCATACACCATGTCGGTTGAATCTCTGGAATGTCCAAGGTTAGCGTTCGTCCGTCCGGTGACAAATGCGTGGCTCGAACCTCTAGTTCCTTTTCATCAAAGTGCTTCGAACCATAGTTCGCTGTCCTCTTGAGCGACCATGTCTTCACTTGAACTTTACTTGGATCGAGCGATTCAGATGCCAGCGTATCAGTAAATGTCAATGTTAAGCCTCGCTTCGTGGCCTTGAGTTCTCTTGGAAGTGTATAAGCTTTGCCTGTCGCTCGTAGACGGTAAAAGCCGCCCGGTTGTGTTGCGTTTCCAGCCCATGCGAACATGCCGCACAAGTAGAGTTGCCCATCTGTGTGCTGAAATCGTCCTCGCATGACGCCCGTCGGGAATGAGGGAATGGGCAGTTCGATCATCCCTCCTTGCATCTGGCCGTTTACCTTTTCATGAGGCACTAAATATGCCTTACCGTAACCATAGGAAAGATTGAGGAGTGAATGATTCAATGCCCCCCAGCGTTCGCTGTCCACCCAGAGAAGTTCCGCAGGAGATCGGTCAAACTCGTTGGTGATCCAACATAGGGGTGGCACCATGGCTTTATCCGATGGATCGGTGATATCGTGATATCCAAACATATTGCCATAAAAATTCGGCTTGCCATCTGAATTGAGCGTGACCCAATTGATGCGATTCTTGGGGTTCCAAAATCCCTCTTGGTCCGTAACGACAAACGATCCGTCTGGATTGAGGCAGACCCCATTCGCAGCGCGGAACCCGTTCGCAAGAATCTCCGTCTTCGATCCATCGCGACTCACTTTCAGTAATGTACCATGATGCGGCACTACCGCTTCGAGCGCGTGCCGACCGGACTTGGCATAGTAGAAATCTCCATTTGCATCGGTCTGTAACCCCATCGCGAATTCATGGAAGTGCTCTGTGACTTGATGGTCATTGTTGAGGCACTCGTAAAAGTCGGTCTCACCATCCCCGTTAAGGTCGTGCAAAACCGTCAATTGATCGCGGCAGGTCAAATGAATCCTATCGTTGACGATCTTGAGCCCCAATGGCTGAAACATGCCTGAAGCAATCCGCCTCCACGTCATCTCACCTTCAGCGTTGGGGCCTTTGACGATCCAAACGTCCCCATCCCAGGTGCATAATGCCGTTCGCCCATCGTCAAAAAAGTCCAAACCGGTGAATCGCAATTGAGCCAGCCATGGGTTGTTGTCTGGCGAGTGAAGAACATCGACCGCAAAGGGGCCGTCGCTATTGCCGATCGTGGCACGCGTCCCCAATGACTGCGCCCAACGAGCCGGGCCACCCTTGGTTAGTGCACCTAAATCCAACTCTTGCGAGCTCAGGACTGGCGTTGCTATTCGATTCGGATCTGCCGTAGGATTCGACCAAATCGCGACCTGGATCGGATTGTCCCCCGCAGGTATGTTGAGTCTGAGATTGCCTGAAGTAATCTCCCATTTCAATGGAAGATGGCTCGGAACAAAACCATAGGCACCGAACGACACACTCTCTCCCGCTCTACTTCGCGGTGCGGCTCGAGACGGATCTGCCGAGTCAATACCCCACGTATCTTCATCGATGGTTGCATCCTCCGTAACTTGAAGGCTCATCGCTTTGTCACGTGGGCCGATATTCAAAATACGAGCTGTCGACGATGAGGAATTCTCTGGTGCTATCAAACGTGGCGACTCTAGTAGATGGGTGGCACCAATCGAATAAGAAAATATCACATGCTGGCCGTGATGATACAGACCACGAAACTGGCCCCACGTGCGCGGTAGTGGACCATAGATTCGCCCATCGCGACCAGCCACTCGCTTCGTATCGTCAAAAGATCCGTTTTGCGGATCTGCCCAACCTGGTCCGATCGCATTAGACTGGTGTACTGCCCCTACAATTCGTGGATGCACCTGATGTTGGCCATTGAATTGGATGCTTCGCCAATCGATAAAGTTATCCCCCTTGGCACCATTCCTGTTCTCAGAAGTCCAGGTCGCAGCCATTCGCAGTGTGTCGGTATCAAAGATCATCCACTCATTGCCGCGAGCAACTCCACCCGGCCCAGGATCTAACCGCACGGCAACGCCCTTGTAAGCAAAGTTGAGCTTATCACCTGGGATCTGATAAGAATGCGTCAAGCTAGGTCCATAGTCCATGGCAGACCATGGCTCGATTTTGCTAGGCTCTGGCCCGAACGTATCTCCTTTGGGAAGTTGGCTCAGATAATTCGAATCGACAGCGACATACTGCGTTGGATTCTTCTCGCGGAGATATGCTTCTCGTATGTAATGAATGACTTCGTACTTTTGAGAAGGAACCATCCACACTTGCGGTACCATGAGTCCATACCCATGTGTTAGCGTTTGATAAATCGCGTAAGGATCCGCACCATTCTTGAACTTTCCCTCTGCAAACCGCAGGGAGTTCGGTAGCGATCCAGCAGTCTCTTTGGTTCCATGGCAATTCGCACAAACACGTTGGTAAATAGCCTCGCCTCTTTTCATCGCCCCTTTATTCCATGATCGAATCAAGCCTGCGTGGTCGAGATGCCCTTCATATTCAGGCAACTTCACAGTCAGGAGTGTTGCTGAAGGCTGTAGTTCACTCGCGCGAGCATACCCACCATCGCGAATCACTTGCAGATAACGAACAAGGTCCAGGAATTGTTGGCGGCTCGATAGCTGATTCACCTGCGCAGAAGGCATGACCGAAAGAGCGTTTGGCTTTTCCGTTTCCACTTGATCGACACCGATCGCTGTGATCTCCCCCAGTTTTGTCAGTTCACGAATAGCAATTTTGTCTTTCGTTTTCTCGACGACCAAACCGCTAAGTGTTTGCCCATCTTCGGTAAGGATCGTGACGGACTCGTAACCTTTTTGTATCCGCTTGGATGGAAGTAACACCGACTCAACTAACTCGACATCCGTGGTGTTTTTATCGATGGCTGCTAGATTAGGCCCGAGAAGATTCTGCTGGGTTTCGGATACCGAATGGCATTTTCCGCAAGCCATGTGAGGCTGAAAGAAAAGGATGGCACCTCGTTGCGCATCGCCTAGTCGTTTGGCGGCATCTGCTAAATCTTGAACATTCTCACGTAGGAGTTGCTCTTCCAATGTCTGACCTGCCGCATGGCCCATCGACAACAAGACGAATCCAAGAACGGCAAAAGCAATTTGGCTTTTCGCAAGACAGCAGCAGTACACCAAGCGTGATGTTCGCTTCGACGAGAGAATCATCTGACTCTTTCAGAATTAGGGTGGGATAATCAGAAATAGGGTGGGATAATCAGAAATAGGGTGGGATAAATGGCTAAAAGCGTGTCGCTGTATTCCCAACCCGAAGTGTTACGGACTGTTGCCGTAATCCAGCCAAGCAACAAGCCCTCATACTTCGGATTGTGAAAATCCTTCGTTAAACCTTGTGCAACCAGTATATCAACGTTTGCAGGGGTTAGCGAATCGTACCGTCGGATCCTCTATCATTCATCTCTTTTTCCCAAAGGTCGAGATGGCGGTGCGACTCGACGGCAATCGATAGCAACTGTTCGCTTTCTTGCGTCCGGCCCTTTGCAAGATGCTCGACCATCGCAACTTCTTGCTGAAAACCTGTACCTATCAATTCGGCTCTAGCCTTGCCGTCCGATCCGTGTACCCAGAAACGGGGTTTGGCAAGATCCCATGGCCTGAGAAAGTCATCGCAGATCACGGAGCCTTGGCTACCTGCGACTTCGATCCACTTTCTTCCAGCCGCGTCGAATCCGGAATCCCAATGGGCGATCGCTCCATTGCTCAATCGAACGATCGCTTGGGCGCTGATCCAAACCCCTTGGCCTGACTTGGTTCCCATCGCCGATACATCGACAACGGAGAGGCCAGTCAACCACTGAGTTGCAAAGGAACAGTACCATCCCAAATCGAGGAGGCAACCACCACCCAACGTCGGATCGGTTCGATAATCGCGTCCGCGATTGAGGATGTGTGAAGCGCTAAACGCGGCAATGATTCGCTTGACTTCCCCAAGCTCTCCACTGGCAATGATCTGCTTCATGGCTTGGCTTCGAGGATGGAACGGAAATGCCGTCGCTTGATGGACTGACGCGTTGTGTTCGTCGGTAAGCTGCGCGATCTCCAAAGCTTGCTCGTGATTCATGACCAATGGCTTTTCGCTCAGGACTGTCTTACCATTCAAGATCGCATGTCGGATGTACTCAAAATGCAGGTGAGGTGGCAACGCGACGTACACGGCATCAATCTCGGGTGACTCGCACCAACGATGAAAGTCCGCGCTGCTTTGCGTCACCGAGTGGCGTTCACACCACTTGTTCAATGCGTCAGAATCGCGAGCGACTGCCGCAACGATCTCGTGACCATTCACCATGCGAATGGCTTCCACCATGCGTGGTGTCACTCGCCCGATGCCGAGGAAAGCCCATCTCATGTCATGCTCGCTTTGCTAGTTCGTCCCAGCGTGAATAAGCGTCCGCAATCAACGTATCCAAGGCCGCAACGCGAGCATGGTCTTTTGACTGCACCTCTGTTGGCTGCCGATAATAATCAGCAACGGCCATCTTCTCGTGTAGCTCTGCAAGCTCTTTCTCCAAGACTTCGATCTGTCCTGGGAGCTTTGTTAACTCGTTGCGTTCCTTGAACGAGAGCTTTTTACCGAGCTCTTGCTTCACTTCTGTCGACTTTTGGGAATTGCCTTTGCTGGAAGTGGTCGCGTTGCTGGATTCTGCGGGTGCACTCTTTCGCTGCCGCAACCAATCGTCGTAGCCACCGACATACTCTTTGATCGTTCCGTTCTCAAACACGAGCATGCTTGTTACACAATTGTTCAAAAAGGCGCGGTCGTGGCTGACCACCAACAACGTGCCTTCGTATTCGACCAAACGATCCTCCAACAGTTCTAGCGTCTCGGAGTCCAAATCGTTGGTGGGTTCGTCCATCACTAGCATGTTGGCGGATCGAGCAAGAAGTTTGGCCAGCAACAAACGATTTCTTTGACCACCTGAGAAAAATCGAATCGAGGATCGTGCTTGTTCGGGTGTGAAGAGAAAGTCTTGAAGATACCCAATCACGTGCTTGGACCTACCATTGACTTCGATGGTCGATTTTCCTTGACCAACGTTCTCCTCGGCAGTTTTGTTCGGATCGAGGACATCACGCGTCTGGTCAAAGTAGGCAATCTCCAACTTGGTTCCGAGCCGAACGCTCCCTGACATCGGTTCGATCTGGCCTAGCAATCCCTTCAACAAGGTAGATTTTCCGATTCCATTGCGACCGAGAATACCGATCTTGTCACCTCGCATAATGGTCAAGTCAAAGGGTGCAACAATTTGTTTACCGTTGTACCCAAAGGACGCATCCTCCATGGCACACACCAACTGGCCGCTTCGATCTCCGGAGTCGATCTGCATACGCACGTTGCCAACCGTTTTCGGTCGTTGAGCACGATTGTTGCGCATTTCTTCAAGCCTGCGGACTCGTCCTTCATTTCGAGTCCGTCTCGCTTTGACTCCGGTGCGAATCCAAACTTCTTCTTCCGCGAGTTTCTTATCGAATAGAGCTTGTTGCTTCTCTTCGGCGAGCAACGCTTGTTCTTTACGTTTGAGAAAAGTCTCGTAGTCGCAGGACCAATCGAATAGCTTCCCTCGATCGATCTCCAAAATGCGAGTCGCCAATTTCGTGAGAAACGCACGATCGTGTGTCACGAAAATCAATGTCGCGGTCATATTCGACAAAAAGTTCTCGAGCCACGTGATCGCATCGATATCCAAATGGTTCGTCGGTTCGTCAAGAAGCAACACATCTGGCTTGCCGACGATCGCTTGACCCAACAGGGTGCGACGCTTTAGTCCGGTGGAGAGAGAGGCAAAATCTCGTTTGCCGTCCAGCTCGAGTTGCTGAAACGTCTCCTCCATGTACTGGTCTCGTTTCCACTCATTCTCGATTTCATTCAACTCCGCAGGTAGTCCCTTAGCAACAATCTCTTCGATCGTGCCAGAAATTCCATCGGGAACATCTTGTGGCAGAACAGCGATCGTAGTTCCAGACGCGATTTCGATCGTTCCAGCGTCGGGCTTTTCTTTGCCGCACAAAAGGCGAAGGAGTGTTGATTTTCCAGCCCCATTCCTACCGAGAAGGCCGATCTTTTCACCGGGCTCAATTCGGCAGCCAACTTCGGTGAGCAGGTCCGGGCCACGATAACTCATGGTCAATTGCTGGAGCGTAATCTGAGGCATCAAAAACTGTCATTCAGGAATCTAGAGTTGCGAGACGGATTTGCCCAGATTCTAGAAGTGGAATCGTTAACTGGCGAGGCTAAATCACAACTATGCTACGCAAACCATGCTTTATGAACTTTTCCACTCACATCGGTCAATCGAAACTCTCGACCTTGATATTTGTAGGTCAAGCGTTCATGATCGATCCCCAAAAGATGCAAAACGGTCGCGTTCAGATCGTGCACGTGGACCGGATCTTCTGTAATTCCAAAGCCGAATTCATCGGTCCTTCCATACGAATGACCACCGCGAATGCCACCGCCTGCCAACCAAACGGTAAACGCATCTTTGTGATGATCTCGACCACCGGATGTCTTGTTCCCGTTTCCATCCACTCCTTGTGCCAATGGTGTTCGACCGAATTCACTACCCCAAACCACCAAAGTGCTTTCGAGTAGACCTCGCTGCTTGAGATCTAGAATCAACGCGGTTGTCGATTGGTCGATGTCTTTGCATTTGCTCGCTAGTCGATCTTCCAAGTTGTTGTGATGGTCCCAGTCACTATCGTACAATTCCACGAACCGAACGCCTCGCTCAACAAGCCGCCTTGCTAACAAACAATTATTGGCAAACGAGCTTTTCCCTGGTTTCGCACCATACAGTTCCATCGTATCACTCGACTCGCCCCCCAATTCCATCAACTCGGGAACGCTCGATTGCATACGGTAAGCGAGTTCATATTGATTGATGCGCGTTGCTATCTCTGGATCTCCAACGTCTTCTAAGTGGGCTTCGTTCAGTGATCGGACAGCATCGAGCACGCGACGACGACTGCTGGTCGAATGCCCTTCTGGATTGGACAGATAGAGTACGCTGTCACCGGATGATCGGAAGGAAACGCCTTGATGAACACTGGGTAAAAAACCGCTCGACATCATACTTGCTCCAGCTCCACCCGCTGGACCACTTTGCAAAACGACATACGCTGGTAGATCGCTGTTTTCAGATCCCAATCCGTATGTCACCCACGAACCGATGCTCGGTCTCCCTCCACGTCCAAAGCCTGTATGCAGATACAACTGCGCAGGAGCATGGTTGATCTCTTCCGTATGCAACGAATGAACCAGACATAGTTCGTCTGCGACTTTGGCTAAGTTCGGTAGCTGATTCGAGATCGAGTGCCCGGATTGGCCATGTTGCTTGAAGGTCTGCGTGGAACCGGAAAGCCTCAACTCACCGCCAATGAACGCGAACCGCCGCCCCTCAAGCAAGCTCGGCGGGCATACTTCGTTATCGCGTCGAACAAGCTCTGGTTTTGGATCAAATAGATCCAATTGCGAAGGTGCTCCGATCATGTGCAGATAGATAATGCTCTTCGCTTTTGCTGCATGATGCAAACCGGAAACGCCACCTTTGCAGAACGCTGTGGACGCAGATGACTCGTTCAGCAACGTTCCTAAAGCTGCTGCCCCAAGTCCCAAACCCGAATTTTGAAGAAAAGCGCGTCGATCCATGAGACTACTCCTTTGTAATCGTTTCATCTAAATTCAATAGCGTGGAAGTGACAGCGAACCAAGCAGCTTCTTCGGCCACCGACGGCATCGCTGAATCATGAGCACGTACCTCTTCTTGGAACAAACTGAACAGATGATCTAGCTCTTTGTCCGATGGCTTCCTCGCAACAGCAAGGCGAAACGCGTACTCCAGTTGTGAAGCATGACTTTCCCCTTTTCGATCATGGGTCACGCGCAAGACGAATCCTTTAGCCGCGTCAACATATACAGGGTCGTTCAACAAATTCAACGCTTGCAACGGTGTATTGGAGCGATTTCGCTTGACACGGCATGCCAATCGAGGCGTCGCGTCAAAATTGATAAAGCTCGGGTACGGTGACATTCGTTTCAGCACAACATAGACCCCTCGACGCAACGATTCCGTTCCAGGGCTGACCGAGTAATCGTATTTCTCGCCGCCAACCTTGGTCCACAGTCCATCCGGTTGGGGCGGCTTGATGGGTGGCCCAAATTGCTTAAGATCCAAAACACCCGCAATCGCTAGCGCATTGTCTCGCACACCTTCGGCCGTCAATCGGAAACGCGGCCCGCGAGCCAACAAACGATTCGTCGGGTCAATAGCGTACGCTTCAGCTGTGACCTTCGAGGTTTGCCGATACGTTCGACTGGTTAGTATGGCTCGCAAAAGTGTCTTTTGAGACCATCCCTGCTCCACAAAATCGACCGCTAAAGAGTCCAGGAGTTCTGGGTGAGATGGCAATTCTCCTTTCAGGCCAAAGTCCTCCGGTGTGGATACCAACCCATTACCAAAGACCTCTGTCCAAATACGATTCACGAGGACTCGAGCCACAAGAGGATTTTCTGGCGACACCAGCCACTTTGCCAAAGTGAGCCGACTGGGTGAATGGCTATCCCGCATCGGATGGAGCGATGCCGGAGTCGACGGCGTGACGGTGTCACCCACTGCGCGAAAATCACCTCGCATGAACATCGTCGTCACGCGAGGTTCTTCCTTTTCACGCATCACCAATGTCTTGGGGATAGAAATAGCATTCCGCTGCTTCTCCAGTGTAGCAATTTGCTTATTTAGATCGGCCTCTTCAAGCGACTCCGTGCTCTTCTCTGGCAATGAGTTGGTATAGCTTCCGTACAACGCTGATACTCGAAAACGACCGATCGTTCTCGCCCCGCCTAAGTTCTGTGTCAATCGAACAGTGAGGGATTTCGCACCGAGCAACTGCTTCGAATCTTCAAAGCGGAATGCTGCCCAATGCGGTTGTCCAAATTGTGGATTGATGGCCCATGCTGATTTTGGATCTTGGTCGATGGCATTTGCGACATCAAAGTTCTTCTGAGAGAAGTCGGCTCGTGCATCTGTTAATGCGACCGAAACGCCCAATTCTGCGGAAGGAGTATCAGATGAGTTGCGAAAGACTTCGAAACTATTGAGGACAAAATTTGGCCTCTTTGCATCCCCTCGACCAGGGCCCATTCCTGGCAAGGATGGGTCGGTTAACGTCTCGAGCAATAGCCCAACCATCCCAGTCAGTTCGATCTCGAATGTAACCGTATACGTGTCGGTCTCTGGTGGATCGCCTGCCAGCAGAATAGAACTATCTTCGAGAGTCTCGTGACTTGCACCCTCGGTGGAGACAAACTCCAATGGCTTTAGTACACGCCTGTTTTCATGAAGCTTTTCCGTATTGGAGGCTGTATCCGCATCACTGGATGATTTGGGACAATTCTTGAACTCGTTTTTGAGAGCCTCGATTCTCGAATTCAACTGACGGATCTTGGTTTCATCCTCGCCAGAGTTGAGGTTCATGTAGGGGCCGATAAACTTGATGGAACCGGGCACCTTCGGGTTCGCGCGATCGGCCTCCAACTCCGTTTGGTTAAAAAAGGCAAACAACCCATAATAATCGCGCATCGTGAATGGATCGTATTTGTGATCGTGACACTGGGCACATTCCAGCGTCGTTCCTAACCAAACGTAACCGAATGTGTTGACTCGGTCGACCACTTGGTTGTAGCGATTCTCATCCGGGTCCGTTCCAGCTTCAACATTGCAAGGGGCACATCGATTGAATCCGGTCGCTATCATTTGAGACTGCGTTGGGTTGGGAAGCAGATCTCCTGCCAACTGCTCGATCGTAAACTGATCAAAAGGCATGTCCGCATTGAGCGATTGTATGACCCAATCGCGATATGCCCAAAGTTCGTGGAGATCGTCTCGTTGAAAACCATGCGAGTCTGCATAGCGGGCCGTATCCAACCAAGGGGTTGCCCACTTCTCTCCATATTGCGGACGAACTAACAATCGGTCTACGAGTTCATCAACCGCATTCTGCATGTTTTTTCTGGCGGAAACAGCGAACGCATCTGCTTCCTCCGGAGTCGGAGGCAATCCTATGATGTCCAGATACAATCGTCTGGCCAATACATGCGGATTGGCTTCTAGCGATAAGCTCATTCCGTCTGACTTTAGCCGCTTAGCAACAAAGTAATCGATCACGTTTGCCGACGCATCATCGAGCTTAGCCTTTCGAGGAGCTATGTAAGACCAGTGTTTGCGGTCCTTTTCGCCCTCTAGCCAAGGGGTCCCTGCAGCAATCCACTCTCGCAACAACCTTTGATCTGCGGACGACAAAACGTCCCCACGCTTGGGCATTACTTCGTCATGATCTTTGGGCAATGCGACCCGCCGAAGGATTTCACTCTTCTCGATTGCATCGAAATCGATCGCATGGCCGTTATCTCCTCCCGCTTTGATTGCAGCCTGCGAGTCCAATCGCAAACCGCCATCTTGACGAGCGGGCCCATGGCATTCCATACACGCGCGATTCAATACTCGATAGGCATTGGACGCAAGAGCCTCGCGGTCGTTTGCAGCTAAGGGACATGCAATCGTCGCAATAATCAGAATGCACAAGTAGCAAGCGTATTTCATCGATCCACTCTTGGAGTCCTTGTCTATCAAATGAAAAAGCTCAGCAGCTTAGGAAATGGGGCGAACTACGGACGTGTGACGATAATAGTCCATCAACGTTTCGATGGATAACACACCACCTCCCATTCCGCTCTTGTTCACGCCACCGTAGGGAACTCCGTGCGGGAAGACATTGTGAGCATTGATCCAACTATTGCCAGCCAACATGGCTTCCGCAACTCTCGATGCGCGAGTCAAGTCTGCGGTCCAGACGCTATTGGCAAGTCCATAATCAGTATCGTTGGCCATACGAATGGCTTCCGCTTCGGTCGAAAACTTCGCCAGGTAGGCGACAGGTCCAAAGATCTCGTCGCGAGCTGCGACGTTATCTAGCGAACCTGACAGCAAGGCTGGCTTTACATAATTGCCGGAATATCCCTCCACATGGGCTTCTCCACCCGAGAGTAGGCACTCGGCTCCTTCGGCAATACCCTTCGATAGATATCCAAGCACCCGTTTGCACTGTTTTGGGTTCACGACAGGACCCATTTGGCTATTTGGGTCCAAGGGATGTCCGATTCGAATCTTCTTCAAACGCTCGACACAGTGGCTCACGAACTTGTCGTAGATGTATTCGTGAATAATCCATCGTGTCGCGTCACAACACACTTGTCCCGTGTGAAATGTGATCGCTCCAACGAGTTTCTCCGCGGTCCCTTCGACATCGACATCCTCAAAGATCACCGCTGCACCCTTGCCACCTAGTTCCAGTTTGACAGGGACTAAATTTCGACCGCAGGATTCAGCGACTAATCTTCCGACTTCCGGAGAGCCCGTGAAGGACATCCGTTTGATTTTTGCATTGTTCGATAACGCAGCTCCGGTGGTTGCACCGCGTCCTGTTACAACATTGATCACCCCATCAGGAACTCCGACTTCTTTCGCGAGATGGGCGAGATAAAGCGCCGACAAGGATGTATCTTCGGCTGGTTTAATGACTACAGTATTGCCCGCTGCCAGCGCTGGAGATATCCCCCAACCGATCAATAGAAAGGGGAAGTTCCACGGGAAGATGAATCCGCAAACGCCCCACGGTTGTCGGAACTTCCAAGCGTCATGACCAGGTACCTCGAGCTTTGTTCGGGTCTCAACCTTTTGAGCGAGTCCCACAAAGTAGCGAAGAGTATCGACAAAATTTTGAACGTCGCCTTGCGCTTGCGATTGAATTTTGCCAGCATCGAGCGCTTCGATTTGTGCGATGATCTTTTTGTGCTTCTCGACTGCATCTGCAAGTCGCAGCAAGATCTCGGATCTTTTCGCGAGCGACAACTCAGCCCAAGCTGGGAAAGCGGCTGCAGCCACATCAACAGCGACATCCACTTCGTCCGGACTCAGTTCATGAATGTCAGCAAGCTTCTCGCCAGAACCTGGATCCAAGGTTGGTATTGTTTCGCCCGAGGATGCGTGAAAATCTTTCCCTCCAACGAAGCTGGGAAATACACCTCGGCTTAGAAATGATTCGACTTCTGGAAGCAATTGAAATTGCGTAGCGGTACTCATGGTTTCGATCCTTGCCATGTGGGAGAAGATTTCGGTTCTGAAGTTCTGCGAAACTCGCGGTACTGTGGAGTATACCTAATTGGCAGCAAGCTCGAATGCAGAAAAATGCTCAGCTTCTTCTTCGATCGATCTTTTTCGCCATTTTCTTGAATCACAGCTTGCGCCCGATTGGGCTCCCTTTCTGCCTGGATCATCGTTCAACGCTTGCTTTGTTACTCAGATAGGTCCGAGTCAAGTAGCCGGTTGGAGCGTATGCATCGTGACAATTTGCACATGACTCCACTCGTCCACGCGCGAGTACATGCTTCTTGTCGGAATCCAGCACGCTAAACTCCCAGTCTCCATGATTGGGCCAATATCCTTTTGGCATCTTCCGCATGACCGTATGCAACTCAACTTTACTTCGCTTTTCGTCTGGATATTTACTCTTCAGCACAATCGTCCCAATGGGATACTCCGCCTTCCCCGCACGAATTGCTGCTTCACCACTTTTGCTGATGTATACATCGCAGAATGGCCTGGCCACATGCAAAAGAAGCAATGGCAACCCATACTATGGCCATAAAGAACGTAATCGAATTTCGCATTGTGAGCCCTTCTTTGATCTTCTGGACGATCTATTCGCGGTATCAATGAGTAGTGTGGGAGCAAGACAGTGAAAGTTATCCAATGGAAGATTTTCGTCGACGGTAGACGAAGCCCTCGAACGGCGAACGGAGTTGGATTTACACTTTTTGTGATCCGTACGTTCTATTGCGGCTTCAATTCTCCGATGTGTTTGTATCCAGCGCGGCTTACACGCGCTGGCCTAACCGGTGGGCAAGACGTAGGAGCGTTTGACTTGCATCGTTCTCAACGAGCTTCGCATGGATGAGATGCAGTTGAGATGGGTCGCTCCACGCCTCTTCTAGCGCTTTGTCAAATGCACCTTCGGTTTCCACGAAATGTCCTTTTCCGCCACCATACACGTCCGGCAGTTTGGAATAGTTCCAAGAAGCGATTTCGTTGTACTCCCATTTGCCCTCCTGCAAGAACCGCTCCGTTCCATAACCATGATTGTCCAAAACGATGATGATCGGCGCATGGCCATAGCGAATCAAGGTTGACATCTCTTGACCTGTCATTTGAAACGCACCGTCTCCTGCGATGACCAATACGCGATCGTTCGGCTTGGCCGTACATGCCCCCAAGGCCGCAGGCACTGAAAATCCCATCGACGTATAATAGGCTGGAGACAAATAATCGGTTCGATCGCGAATCACCAGTTCCGAAGATGCGAACAGTGAGTCACCGATGTCGGCAATCACAATCGTGTGCGAATCCAATTGCGAATTAATGCGATGAATCATCCTGCTAATTTCCAGTGGTCGATTCGCTTCGATGGCAAGCGGTTCCGGTTGCTTGATGTGCAAACGGTCTGGAATGCTTCGAACTTCTGGTTTGGGACTCGCGGAAATCATGCGTTCCAAAAAATCAGCCAATGGGACGTTGGGGAACTGATGGTAGGAGATTTGAAGCTGTTCGCTTGTTGCATAGATACAATTTCGCACTTCGAGTTGTGCTGTGTAAATTCCTAAATTGATATCGGTCATGAATGCGCCGAGAAGCATGACGCAATCGCTATCCTCGACGTACTTGGTTACATCTTCGCGTCCCATCGCTCCTTCATAGAGGCCGATGTAAAGAGGGTGCGTTTCATCGATCACGCTCTTGCCCAAAATAGTCGCCGCAATAGGAATCTTGGCTTGCTCGGCAAGCTTGATGACCGCGTCTTGAAGACCAAAGCGATGGATCTCTACACCTGCGATGATCAGTGGACGCTTGGCTTGATTCAATCGCTCCACGGCTTCTTTGACAGCTTCTTCCAGAGCCAAAGCGTTGTATTCCAAGTTCGGGCGGCGAAACCCGTGTGCGATCGGCGGAACGACATCCACCATGTCGCGAGGGAGTTCTATGTAAACCGGACGTTTGAATCGATAGCAGGCGTCCAATACGCGATCGATTTCACTAAACGCGACGAGGGGATCATCCAACTCGGTTGCGGCAATGCACAATTTCTCAAAGACTTCTCGCTGCGTGCTAAAGTCACGTACTTTGTGATGAAGCAAAGGATTATTCACGCGTTCATTGAGACCTGGAGATCCAGTAAGCATGACGACTGGAGACTTCTCAGCAAAAGCTCCGGCAACGCTATTGCAAACCGATAGTCCTCCTACGCAGTATGTCACGCACAAGGCACCCATTCCTCGAATTCTCGCATAAGCGTCCGCAGCGAAACCAGCACAGTCTTCGCGGGTACAACCAATCATGTTGATCGGGCTTTTCTCTAACATGCTGTAGAAGTTCAGGATGTAGTCCCCCGGAATCCCAAAACAGTCTTCGATTCCATAGTCCTGAAGACGATTGATCAAGTATTGGCCAATCGACAGATCGCGTGATCGAGACATTCCTTGAAGCGCCGATCGGTTATCTGTGGTTTTGCCCATCGAACTCAGCGGGTTATTCATCAATATTCCGTTCTTGTTTTCGCGAGTAGAATGCCTGAACCAAATACCATTCACAGACTCCTTAAGAATGGTAAAGCATCGCAATCATATCGATTCTCCCACTCGATCGCAACGAAACAATATGTCACCTGTACGTTATATGTCACCTGTACTTTATGTGGTAGATGCGTTTACGAACCAACCTTTTCTAGGCAATCCGGCAGCCGTTTGCTTGAGTGAAAATCCGTGCGATGAGACTTGGATGCGAAATGTCGCGAGGGAAATGAATCTAGCAGAGACGGCATTTGCCCATCCCATCGACGGTGGCTATTCCCTTCGTTGGCTGACACCGAAAGTCGAAGTGGACTTGTGCGGGCATGCGACGCTGGCCACGGCGCACGTGTTGTGGCAAACCGGAAAGCTGCGTTCCGACGAGGCTGCCCGTTTTCACACTCGAAGTGGGTGGCTCATTTGCCGCCAAAACCACGGATGGATCGAGATGGACTTTCCGGCACTCGCGACGGAATTCTGCGAGGCACCCAACGGACTTGCGACA
The DNA here is from genome assembly GCA_903858115.1 of uncultured Pirellula sp. Taxonomy (GTDB): domain Bacteria; phylum Planctomycetota; class Planctomycetia; order Pirellulales; family Pirellulaceae; genus JBKCUI01. The sequence continues at coordinate 68,381 of CAIOHR010000410.1, read as the reverse complement.
GCGATCCATGCTGAGCCGCAGTCGTTTCACCGAAACTCTATGGATTACCTTGTCGAGATCGCTAGTGCCGGGCAGTTGCGAGAATTAGTGATCGACATGAATGCTGTCGCATTGTTTCCTGTACGTGGATTGATCGTGACGGCCAAAAGCGATGTACCTGAATACGACTTCATCTCTCGTTTTTTCGCTCCTGCTTGCGGGGTGAACGAAGATCCAGTAACTGGCTCTGCCCACTGCGCGTTGGGGCCGTATTGGTCAAAAAAGCTTGGCAAAACTTCTTTGGTGGCCTACCAAGCCAGCGAACGAGGTGGAATCGTGCGAATGAAGACTTTGGAGGACCGCGTGTTGTTGGAGGGACAAGCGGTGTTGATGAGCAAAGTCGAGTTTGTGAGCTAGCAATTAGAGCTTCAACAACGGGTGGCTTTGCGGCTACAATCCGGACTTCTCGGTGTCGGGGGACTTGAGCTCTCAGGATTCACGAGATAGGCCTGGATTTATTTGCGTCCTGAGTTCATTCGAGTCAGTTGAAAATTTGATGACGACTACACATCTTGCTCCTACCGATGCCCTCGTGTCGGTGATTATGGGTTCGCAGTCTGATTGGGAAACCATGCAAGAAGCCTGCAAGATTCTCGACCATTTTGAGGTAAAGTACGAGGCTAGGGTCGTGTCGGCTCATCGAATGCCTCATTACATGATCGACTATGCGACGATCGCCCATGAACGTGGCCTACGAGTCATCATCGCAGGCGCGGGTGGTGCCGCGCACTTGCCCGGTATGGTGGCTGCTTGCACACCGCTTCCGGTTCTCGGTGTTCCGGTTCAAAGCAAAGCGTTGCAGGGACTCGATTCGTTGCTCAGTATCGTGCAAATGCCAGGTGGCATACCGGTCGCAACATTGGCGATCGGATCGTCTGGTGCTAAGAACGCCGGGTTGCTTGCGATTCGAATTCTGGGCGTGTCGAACCCAGCTCTTTTGGAAAAGATGTCAGACTTTATGGCGAAGCAAACAGAGTCGGTACTCGAAAATCATTTGCTCTCGTGAGCAGCGGCCAACAAGGAACAAACCAAATGCGAAGCAAGGTGATTGAACCGGGAGCGACTCTTGGAGTTTTCGGTGGCGGACAATTGGGGCGTATGTTCGCTCAAGCCGCTCAACGAATGGGGTATCGAGTCATTGTGTTTACCGATGAGACCGATGCGCCTGCATCTCAAGTGACGTTTCAAACGATTCACGGTGATTATCGCGATCCAAACATGGTTCGGGAGTTTGCAGAACAAGTCGACGTGATCACTCTCGAGTTCGAGAATATTGCATTGGAGGCCGTGACTCGAGCCGCAGAAATCACACCGGTGCGACCTGGAGCTCGTGTACTTTCCGTTGCGCAGCATCGGATTCGCGAAAAGACAACGCTTCAGAACGCAGGTTTTCCGGTAACCCCATTTCGAGAGTTGCAGTCGTATCAAAACGTTCCATCAACCGTCGAGGCATTGGGTTTCCCCCTGGTCTTCAAGACGACAAGTTGGGGGTACGACGGCAAGGGGCAGCGAAAAGTGACGAGCCTTATAGAGGCCAATGACGCGATGGAAATGCTGGGTCCAGAACCGGTGATCGCTGAAAAGTGGATACCCTTTGCTGCCGAAGCTTCCGTTCTCGTGGCACGTTCTCCGAGGGGCGAGATTGCGACCTATCCGTTGCTGTCGAACTCGCATCATCATCATATCTTGGATGTGACCACATGTCCCGCGGTTGGAATGTTGAAAGAGCTAGAGCCTAGGGCTAGGGAAATCGCAACGGGAGTCGCTGAGTGTTTGGAATTAGAAGGTTTACTTTGCGTAGAGTTCTTTGTTACCGAGAATCGTGAGTTGCTGATCAATGAGATTGCGCCGAGACCTCACAACTCAGGGCACTTGACGATCGAAGCCTGTCGAACGAGCCAGTTCGAACAGCAAGTGCGAGCGATCTGTAACTTGCCATTGGGAGATACCTCGCTCGTCCAGCCTGCTGCGATGGCCAATTTACTCGGCGATGTTTGGGGCGATGGACAGCCGAACTACTCGGTCGCTTTTCAAGCGCCAGGGGCTTATCTCCATCTTTACGGGAAGCGAAACGCTCGTCACGGAAGAAAGATGGGCCACTTGACCGTTCTGGATTCGACGCCAGAACAAGCCGCAGACCGAGCCATCCAGATTCGTGACCAGATGCGTTCCAGCGAAGCAAAGCTCTTTTAGAGATACGTTCTTATCGAAAGACTTCATAAACTCGAAGTCTTGCGTAGATTTTATTTCGGTTTTGGCCGAGAATTTGCATCTCGGGGATGTTCTCTTCGAATCCCGTCGAATTGACAACTGGAAAGCGTAATGGCAGAGGATTACTACAAATTGTTGGGTGTGGAGCGGAACGCGTCCGCGGAAGAAATCACCAAGGCTTACCGAAATCTTGCGAGGAAACACCATCCGGATCTAAACCCCGATGACAAGCTTGCTAAATCAAGGTTTCAAGAGATTCAATCGGCCTACGATTGCTTGAACGACCCGGCAAAACGTCAAAAGTACGATCAGTTCGGTGCAAATTACGAACAAATGGGGGGCGGGCGTTCTCCTTTTGAGGGAGCTGGCGGCGGGCAGCCCGTGGATTTTGGAGACCTATTTGGAGGCGGGGGAGGCGTCGATTTTAGCAGCATTTTCGGTCAATTCGGCGGTGGCGGACGATCTCGACGCCCAGCGCGAGGGGCCGATGTTGCGGCTGAAATTTCTGTTCCGCTCCGAACATTAATCAGCGGAGGAGAGACGCAAATTCATCTGAATACGAATGGATCAACCGAGTCGATCACAGTGAAGATACCGGCAGGAATTGAACCAGGCAAAAAAATTCGGCTGCGAGGGCGAGGGCAATCTGTCCATGGCAGCAAACCTGGGGACCTGCTGTTAACGGTGCATGCCGAATCGAACGCCCATTACAAGCTTTCAGGAAAAAACATCGAGCTCAGGCTTCCTATCACATTGGGGGAAGCGTTGTCGGGAGCAAGGGCAGATGTCGACACCCCCAACGGTACGATTTCGCTGACTATTCCACCATTGAGTAGCAGCGGCAAAAAGCTACGATTGAAGGGCCAAGGCTTCAAGGCAAGCGATGGGACCGCTGGAGATATGATTGTGGAGTTGATGATCAAGCTGCCCGAACAAGTCCCCGCAGCGGTCAGCCAAAGTTTATCCGAACTAGAAAAGGCCTATTCGCGTCCCGTTCGCGAAGGAGTGCAGCTATAAGTTGGTTACAATCTAGGCACTGTAGACCTATTATCCAACAATCAAGGGAATGGTTGCCCCAACGCAAATTTTGGAAACGGGAGGCCGAATGGTCATTGCAAGTGAATGCACTGAAGGGTTGGGTTCTTCGGAGTTTCGGCATGCTCAGACGCAACTCAAGCATTTGGGGCACAAGGGGTTTCTCGAACGCATTCAACAAATGCCGCTAGCGGATCCAGATGCTTGGCAAACACAAATGCTCCTTAGAACATTAGCCGTTGGCAAAGTCTCGTTTTTCAGCGAAGGGCTGAGTGAAGCGGATCGTGAGTTGACGTGTGTTTCGATGATCGACAACATCGAGCGAGCGTTAGAAGAGATTATTTCTGATTCCGGTGAGAAAGAATTAGCGGTCATACCTGAAGGTCCTTATGTCATTCCTGTTTATAGGCCTTTGCAGAAGCGAGAAGCTGCATGAGTTCGATCGTGGCTGCACATGATGCGATGACATTGGATGCGGAAAGTCCAATTGCTATCCCGATGCGTCCAGAATTGGATTCGTCCTCGCGTGTTGGCATGGAATTATTGGAGGGGGACAGTGGCAAGAGCCAGCATGCCAACTCACTTCTCCAAACGCGGCTCTGCCGTGCATCGTTGGCACTCGGATTTGGTTTCTGTATTTTTGCATTGTGGACGTGTCTTCGAGAATTAAGTTCTGAAGAGCAGCATCTCGGGAGATATTTTTTGGCTCTAGAGCTTGTTACGACCATAACACTCCTGGGCATCGGGGCATGGCTTACTCGCATTTCCGAGGCGACGGCGAGTTGCCTTCGATGGTGCGAGTTGGTGATTTTTGGAATGCCATCGCTGTCGCTTGCGATATTGCACTATCAAGAAATCGTTTTCATCGCCCAATACTTTAGTTTGATTCCACAGATGCCAATGTCAGGTTGGCTGATTCTCATTTTTGCATACTCGATTTTCGTCCCTCGAAGTTGGCGAGTGGTGCTATGTGTTTGTATTGCGATCGCAGCATGTCCGATTATTGCGACAGCGATCGCGATGTGGCGGCACGCGGATGTGATGGCCATGATTCGGTTTGATAAATCCAGCCTGATCGAGATGATTCTGGCGTTGACTGCAACGATCTTTTCTGGCGTTTCGGGCGTCCATATGATTTCGTATTTGCGAAGACGGGCCGACGAAGCAAAGGAACTGGGCCGATACCGACTAAAAGAAAAACTAGGCTCAGGGGGAATGGGGGATGTCTATTTGGCGGAACATCGCCTGATGAAGCGTCCGTGTGCCATCAAAGTCATACGTCCCGACAAATCTACGGACGCGAGGGCTATCGCGAGATTTGAACGCGAAGTTCGAGCGACATCGCGACTAACCCATTGGAACAGTATTTCCATTTTCGATTATGGTAGAACGGCAGACGGGAAATTCTATTATGTCATGGAATACCTGTCCGGGCTCAGCCTCCAAGAGCTTGTTAGAAAGAAAGGAGGCATGTCGCCGGGACGAGTTGTTTTCCTCTTGAAGCAAATCTGCAGCGCACTGATCGAAGCCCACGGTATTGGGCTGATGCACCGGGATATAAAGCCTGCAAATTTGATGGTTACGGAACTCGGTGGATCGTTTGATGTGATCAAGTTATTGGATTTCGGATTGGCAAAACCTATCGTCGCCTCGCTAGAGGAGAACGAGAATACGGACCTAACCGTTGCAGGGTCATTGACGGGTTCGCCGCTGTATATGTCCCCAGAACAAGCGATCGGCGATGTACAACCCGACCAACGATCAGACATATATGCATTGGGAGGTGTTGCGTTCTTTATGCTCACGGGACGTCCACCGTTTGACCATACTGCGACGATCAAGATTCTCTTGGCACACGCCCATGAACAACCTGTTGCTCCTTCGACCATCCGCCCGCCCGAGAGTGCACCGATATCGCCAGAGTTCGACGCTCTCGTCTTGAAGTGTCTAGAGAAATCGACCGAGAACCGATTCCAATCTTCGAGAGAATTGCTGGAATCACTTCATGCGTTGCCTGAGTCTAGCCATTGGACACAAGAAATGGCGGAACAATGGTGGACCTGCAATTGTACTCACTATCAAAGTCAGAACGGATAACTGCATGGACGCAGAGCAAATACGCATCGAAGCAGATTTGCGAGGTGTATTGGATGGTGAAGTTTACTGTCATCCGCTTTACACGCAAATGTATGCCAGCGATGCGAGTCTCTACGAGATCGCACCCATCGCTGTGGTGAGACCCAGGCACGAGGGTGATGTCGCTCAATGCGTAAAGTATGCGGCGGAAAACTCGCTACCACTTTTTCCGCGTGGGGGTGGCACCGGACATGCAGGGCAATCGTTAGGTCCAGGAATTGTCCTAGATTTCTCTCGCTTTATGCGACGAATTCTCAAACTAGAACCCAATGAAAAAAGAGTTCGAGTTCAGCCGGGTTTGCCCTTAGCCGAATTGAACCGATCATTATCCAAACACAGGCTCCTGTTTGGTGCAGACCCTGCAACTCGATCGGTCACGACCATCGGGAGCGTAGTGGCTATCGACTCGTTGGGAAGTCACTTTTTGAAGTTTGGGACAGCGGGTGATTCGCTTTTGGAATCCACGGTTGTCTTGGCCGATGGAGAACGAGTGCGACTCGGGAAACATCGATGGCAGAATCCACAATCCGATAGTCTCAAGCTCGATCGACTCGTTTCGGAAGTCGGACAACTCTTGTGGGCCAATCGAGCGATCGCAAAGAACCCACCATGGCGTGGCGTCGCACGTGGATGCGGATATCGTCTTGAAGTATGCGATCATGAAACAGTAGACCTAGTGAAACTTCAGTCCGGAGCTGAAGGCACACTTTCGATCATGACCGATATGACCTTGCAGCTTCATGCGATGCCTGAAGCGAGAGGAGTGGTTTTACTGTTCTTTGAGCGGCTAGAGTTGGCGTTTCGGGCTGCGGCCGAAGCGCGCCGAGACAAAGTTGCCGCGTGTGATCTGATGGATCGAAGGCTTATCGAGATTGCTCGCGATCTCGACCCGCGATATGAAACATTGCTTCCTCGTGGAGCCGAAGCGATGTTGCTGATTGAACATCAGGGGGCGGATACCATCGAAGTCCGCAATCGATTGACATCGCTTGCACAAAGAATCGTCCGACGCGCACCCTCAACACTTCAATCGCGCGTCATACTCGATGATAACGAACGCGATTTCATCTGGAAACTGAGTCGACGAGTCATACCCAGATTGTATCGAATCAAAGGGCCCGCAAGACCGCTGCCATTCGTTGAAGATATGGCTGTTCCGCCAGATAGGTTGCCCGAGTTTGTGATCGACGTTCAAAACACATTGAAGTCAGAGCGAGTCACCGGCGCTATTTTTGCGCATGCTGCTCATGGACATTTGCATTTGCGTCCATTCTTGGATCCCAATTCGCCAGACGATGTTGCCCGCATGCAACGAATCGCCGACCGACTGTTCGAGAGAGTCATTGAATATCGTGGTGTTGTTTCGGGAGAACACGCCGTTGGTTTGAGCCGAAGCTCCTATTTGAGGCAACAGTTGGGGGAACTGTACCCAATCTGCCGTCGCATCAAAGAGATTTTTGATCCGCAAGGGATCCTGAATCCCGGCAAAATGGTTTCAGATTCCAGCCAAAAGATCACGGATAATTTACGCCCCACGGCTTCACACGGTGCGATTGCGAGCGAGCCTGCACATAACAGCGGCAATGTCGAACCAACTTCCATAGCAGCGGTCCCTTTGTCTGCTAAAGCTTTGCTACCCATTCTTCATTGGCCCGAATCCGAATCGATCGAATCATCCGCAGAATCCTGCAATGGTTGCGGTCGTTGTCGTTCGACTGCTCCGAACGAACGCATGTGTCCAATGTTTCGCGCGACTCGAAGCGAAGAGGCTTCCCCTCGTTCAAAAGCGAATCTCATGCGGGGATTGTTGACAGGAAGCATCCCCGCCAACATCGCCGAAAGCGACGAACTGAAGGGAATTGCTGACCTCTGTTTTCATTGCCATCAATGCCGAATCGAATGCCCCGCTTCTGTGGATATCTCGAAAATGGTGATGGAGATGAAGTCGCAGTATACCGCGACCAACGGTCTTGGGTTTAGCGATCGCTTGCTATCTCGAATGGATCTACTAAGCACTGCCGCAAGTCGATTCTCAAGTTTAGCCAACTGGTCTATCGAGAATTCGCTGATGCGATGGCTTTTAGAGAAATCGACCGGTATTGCCCAGGGCAGGCGACTACCTCGATTCGCCAGGCAGTCCTTTATGCGTTGGGCTTCAAGGAATCGCTTGACTAGACCCAATCGTGCCGGTGGAAAAAAAGTACTCTATCTCGTGGATCAATACGCAAACTGGAACAATCCGCTACTCGGCATGTCCTTTGTCTCCGTGATGCAACATCAAAAAGTCGATGTCTATGTTCCTACATGGCAAACCGTCACCTGGATGGCACGTCTGACAATGGGCGATGCAGAAAAGGTTCGCAAACTCATCGGACCGCAGGTTCGCCAACTTGCAGAAGCCGTTCGACAAGGGTACGAGATCGTTAGCACGGAACCCACTGCAATTCTATGCCTTAAACATGAGTATCTCCAGTTGCTGGACAACGAAGATGCGAAACTCGTCGCAAAGCACTCCTGGGAAGCAGGCCAGTATCTTTGGCTATTGCATGAACAAAATGAACTTGAACTTGATTTCAAGCCGCTAAGCACTTCCGTTCTATATCATACGCCGTGCCACTTGAAGGCTCTAGACAGCAAACATACCGGTCTTCGATTGCTCGACTTGATCCCTGGAGTAACCGTACAGGATGCTAACGCGGGCTGCAGTGGGATGGCTGGAACCTATGGGATGAAGCAACGAAACTACAGAACATCGCTTCGTGTAGGTTGGAATTTGATTAGCACCATGCAAGGAACAGCGGCACAAATTGGTAGCACCGAGTGCGCTGCATGCAAGCTACAAATGGAACAAGGAACCGATAAACCTACCGTACATCCGATCGCGCTCATGGCTTACGCGTATGGTAAGATGCCGGAGGTTCGCAATTGGATCGAACGACGCAACGAGGGACTTTCCGTTCAATAATGATGCAAAACGATTCTGACAGATCCAACTCGGGACCAACCCTACACCGTGGATTGGGGCTGTGGATGGCGATTGCGGTCGTCATCGGTAATACCATTGGTAGCGGTATCTTTGTCAAGCCAGGTCGTATCGCGGCGGACGCAGGCTCGTTTCCTCTCATCATGACAATTTGGCTGGTCGGTGCGGCGCTTTGCGTCATGGGAGGCTTTTGTCTTGCCGAGCTCTCCTCTATGCATCCGCAAGCTGGCGGACTCTATGTGTATCTTCGCGAAGCCTACGGAAAATGGATGGCTTTTTTGTTCGGCTGGCAAGAGTTCCTCTTTGCGCGTCCCGCTTCGACTGGAGCATTGGCAGTTGTATGTGTCGCATCCATAACACGTGCCTCCGGTATCGAGCTGCCGATGATCGCTTCCGTCCCCATCGCGATTGCAATTGTGATGGCGTTGGCCGTAGTCAACATATGCGGCGTCGTGTGGGGTGGACGCATGCAGGCAGCGACAACGATCATCAAGTGTGCTATGGTCATCACCATCGCATTGTCACCCGTCGTGTTTAGTTGGCTGGGAACGTTTCAATTCGAATCGGGCCGCTTCTTCGAAACCGTGACTCCTGAAAAAGAAGGCTTGCCCGCCCAGGCTGCTGCCGTATTGCTCGCTGTCATGTGGGCATTCAACGGGTGGGAAGGTGTTGTGCCAGTCGCCGAAGAAGTGAAAAATCCAAGCAAGAACTTGCCACTCGCATTGATCGGTGGAATCGGATTGCTAGGCCTGTTGTACGTCGCCGCCAACGCTTCTTACTATGCGGTCGTCCCCATCGAAGAAATGGTGAGGCCGGAAAATCGCGAACACGTTGCCGAAATCTTGGTCGCAAAATTCTTCGGCAGTATCGGGGGAATTCTCATGTCGATCGGCATTGTGATAAGTACCTTGGGTACCATCAACAGCAACTTGCTAACATCACCTCGTGTGACCTATGCCATGGGTCGAGATGGTCTGTTGCCTGAACGATTCGGACGCTTGCACAGCAAGTTTCGAACCCCAGTCGCGGCTATTCTCACGCAAGCGATCCTTGCAGGAGTGCTCGTGATTGTCTCGGCGTGTTTGATTCAGTACTACAGTTACTTCAAGAACAATACCATTTTTGATTTGCTCACCGATTGCATTGTGTTTGCAGCCAGTATCTTTTATGCATTGGCTGTCGCTGCGGTCGTGATTCTACGAAGAACACAACCGAACCAAGAACGTCCCTTTCGTACGCCGGGCTATCCGTGGATTCCGGTGATCTATCTGATCGTTTATGGCTGGTTTATCTATAGCATCTTTATCGGAAAGCCAGTCGAAGCATTGATAGGATGCGTTCTTATCCTATTGGGACTGCCATTTTTCTGGTTTAGGAAGCGTCCATCCTGAGTGCCGTTCCTTCATAGGTGACTGCTGCTTTAGTGAGCCATTGGGCGCTAGCCCGGGGTGTTAAAAATCTGGTATTGCAGCAACTTTAGATTGCGCAAAATTTGTTCCTTCGAGACCCCAGCGGCCTTGTGCCGCTTGGTGAATATGGTTCGTAAGCTAGAAGCCGAGGCTGGTCGATTGGAAAGACCCCATGTGACCTTGCGTCACTGGTGAATCAGGTTCATTAGCTAACGAACCTTGCGTACCGGTCAGACAAGCCGACCGGGGACGCCTGGTGCAAGGTGGACAATACTAGCCGCGAGTCTCTTGCACCAGTTGGACGAGCCAACTGGAGGCAAAGCGATCTTTGAGGAACAAAAACAACTTGTCGAATGCATGTGTCAATGCCGAATTTTTAACACCCCGGCGCTAGCCCCGGTTTAGTGGCTTCGCCACAGGTGGCAACCGGGGCTAGCGCCCAACGGCTCACCATGCACCAACAAGCCGGGCTTAGATCAGTTCGCGAATGACATTGCCTGAAACGTCGGTCAGCCGGTAGTCGCGACCTTCATGACGGTAGGTCAGTTTCTTATGATCCACGCCGAGCTGATGCAACAAGGTCGCGTGCAGATCATGCACATGAACGGGATCTCGTACGACATTGTAGCCAAACTCGTCGGTCTCACCATGAACGTATCCACGGCGAATCCCACCTCCGGCCATCCAGATGGTGAAGCAACGAGGATGGTGATCGCGACCAAAGTCATCCGGCTTGATCTGTCCTTGACTGTAGGCTGTTCGTCCAAACTCTCCGCCCCAAACGACGATGGTATCTTCCAACAAGCCTCGTTGTTTCAGATCCATGACCAATGCTGCTGCTCCTTGATCCGTCTCTTTGCATTTTGTGGGAAGGCCTTTTGGCAATCCACCATGATGATCCCAATCTCGGTGACATAACTGAATGAATCGAACACCACGTTCTACCATACGACGTGCCAAGAGACAGTTGTTGGCAAACGAGGGCTTGCCTGGAGTCGCTCCATAAAGCTCGAGAGTCTCTTTCGATTCTTGAGAAAGATCGGTTAACTCTGGAACGCTGGATTGCATGCGGAATGCAAGTTCATAATTCGCGATCTGTGCTTCGATCGCAGGATCTCCCAGATGCCCGAATGCCATCTGATTCAATTCCTTGGTCGCGTCTAAAAGCTCGCGCCGGGTTTCGCTGCTAACGCCCGGCGGATTGGAAACAAACAGAACGGGATCGCCTGCGTTTCGAAATTGTACGCCTGCGTACTGAGCGGGGAGAAAGCCACTTCCCCAGTAGCGAGTTTGAAGTGTTTGACCACCGCCACCACTGGTCAATACCACGAACGCTGGCAACTCAGCACTCTCGGCACCCATCCCGTATGCAAGCCACGCGCCCATGGTCGGACGGCCCGGTTGTTGATTGCCCGTCGCAAAGAAAGTGACAGCAGGATCGTGATTGATGGGGTCGGTGTTCAGTGTCTTCACAAATGTACATTCGTCCACGATCTTCGTTAGATTGGGCAATAGTTCCGAGATATCAATCCCGGCGTTGCCATACTTCTCGAACTTGAACGGGGAGCCAACGCAAAAAAGATTCTTTTGTCCGCTGGTCATCGTTGTGATACGTTGGCCTTGCCGAACACTATCGGGAAGATCCTTGCCGGTCATCTCTGTCAGCTTCGGTTTCGGATCGAACAAATCCAATTGGGATGGCGCTCCCGACATAAACAGATAGATGATCCGTTTTGCACGCGGTTTCATATGCAGTTTTTGCAACGCACCAGGAACTCGAAGTGCAGTCTCATCTTCTCCCGAGAATACCTTTGGGTTCGTCAGGCTCGCCAAGGCAATCGCACCGATTCCTGTCGAGCTATTCTGAAGAAAGATGCGGCGATGGAGTAGTGTTTGCAATCGTTCTTGAAGTTCCATAGCGATCAATTGGAAATAGTTTCGTTTAAGTTTAGCAGTACATTACAAAGAGCTGTCCATGCGGCCAACTCAACATCATCTAAGGAAGCTGGTTTCTCTAAATCACCAACACTTGCGAGCGACTTCGCGGCTGCAGGGTCCGCTCGATACGTTGCCAATTGTCGATCCAGGGTACGTTGAAGAACCCCAGATTCTTGAGCCAGCGGCCTTCGAGCGAGTGCGAATCGCCATGCCAGTTCCAACCTTTGATTCCTATCGAGGTTGGGTTGCGATAGGATTCGCTGCGCCATGGCGCGCGCTGCTTCTACAAAGACGGGATCATTCATCAAAACAAGCGACTGCAAAGGTGTGCTCGTTTTGGCTCTTTGTGTCTGGCAGAACTCCCTAGTGGGAGCATCGAGCGTTACAAACGATGGGTAGACGGTAGATCGTCTCCAATAGACATAAAGCCCCCGTCGATAAAGATCCGTACCTTTGGACTTTTCGTATTTGTAGCCACTCATCTCGTTGATCTCCCATGTCCCTTCAGGCTGATAAGGCTTGATGCTCTTTCCTCCAATCGCGGGATTCAAGATGCCTGCTATCGTCAATGCATTGTCTCGGAGCAATTCCGCGTCTAACCGTTGCCGAGGCCCCCGAGCCAACATTCGATTCTCTTGATCACGCGCTTGCAAATCCGCAGAGCTGCGTGAGGTCTGTTGATAGGTCGCGCTCATCACGATTTGCTTGATCGCACGCTTGATGTCCCAATCCCGTTTGAAGTCAGCGGCCAGCCAATCCAGCAATTCCGGATGGCTAGGTCGCTCACCTTGGATTCCAAAGTCGTTCGTCGTCTTGACGATCCCTGTGCCAAACAGAATAGTCCACCAACGATTGACGGCGACACGCGAAGTCAACGGATGCTCAGCAGAGGTTAGCCATTGGGACAATTGCAGTCGATTCAATGACTTGCCATCTTCCTGTGGTTTGATTGGAGGAAGAAACGATAGCCCCGCTGCCTCGACTTTCGTTCCGTCCTGGTCGTAACTGCCTCGAATCTTGATAAACGTATCCCGAGGCTTATCCATCTCCGACATTACCATTGTGTTCGGAATGGAGTTTTCAAAATCGTCTTTGGTTTTCTGAAGAGCGTTCTTCGCCTTGAGTTGTTCCGAGAGCTCCAGGTACTGGGTTTCGCGAAAGAATTTTTCAATCTCGCTTTTTTGCTTCGCATCCCTTTTGTCCACGCTGATACTAGCGATAGAACGAATATGCCCGAGGGTGGAGTTCGTTACTTCGGCCGGCGTTAGCTCTCGTTTGAAAATCTGTAGTTCATCAATTCGGCCTTCGAACGGCGTGCTCGCATCGCCGCGACGGCCGATACTGAACGGAGTCGTTGTTCGAATCGACTCAGTCAATCCATCCTCTTTGACACTGACCTTGGCCAAAACGCCATTCACGTAGAGCTTGAGTCCTGCCGCCTTACCCGATCCGTCGTACGTGAATGTGATATTGGTAAAGGTGTCTGCGACGACATCCTGGTCAGCTTGAATGTGGATCGCATTTTTAGGCCATTGATGGATAAGGTGAACACTCGGTCGTAGACCGTGGAACTCCAGGTCCCAACCTTTCGCTCCATTCTTATCATCCATCTTCCCGTAGGGCGCACCACCTTTGGATGTCACGAACAAATTCGCGCTTACACTGAAAGGCTCATCTTTCTCGAAGGCAAAACGATCTCCATATTCGAACCATGTTTTCGCATTCGATTGAAAGCTTTTTCCTATCAAGCCATCCACGAATTTGGGTTTGCCATGCGACTCCGCCGTAATCGACTCTTCGCCGATCGGGTTGCTATCGCCGGACGACTCGAGAGGAAAGTGCGCATCTGCAACGGATGGCGGTGTTTCTTGCACTGCGGCCACCAGTTCGGTCTCCCAAGCGGTCTGTTTTTCATTTGCTAACTTCGTCAAAGCTTCCAGTTTGGTGGAAGCGTCCGCAAGATCTTCTTCGTATTGTCGAAGCTGTTTGGATTGCTCTTCCGAGGGTACCCGCAAGAAAGGTTTCGGATTGCGATCGCGCACGCCATCTTTCCCTGTTTCGGGCACGTTGTTGAAGAAAGCATAGAGTTTATAGAAGTCTTCTTGTGTGGTTGGGTCGTATTTGTGATCGTGGCACTGGGCACATGCGATCGTCAATCCGAGCCACGTGACGCCAGTCGTTGCGACTCGGTCCACCACGTACAAATTGCGATACTCGGCATCGATAAGGCCACCTTCGTCGCTCGTCATAACATTGCGATGAAAGCCACTAGCGATCTGTTGTTGGATGGTTGCATTGGGGATGAGATCTCCCGCGAGTTGCTCCGTCGTAAATTGGTCGAAGGGAATGTTCGCATTGAACGCCTTGACAACCCATTCTCGCCACAGCCACATATCCCGAAGCGAGTCGTTGTGGTAACCACTCGTGTCCCCATAACGTGCGAGATCTAACCATGGCATTGCCATACGTTCGCCAAAATGTGGACTTTCCAGCAATCGATCGACAACTTTTTCGATTGCGTTCGCTGAGGTATCCTGCAAGAAAGCGTCAACATCTTGCAAGGTCGGTGGCAGGCCTGTTAAGTCGAGAGACAAACGGCGCAGCAATCGTTCTTTGGATTCGCGAGGTGATTGCGATAGTCCTTCGCGATGAAGCCGACGGAGCACGAACGCATCGATCGGGTTTGCTATCGAGCCTGCAGCAAGATTGTCGACAGGAACCGTTGGTGTTTTTACCGGCTCGAATGCCCAATGATTGGACCACGTGGCTCCTTCGGAAATCCAACGCGACAACAACTCTACTTGCGATTTGGAAAGTGGTTTACCTTCGCCTGGAGGAGGCATGACCATAGAGTCATCGGTTGAGTTGATCCGGTGAATCAATTCGCTAGAACCGACTTGCCCGGCAACGATGGCCGTGTCGCCTGATTCCAAAGGACTGAATGCGGCTTCTTTTTGATCGAGTCGCAGTCCTGCCTGGCGTTTATTGTTGTCCGGGCCGTGGCAAGTAAAGCAGTGGTCCGACAGAATCGGTCGAATATCGCGATCAAAGTTGATTGCTTCGGCCGCGTTAGCATTCGCAGAGCCCATGGCGGGGAAGCTCAAGGCCTGGAAGCCAACGGTGCTCCATGCGGCAAAAGCGAACGCGAGGTAAATCCGTACTGTGTTTGGCTGCATTTTGGTGGGAAATTGAGGTGGGAGGCGTGTAAAGCAGGTTGGTACCATTATGACACAGCCGACAAAAGTAGCAGGCACGCTCCGTCGTGCCGTCCGCTCTTGGACATCTGCTGGGATTCTAGGTAGTCGGCACATGGTCGGTAGTCGGTACATGGAATGTGCCGACTACTTTGACTTTTGTAGGCCCTGTTCATTATAGCCAACGGGGAGCTGAATCCACCTATTCTCCGCGAGAGTTTCTTGCTTTGTAAGTCAAGTTGCCCGGAAATAAATTTGCCGCGTGACCTATCGTGTCAAAGAGGGGGGCGATAAGTATTGTGTCAGGGCAAACGATCTAGAGAACTTGGATAGAACTCTGGGTCGCTGAGCCACAACATCCATCACGTGAGCCTTGACACTCCCAAATGTGATTCAACCCTCTGCTCCCGCACCCTCACGCGGGGGCAGGGTGGTTGAATACCCTGAAACCCACTTAGACAACGATCAAGGAAGAAATCATCATGGCCAAGTTTTACGTTCAAAGCGGTTCGGTTCAAGCGGTAGTGGATAGTGCCGACCTGGATCGAGCAGCTTTATGGGTTGTTCATCAAGTGATGGGAAAAACGCTTCCCATCGAAGAATTGGATGATGAGCCTTGCGAGTTGACAACCATCGAGGCGCCCGCTCGAGGCCATTTCCTGGATGAGACGATTCGCATCAGTGAAGTTGGATTCCATCGGGAAGATGCTATGGTTTTCGACACACTTGAAACGTTTCAACATTGGTACGAACTTTTTCAAGCGGTCAGCATCTTGGCAAGTCGCCTCAAGTAATCCATTTAGCTCTAAGAACATCCGCTAGTGGAATAGCATGTTTTCGCGGGTTTGCAAGCCTCGTTATATTGCGACAGATACCTTGCATCACTACTAAATCTTGTTTTCGGTCGCCGAAGTTTGGAATAGGACTAGAATGACTCTTTCAGTGCCGTCGGAGAACTGCACTCTCTACTTTTCCCAACACATCTGACTTCCTGACCTATGGCCACTCAGCAAAAACGATTTCGCAAGGATGACGGAAACCGCAATCCGCCAAAAGAGGCACCCAATGTTTTGGATCGATCTCCTCCGTTTGACCTAGCAGCAGAAACGGGGGTCATCGGGAGTCTGATGCTGAACCCCGACGCCGCCAATGAACTTTCGTTGGTACTCCGGGCTGACGATTTTTATGACGACGCGAATCGCAAACTCTATTCGGCCATGATGAACATGTTCGATTCGGGACGCAAATTCGACACCACTCTGCTGGTGAACGAATTGAAAGCCAGCGGCGATTTTGAACTTGTAGGTGGCTTCGGCTATTTGGCTAAGACGGCTAACAGTGTCCCGAATGCGGCGCACGCCGTCTACTACGCAGAAATCGTTCGTAAAAAAGCGACCTTGCGACGTTTGATTGAAGCGTCGACTTCGATTCTCGCCGATGCTTACGATGAGTCTTTTGACGCCAAAGAACTTGTTTCGCAAGCGGAGCAACGGATCTTTCAAATCCAAGACGAACGGAATGCGAACTCGGCTGCTTCGGTCGGCGAAGTCCTCAAAGCCGCCATGGACCGGATCGATCTTCGGATGCAAGGGCATCAATTGAACAGTGGGGTTCTAACCCACTTCACCGACTTTGACTCGATGACGGGTGGCTTTCATGACGGCGAACTGTTGATCTTGGCGGCTCGTCCTAGTATGGGCAAAACAGCCTTGGCCATGAATATCGCCGAGCAAGTTGCCATGAAAGAGAATGCACCCGTTCTCTTCGTCAGCTTGGAAATGAACTCGATCGAATTGGTCGATCGTCTCTTGTGCTCCGTTGCGAAAGTGAACGGCAAACGGCTTCGTACCGGTACGATTTCGCAAGACGATCAAAAGCGGTTGATATCCCATGCGGCCAAGATCGCATTATCTCCCCTGTATATCGATGATGCACCTAGCCGAACGGTGAGTGAAGTGGCCGCAGTAGCCCGACGTATCACCCAGCAAGAACTTCGCAAACCGAACGGACGCAAGCTCGGGCTGATCGTTATCGACTATTTGCAATTGCTCGAACCAGACAACCCAAAAGATCCTCGGCAAGAACAGGTCGCGAAGATCGCTCGTCGACTCAAAATGCTCGCTCGGGAACAGAAGGTGCCAATCCTATGCTTGTCTCAGCTCAATCGACAAGCGGAAGATAGCAAGGACCATAAACCGAAGTTGAGCCACCTTCGAGAATCGGGGGCGATCGAGCAGGATGCCGACGTCGTTATGTTCGTGCACCGTGAAGGCTACTACCACCGAGGCGAAGGATCCGAACAATACGAGGGGCAAGCGGAAATCATCATCGCGAAACAGCGAAATGGTCCGGTCGGTGAAATTGAGCTCATTTGGGAAGGGGAGTTCACTCGATTTCTCAACAAAGCTCCAGAACGCCACGAGGAGTTTAGCAGTTACAGCGATTTCTCTACTCCCGGCGGGTATTAGACATAGCCGACAAACGTATCAGGCACGCTCCGCCGTGCCGTCCGCTTCTGGATATTGGCTGGGATTCATGTGCCTACTACTTTAACTTTTGTCGGCTCTGTGGTATCAGGGTTCAAGGCGATCTTGACGCAGAAGTGTCGATTTGAGATGAACGAGGGTGGAATCATCGAATCCTCCCTCAAGTAACAACGCTACCGTCATCGGATCTGCAGGTGGGGTGCCCTCGGGTCCCATGAAGTGATTGACTATGGCACTATCACGAAACCACCGAACAGACCGACGGCGGCGCGTCATGCTCGAGGCCATTGCGCACGATAGCGAACTGGCGGTGGAAAACGTAAAAGCGAGAAAAAGAAACCGTCGCACTTCTGAGGCCGACGAACAGCCCGAATACGGGACCACCTATCGGGACCCCGGCTATAGCCAAGCAGTTCGCGGGGCTTGCCAACAACGGCTGGTTCAACTGATTCCCGTTCGGCGTGGTTCGGTCGCCGTGGTGTTGACCGCCCTTTGGATCTTCTTTGGATTGATGCTATTTGCCCACTATTGGATCCACGTAAGACCTCCCGTCAAGAATAGTCTCAATCTGTCGCAATTGCCTATCAGTAAGTTGTTTGATTTGCGGTCGCCGCATGCTATAGGACATTGGCTATCCGGGCAACTATGGATGTTAACAGCCCTTGCTAGCTGGATGATCTTCAATCTTCGTCGCCACAAGCTGGACGATTATCGAGCTCGGTATCGTATCTGGGTTTTCATTGCTTTTGCGGCTTTATTCTCAAGCTTTGACGCATCCACATCAGTGCTGCTCCTTCTAGGACTCAGCATCGACGGATGGACACGCGCGGAGATCGGATACGGTGGATGGCCACTCGTGCTAGCATCATTTGGCTCCATGGTTGGCGTACTTGGGATTCGACTGTGTAGTGAACTCAAAGCGGTTCCTGCGAGTGTGGTGAGTTGGATAGTTGGCTTGCTCGCTTGGGCAGCTTCTGCACTTCTCGGCACCGGATTGGTGCGAACAACGTGGACAGAAGGTCAACTCGGATTAATCGTGGGAGCACTCTGGCTAGGTGGGATCCTAGCCGTCTTTCAGTCCGCAGCGATGTACCTGCGCGCCACTTATATCCAGGCTCAAAAAAGATTCTTGCAACGAAGTGGCTGCGAGCTCAGTCCGATCCGATTAAGGGTACCTAAAGTATCTCTAGGAATCAGAGGTAGTCGCGAGCATACAAACACAGAATCGACCGATGCGGACGAATCCAGTGAACATCCAAGTCGCTGGAGAATTCCATGGAAACGAAAGGCTGATCAAAACGAAATCGAGGAGTACGAAGAACAATCCGATCGGAAGCAGTCCACAAAGCAATCGATGCAATACGAATCGGATCGAGAATCAATCGACTCGAGTCGAAATGCGGCAAGAGCCAAAGAACCGCCCAAGGAGCCAACAAGAGCAACGGTTGATGCGAAACAAAAGGGTCGACTGTTCGGACTCATCCCGAATCGACAACTTCGAAACGAGATCCCTGAGTTTGAGCCGGTCCGCGAAGATGATGGCATCGAAGTAGACGTTGGACTTACGAAGAAACCAGGCTGGTTTGGCATTGGCGGAAACAAAGTCGACGAGTCACCACGACTAAGCAAGAACTCCGATCATCTAGCAACAGCTTTAACCACCTCGAATAGAACGGTGTCACGTTCAGCCGACAGCAGCGATTCTTCCACTACCAAAACTCGAGGATCATGGTGGCCTGGCAAGAAAACAATCTCCACAGCCGACGATCAACAAACTTATTCGAAATCCGAGCAGAAGACACGAGTTTCGGGATCGTCGACGGAAGCTTCGGGACCCGTTCGAAAAGGTTGGTTGCCCAGCCTGAAACGCTCCAGTTCGAAGCCGAAAACAGAATCTAGCGATCGACCCACGAGCGATTCTGGCATAAAGAAATACATTTTCTGGCTCTGGAAGGCGAAAACTAAAATAGATAACTCTGACGCTCCAACCGACGTATCCAAGCCAACGGAAAGAACATCTCAAGAGAAAAAGGAAAAGCGAAGCTGGCTTAGCATATTCGATGGGTTTAAACTCAAGCCACCGTCAACAGACAATTCCATCCGATCCGAAACGTCTAGCAAACCCCATGCGACGCCTACACCCGTCAAGCCTAATAGCTCGATTCCATCGACTCAAGATTACGAAGAGGACGAAAACGAATCCTATAGTCGCCCAATGAGCAAAGCGGAACGAAAACGACTTCGCCGCCAACAGGACGACCGCCGCGCTGCGTAGCGGAATTGCAGAAGTTGCGATTTTTGTAAGGGCTGGAAGCCCGATAGATCGCCAAACACCTCAGAAAACTCTCGATCTACATTGTCAAAACCGCAACTCATCTCTAGCGTTCAGAATCCGCGAATTAAGTTTGCTTGTTCTCTACGAAATGCCAAGGACAGGCGAAAGTCTGGTGCCTTTCTTATCGACGGTCAAGCGTTGGTACAAATCGCGATCGAGTGCGATGTTCAGATCGACCAGTTGTTCGTGGACGACGAGTCAACACTCTCAAAACTCCCGAGGCAGATTTGGGAGCATACGAAAGTGCCTGGCACTTTTTTATGCGATCAATTCCCTATGGATAAGCTGCAATATGGCGGGCAGTCCCATTCCATGATTGCAGTTGCAAAGTCCTGGTCGCTGGACCTCGATTCTTTGGCGACAAAGCGCGGGCCAAAATCATCAAATCCGTTGTATCTGGTACTCGATCGAATGGAGAAACCCGGGAATCTAGGAGCGGCACTGCGAACTGCGGATGCGTCAGGAGTCGATGCGGTACTGTTGAGCGATCCAATTTGTGATGCTTTCAATCCAAATGCGATTCGATCAAGTCTGGGAGCGATCTTCACCGTTCCGGTCGCGTTTGGAACGAGTCAAGCTATTGAAGCATGGTTGCAACAACAACGATGTAGCGTCTTTGCCGCGCGCGTCGAGGGCGCTATCCCGTACTCATCCGCTTCCTTCGATGGTCCAACGGCGATTGTGATTGGTAATGAAGCCGATGGTCTTCAAGATCGTTGGTCACAATCTCGATTCCAAGGAGTCTCGATTCCCATGATGGGAAAGATCGACTCACTCAACGCCTCCGTCAGCACGGCAGTACTACTGTTTGAAGCGGTGCGGCAACGCAATCTGAAGCCGCATTGATTCGGCGAACGCCATTCGGTTTCCATCCGAGCCATCTGGAGACAGGATCAATAAATGGTAGGATGACGACGCGTTTCAAGTGGGACAGTTGCTCGATTGTCTACTCCGTTTGTCCACTCCGTTCAATTGACGCTTCCGCGAGAATCGTTCACGCACCCTAGTTCGTACATCAACCTAACCTAGCGATGGTTTCTATGGCAGTTTCAGATCTTCTGTGGCGATATGCAGTCAAACGTTTCGATCCGAATCGGACCATTGATTCGGAGACTTGGTCTCGGATCGAGCAGAGTTTGGTAGTGACACCTAGCAGCTTCGGCCTGCAGCCTTGGAAGTTTTTCGTGATCCATTCTCCGGAGATGAAGGCCAAGCTTTCGGCAATTTCGTGGAATCAGTCCCAGCCTAGTGATTGCTCCCATATGGTTGCAATGGCCGCTATGCATACTGTCAGTGAAGAGTACGTAGATCGCTTCATCCAATCGGCGTGCAAGGCTCGCAATTCTCCCCCTGAATCAATGGAGGGCTATCGTCGAGTCATCCTGGGATTCTTGAAGCAGAAACAAGGGCAGCACTTGTCATGGGCAACCAATCAAGTTTATATCGCCTTGGGGCAATTGATGTCCACGGCCGCTTCTTTGAAGGTCGACACATGTCCGATGGAAGGAATCGTCGCGAGCGAATACGACAAACTTTTGGGGCTGGAGAACACCGAGTACCATGTGGTTGTCGGCTGTGCTTTGGGATATCGGCATGCCGATGATAAGTACGCACAGGCCCCCAAGGTTCGGTTCGATCCCAACGAGATAATTCAGTATATCTAGGTGATGCAGTACATTTAGACAACCATGAAATCGGCGGATGAAATCCAATCACTCTAACCCATCGCTTCCCGCCACCATTACCCCTTATCAATATCTGGATACAACCTTGAGTTCTGGCGCTGCTCATCCAAAATCGCAAAAGTGGTTGGTAGACGGATTCTGCTGGTATTCGAAGGGGATGATTCGCAAGTGCTTCACCTCGTTTGGGATTAACGGCACGGAGAGAGTTCGATCGATTACCGAAACGCAACCTTTGATTGTGTATGCAAATCACGCCAGTTGGTGGGACCCCATTGTCGCGATGCTCGCTCGCAAAGAGGCGATGCCCATGCGTACGCTCTATGCCCCGATCGATTCGGAAATGCTTGAGAATTACGCCGTATTGAAGAAAATGGGGTTCTACGGCGTCAAGCTAGAATCCTATGCTGGCGCCCAGCAGTTCTTGGTCCATAGCAAAACGATTTTGGAGCGACCGAACGCTTCCATCTGGATCACGCCGGAAGGAAAATTCTGCGACGTTCGAGATCACACCCAATCCCTGATGCCGGGAATGGCCCATTTGGCATCCCGAGTCCCTGGCATCGCTTGCGTACCGTTAGCAATCGAGTACCCTTTTTGGGATGACAGTCGCCCTCATATCTTTTGCATGTTCGGTAAGCCAGTAGAGATGGGTCCAAATGAGGCTAAAGACAAAGAAGCATGGAGTACGGTTTTGACGAGAGCCCTTCGCAAAACACAAGCCGACTTGGCAGCCAACGTTATGCTTCGTGACCCGAAAGCGTTTGAATACATCGTCGAGAGTCGCGCTAAAAAATTGGGATGGTATGATCATGCACGAAGTATGACCGCGTGGATTCGAGGAAAAGAGTTTGACCCTCGACACTCCCACGCGATGAAGAAACGACAGAAGTAATCCGATGTTAGTAATTGTTTGCGTGGCAATAGCACTGTTGCTGACCGCTCTCCCAGTGGGGCTCTTTCTGAAGAACACGAAGCTATTTACGACTTCTCCGGCAGATACGGAATCGCTACAGAAAGCCAAATCAATTCGATTGAGTGTCTGTATTCCTGCAAGAAACGAGGCCAAGAGTATCGGCAACTCGCTAAAGCACCTGGTCGAAAGCACGCACAGCGACTTCGAAATCTTGGTCATGGACGATAATTCAGAGGACAACACCGCCGCGATCGTAGAAGAGTGGATGGCACGGTCGAATCGAATCCGGTTGCTGAAGTCTGCACCGTTGCCACCTGGATGGAATGGCAAACAGTTTGCCTGTTGGCAATTAGCTAAGGAAGCAAGAAACGAGTGGATCATGTTCGTCGACGCTGATGTTCGAGTCAGTTCAGATGCGCTGACTCGTTGCATTGCTGAACAGCAAAGCAAAGGAGCTCCACTGGTCAGCGGATTTCCTCGACAAGTGACTGGCACTTGGTCGGAAAAGCTCTTGATACCGATGATGCATTATGTGCTGTTGTGTTTCTTGCCAGTCGATCGGATGCGAGCGAGTACCATGCCAGGCTTTGCCGCAGGCTGCGGGCAGTTGTTCCTCGCGAACCGCGAGACATACCTTGCGGTAGGTGGGCACTCGGCAATCGCTGGCTCACGCCATGACGGCATTCAATTGCCACGCGCGTTTCGTCGCAAGGGATACGCGACGGACATCTTTGACGCCTCCGATATCGTGTCATGCAGAATGTACGAGAATATCGGACAAGTGCAGAGAGGATTGCTCAAGAATGCATACGAGGGGATTGCCAACCCCAAGCTTATCCTTCCATTCACAGTGTTGTTATTGGGGGGGACACTGTTGCCCTTATTGCTTACCACTGTTGCCATAGCCAATGCCTGGCCTCTATGGAGCATCGCAACACTTGCGGTCCTGTCTCTCGCGTCATGGATTCCGCGTCTGGTTGCAGCAAGTAAATTCAGACAATCGTGGTTCGGAGCATTGTGTCATCCGATTGCGCTAGTTTGGTTCGTCGTACTGCAATGGATTGCCCTCATCCAAGGCCTGCTAGGAATCAAAATGACTTGGAGAGGCCGTGTTTAAGTCAGTGCATGGAGGCCGCAACAAGCCGCCCTTCCACACAGAGTGGTTCTGAAAACTTAAGTATGCGTGTGGTTCTGCAAACTTAAGTATGCGTTGCAGGTTGGAGACTCTTGAGATAATCGACCGGAATAGGGATGCCCTTGAGTACCCCCTCGACGACGATGTTCCGTTCGACGAGTCCTTGGAAGCGGCATACAATAAGCCTAGGCTTTCGCACCTTGAGAAGTTCACACATGACGACCAATCGGGAGCCTGGCAGAACAGGGTCTCGGAATCGAACATCTTCCAATCCACCAAAACCCACCATGGACTCGCCGAGCAGCTTGTATTTGTGTGAACAGTAACAGCAGACTTGTGCGACGGCCTCCAGCATGACCACTCCGGGCATCAGCGGCATTCCGGGCATGTGGCCACGAACCCAAAATTCATTTTCCGAGACGTCTTTGTAACCCACACACAACACTTTGACAGGATCCTCATAGACAATCGCCGTCAACTGCTCCATTTCGAAGCGTTGTGGGTTGTATTTACGGATCTCGTTTGTATCCGCAATTACTTTGCTAAAATCGATAGAGTCCGGATCGACAATATAATCTTTTGCAACCAACGGTCTTGCCTCTTGGGAGCCTGCGATTGATCGAACTTTGGTTAGTTTCGACTAGAACTGTCAGACAAAAAACGTACCCGATCCACGATTAGGCCCGATCCACGATTAGGTACGGACTTTTCTTCTCTTGGATTTCCGAGCTTTGCTGTTGGCGGCTCGTTGGCCATGATTTGCTTTTTTCAGCTTGCGGTGTGGCTTCGTCATTATCACCTCTCTACGTGTATTAATTTGCCGTTAGCACGGCTGTTTTTGAATTCGCTGGCTTGGTTTCGCCGAACCCTATTGTCGAAGGGGTAAGTAGAATACCAAGAATGCTTTCTCGTGGAAAGGCAAAATTGACTTGTCGGCAGCTACCCCGGGCGCGTATCATATTCCTTAGTGATGAACCATTGATGGCTTGCGGTTACCGGCGAGCTTGGAAACATAAGTCAAATACATGTGATGCGAGGGAACAGATGGCATTCAGTTTGTCAGAAGTTGCAGCCGAAGAGCTGAAAAAAGCTTATAATGAAGCTAGTTTTGGACCAGAAACGTTTGTAAGGATCGGAGTTATGGGAGGCGGATGTGCTGGTTTTCAGTACTCACTCCAGTTTGATGACAAGTACGATGACGAGAAGGACAGCCGCTACGAACAGCATGGCGTCAGTTATGTCGTCGATAAGAAGAGTTCATTATTGTTGGACGGAGCGACGCTAGGCTACCATAAGAGCTTAGAGCGTCAGGGATTCACGTTCGAAAACCCCAACGCCGTGAAGTCGTGCGGCTGCGGTAAATCGTTCCAATAGGACCTCCTAGGTGGAGTTCCCACAAAGTCGGTTAGTAAAAATACTAGACGTATCTAGAAGGATCGCGAGAGCGGTCCTTTTTTTATGGAGCTTTCGCCCTGGCGAAGCTCGGTTTGCCAATGACGTTTCTACGTAACCACTTAATGCCCATTTCTGCATAATTGCGTTCTTTGGAAGATAGAATTCCTTTGCGTGTTGACAAAGAAGCTTAATCGCGCATAATAATCGAGCTTGTCACTCGTGAAAACGGAGTTCAATCATATCATGGCGAAATCGATTCGGTTTACGCGGAGTTGCCCTTCTTGTTGCCAACCACTGCAGATTTCCATCGAGTTGCTCGGGAAAAACGTTGTTTGCAATGCTTGCGGAGCAGGCTTTCAAGCGTGCTCGGATGCAACCATCCCCAAACCCGTCGACGAATTCGATTTAAGGGTCGCTCGCTTAATCCAAGCTGCCGACATGCAGCTCGAACACTACGACGCAGTCAAGTTGACAGGCAACTAGAAAGATTGCCTTTCCTTATCTGGCTTGTCGCACGAATCCCAACTCGTAGTCGCTCTCGACAAGTATCGAATTCCACTTACTTGCCCTAGAATGTTGCGACGGTGCATTTTGCATCCTGCGTGACCAGACGTGTCACGCAGTAGGACGAAACTGAATTTGGCTTGCACCAGCCATTTTCACTTTTAGTGCAAGCAGGGAGGTAATGAATGTCGGCTACAAAAATCCCGCACAAACTTCGGCGGCCGCTGTTTGAGCAGCAACAAAAAATTCAATTGCACTATTTGGGGTGGACTCAACCCATCCTACACACGGCCGCTGAGCACTTACTCCAACAGTATTCGCGCGGCGTCAATTGGGACCTCGACCGATGTCTCGTTGTTTTGCCCGGCGCTTTGGCAGGGCGTCGATTGACTCAGCTTTTGGCTTTGCGGGCCCAAGAACAGGGGCTCGTCCTGCGTCCACCTGAAGTCCTCACGATGGGACAATTGCCTGAGTACCTTTACACCGCTCGGCTTCCATTCGCAAGCGATTTGGAACAAACATTGGCTTGGACCAAAGTGCTTCGCAATGCAGAGCCTGATTTTGTGCGTCCCCTTTTGCTGGAGTTGCCAGACCCGCAAGAACTTCGTCCATGGATCGACCTAGCCAAAATGCTCAGCGGGCTGCATCGCGAGCTCGCATCGGATTTGGTCGATTTCGCCGACGTTGCCGAAGAGATCAAAGAGCCTCAAGAAGTGGTTCGATGGAAAATTCTAGCCAAGCTGCAACGTGATTATTTGGACGAACTTCACACGGCCGGGCTGTGGGATGTTCAGTCCGCTCGAAGGTTTGCGATCGACAACAACGAAGTGGCCACCGATCGGGAGATCGTATTGATTGGTGCGGTCGATCTCAATCGAGCGCAACGTCGATTTTTGGGGGCGATATCCGATAGCGTCCATGTTCTCGTGGGTGCCCCCGCCAATTATTCAGGCGGCTTTCATGTCGATGGAACGTTGGTCCCGGAGTATTGGCAAGACCTCGAGATCCGCGTCGAGCCTTCGAGGATCCATGTCCGCTCCACGCCGACGGAAGCAGCCAAGGAGCTTGCGATCCAACTTTCCGAGTTGCAGGATGCCTATTCCGTCCAACAAGTTACGATTGGTATCCCCGACCCAGAAGTTGTCCCGATTCTTCAAGAATCACTTGCTGCCAACAACGTCCAACTGCGATACGGCCCTGGGACTCCTGTGACGCAATCACCACCAATGCGATTGATCGAGATGTTGATCGATTATGTATCAGGGGGATCGATCGAATCCTTTAATCAGCTTGTCCGAGTCCCGAGCATCCAACGTTGGCTGGCACTTCAAAGTTCTATTGTCGAGCTAGACAAAGACGTTAATGTCCGGCCGGAAAAACTCTTGAGTCGTTTGGACGCCTATCAACAGTCCACTCTCATCCGGACGATCAACCAAGTCGAATGGCCGACAGCGAAGGGTCGCGAGATTTTCCTCGCGACCTTAAGCGCGATCGACCAGTGGTTGTCTCCGCTTCGCGTATCCAAACAAACGCTGGGGCAATGGTCCCAGCCGATTCGCCAAGTCATTTTGGCAATCTATGAGAACGAAGAAGTGCATACGGATGAAGCTTTAGGAAATCTCTACGCTCGATCGAGCGCCGCGGTCAATGACGTGATCGAAACGCTTCAATCGGTCCCGAGCAGTTTAGATATCCCTGTGTCCTTAGCCGATGCATACACTTGGTTGGTAGGTCAATTAGAATCTATTCAGGTGCCACCCATCGTTCAATACAATGCGATCGAGATGCTAGGCTGGCTCGATCTCGCGTTGGATGATGCTCCAGTACTGATGTTGACTGGGATGCATGATGGCGTTGTGCCTGAATCGGTAAACGGAGATACGTTCCTTCCGAATCAGCTTCGCAGCATGCTCGGGTTAATGGACAATGCGCGACGATTTGCTCGCGATTGCTATGCGATGTTGACCATGCTCAACACACGCGAACAAGTTCAAATCATCTTGAATCACTTGAGTTCCACTGGGGATCCTCAAACCCCCAGTCGATTGCTGTTGGCGGTTCCTCCGGATGAGCTTGCATCGCGCGTGCAATGGCTCTTGGAACCGAAAGGGATTCGCGATGTAGACGAAGTGCCATCGATTTGGGCACCGCGCGAAGGGCAGACGAATATCCCGATCCCTTACCCCGTAGTTACCAAACCTGTTCGGGATATGGCCGTAACGGACTTCAAGAAGTATGAACAGTGCCCTTATCGGTTCTATCTCGGAAGGGTGGAACGACTCAGAGCATTCGAGCATGAGAAACTAGAGCTCGACGGTGGCGGGTTTGGTGATCTCGTTCACAAATGCCTCGAGTTTATGGAAGATCCGGCAGTGGCGACCTCCACGAATCCGGACGTGATCAGTGCATTCTTGATAGAAAAGCTCAAGCTTCTTGCGAGGGCTCAGTTCGGTGTTCAACCACCGCCAGCCCTGCAAATCCAACTGGAGCAAGCGGAACGACGGCTTCAAGCTTTTGCTAACCATCAGGCAGCGCACGCTGAGCAAGGTTGGCGTATTAAGAAGATCGAGTTCAAGGTCGAAAAGACAGATGGACTCAAGCTGGACCTGGGTGATGGCAAATCGATGGTGATTCATGGTCGAATCGATCGCATCGACTACAACCCCAAGCTTGGGACTCACGCGGTGTGGGATTATAAAACAGGTGACCAAACCGCAAAGCCACGCGAGAACCACTTGCGACAAAACAAAACCTGGATCGATTGGCAATTGCCCCTCTACGGCAAACTGATCCAATCGCTCAAGATCGAAGATTTGTCCAAGGTGCAGTTTGGATACATCTTATTGCCTCGAAATCCGTTGGAGACGCAATTTATCAAAGCGGACTTTACCGAAGCAGAACACGCTGCAGCCATTGAATCGGCCAAAGGGATCGCGTTGCGCGTTTACGATAATCAGTTTTGGCCTCCTCGATACAAGGGCATCTATAGTCAAGATGAGTACAACGCGATCACGCAATTTTCTGTTGCGCGGCGTTGGGACCGAGATGCTGCCGAGAAGGAAGCCGAACAAACGAAGTTACGCGAAGCCGCGTCAAACATCCATCCTTTGCCGGAACTGGACGCTCCTGCGGCGACTGATTCGAATGGTTCCGTTACGCAAACCAATGCGAACGGACATGCAGATGAGGTGCTCGATAGCCGATCGTTACCTCCGATGTTGAGAATGGAAAATCCGAACAAGATCCATTTGGAAGAGCACCTCGCCGTGGGGAAGCCCAACAGCGATTGGTTTTCCTCCAAAATGATTTTGGCCTCAGCCGGTACTGGTAAAACCTACAATCTAGCAACGCGCGCGTTGCGTCTTTTGTTTACCGATCAACCGCTGGATTCGATATTGGCGACGACGTTTACGCGCAAGGCTGCGGGTGAAATCCTGCATCGTGTTTTGTCATGGTTGGCAAATGCGATCGAAGAGGATGCGAGCTTCGATTCGTTGGTATCGATTCTTGAGCCGTTGAAAATCACTCGCGATACGGTGAAGTATCAATTGGGACGATTGTGTTCTCACCTTCATCGATTTCGAGTAAGCACGCTAGATAGTTTTTACTCTCAGCTAGCTCGTTCGTTTGCGCTCGAATTAAAGCTTCCTCCCGGTTGGAGTCTCTCGGATCCTTTTCAATACGAGCAACTCAAGCAGGAGGCGATTAGCCGAATGTTTGAGCATATGGATCGCGGTTCGCTGAAATCGCTGGTATCGCAGTTATCCAAAGGGGAAGCCACACGAAGCATCCGTCGCGAGATCGAGAACGTGGTATCCAATGGATACGATTTGTTCCGTCGAACCAACGAGGAAGCCTGGAATCAGCTCACGGTCCCCAAAGGGCCTCGGGACGAAGAAGTGCAACGATCATTGCATGTATTCGCCCATTCGACGGTTGAGCATAAGGGGTATGCCAAGTCTCGCGATGCGGCAGTCGAGAAATTCAACGCACAAGAATGGGGCGAGTTCTTATCGCTGACGCTCGTTCAACGTTCGGACGACGATGTTCCAACGTACTCGTCTAAAGAGTTGGATTCCGAAGCAGCCAGCGCGCTTCGCATTCTGGCCAAAAAAGCGGCAACCGAAGAATTGTCGAGTCGCCGTGCACAAAACGAAGCCGCGTTTCGATTGTTGCAGAACTACCATACGCAGCTTCAATCGGTGAAGACAAAGCACCGCACCGTTACCTTTGATGATGTCGCAGAACGGCTTGCAAATTGGTTGCTCCAAACAGTAGAAGAGCATCGTATCCAGCCCGCCAAAGAACCGCAACGCGATACGATGGACTCGATTTCACATCGATTGGATTGCCCTGTCCATCATTTGTTGCTAGACGAATTTCAGGATACATCTCCCGTCCAATGGGAGATCGTCAAACCGTTTGCCGAAGCCATTATTCAAAACCAAGTCGACAAGACTTCGTTTTTCTGTGTCGGTGACAGCAAGCAAGCGATCTACGGTTGGCGTGGTGGAGTAGCCGAGATCTTTGAATCCGTCGGTGAACAAATCAAAAATGTGCAACAGGAAAAACTCGTCAAGAGTTTCCGCAGCTCTCCGATTGTGATCGACTTTGTGAACTCCGTTTTTTCTCAATTGGACAAACATGAGTGCTACTACAACGGCGATGAAGCCGACGTGGATGCGGGTGATTCTAAGGCGATCGTGGAATGGACGACCAAGCACTTTACGCAACACGAAACTTCCAAAGGGATCTTGCCTGGCTATGTCGAGTTTCGAAATGCGGACGTCGACAAGAGCCGCGATCCAGAAGGTGACGAGAGCGCGTACGGTCTCTTTGATGAAGTCGCAGATCGAATCGCCGATCTGCACCGAACGAACAGCAGCGTAGAGATCGGTGTGTTATGTCGGACTAATCGAGATGTCGGGCAACTGATCACGTTGTTGCGAGAGCGCGGCGTCGAGGCCAGTCAAGAAGGTGGAAATCCACTTACCGATTCGGCGGCTGTATTGCTACTGTTGAGCGTGATGCGAGTGGCAAACCATCCATCCGATTCATTGGCCCACTTTCATGTGGCTCATTCCCCATTGGCAGAACACCTACGACCAGAAGCACTCGAAAATGCAGACAAACTCTCGATGGACCTGCGTGCGAGTATCGATGCATTGGGATTCGGTAGTACACTCGGGCAACTCGCCAAGCATTTGGCACCCGCGTGCAACGAACGAGATCAAGACCGATTGAAACAACTGGTTCAACTCGGCTATCGATACGATGCGATGCGGGGCGATAGCATCTTTAGCTTTATCGAATTTGTAGAGCAACAGAAAGTCGCGTTGCCAGGGGTGAGTCGGGTGCGAGTGATGACGATCCATCAATCCAAAGGCTTAGAGTTCGATGCCGTCTTTTTGCCGACGCTCGATCAAACAATTATTTCCCGTCCTCCGTCGTTTGTTGCAATGTATGAAGACCGGACCAAGCCACCGATCGGCGTCGTTCGATACATGAATCGAGACGTTCAAAAGTTTCTCGATGATTCCTGGAAGATTGCATTCCGAGAATTCGCCAACCAGCAGCTAGCGGAAGCCCTATGCGTCTTTTATGTAGCGTTGACTCGAGCTCGCCAAGCTCTCTATCTCTACACAGCTCCGTCGTCGAGCAGCAAGAAACGATGGGGATCCGTGCTTCACTCCATCTTTGCGACCAAAGAGCAGCGTGACACACGCGGGCTATTGATCCATAGCTGGGGTGATCCCAAATGGTTCGAATCGGTGGTCCGAGATGAAGTCGAGCAGGAGGATGCTGTTTCAGTGGCTTCTCAAGATAGGATTCGTCGCGCTATCCAACTTCAACGTGGAGGTTCGAGTCCGCGATTGTTGCCATGGCTCAGACCGAGCAACGTTGCTGCAGCGACAACGATTCGGCTTGGTACGCGTTGGACAGCAGGTGACACTTCGGCTTCGATTGTTGGCAAGCTGGTTCATCGCTGGTTTGAAGAAGTTCGCGGTTGGATCGAAGATTACAAACCGAACAAGAAGCGATTGAAGGAGATTTCCGCATCTTCGTTGACGCAAGAAGAAATGTCGCACGTCAAAGTAACAGAATGGGTGGACCGTTTCGTGCGGTTCTGCGAGATGCCGTCGGTCTTGAAAGCGCTCAGTGCAGATCGCTATCGATCGTGGCACCAACCTAGGATGTTGCACTTGGAGATTACCAACGAAAGACGGTTGCTTCAAGTAATCGATGGGCAGATGTTGCGAGGGGTGATCGACCGATGCGTGTTGGGCTTTGATGGAGACCGAGTCGTACGAGCGGAGATCCTGGACTTTAAGACCGACACACGCCCTGAAGGAATGGACCTGACGGAATGGGTAGACAGCCGTGTTGAGCTTCACCGACCGCAACTAGAATGCTATCGACGAGTGCTGAGCGAACAGTTCGGGCTCCATCGTCGCGACATTCATTTGACGCTACTTCTTTTGAGCGAAGATAAAGAAGTGACGCTAGACGAGGAACTTCTTCTTTCTTCAGACAAGCGGTAAGAACCATGATCCAAGCAATACGACCAAAAAGCCGACGCAACCCATGATCGTTAGCGCGGCAGAAAACGTTTTGAGCGTTTGTATTGCCGTCATTCCTGTCATCGATGCCACTTGCCAGAATCCGCTATCGTTCATCCAAGCTAGTGGCTTTGAACCACAGCCTATCGCTAACGCCAAATAGATGGGGTGATAGGTTAACTCAACCTTCGAGACTAGCGATTCGACGATTACGACTGTCGTGGTCATGGCAACCGTCGCGGACCCTTGCGCTCCCCGTATTAATGCGGTTGTTCCAAAGGCCATGACTAGCAAACCAGTTGGCGTGAGGGTATTGGGGAAGATAGTCACGATTGCATCACCTACCCCCAACTCCTTGAGTGCTACACCAAACCCGCCGCCAGCGCATGTCAAAAGCAAAATGGTACCTGCATCTGCTACCGATCGTGTCATCACACTTTGGGTCGTCTTAGCATCGACGGTCATTTTCATCAACGCGATCCCAATGAGGCACGAGACCAAGAGTGCAAAGATCGGATCACCAATAGACTGCCATGTAACACTTCGATCTGACACCTTACCTCCGATGAAAAATTCGGCGGAGGCGATCATTGCAATCGGAATGACCAAAGGCAAGATCGAAAGCCAGATAGGAGGAGAGGTTCGATTGCGTTGATCGTCGTTCTGGCGTGGAATACTCAGCTCGATTCCCAACGAGCGGCTACACCAAACTCCATACAGAAATCCCACGGACGACGTAAAGCCTCCGACGATACATCCCCCGAGCATCATCGTTCCGACCGAGATCCCAAGCGCATTCGCGACCAATAACGGACCAGGTGTTGGAGGAACGAGCGAGTGAGCCATCGTTGCGCCCACGATGATTGCCATAACCGACATGAGGTAGTGCTTCGGTCGATCTCGGGCGACCGCTTTGGCCAAAGGCAAAAGCAGATAAAAGACCGTATCAAAGTAGACCGGAATTGCCATGATAAAAGCGCTAACCGACAATGCAGGGGCAACGCGTTGGCTGCCGAACAGTCGGACGATGTCAGCCACAATACGATGCGCCGCACCGCTTTCCAATAAGCATCCGCCCACGATGGATGCAAACACGATGGGTAGACCTATTTTTTCGAAGATCTCGGTCATGCCAGACGCCAA
Source organism: uncultured Pirellula sp. (assembly GCA_903858115.1). Lineage (GTDB taxonomy): Bacteria > Planctomycetota > Planctomycetia > Pirellulales > Pirellulaceae > JBKCUI01. Next base: position 35,280 of record CAIOHR010000410.1, on the reverse strand, counting down.
CCGGCTCGCAACGCTCAGTTCCGATTGTCCCTGCGTGTAGAACAGAATGACCAGAGTTCCGAGGACTAGTCCGATAATGGGATGCAAACGAAGAAGAAGTATCGATGCAATGACGACCGATACCGCCGAAAATGCGACAATAAGACACTCTGTAACCTGCATGGAGAACCGTGGCATTCGTGGTGTTAGGGGAAACGCTGTGCTACGATTGTAACCGACATTGCTGACAGTTTCGGCAAAAGTCAAAGCAGTAGGCACATTTCATATGCCGTGCACCTAGAATCCCGGCAAGTGTCCAAAAGCGGACGGCACGACGGAGCGAGCCTGCTACTTTTGCCGGCAGTGTCATTGTCAAGATCGACATTGTTCGAACGGAACTGCCCCAGTGAATTGCACCCGGCCCCAACATATCCAGAATTGAGTTTTGAATGATTGAGTCGTTATTGCGAATCGTCCGAGCGGTAGTTTATGTATCGGGCTATTTGTGCATCATGGGAAATGTCTATGCCGAAGATTCATCCGCTTCGCGAGCCATGCAGGAAGTCCTCCGCTCGTATCATGAGACTTATCTGACCCTCTTTCCCATTGAAGCGACGAACTTCGGTGACAATCGCTACAACGATCGATTGATGATCGATATCGCTCCAGACTTCCTCGCCAAGGAGCGACAGTTCTATCGGTCTACATTGGAGAAACTTGCCGCTGTCGATCAACGAGGTTGCACCGAAGTGGAGCAGCTTATGGCCAAGATATTGAAGTATGAACTGGAGGTCAGGCTGGAGGGGATGACGTTTCAGCACGAGCGAATTCCACTTCATCAGTTCGACGGGCTGCATTTGTTCTTTGGTCAACTGGGAAGTGGAACGGGGAGCCAGCCGTTCAAGTCGGTCAAAGATTACGAGTCCTGGCTTCAGCGGATCGATGGATTCTGCATCTGGCTTCGAGCAGCCAAGGATCAGTTCCAAACCGGTATTCGCGACGGCTATGTGTTGCCACGATCCTTGGTGGTCAAAATGATTCCTCAGTTCTCCGACCCTTCGATCGCTTCTGAGAAAATCGAGGACTGTCTTTTTTGGGGGCCTATCAAGAGCTTGCCCGATACTTTTTCTAGAGACGATCAAGATCGTCTCAAGCGTGCGTTCGAAACGGCGTTGCGAGACAAACTGATCCCCGCTTACAAAGAGTTTGGCAAATTTCTGGAAATGGAATATCTCCCAAAGTCAAGAGCCACATCAGGTCTCAGCTCCTTGCCAGGAGGTGAAGAACAGTATCGATATTGGGTGCGATATTGGACAACCACGGCGTTGACTCCGCATGAAATTTATTCGATCGGCGAATCGGAGGTCGCGAGAATCTTGGGCGAGATGAAGGCCACCCAAGCGAAGATGGGCTTTCAAGGTTCACTTCCCGAGTTCTTCAGCGACCTGCGTTCGAATCCAGCCTTGATGCCATACACAGAAGCGAAACAAGTCCTAGCTGACTTTGCATCGATTCAAGCAAAGATCGAACCACAACTCGATCGATTGTTCCTCAATAAACCCAAGACACGATTCGAGATTCGACGCACCGAGGCTTTTCGAGAAGCGACCGCAAGTGCTGAGTATATGCCAGGCTCCTCCGATGGCCGCCGACCAGGAATTTTTTATGTACCGATTCCTGAAGTCAGCAAATTCAACGTGACCAGTGGCATGGAGTCGCTGTTTCTCCACGAAGCGATTCCAGGCCATCACTATCAAGTGTCTCTTCAACAAGAGAACGCGTCACTTCCAGAGTTTGCCAAGTTTCTTTGGTATGGAGCTTACGGTGAGGGTTGGGCTCTTTACTGCGAAACGTTGGGAGAAGAGTTAGGGCTTTACACGGATCCGAAGCAAAAGATCGGAGCTTTAGGGGACGAGATGCATCGTGCCATTCGTTTGGTGGTCGATGTCGGTCTGCATGTAAAGGGATGGTCGAGAGAAAAAGCGATCGACTACATGATGGCCAACGAAGCAATCTCCGAGCAAGCGGCAGTAGCAGAGATAGAACGTTATATGGCCATGCCAGGTCAGGCGTTATCGTACAAAATCGGTCAGTTGAAACTGCGGGAGTTGCGTGCTCGCTATGAAAAGAAACTGAAAGACAAATTCTCCTTAGCAGAGTTTCATCATCAGATCTTGAAGGATGGGGGGATGCCGCTAACAATTCTGGAAGGTAGACTAGACACTTGGGCTGAAAAACAAATGACCAAGTAACAACTGACTGAAAGAGAAAGAACGCTTTATGTCCTCGAGTAATCCGTATTCTGCCTCAGGTGCCTATGACCCGTTAACCGAGAATCTAAACGCACCTGGAGACCTTCCATTAGCTTCTCAGATGCAGCGATTTTTGACAAATATTATCGACAACATACTTCTCTACTTCATCAATACAGGGGTCGGTGTTGGGGTCGGATTAATGGCCGCGATTGTTGGAGGGGGGCAACTTTCACAACAGGGGCTCTCAATCGCTCAAATCATCGCTACTTTGATCGGATTGTTGGTCGCGCTGGCTTACTACTGCATTTTGGAAATGACTACCGGCATGACGCTTGGAAAGTTGATCATGGGAACAAAGGTTGTCACGGAAACAGGAGGAGTTCCTTCGTTTGGGCAATGCCTCGGTCGTTCGGCATGTCGATTTATTCCGTTTGAAGCATTTAGCTTTTTTGGGAACAAGGGATTTCCGATCGGATGGCACGACAGTATTCCAAAGACTCGTGTCATCAAAACACGCTAGACGGATAGTTTGCAAGGCTTGCATCGTCTAAGTCATGTCAAAGCTGGTGCGAAGGCTTAGCAAATGTTGTGGATCGCTCCGCCGATCCCGCAAAACAAAGTCGAAGTAAGTTGTGGATCGCTCCGCCGATTCTTACCCATCAAGATCACTTGCCTACCTCTAGAACGATAAAATCCTCCATAGGCCCGAATAATCGTCGGTCCAAAGCAGTTTCGGCGCGTTCACTGACCAAGGACTAAATTGAACACTCGTTTCGAGTTGACTTGCCAACTCTGCATCAGACGTTAGCAGCACCCAGGTCGAACTAAATACACCTTTCTCGTTGTCGTCGTCATTCTCGATTCGTACTGAATGCCAATGAAGCTTGTCAGCAAGGCCCCGCACTACCGGCCCTAAATCGAGAAAGCGATTCGAAATGTGGATTGCTAAAATGCCTCCTTCCGCAACATGCTGCCGATAGAGCTCGCCACATTCCGCCGTAAGCAAGTGAACAGGGATTGCATCGCTACTGAAGGCATCGATCGCTAGTACATCGAACTGTTGTCGTTGACCGTTCTTTAGTTCACGCTCCATCACGATCCGTGCATCACCAATTTTGACCTGCGTCGTAGCCTCCGTGTCTTGAAGATAAGTAAAGTAACGACCAGACAGGTCACGCACGGCTGGGTTGATTTCATAAAAAATAAAGCTGTCGTTGGCCTCGCCATACGCCGCGATTGTGCCGGTTCCTAATCCGACGATGCCGACTCGAATAGAACCGGACTCCCCTTTACGTTCGCGGGCCGTCTGAATCGCCAAGCCCAATCCGCTGACTTCACCGTAATAGGTTGTCGGTTGAGTCTTCCAATACTCATCATCAAACTGACATCCGTGTTGAATTTGACCATGCGTGAGCTCGTATCGTGCGGGCATCGTATCCTGATCGTACTCGACATTCAAAACACCGTAGAAATTGCGTGACTGCTGCACAACTTCTACCATGCTGGCATCAGTCACTCGCTTGAGGTTATAACCGAGCAGACCGATCAATGCTCCCATTGGCAGCCAGTACCATAGACCAAGCGACCAACCTCGTGTCCAGCGCAAACGAGAGAGAGCCCACTCGGCGACGATAGCCACAAGTCCTATCGACAAAAGAATGAAACATTGCTGATTGGTAATTATCTTCTGATACGAAGCTAAACCAAGCAGACTACCCGCGTAACAAAAGATTAACAATCGGATCCATAGACCTTGCACCACTTCGCTGCGACGTCGAAGTCCCCAAAAGGTGGCCACACTAACACTGAACGCAAGAAGCGAAACACCTGCTATCAAACTGATGATGCGAGGAGTCATTACATGGGGAATTCGTCCCATGCCCCATCCGATTGCCCAAGCAATCGGCAATGCCGCTAACCCGTACCATACCCAAAGGGTTGACCGCTTTTCAGTCGTTATGCCAATGAGCACAAGCCCAATCAATATCAAGATTCCCAATCCCCCAAACATCCCAACTTCATCGAGTTCCGTTAGCGATTTTCTATGGGGAAGCCAGATCAGAGCGATGACGGTAATCAATGTTGCGATCGCCCCTCCAGCCCAAGTCCAAAATGCAATCGACGGTTTCGGTATCCAAACACGTTGATAACACTTGGCGAGCAATGTGCATAAGCAGCAAGCAACAAGGCTAATTGGGTACTCCCAATATCCCGTAAACAAATTGGTAGCAACAATTGCTACAAAGAGACCGCCCAAGACACCACCCGCCGAGATGGCAAGGTAGAACAATGTTAAATACTTTGGATCTGGACGAGACTGGACCAACTCACCATGACACGACATGCAGCAAGCAAACAACGCTGCGGAAAAAATGGTCACTTGTTTAATGAGGTCCAGATCGGCGCCAGACGATAACGCTCTGGCGGCAAGCGGAACGCATACCAAGAGCAACAAGCCAAAAGCTCTGCGATCGTACCACCGCGGCTGATCGAAGCAGATGATGAATGAAATAAGATAGATACTTAACGGCAAGATCCAAAGAAACGGAACCGTAGCCACATCGATACAAAGCTGGTTTGTTGTTGCCAAGAGAATTGCGGAACCGCAAGCGGACAAGCTGAGCCACAACAAAACTTGCAGAATGCTTGGTTTAGCTGCTTGCATAAGCGGCTTCACGAACTCGGCTTGCCGCGCGGGTACAACGACATTTTTCGATTGTTTCAAAACAGCCACGGCGCACCAACCAGCGAAACCAGCGAACGCCAGGTAGGCCGCTGTCCATGATAGGACTTGCGTGTGCAATGCAAGCCACGGTTCAAAGACGAACGGATAACTCAACAGAGCCAACAGTGATCCGATGTTCGACAAAGCGTACAGACGGTAGGGTGATCGATCCGGTGACGTCTGGCTGAACCACTTTTGCATCAGTGGACCAGTTGAAGCGAGCACAAAGTAGGGACCGCCGACGGTTGCCAGCAGAAGCAGGAGTATTCGCGACAAAGGGGCTTGGTCTTCCGTAGGCTTCCACGCTTCATCGGGTGCAATCGGCAGCAGCATAACGGAGCAGCCGACGACGAACAAATGCGTCCATGCTTGTGCACGAAGCGATAGTCGAGCACAGAGTAGGTGAGCGTATAGGTAGCCCGCCAGCAGGGCAGCCTGAAAGAACAGCATGCAGCCTGTCCAGATGGATGGCCCTCCACCAAACCAAGGCAGAATAAAACGACCGATAAGCGGCTGCACTTGGAACAGCAAGAACGCACTGACGAATACAGTCAGAGCATAGCGAAGCATAGAAGGATCTTTTGAGTGTATAGAACGAGCAAGAAAGGAATCTGTGTAGCGTGCGTGTGCTTACGCGAACAAGTTTGAATCCTCGCTTCTTACTTTGCAAGCCCGGCTGAACAATCCGAAAAGGACCATGGTTCCAAACCAAAACATGTGGGATAGGCTTCCAGTCTGTCAAAGCAATAAAGACAACTACATGTGGGATAGGCTTCCAGCCTGTCAAAGTAAAGAAGACAACTACATGCGGGATGGCTTCCAGCGCTTCCAGCCTGTCAAAGTAACGAAGATAAGAACGAATTGGGAATCGCGACTTACGAATAGAGAATCAGACGCCGGCTTGCCAGCCTGTGCATTGGGGTAGCAAGGTGGACGCACCAGTTTGCTCTATGCACTGGGGTTCCCTCTCGCACAAAAAAAGGCTCTGGCATTTGCATTCAAACACCAGAGCCTTGAATTTTTACGATACTAGGATGTCACTCACGAAATGAGTAAGAGATTTTAGTCGAGGAAGCCGACGAGTTCTTGCGAACGGCTGGGTTGCTGAAGTTTTCGAACCGCTTTTGCTTCAATTTGACGGATGCGTTCGCGTGTCACTTTGAAAATATGTCCAACTTCTTCCAGCGTATAGCTGTAACCGTCACCCAAACCATAGCGCAGTTTGATGATTTCACGTTCGCGGTAACTCAACGTCTTGAGGACGGTGTTGATTCGCAATCGCAACATCTCTTGTGCTGCACCAATAGCAGGACTTTCGGCAGTACCATCCGGGAGCAGATCCCCGAATTGACTATCCTCGCTGTTTCCGACAGGTCGATCGAGCGAAATTGGGTAACGGCTCATCGCCAGCACCCGTCTCGCTTCTTCGATAGTCGTCTCAGCGCGACGTGCAGTTTCTTCAAGCGTTGGCTCGCGACCAAGTTCTTGCAGCAATTGCCGGGAAACATTTCGGACGCGTGACATGGTTTCCACCATGTGAACGGGAATCCGAATGGTTCGGCTTTGGTCTGCAACAGCACGGGTAATCGCCTGCCGTATCCACCAGGTGGCATACGTGCAGAACTTAAACCCGCGTCGGTACTCAAACTTGTCCACAGCCCGCATCAACCCGGCATTACCTTCTTGGATCAGGTCCAAAAAGCTAAGGCCACGATTTCGATACTTTTTCGCAATGGAAACTACAAGACGCAAATTGCCTTCGCTCAGCTGTTTCTTCGCGCGTTGGTATTCAGTGAAGACCTTTTTCACCATCGCAACACGATTGCGGAGCGACGATGGGGTTTCTTGGGTTGCAACCAGGATCTGACGGAACTCACGTTTCAGTTGGGCCACTTGTGAGGGGGCTACCTGATACGATTTGAGTGTTGCTAGATCATGGAGAATTTCATCGATACGATTGCTCAGACGCTCAAGAACGTTGATCATCGCTTCGATTCGTTGTGTTCGCAGCCCTAGTTCTTCGATCAGACGAACCGTCTTTCGACGGCGGCGTGCGAGAGACTGCCAAGCTTCTACTCTTTTCTTCTCAGGCAAATTCTTACTCAGGGCGTTGCGATAATCTCTACGATTTCGCTTGAGTAGAACGTCGAGTGTTTTGAGATTGTTTGGCAATCTTCCTAATATCTGATCCTTCTCTAATTTGTCGGTAACCGACACCTGTACCGTGCGATCGAATGGCAATTCGCCTGTATGAACACGCTTGAGTATCTTGAAGGCGTACTGGACCACATAATCGCACTCGAGTAGCTTGGTACGGAATCGACGTCGTGTGACTTCGATTTTTTTCGCGAGTCGAATTTCTTCTTGGCGTGTGAGCAAGGGAATCTCGCCCATCTGCGTCAGATACATTCGAACCGGATCATCCGACCAAGTCTCGACTTCGTCCATGCCGGACAGCAAATCATCGTCGCTGTCTAGCTGAACTTGGTCCTCTGGCACTACGACATCGGCAACCGCGTCGCCCAGATCATCACCTTCCTCCTCTAGCGACAGTTTGCGAAGGCCATCCAAGTCGTCAGCGCTGCGAGGCAAATCATCATCGAAATCCAACAGGCCGTCGAACAAGGTAATAGCTCCTGAAACCACGAAATGAATGGAGGATCGGAGTGCTCGTATGTCAGCATGGTCCGAGACCTCAAACCGCGTCATCCGCTCTGCAGCGCCGCAAAGAGATTCCCCCCGAACAGGAAAATCGATCCGCAGCTAGAGTGGACGCGATTTGCGTCTCTCCCCTGCCTTAGCGAGGCAAGGGAACTATAGCACCTTTCTGAATGCGAACGTCTCTCCGATAACAATTGGTAAATATTTACGAATAACTAAAATTTGCTGCATCCCTCGCACACGTCGTACTGCAGCAGACATTCTGAAGCAGTCACTCACTCCTCAAACTACTCTTTCATCCACATTGCCGTCGGACTCCAATATGGAGACCTCAACGAAATGGGATTTCGTGAGTGGAAACAAGCTCTCGCTCATTCTGCATTTGCGGAACACGACCGGTCTCATCCGTGATGCTATCTCTTCTTTCAACACGAAACAGTCCTAGGGGTTTTCACAGACGCAACTAACTTCTGATCAGCGGTCGTGTTCTTTATGGATAGCCAACCGAGAATGAAACTGGCTGGAAATTTATTTGACGCGAACGATTCAGCAAGTGTTGAGGTGTGCCGGGCCCGGGTTACAAGAACAATTCGTGAACCGACCGCTCTGTAACCGACTTTATGGTGTTGCTAGTAACTATCTAATCCCACCGAGGGACTCGACTGACAGCTCCACCATTCTAACTGGATGAATGCCTCGGTCTAGCCACCAGTATCAGGAATATTCCATAGGCTTTGGTTGTCTGACTGCAACAACTTTCCTGGAAGCAATCCTTCAAGCACGGAGCTCCTGCCTGCAGGTTTCGAAAAGGTCGTCAGCTTCAAAGAAAACGCCACTGTCTGGCAGAAAACCGAAGCCTATCGGTTCACGTACGGGTAAGGTAGCATGTGATGCAGGATAGAATCGACCCTGCTTCATCCGTTCTTTTTCAAACCGATAGCGTTTTTCTAGCCAATGAGTCAATTTTTATTACCTTGTTCGTGCGGGGCGAAAATCCCCATCAGCCGCAGCCAAGCGGGGATGACGTTACCTTGCCCTCAATGCGGAACATCGGTTGAAGTGCCGACGATTCGTCACTTGAACAGCTTGGAACCTGCGGCTTCCAGCAGTCCCATCGCCCGAAAGCACGTTTCTCGCGGGCCGAGCTTGGCATTGCGAATGATTGCAGGAATCCTCTTGCTTCTCAGCATCGGCTTTTTGAGCTACGGCGGAATCATGGCTTACGAGCGCTGGACATTTCCTGTCGACCTCAAAATGACCGAAGAGGACTATATCAAGGATATGACGGTCGGATTGGACGAACTTTCCCCAGCCAGCACATGGGACACTTGGAATAACCTGGCCGACAACGGACTGATGAATATAGAAACACCAACCTACTTTCGATACAAGCGCGGTTTCGAAGCCGCAGCGCCCAAAATGTACACATGCCTGGGAGTTGGCTTTGCTAGCTTTTTCGGGTTTATCCTGAGTGTCTTCCTATCAAGAAGTCGCTGAACATCGTTATGAAGTGTCTCCATACTTGAATTAGTCTCGATTGCCCATCAGCAATCCCCCAAGACCAAGTCCACCGAGCACAGAGCCTTCTTCCGCATGTTTACCACCTCCACCAGCCGCAGCCACGATACTGGATGCTAATCTCGAGAACGGTAGACTCTGTAGCCAAACCGGCCCAGGGCCGGTAACCGTCGCCATAAATAAACCTTCGCCTCCGAAAAGCGTGTTCTTGAATCCGCCAACAAATTGGATGTCGTACTGAACGGTTGGCCCTAGAGCCATCAAACAACCGGTATCCAATCTCAACTGTTCACCTGGAGCCAATTCACGGTACACCATCGCGCCACCAGCGTGGATCAAAGCGATTCCATCACCTTGTAGTCGTTGCATGATGAAGCCTTCTCCACCAAATAGCCCCACTCCGATTTTTTTCTGAAAGGCTATCGAAACTTGTATGCCTTTCGCGCCGCACAAGAATGCCCCTTTTTGGCAAATCAACTCTCCACCCATCTGATCCAAATGCATCGGTGTAATCCGGCCGATCGTTGGTGCCGCAAATGCAATCTGTGCGCGTCTCGAGCCATTATTGGTAAAGGTCGTCATGAATAGCGACTCCCCCGTGAGGACTCGCTTGCCAGCCGAAACAACTTTGTTCCAAAATCCACCACTGCTCGATGGATCACCAAAGACCGTTTGCATTTCAATACCGGACGTCATGAACATCATGGCTCCAGACTCAGCAATTACAGTCTCACCGGGATCGAGAGTAATCTCGACGAATTGAGAATCGTCCCCGTGAATCACGTAATCAATCTGATCAGACATTCCTTGCTTGCCAGCAGGGGATTGATAGGAACGTGCCGGCGTTGCCGGCGAAAACCCACCTGCGTTCCCCGCAGCGGACTGCGAAGTTGGATTCGCAGGAGGCTGCGATCTCGGCGCAGGTGCTGAAACAAACTCAGGAGTCGTAGCTGATGGAGTTGCTGCTTCAAAGACTTGAGAGCAATCCTGACATCGGACTGACTTGCCCAGGTGCTCTGGAGCCAACCGATACACTTTGGAGCAATTCGGGCAATAGATCGTTAGCATTTCTTTTCCATCCTTCGCGGAATAAATGAAGCGTTTGATTCGATTTTCAAAATTCGTTGCAGAAAAGCGTTTATTGTTTTTATCTCAGAAAAGGTATCGACCTGGTTGTTTGGGAGCCTTGCGAGCATCACAACAATTCGCACAGAAAGAAGTTTGGCAATCAGATTTGCAGAACGCAAGAAGGCATCGTACAGCGTAGCGATTCAACTTTGCAACCTGTTAATAGCGGGTTATAGTGCGCAAGCTAGCCGCAAATCAAGTTGCCATCTGGTGATCGTTCAGCGGCATCCTTCCATTCTCAGAGGTGATCATGCAGTCCGAAGAAAAACCGATTTCTGATTCTAGGCCCCCGACCCAATCCAACGTGGACGCTTCCAATGGCGTGGCGAAATGGCCGCCTAGCATTTTACGCTTGGTATTGGGGGCAATTGTTGCTGCTGCACTGAGCTTTATTGTTTTAAAAACGATTCACCCTGTATTTGTCCTTCCAGAAGATATCGCAAAAGTTCCTGAGCAAGCGCCCATCGAGGTCTATGAAAAACACGACAAAGCTCAATACGAAGCCGATGGCAAAAACTATTCAGTTCTCTTCGGAATTGCCGGTGCGCTTTTTGGATTGTCTAGTGTTCTCCTTACGTTCGGGCCAAAGTCGCTAAAGGCCTTGAGCGTTGCAGTAGTAAGCGCAGGCGGCCTGGGTGTCGTAGGTGCTTATCTGAGCAACTGGATGTTTAACAACATGAGAACAACCAGCGGGCGGAAATCGACGCTGATGGGAATTCCGCTTGATAGTATGATGCAGTCGATCATTGGGTATTCGCTAACATGGAGTTTTATTGGATTGGGGGTTGGGCTTGGAGTGGGAGCAGTCCGGGGCTTTTCCAAGTCCCTCGTGGCTGGAGTGTCAGGATTCGTAGGCGGAGCGCTGGCAGCGATGCTCTATGTCATCCTCACAGCCCAAATCTCGATAGGAACAACCATGAACCAAGTGCTTCCCATTGGTGATGTTTCGCAAGTAATTTGGATGGCTCTGTTCACGGTTGTCATCGCAACGTGTATCGCCTTGGGCTCCGGAGAAAAGAGGCAAAAGGCTTCTGTCAAGCCTTCGAAATAGGCGATTCGACGAAAAAAGGGTTAAAATTTCAACATCGTTTCCAGCGTGCTTGTTTTGGAATGCCGATTCACCTATAACCAGAATGTTGCCTAGTTGCACCTTCTGCAATAGATAATGGCGTTTCGTTGGTTCATCTCTGTTTTTTTAGGGTTTCTTTATGAATCGTTTAATACGAATCAGGCCAGCGTTTACGCTGGTCGAATTGTTGGTTGTTATCGCAATCATCGGTATTCTCGTTGGACTTCTTCTGCCCGCAGTTCAGGCGGCACGTGAAGCTGCACGGCGGATGCAGTGCTCCAACAATGTGAAGCAGATCGGTCTTACGTTTCACAATTACGAAAGCGCAGTGAAGAGTTTCCCAATCAACTATGCAACGCGAGGCAAATTAGGGTTTCCCAACACTGGACCTGGTATCGCGAATTCAGGTCGCAGTTGGATGCAAATGATCCTCCCGTATATTGAGCAAAACAATCTCTATAACAATATTGACTTTACTGTAGGGCTCCAGCCAAAGACCAGTGCAGCCACCACTCCCGTTGGCAAAAACCGAATCGTTGCAGCGACGGTTATTCCAACCTTTCTTTGCCCATCGGATGACTCAAACGAAGGCGGAACTTTGCTGAATCGTTCCGATTTGAATGAGACGAATGCACCGGCAGACAGGTGGGCAGTCACCGGTTACAAAGCATGTGCTGGAAGTAACTGGAACGCTGGTCTTTTTGCTTGGGTTAACTCGGGAGCGACAGGTGTTGGAGGCAAAAACGGCGGGCAAAGCGACGGCTTGAACCTAGGCAATGGTGTGATCTGTTCTAACCAAACAGACGTTAACTCAAAGACGCGAATGGGTGATATCACCGACGGAACGTCCAACACATTCATTGTTGGTGAAGCGATGCCAGGTTGGAGCCAATGGAACTGGTGGTACAATCCAAACGCCTGTACTGCGACCACTGCAATTCCTCTTAACAGGGTGTTGAAGGTTGCTAAGAACATTGGTGATTGGCCCAATAACTATGGTTTTGCGAGCCGACACACTGGCGGTGCGAATTTCGGTTTGGCTGACGGTAGTGTTCGTTTCATTAGCGATAACATTAATACGGCAACCTACCGTGCACTTGCGACTATTAGTTCCGGTGAAGTCGTGTCGATTGAAGACTGATGTCGAAATTGTTTGATACTTAGCTAAGTACCATTACCTGAAGAATGCCTGGAGCCTTATGATTCCAGGCATTTTTCTTCATCATTTTTAGAAATTGCCAATCCTTGTTCTTGGGAGAGAAATCTTGCTTCAGTACCGATCGCGTCGTTTGTGGCTTCTCTGTGCGTGCGGTTTATTGGTTGGTTGCGGCAGTGATGGTCCAACGTTGGTTCCTGCTGGTGGAGTTGTCACCTACAAAGGGAAACCGATTGGCAAAATCAATGTCATGCTAATGCCAGGCGAAGGAAGCGGGGGAATGATTGCCGAGGGAACATCCGACGGTGATGGTAAATTCGTTTTGCAGACCCAGGAACCTGGCGATGGTGCGATGACTGGAACCTACACGGTCGCATTCAAATATGTACCTGACGAGATTCCGGAAATGCCCGGCTTCGCTGGTGCCAAGAAAATCGTTTCGCCCATTCCAGAGAAGTATGGCGACTCTAGCAAGTCTGGCTTTACCGCTACGGTGGCCGCAGATGAGTCAAAAAACAACTTTACATTCGACCTAAAGTAATACACTCGACCTCAAGTAAACGGAACTGTCGATTGTTTAGCAACGAAAGCTTGCGAATGATCGTCGAGATTTGATCGCCCTCCCCGAGGAGGCGAGGAGGGTTACTTTTGAAAATCCCTGTAAAACAAACCGGACGATCTCCAAAGGGTGGATTAAGTAACGATATCAGATCGAATTGTGATCGCGCAACTCGGCTACTGGCACGTTGGAAAAAACGCTACACCTAGTCAAGAGCTGCACTAGAAACGCATACAGATACACGTGCATGCCCGGGGCGAATTTGTTTTGGAGCTAAGCACTGATGCTGTAGAACGAAGAAACTTTCGAGCCAGCGTCTATACCGGGTTTTTGAGAGAATTCGAAGCAAAGATCCATTCGGAAATGGCTTCTCCCTTCACAATCTGCTTTTCTACAAACTCGGGTATCTTCTCGGCAGTCATCTCTGCGTACCAGTGCCCCTCGGGATAAACCACGAGGATCGGACCGTCGGAGCAAACACGAAGACAACCAACCTTGGTCCGATAACAGCTCGCATCGCTATCGCTCAGCGATAGATTCCTATCCTTGAGTTCTTTCTTGAGAGCTTCCCATGCGACTTCACCCACCTCCTTAGAACAGCAGCTCACTCCGATGCAAAGGAAAACGTGTCGTTGCGATTGTTCTATGAACAGCTTCTTCGCGGTCGATTGAAGTTTTTCTTTGTCAATAACCATACGGCTTACCAGTTACTTTGGCACTTCTGGAGATGTGGCGGAAGGGAGGATTTTCGCTGGGTTTTCGGTACTAGCAGGCGGCAGCTCCAAAGGTTTCGATTCATCCGGCTTCGTTTCTGCTGGTGCTTCCGTAGATGGTTTATCGGCAGAACTGTTGGCAGGAGCCGTTGCTGATTCTGGTGCTATTGGTGTCGATGGCATACCTGGAAGATCGAATACCGGTGATCCTGGAACAGACGGTACACCACCAGACATTGGAGGAATCGCTGGAGCGGTTGTTCGATTCGCCTTAAACCAAGCGAAGAATTCTTCTGCTTCAGAGGAATCTAGCCATGTCGCCCGTTTCGATGCCTCGGCCTGAAATTCAGCGTCGACATTCGTGAGTTTGGTGATCTTTCGATAGCTAGCGGCCGCCTCTTCTTTCTTCCCAAGTCCTTCGTAAGCTTGAGCAAGGCCGAAATTCGACCTCGCCAAAAGAAACCCCTCGGAAGCGGATGTTACCACTTTCTCGTATTCAGCAACCGCTTTTTCGTAATGTTTGTCAGCAACATCACGATTGGTGTTGACCGACTGTACCCCTTGCGCCAGATGCGAGTCTCCAGCGGCCATCCTCGCCCAAAGACCGGCGGGTGTATTCGGGAAGTCCTCGGCAATACTCTCTAAATCGGATGCCTCTGTATCGCCGAAGTAGAGCGCCGACCAACCTTTTGCACTGATCGAATCCGACCAAGTTTTGTAAATGCCAGAGGCTAGTAGCAAAACTGTGCAAACAACTACGACGCCGATAATCAGCGGAAGCTTCTGCTTGACCTTTATTAAAAACCCCTCGATTTTGTCTGCGAGCAGGTTGGATTCTTGAATTTCTTTTAGTTCGCTCTTCATGGCTACTTTTCGGGCGTTATTCTTAGCGGCTTGGGGAATAAACGGGCTGAAAGTATAGAAGTACTAGCCATATTCCTCAAGGCAGCCTCCGCCCCGTTTCGTGCGTTCATTACAGCCTTTCCCGATTATTTTCGGAATTGTTCTGAGAATGCAGACCGGGGTTTCAATGACGTTTTCAAAAGGAACACACCTGCATGGACCCGACAACGACAAAACGAGTGGTTAGCGGCATCCAAACCAATGTCACCTTTGCTGATACTGCCGCGAATCTGAAACGAATGCTGGATTGGTTAGCAAAGCCCGAGCTGAAAGACAGCGATCTCATCGTTTTTCCCGAGTGCATGCTTTCCGGGTACTGTTTTGCAACCTTGGAGGAAGCGGTAAAGCACGCTCAACGATTGGATGGAGAAGCGGTGCTAGCAATTGCAGATTGGTGCCATCGTAATGGCAAATACGTTGCTTTTGGCATGCTGGAGCTGGATGGAGCAGTTGGAGTTTACAACAGTTGTCCGCTGATCGGCCCCGAAGGGCTTATCGATTGCTATCGCAAAATTCATTTGCCCTTTCTCGGTGTTGACAGGTTCACTACGCAGGGGACGGGCAACTATTGTGCTATGGACGCTGGAGGAATGAAGGTCGGGATTCACATCTGTTACGATGCTTCCTTTCCCGAATCCTCCCGCTGTTTAGCATTAGAGGGAGCAGATTTGCTAGTTTTGCCGACCAACTGGCCGCCTGGAGCCGATACGTTCGCAAAGTATTTGCCCAATGCTCGTGCTTTAGAAAACAACGTCTATTTCATGAGTGTCAATCGAGTAGGAACGGAACGCGGTTTCCGATTCATCGGCAATTCTCGCATTTGCGACCCCAACGGCCATCCTCTAGCTGATGCATCGCATGAAATGGAATGCATCATGACGGCAGAGATCGATCTCGCAAAAGCTCGCAACAAACGACTCGTAAGAGTCCCGCGTGAACACGTGATCGATCGATGGGCTGACCGACGGCCGGATTACTATGGACCTGTTGTTCGCGCTCATTCCTTGCAACGCGACATCGAAAGCCAATAACAAACCATCGAGAGAAATGCAATTCAGTGAGCAAGTTGTCGTTGTCAGGAAAACAGGTCGTGGTTGCAGGTGGTTCTAGTGGACTGGGATTGCACTTGGCGACCGAAGCGGCAGCGCGCGGCGCTACCGTCACGATTCTTGGACGCGATCCAGCCAAACTGGAATCGGCTGCCTCTCAGATATCCAGCCATTCACCTGTTGCCAATGCAACATACACCATCCGCGTCGATGTCACGCAGTTAAAAGAAAATGAGGAAGTGCAATCATGGCTCCGCGACAACAAAGTTGATTTCCTAATCAACTGTATTGGACGCTCCGATCGAGGCACCTTGGAGAGCATTGGAGTTACCGAGTTCGAGACTCTCTTCCAGGAAAACGTACTCGCGACGGTCAGTGCCATCCAGTGCTTTCTTCCAGCTTTAGAAAAGGCCGGCGGTTGCGTCGTCAACATCGGTTCACTGGCAGGGCTGATTGCAACACCGAACATGGGAGCCTACTGCGTGACCAAGTTTGCATTGACGGCTCTTACGCGGCAATGGCGTTTGGAGCTAGCCTCGCGCGGTGTCCATGTGATGCTGGCTTCGCCTGGCCCCATAGAGCGAGCCGATAGCAATAGCCGTTACAATGAGCTAGCCAAGTCGCGCGGATTGCAAACGCCCAGCGCCACGGCCCCAGGTGGAGGTGCCAAGCTATCTCTGTTGGATCCAGTGAAGCTCGCGAAGCAAATCTTGGATCATGCAGAGAAGAGAACGCCCGAGCTGGTCGTTCCCTCCAAAGCCATGTGGCTTGCTGCAATCGTTCCTCTCTCCTCGTGGTTGGCGGATAGAATCTTGAGCAAGTTTTTGAAAAAGTGAGATCCCTCCACAAATGCTCCCACGCCATCGAGTCTCTTCACAGGCAAGCTTTTTTCGAGACCTTACTTGAGCTGTTTGTCGATGAATTCGTACGCTGCCGTTCGTTCCAATTCAGGCCACTCATGACCCGCGTCGGGATAAACCGCCGAGAACCGATCTGAATACTCCGCATTCTTGTACATGGGTTCAACCGCGTTCACGATCTGCTGAACTCCGGTCACATCAAAATTGGAATCCTTCTGAGGAGCCATCACAAACACGGCTCTCGGAAAGATCGACAGCAACACATCGTCAAAATCAAAGGGCATTTTCTTTGGATCGTTCTCGTATTCCGACGCGATCCTCGGCATGTAGCGGGAACTCGTCCAGCCCTTGAGATTTCCTCCGTAATAGCGATGAAAGCTGCAAAATCCGCAGCTCGAAACAACCACTTTCACACGAGGGTCGAATGCTGCGGTGAACAACGCATTGTGACCACCTAAAGAATGTCCGATCGCTCCGATACGTTCCGAATCCACCTCAGGTAATGAGCACAAAAGATCGATCGCTCGCATGTTGTTCCATATCGCCTTCATGGAACCGCTTGCATAGTCACCCTTTGCAAATGCAGCGTCGAAATCAAATGGATATTCGCCGAAACTAGGATAGTCAGGTGCCAGGCACACATATCCTCTCTTCACTAAATGTAACGCTTGTCGTTTGCTTTCTTGCTGCCCCAATCCGATTGGTTCGTCCTTGCCTATATTGATTGTTTGATGAAGGCAAAGCATCGCTGAGCTCTTGCTCGCGCCGTGGGGAATCAATAACCATGCAGGCACACGGTCGTTGTGTTCGGCTGCAAACGAAATCTTGACGCGGTCATAACCCTCTAGTTTTTCGCGGCTTAACTCCTGCATCAAAAGAGGGACGCGACGTTCGTCACGTGGTACTGAACCCATGACCCGTTCTATTTTTGCAAGTCTCTTTTCCCGGGGGAGGTAGCTCTCTCCAGCTCGAACCAAAAAAGGGAGCCGATTATTGGCGGGTGCCAGCGGACAAAGAGTGTGAGTGGAAAATGCGCAGGGTGGATTGTAGGATCGATTGAAATCTAGAACGATTGCTACGTTTTCGCCAGGCTCCACGCTTGGCATCGGCACATTGACAAATCGACCAGGTCCATACGTGTCGTTTCCATTGCTCTGATCTTTGAAGACGATAAACAGCTCGTCTCCTTCTTGTTGTGCCAAGAGCGTATGCTCAACTCCTTTCCATTGAAATTTCACTTCACCAACCATATCGAGCTGAATCGCTTCGCCTCGAATATTCGTGCTACTAGTTTCTGTCGCTTGGGGCCAACGGTGGAACTGTGCCGCGATTCGAAAGCTTGGATCGACTGGAAGCCAAGTCTTGCCAGGAAAATGAACCAACGCAGGGGACTGAGGATCACGAACTCGGATCGCCAAGCGACCGGATCGCCGAACCAATTGCAGTAAGAATCGATTCTCGATTTGGATGACATCCTCAGAGTCCGCTTCTTTGGCCAATGAGTCGATGCGAAGCAACTGGGATCCGCGAACCTCCTGGTCTTTCAATACGAATCGATGTTTTGACACGGGGCGGAACTCAACCGTTGAGCTTTTCACTGTGATCTCAGCTTCCACGCCAGCCGCTGCCTCTGGAAGCCGAATAATCGACGTCTCCGAGATGCCGACGCTGCACGCTCCCTCGCGAAGCCAAAAGTGTCCGGTTAAAGCGAGCCATCCATTGGGGCTTTTGAGTTTCTGGCTATTCGCAATTTGCCACTGCATCGTCTCCGTCAAGGGATCAGACGGAAGCGATTCTTGGCCCGTGGCTGGGCAACTGATGGTGAGCAAAGTAACGATCGCGAGAAAGTTCGCTGTGCATAGTGAGTAGACTTCGTTTCGAATCATGGTTTCAGACCTCTCCCGTTGCTTCGTCTCGGAACAATTGCAATTCTCTTGGTAGCCGTCTTACGCGCCCCGTTCGGTCGACACATGCGATACTGCTATGCCCTGTCACCACCAAGGAAATCTTGGTGTCCGCCTCGTGTTCGGAAACCGTTCGCAAGAGCCGGTATCCGTGGTGAATTCTCGCACCGTAACAATGGTGTAATGTCGTAATCAGCTCGAGTTCCTCGTCGAACTCCGCTGGGGAATGGAAATCTACATGCATCGTTTTCACCACGAGCATGAGCCCCGTTTTTTCTAGCTCTTTGTAGGATATGCCAAAGCTGCGAAGCATCTCGACACGGCCTTGTTCAAAGTAGTTAAGATACTGCGAATTATGAACTCGTCCCTGCCCATCGATCTCGCAATATCGTATGCGAATCTTGAGGGAGTGTTGAGAGGTCTCTACGCTCGTCGGAGTCGGCACGGTATTTGGCATGTTCTTTTGGTATGTTTGTAAATATGCTTTAAGGGAGTATTTCTCCCTGCCATGGAGCACGATAGTTTATCAAAATGAGCCGCACAATCGTTATTGGGGATATCCATGGTTGCTTGGATGCGTTGAATGCGATCGTCGATGCATTTTCCCCGTCTTCGAGTGACACCATCATTACGGTCGGGGACTACGTCGATCGTGGGCCAAATTCCAAAGGTGTATTGGACCGACTGCTCGAACTGGAAACGACCTGCAATCTCATCGCTCTGAAGGGGAATCACGAAGAGATGATGATGGAGGTTCTGGAGGGGAGAGTTCAGCCTTATAGCTGGTTGAATTACGGAGGGGTAGAAACCATGGATTCCTATGGATTTATCGGTGATTTAGGCTGCGTCCCGAAATCCCACCGAGATTTCATTTCAAGAATGCCGCTCTATCATGAAACGGCTTCTCATTTCATTGTGCATGCCAATTATGCTCCCGATTTGGCCTTGGACGAACAACCCATCGACATGTTGCTCTGGGCAAAAATTTCGTCCCAGCTTCCCGGTCCACATTTCTCCGGCAAACGGGCCGTTGTTGGCCATACCCACGATCGAGAAGGACGTGTGTTTGAAGTGCCTCATTTGATTTGTATCGACACGTACTGTTACGGTGGTCGTTGGCTCACTGGCTTCGAATTGGAGACGGGCAATCTTTGGCAAAGCGATCCAGCGGGTAAATTGATTCGTCGTCCAGAACAATGAAGAACCGTTTGGTCCTCGGTATCGACGAAGCAGGTTATGGCCCAAGCATGGGACCGCTTGTCATCGGAGCAACCGTATGGCGTGTTCCAATCAATATCAGTATCGCAGCGATGGCAGAAATTCTCGAGCCAGAATTGCGACCCGTTCCGAGAGGTCGCAGTGATGATTGGATCTCGATCGGAGACTCAAAAAAAATACTCGTCGGCAAGAACGGCTGGCAAAGCCTGTGTAGCGGTGCGCGTTGGCAGCTAGAACATCTCTGGGGCCAACAAGACGATTGGTGGAGTCACGCATCGAAACTGGCTAGTTCGGATTGGAATCGAGCCCGGGCTGTCGCGTGGTATGAACATCTAGATGCACCATTGCTCGTTTTTGAGGCAGCGGACAACGATGCCATTCAACATGCGCAACAGCGTGCAGACTCGAAGCTTGCCTTCGCAGGAATCGAGTTGCTGGCAGCCAAAGCGAGGCTCATCGATGAACCATTCTTCAATCAACAGATGGAAAATCTTGGAAACAAAGCGACTCTCCTCAGCGAATCTTCCTTGGCATTGGCAAAAGAACTCTGCCGAGAATACATCGATGGAAACGAAATTGAGTCGATCGAAATCTACTGCGATAAGCACGGCGGGCGGAACCGTTATCAATCGCTCCTCATGCACTGTTTCGACGACGAATGGTTTACGATCGACTCGGAATCTAAAACGTTGTCCCAATATCATGCGACCTGGAAGAGTTATCCACTTTCCTGCCAATTCCAAGTCGGCGGCGATTCGCTTGTACCGTCCGCAGCAGCATCCATTCTTGCGAAATGGTTGCGAGAAGTTTGTATGTTGTCCTTGAATAAGTTTTGGCAGTCGAAGTCAACGAAGACCTTGATACCAACGGCGGGTTACTATGTGGATGCCGTTCGATTTTCGGCCGAGATCGATTCCATCTCCGAGTCGGTAGGAATATCCAAACAGCAATGGTGGCGATCTAGGTAATGTTTCGGTCGCCTAGCATAACCACAAGGGCATATTACCGTGGACCAGATCCGACTAAAAAAACGACGACTCGCATTTAGGCCTTAACAACGCAAACGTCATCGGCGAAGGAATTTCGCCAGGCCGAAGCATTAAGAATTAAGGATTGGACGAAGGGCGCGGTCTGGTCCAACCTTCGCGATGGAGCGTTTCCGTATCGGCTCGATGCCCCAAAGAGGACAGCACCGATCGCAGTTCACTGATTTTCATTTGAACCGAGATTTCTTCACTTCTGTTCTCTGGCTTCGCACTCTTGAGCCGGGCGATTTCGCGAAATGCTTGGTCCACCTCTTCATTACCGGTCGATTTGCTATCTGCGATGGGCAAGCTTTCATCCGGCAGCACTGCCTCATTTGATTCTGTAATTGTATCCACCGCTTCCATCTCAGCCTCAAAATTCATTTTTGCTCTTCTTGACGCGATGTTACCCTGCAAGGGTTCGCTAGATTTCGAGCTTTTGCGTGTTGGACAATCTTCGGGCTCTGCACGCCAATCATCCTTTGGCTTCTCGGCAATTGACGGAAAAGCTTCCCTCGGAGCCAATGTGGCCGGCATCGACGGCTGGTTGTTCGAGTTCGTGATGTTAGATTCATCCTTTGCGTTGGCGTCTTGCCATTCTGTCGCAACATTTCCTAGCGCCCCATCCGCCATGGAGTCTGCGGATCTTCGACCAGTCACGCGATCCACTGCGTGCCTACCGTACGAAGGATTGAAATCGATTGGAGTAATGACGAATACAATTCCGAGACCAATCAGTAATCCAGCGATCGCACACATACCGGCGAGAGTAGTTCGTCCTGGACCGATGGGACGATCGCTCACAATTGGAGCGTCAAGTCGAGTCAATAAACTCGTAGAAACAGAAGCGTCTCGAGCCGCCTGCGCTTCTGCAAGCGACTTCTCGCACGCATCCAGTATTGCAGAACGGGATTTAACTTCGGCTGCGAGGTTCGCGTAGCTCGCACGACCACTTGCAAGCTTGCTTAGTCTTTCTTCAGCGGTTCGTTTCTGGGCTTCAAGTCTTTCGATTTTTTGATCTGCAAGCTCGATATCTGCGTTCAAGCTCGCTAAAGAGGATTTCAACTCCTGATGAAAGCGATTGGTAATGGAATCTTGTGCTGATCGAGACGCGACGGCAGACGGATGAGATGGAGTGAATTTGCCGAGGATGTTTGCTCCTGCGATTTGTAAATCGACGAGACCTTCACTGATCCGTTTGAGGCCAGGATGTGCGTTCAGAATAGCACTCGGTGCTAGCTTCAAGCCATTTGGATCTTCCGAAGCGCTTTGCAAAAGCTCTCGATCCGACAATAGCGATTGTTTTGCGGCTTCTACTTGCCGAATCTCATTCTTGATTTGATCGTACTCGACTCTCGAAGTGTTTGCGCCACTGGGGTTATCCGTCATTCCTCGAAGATCCGTGAGATCAGATCCCGCTTGTCTTTCGATTTCGTTGAGTTCATTCGTGCATTTCATCAAAGTCCTTTGAGCAGACTCACGTGCGTGACTCAATTCTTCAATGACACCGTTTGCTCTCGCTTTGCGAACCTGTTGCAGTCGCGCCTCCAAAGAATCGCACAGTGCTTTATTGAGTTGTACAGCCTCTTTCGGCGAAGCTGCCTTCACATCCAAATAGATGACCTCCGTGACGCCGAACTCCGTCCCTTTTGGGGCATGCACCTGAATGGCGCTCTTGGCGGTTTGCTCGATCAGCTCTTTCGAGGGAAACTCTCCTCCCATCCCAGCCCAGCTAAAATCCATCCAGCGAAAGAGCGACGGTGACTCACCTACCGTTGCCAGAGCATCATGAACCACTTGATGGCTTTTGGCCATTTCCAGGATGGTTTCTTGGGCTGCCTTCATCTCCGCCTGGCTTTGAAATCGACCGAGACGCATGACAGCTCCGTTCGCTTCGTCACGAACCAGAAGAGCTTGCGATGAAAGATAGGTGTCGCTTTTCAGAAAGTAGGCATACGCCACGCCAATCAAACCGAAAACCAGCGTCGACACAATCCACAACGGAGCCCAGACGACAACCCCGCGGAGGATGCTTTTCAATGCAGGATTAGAAACTAATGCACTCATAGAGCGATGCTAAAGTACGGGCTGTGGCACGGAGAACTCGACTCTCCTGCAGCTTGCGCCACGAACCGTGAAGATATCTCCGGATCAATCCACTATGGCAAAAATGTCCATAATTCCCAGGCGATTGTTACGGTTGGGCGTGCTTGAAGCAGTCTCCCAAAAACATTCAAGAAACCAGCAAGTCCCCAAAACAGACAGCCACGACATTACCGATTTTGCGGATTTTGCTGGCTCTCCCGATCCTGACGGAAAATCCATTTGTTCTTTTCTTCGGAATTGTGCTTGCCAAGTAGGGCAGTGTCGAATGTACAATAATGGCCGAATCGTCCTAACATCGATGTTTTTTGGCCCCACATGAAGTGATTAAAATGTCGGATAGTGCTTTAGCAGAACCAGTCGTTCGTCCCGTTGCAAAGAAACCAATTCCGAAACGCCCACCTCGTTACAACGTTGTCCTTTGGGACGATCCGGTGCATACATACGATTATGTCATCGGAATGATGCAAAAGTTGTTTCATCACTCTGCTATACAAGCGATGAAGATAGCCGAAGAGGTCGATAAAACCGGTCGGGCAATATGCTACACCACCAGCCAAGAAGTCGCCGAATTGAAGCGAGACCAAATTCAGTCTTTTGGAAGCGACCCACATAGTTCGTCCCCCAATGGAAGCATGTCCGCTACTATCGAACCAACGATGAGCTAAGACGAGTTGCGGTCGGGAATACCCACCGCAGTTTGTGCGAGTGTTGAGCAATGGTTGGAAAGTTTCATCGTTTAACAGTCAGCCGCAGGCGTACTCACTGTAATGACTTGGTTGACTGTAAAATGACCAGTGCCAAAGTACTTCTGAACAAGTGCCTAGAAACGACAGATGTGTTGCTAATGCGAGGCGTTACTATTGCGGTGCCTGGAACGAGCCCGCTTTGCCTTTGCTCGCTTCCTGAAAGAGCATTTCTCCTTCTTTCACACCACTGCGAATTTCGGCCATGGAGCCGCGTGTTGCTCCAACAAGCACCACCTGCTCTTTCACTTTTCCATCGATAACTTTCCAAACCTTGTCGATTCCTGCAAATCGTTGAACCGAGGCTAGCGGGAGAGCAATACTCTTCGCTTCTGCGTCCAGTTCAATCGTCGCTTCGCCGAAGAAGCCGCTTTTCAGGCTATCGTCGGTATTGTCAATGTCCACTTCGAATCCCAATGAGCGATTCATTGCGTCAAGTTCTGCATTGATTCGCGATACGACTGCTTCTCTCGTTTGACCACTCATATCAAACTGCAAAGTAACCTTCTGTCCAACTTGAATTTGATGAGCATATCGTTCCGGAACACTACTTCGAAATCGGAGTTTACTGGTGCGAAGCAGCGATAGCAAGGGTTGTCCTGGTTGCACGTAAGTGCCTACGGAGATCAACTTGGACTGAACCTGGCTGTCCATTGGAGTGTAGACTTTGGTTTCTTCGAGTCTTTGCTGGGCTAAATTCTTGAGTGCGGTTTGTACACGGATGATCGCGATCTTTTCTCGCACTCCATTCTGCGCAGAAGCATATTTTGCCGAAGCGACCTTCTCTGCGGACTCTGCGATCTCAAGGTCACTATCGCTGATCGCATCGCGAAGGACGAGGGCCCGAATTCTGGCGAGCCCGTTGGTCGACTCATCCCAAATCGCCCGAGCCTCACGTACCGGTGGTGCGTTGTCTGGATTCAGATTCTCGACTGGATCCCCGGGCTTCAAACCGACCGAAGCCCTGGCTTGAGCCAACTGCGCATCTGCCTGCTCGGCCTGAAGCTGATAGTCCTCAGAATCTAGCTCGACCAGAATGGAGTTCGCGGAGACGCGGTCTCCAATCTCAAAATGAACGGACCGAACTCGTCCCGCAACTTTCGCACTGACCGTCGTAAACTCGTCTGCTACCAATGCCCCTTGGCATCGAACGAGGATGGGCCAACGAACAGGTTCTACCGTAAACACGGGAGCTTGAACAAAAACTTCGGCCGGTGCCTCTGCTATCTTTGGTTTTTCGGGTGCGCAGCCAGTGAAACTGCCAACTGGAAGAGCAGCAACCAGCAATGCGAGGAAACATCGGTAGCTAATCATGAGTCGCATGAATGGTGGGTTGATAACGAGGGGGCTGCTAAATCGCGAGACTTCTATTTTGATCGATCTGCCCATGGGAGCAAACGCAAAGAGCAAAATACCAATCCTTTCCAAAGAGTTAAGGGGGCGATTTTGAGAGAAACGACGATTTTGTGAAGAGTCTTGGACTTCACATAGGCGGTTAGGAGTGAATGGACTACGATGTTGTTTTGCAAGAAATCAACCCATTCTCCCTGAAGTCATGACTCTACTGGATCCATCCCCCGCGGATCGCACTTCCGGAACCGACGATCAACGCATCGATCAAATTGTTCCTCTTCCGCCCCCCGAGCATCTGCTACGCTTTTTCCCAATTGCTGGGTCTCCCATTGAACGACTAGTGCAAGAGACTCGGAGACGGATCGTTCAAATGCTGGCTAGGGAAGATGACAGGCTATTGGTCGTTATCGGTCCATGCTCAATCCATGACCCTAAGGCTGCACTGGAATACGCGTCGCGTCTCGTTGCCGAAAGAAAACGACTGGCCGATGATCTCGAGATAGTAATGCGAGTTTATTTTGAAAAACCGCGAACAACTGTCGGCTGGAAGGGACTCATCAATGATCCCTACCTCGACGATAGTTGCAAAATTGACGAGGGGCTGCGCGTCGCTCGCGATCTTTTGGTACAAATCAACCGACTCGGCATGCCGTCGGCCTCCGAATTCTTGGACGTGATCTCACCACAATACATCGGTGATTTAATCAGTTGGGGCGCTATCGGAGCGAGAACCACGGAGTCGCAGGTCCATCGAGAATTAGCATCTGGTTTGTCCGCTCCAGTCGGGTTCAAAAATGGTACCGATGGAAATATAAAGATTGCGATCGATGCCATCCAAGCCGCCTCCCGCGCACACCACTTTTTGTCGATCCACAAGAACGGACAAGTTGCAACGGTTCAAACTCGTGGAAACCAAGACTGTCATTTGATTCTGCGCGGTGGCAAATCGCCGAACTATGAATCGACTTTTGTGTCGGCCGCAGTTGAGGAACTGAAATCCGCGAACGCGATTCAGCGATTGATGATCGACTGCTCGCATGCGAATAGTGACAAGAATCACGAACGCCAGAAACTTGTTTGCCAAAACATCGCACAACAAATCGCTAATGGAAGCACATCGATTTTCGGTGTGATGATCGAAAGCCACTTGAAATCAGGTAGCCAAAAGCTGGTGCAAACACCCGAGAAAATCGCAACACTCGAGTATGGCAAAAGTGTTACTGACGCATGCCTTGGTTGGGACGAGAGCGTCGACCTGATGAACGAACTGGCTGCCGCCGTTCGTTCACGTCGCGAATCTTGTATGAACGCTTAACGGGCTCAGATACATAACAAGCAACTGCGCTGAACCAGCCGGCCTGACACTCGAATCTCAACTCGTAACGCGACGGGCTGTTGCTTTGTTCATTTCTCGCGCCTGCATTGTTTAACACGAAACCGTAGGCGTGGCTTTGCAAACTTCTTTTCCTGAAGCCCCATCCGACGGTTCGCTAAGCCAGTTTGCTCATCCGACGAATTAGCCATTCCAGCGACAAGCATCCCACAATCCAGGCCATCAAAAGCCCCATCAAACGCTGTTGAAATTCACGGTCCGGTGTTCCCGGCAGAAAGTTGGTTTGATCTCGTGAAGGGATTGCGTTCACAAGCCCGTTGATTGTTGAGCGACCTTTGGCTAACGCATCATCGCTACTCGTCTCGGAGGGACTGGACGTTGTGGAGCCGGCTCCATCTCCAACAAGCGTATCAATGCCAATCCAATAGCGGCCTCCCGTCTTGCTCGCCAATTCTGTCAGAACAGGATCGTTGCGCTGGGGTCGTTGAATCTCGACCGCAGGTACCCGAACAACGACCTGCTGAGTCAGCAACACCTGATCAGCTAACCCTCCAACAGGAAGTTGCACTTCGTAGTTGCCTGTCGCTTTCGCGAAGAACTGTCCTAAATACACTCCTGGTTGCGATGGATCGGGAATGGGAGCCAATGGTAAAGATGTGGATCGGCCTGACGGATCGACCAGTTTTGCAGTAACATCGGTCATGATAAGTGGCTGAAACTGAGCGTCGCGCAGAACCGCTCGCACCATAATCTGCTCACCGACGATCGCTTGCTCTTTGTCTAAAAGCAACATGCCACGATCAGAATCGCGAAGCAACCGTCCTTGACCTGCCCAGCGAACGAGTTTTGTATAATACGTATCGAAATACTCTTCGCCGAGGTCACGCAATCGCCACATCTCCCCACTCCCTTGAAATGCAACACGCCCGGAACCGTAAAACTGCGTTGCAAGGAAAATTGGAAAGGAACCATTCATCGATGTCGTTGGATCGGAGAACATCGCTAACGGTGTGGCACCAGGTTTGGGTTCGTAGCACGCATAGTAACTATAGACCCCAGCGAAATCGTCCCACACCCTCTTGCTCTCCTCGACCGTTTTTCCGATTTGCAAAAAATCTGTCTGCAATGCATCGTTGGAGAGTAACAAAGGATAGGCTGTTTCGGATTCGAATCGCCCTATTGATACGAGCCTAGCTCCACGAGAATTCAATACGACGGGCGCTAGGTTGCGAATAGTATCTGCCTTTGGATTGCCGTTGCCTGCAGCGCCGGCCCATTTCGGAGTTGCCACAGATCCCGCGACCATGACAAGACCTCCTGCCTGTTCGCCAATCCACTTTTCCAATGTTTCAATCTGCTCCTTGTCCAGATCCATCCAAGCGGCATCGAAAGCGATCACGCAATCGTATTGACTCATCTCGGCGCGAGTTCGCGGAAACTCAGTCAACAGCTTTTTCGCTTCCTGTGAAACGCCAGCACCACTCGTTTGCAAATATACATGGGACTGCATCGTAGGGTCACGAAACAGTAGGTTGCGCACGAACTGATACTCACGCGTTGGGCCGCCCGCGATCACTAGTACCGTTGCCTTTGGTTCCACAACGCGAACTTCACGTTCGAGAGAGTTATCCGTTGAGTTGGCGTCCTGCGTTGGTGGAAGCGATCGAACTTCATACGTCCATGCTCCCACCTCGCGAGGGACAATGTCAAAGATGACGCTTGTAATCGTATCATCCCCTGCAAGCGTGATCGTCCTCTCTTCATCGATCGTCATGGTTGCTGACTGTTGGTTTCCTGGCCTGCGACGCAGTTGCAACGATATCTGTTTGCCTTCTAAGCCAGACGCTTGAACCAATGCGTTGAGCCGAAATCGATCGCCTGGAAATACTCTCTTCGGAGTCTCAACATCAAGTACGCGCACATTGATCGGATTTTTGGCGGTCCCAAGTCCAACAGTGTGTATTGGGACTCCTTGGACTGTGGCTTCGGAGATCGTTGTGAGTGGATCCAGCCCCGCGTTGCTGCGACCATCGGTCATAACCACAATCCCTGCCAACGGTGAGCCTCTTTCCTGCTCAAGGACCGAATGAATCGCATCCCCCACCCGCGACTCAGTCCCTGTGGCTACGAGAGAAGCATCCCATGCGACATCTTTGGGCTCTAACGGTTTTGAACTGGCAGCAGTCGAATCCTTGGTCTGATCCATAGACGCAAGAATAGGCTCCTCGCGTTGCCACAAACTTTGCCATGGAACTCCATCAGCCCGGAGAATGGCGGTTGCGATCAATACGAACCCACTCAACACTCCAATGACGGACACCATCAGTACATAAGGCCACGCCACCCCTCGATTGCCTCGAACTCTTAAGACAAGCCCTAGCAAAACCAAGAATATTCCAACAGCAGTCAGAATCGTACCAATCCAAACAACGCGACTGGCAGCCTTCCATACGGAAAGCCGATCATCGACACTGCCCCCCGTTTCAACACGCGGCTTCGCAAACGTTGCCACGGCTGCAGGTCGAACACTCTGATCGAACCGATAAACCGTCACATCATGATTCTGCTGCAATTGCTTCAGAACCGTTGAGGTTTTGAAGAATTGCTGGATTGCACCAATTCGGCTCATCTGAGAATCCGCAGATTCGTCGTCCGCCTGAGGCATCGTCATGCTCAGTGATGTATCCACGAGAACAGCAAGCCGCGATGGACGGGTCACTTGCTGCTCGGTACGCTTTTGCAAATCCAAAAAGAAAAAGAGAATACCCAACAAAGCAAACAGCCGGAGCATCAATAATGTCCAGCCAATGCCACGCGGCAGTTCTTTCCAATCTCGCCGGTACCAGAAAACTACATAGCTGGCCAGCAATACGAGAACACATGCCAATGCAAACCAATGGACCCATTGATCCATCTGCTCAATGCGCATCCATTGGTAGAAAATTCGCGAATTTTCTTGAGCGAGATGGAATGGAAATGAATTAGCAATCGAGTGCATGCGTCAACTATTTCGATGGTAAGTGGTACGAAGCACTCCAAGCTAGCCATTGCTCGAATAGGAGCAATCCCAGCAATAAACACATGAGCAACATGTTGCGATTGGCAAAGCCAGCAAGCGCCAGACTCGAGCCGACCGAATCCGCATCCTTGTAGGTATAAGCCACACCATCCAGCGCCCTACTCAAGTCTGTTACCCCGATCTTGTCGAATTCGCCTTCGAGTGGCGATACGTTGCGAGCCAAATTACGGACAAGCCGTTCCCCTTGGGTCGAGGTCCCCCACCATTCAAATACGCCAGAGTTCAGGATGGAACGAACCGCCTCTTCGTTGTCTTGTCCAGCGTCGGATTCAACAGATGCCGATAGCGTATTCTCCCCTGCTGGCCTCGCGTTCACACTGAGCATGGTACGAATCGTTGCCCCTTGGCGGCTGGGACAAAGTATTTCAATCTCAGGCAACATTTCTTGCGACGAAAAATCCCATCGCATAGGTGCACCTACTTGTTTTGACGTCTCCATACCTCTAAACGAGGAAAGGTTGTAAACCGTCCTTAATGCGGCAACGACAAAAGTCGGTTCCATGTGCCAGTTGGTCCATTGCCGATCCAACGCCGTCAAACCAAAAAGAACTCGCCCCTCTCCGACGGAATGGTCGATAAGGAGCGGTTTTTTGTTTCTCAACGTCAGCACGGGTTTCCAAGATTTGGAGTCTTCGACATCTCGGCTCTTGGTAGCGGACTCTGCGAAAAGGGAGTCATCCAATTCTACAAATCGTTGCATACGAACCCCTTGGAATGGTGAATTGTTCAATCCGAGCAGGGGAGCAAAAATCGGATGATTGTCTACAATCAGATCCGGTGTGGTCTCTTCAGCGGATCGAGGCAATTCTGCTGGGCCCTTCAGCGAGAAAGGCATCAACGGTTTATTGATTTTCGAAGCGGCTGGGACCTTGGTAAACGACACGTTGTAGCGAGCATAGTCAGCCGCAGTCATCAATTCACCAAAGAAAATCGCTAGCCCGCCCCCACTTGCGACGTAACCATGCAGATTTTCAATGGCTCGCATGTCAAGACCAGGGACGGCTTGCATAATTATGCAGGCGAATCGAGTCAACGCTTCAGGATCTGCATCGCGAAGATACTCGGGACCTTCGCGAGTCATCATGAGCCCTGTCTTTGCCGTACCGCTGGACGACAACGCAGACTCAAAATAGAACGAGTGTTTCCCAGATAAATCGCCATCAATTAAAAGAACCTGCAGCCCTTCCTGAAGATCCAGAACACAGTGTGCTCGATTATCCGCTTGCAAGGAATCGGGCGGCAACTGCGCGGTGATCACGTGCGATCCGCTCCGAGGGAATAATACTTGAGTGTGCCGCGTCACCGACTCACCTGGTTCAATGCGATCGATCGATAGCAACGGCAGCTCGGTCGAAAGCCCTGAGTATGCCTCCCCAGGCTTCTGCTCCAATTGTTTGTCGCCATAATCGATCGCATTGACGCGAACGGAAATGTTTCGGGCTGGAGCTGTTCCATTATTTCGAACTGTGATGTTGATCAGAGACGGAACGCCTGCGACCAACACTTCCTGTTGAGGACTTATCGATGCAATAGTCAGATTTTCATGTCGAGCCGGCATGCAATCGATCAGTTGCAATTCAAAATCCGAATTTGGAAGAGACTGGATCTGTTGCTTCAAAAGCGTCGCGTTCTGCCAGTCTTTGCGCCGAAAATCACTCAGGAAATAGACGACCGCCTTTTCGCTAGGCGATTGCTGCATGACCGGGCCAAGTAGGGCAACCGAGTCCGGCAAAGCACAATCCATTGCGCTGGGTTGAGTACCCATAAGCTTGTCAAGCAATCTCGCTGGATCGGAAGGAATAGATCTCGCCAATAAATCCGCAACCGAGTCAGCGGATTTGCTAACGACGGAGTTGCTACTAGAGGGATCCGAACTCAAAGAACCGTTCTGTCCTTTCGATGTGGGCTCGTTGGCTCTACTAGCCCTCGACGCTCGAAAGACGCTAATCAGATGATTTCCCTCTCGCGACGGCGCAGCACTCACGATAGTTTGAACCACTCCAAGGGCAGCCTGATACGCATTCCCTCCGCTAGCCGTATCACCCATCGATGCGGAATCGTCGATGATGAAATAATGATGCGTAGTTGACTGGCTCACCATCGAAAGCCATCGAGAACCACTCACCCATTGCGCCAACATCGCTACGACGATCGCAACAGCCAGCATCCGAGACGCAATCAATAACGCCTGTTTCAGCCATACCCATCGTCGATGCTTGCGGTAGCTCTCCAGAAGAAACTCCATCGCTGCCCATTCCGTCCGTCGATGCCGAACGAGGTTGATCAAGTGGATGAGTAACGGCAACAGAACCAATAGAAAACCCCAAGCCAATGGCTGGAATACAAATTGCACTTCGGTTACCTCTTCCTCATATGGGCCATGCGTGAAGAAAGGTACGAACTCAACGCCGCGTCCAAACTACGACTCGTGCGAACAAGCTGATAGTCGATCTGATAGGTCGCACAGGCATGTCGAACGCGGTCTAAAAAACGATGCAGCGCCTCGAGATAACCATCGCGCAGCGCTCGCGGATTGCAAGTCAACGAGTCTAACGATTCCATCCCTTCGAATCGGGTTGGATCATTAAAGGGAAAGTCTATTTCATCATCGTCGAGAATGTGAAACACCAACACATCGTGGCCAGATTTGCGCAACTGCCCCAGACCCTTCAACGCTTCGGCCTCTGATCCCAAAAAATCCGATGCGATTACCATCAAGGATCGCTTGGGATACGTCTCGTTGATTTCGCGAAACACACCCTTGATGTCGGTCTTGTCGGTAGTCGGTGCGTTTTGCAGAGATTTGTAAATGCTTTGTAAATGCGACCTACTCGAACGCCACGGCAATCGCGTTCGAATCTTTTGGTCAAACACCGTCAAGCCAACGGAGTCCTGCTGCCGAAGTGTAAGATACGCCAAACAAGCACAGAGGGTGGCTCCGTAATCGAATTTATTGAGGGGGCCTCGACCGTACTGCATACTCTTCGATGCGTCCATGAGCAATGTGCAACGAAGATTGGTGTCTTCTTCGTATTGCTTAATGTAAAGTCGATCCTGCCGACCAAACACTTTCCAGTCGATATGGCGTAGATCATCCCCAGGCGCATACTGACGATGCTGAACAAACTCGACCGATTGCCCGAAATACGGACTGCGGTGCATGCCTGAAAGAAAGCCCTCCACAATGTTTCGGGCTCGCAACTCCATCGAATGAATTCGACGGATTGCTTCAGGATGCAAGTATTCTTTGGAATCGGGCATCGCGCAACAATTCGTCTTGAGCTGTGGGCGTAACAGAAATGATTTCATCGACAACCGCGTCGCTCGTGACACCATCGCTCTCGGCAGCGAAATTCACAACCATGCGATGCCGAAGAACAGGCTTTGCACAAAACTGGACATCCGAAGTATCCACATAGGAGCGACCCGACATCGCTGCCCGCGCTTTGGCGCCGAGGATCAAGAACTGAACCGCGCGCGGCCCAGCCCCCCAAGCGACTTGGTCCCGCACGAAATCGGGAACCCCATCCTGGCCCACGCGAGTCTGTCGTACGATCGCCAACGCATATCGAATGACGTTCTCACTCACTTCGATGCTTCGAATGAACTCTTGAAGCGAAAGAATCTCTTCGCCAGAAAGGACTGGTTCAATCGTGGTTTTATTCTGACCAGTCGTTCGTCGGGCTACTTCAAATTCGTCTGCGAACGAAGGATACGAGACATGCACCTTGAACATGAAGCGGTCTTGTTGTGCTTCCGGAAGCGGGTAAGTCCCTTCCTGTTCAATCGGGTTCTGCGTTGCCAACACGAAAAATGGATCGGATAGCTGATGCCGAACGCGTCCGACAGTGATTTGACGTTCTTGCATCGCTTCCAAAAGAGCTGCTTGCGTCTTCGGAGGCGTACGATTGATTTCGTCGGCTAGAACGACATTGGCGAACAATGGCCCTTCCATGAATCGGCGTTCACGCGAACCAGTCGATCTGTTCTCTTCAATGATCTCCGTCCCCGTAATGTCTGCAGGCATCAGGTCCGGTGTGAACTGTATACGACTAAAGGACAAACTCATGGTTTGTGCTAGAGAGCTGATCATCAATGTTTTCGCAAGTCCCGGCACACCTTCAAGCAAACAATGCCCTTTGGCAAAGATGCTGATTAGCAATTGCTCGACGACATCGGTTTGCCCAACAATCGTTCGAGAAAGCTGCGAAAGGATCTGATCCCGTGCCTTCTGAAGTCGTTCCAAATCCGCGCGTGCGGAATCTACATTCGTCATGCCGAACTTTCAAAAAAACCGAAACAAAGGAAATGCTAGACCGCTCCGACGAGTACTCCAGCCT
Organism: uncultured Pirellula sp.; assembly: GCA_903858115.1. Classification (GTDB taxonomy): domain Bacteria; phylum Planctomycetota; class Planctomycetia; order Pirellulales; family Pirellulaceae; genus JBKCUI01. The sequence continues at coordinate 1,604 of CAIOHR010000410.1, read as the reverse complement.
GCTCTACATACCCCGATTGTATCAGTTTTCTCCTTGCTCACGACTCGACTTGGACAAAACGCTGGGCGTTTTCATCAACATGGGAACTATCGAACTCAAAATCTCTATCACCTGATCGATTTCGTCAGAGGTCGTTTCGCACGACAAACTGAATCGAATCCCACCTTTGATCTGAGCTTCGTCCAGTCCCATCGCAGCCAAGACATGGCTGGGCTGGCTGGAACCGCTCGCGCAAGCGGAACCCGTGCTGCAAGCAATCCCACGCATATCTAATGCCAGCTGCAACGCTTGGCGATCGACTCCTGGAAACGAAATGCTCGTCGTATGGGGAAGACGTTGAGCATTGCAGCCGTTCACAATGGCATCTGGAATCACTTTCCGTATGCCTTGCTCGAGTTTGTCACGCAATGGCAACATCGCTGAAACCCGCTCTTCTACACTGCTAGCGAGTTCCGCAGCCATGGCAAAGCCATCGCAAAGAGCCGCCATTTCTGTTCCAGGCCGAAGTCCCAATTGCTGAAATCCGCCAAAAGCCTGAGGTGCAATGGGAACGCCATGCCGCAACACCAATGCTCCGACTCCGACAGGCCCATGCAGTTTGTGAGAAGTGATCGTCATTGCGTCCACTCCCAACGATTCGAAACTAAGTTCGCACTTCCCCAATACTTGAACGGCATCTGTATGAAGACAAATTCCTTGTTCTCTGCATATTTTGCTAGCTAAATCTATCGGTTGCAGAACCCCGGTTTCGTTATTGGCAGACATGATCGAAACCAATGCAATCGGTTCGCGTGAGTGGTTTGCGACTCGTTGCCGTAACGATTCTATATCGATAACTCCCTCTCGATTTACTGGAATCTGGATCACTTCCCTGCCCATGATTGCTGCACGCTCCGCCGCGGCCAAAATGCTCGGGTGCTCGATCGCGGACACCAACAACGCGCCCGCTCGCCCTTCGCTCAATCCGAAGATCGCCAGATTGTTCGACTCGGTTCCGCCGCTAGTGAACAGCAATTGATCGCTCCGCATTCCACGAGTCATTGCGCCGACGGAACGCAACAATCGCTCACGGGCATCCTCAACGATGGCTCTCGCGGTTCGGCCGTGCGAATGCTGACTGCTGGGATTTCCCAGCCGCTGGCAAATTATCTCGTGCATCCGAGATGCAATTCGCAGGTCGATTAGACTGGTCGCATTATTATCTAAATAAATCATTCAACTATCGATAACGCAAACTGCCAAATGTTGCAAGCGAACCATGCAACTCGAATTCGCAGTAATAGGTGTTTGCTCCTTCAAAGATCATGCTTCGCAAACACGGCGATACCATTGAGAATCAAATGGGAATCAACTGGGAATCAAAAAACGATCAAGCAAAACACTCACGCACTTTCTTCTGCCCCGGTTGGAACTTGCGCATCCCCAAGACAGCCTCTTCTCGCATCCGATCCGGTGATCCCGGGCCGCGACTCCTGCCAAAGTATCGCTTAAAGTTCCATACCAAATCGCACCACATCCCCTCCGCAATCCCCAGCTTCGCCAAAATCGGTGCATGGTCAGCCATGATTTTTCCATTCTTGTCCTCACGCCCCTGTCTCCCGGTC
>CAIOHR010000409.1 GCA_903858115.1 uncultured Pirellula sp. | reverse complement strand
CCCCTCTCCCCTAAAAGGGGCGAGGGGAGCAAAGTCAAAAAGATGTGGGTAAAGATCAGGGTCAGAGACCACCGCTCGGCGACGGCGGCTCGCGCCGCCGCCTAGGATCTATCACTCCTCCGGAGTTACAACCCAATCCGCTTTTCAGGTGAAGATTCCAAAGTGGGTAAACAAGAGCCTACACCGATTATTCCTTCCAACCTATTTCCTTTGCCATCTCAGTGGGCTGGAAAATTTCCGCACGTGCTGTCCTAACCATGATTCAAACTCGTGAGGAAGGACTATTCGCAACCGATTCAGCCAAATCAAAGCACTGCGATCCCAAAAACAACCGCATTCAAAAAAGTTTTTGGAAGAAAATTTGTCGGATTGTCATAATCGTCTGCAATCACCGTTTCCCCAACGTTTTCCTTGATTCGACTGTCGGCAGGAAGGAAGGAAAATCTGCTTGACCAACGTTTGCTAGTAACTTACACACGACAAAGATTTACGCGTTTTGTCCCGTGATCAGGTACCGGATTCTATCACCCAACTTGCGAGGATTGTTTGTTATGTCACGAACAAAAATCATCAGTGTGTATGTCGTCACTTTTCTCGTCGCGTTTGTTTTTTCGAACCAACGTTCCTTTAGTTATCAGGCCGGACCTGTGATTACGCCACTTGCAACGTTGAAGTATGTGGAAGCGAACATCAATAATGCACCAGATGGACAGGGAGACTATGTTACAACGCTTGTCAGCAGTGCAGCCCGTGTCGTTGTTAGGGCTGGCAATAGCAGCAACAGTTCACAGTTCAAACTGTACATTACTTACGACGGTCTGACATGGCTTGAGGTCGATTCGAAAACGGTTGGGCAATCGGTATACGGTGAATTACGTTTTGGTTACTTGATAGCTGATCCTGTAGTTATCCCCGGCATGCGCGCTAACGGACATCCATTCGAATTCAACGCGATAAGCGGCATCAAGGTCACATGTGATGACGGTTCTGGCGTAGTGAACTTGCTCACGGTAAATGGCGACGATCCTGCAGAACTGTATGTTTCGCTAATGGATGGGGAGTTCGAAAACCCGAACACACTAACTGTTGAAGCTTTACTGGAATGGCGACACGAACTTATTTGGCCGGAGCCAGATGGTGAGGACTTGGTTGTGTATACCATCGGTCAACCAGGAACGATTCCTTTGAGCGGTCAGTCTATTCCCGCCGATTGCCCACTCGCCATGGATTCAAACGATAGCGATGGTGCGTACGAAGTTTGGCGTTTTAAACGATGTAGCGGATCGTGGGGAGTTCGGCTTGAATTCTTTAATTTCCCGGAAGTAAGATTGCAAGGGGACGACGAAAACATTGCTTTGGCGATTTTAGTACGAGGTGCATTGGGGAATATCGATGCGATAAGTGATAGTTCCTTTGAATCTCTGGAACCGCAGATTCCTTAATGATGGAGCCACTGTGGGCCAGTTGAAATACCAATCGACGAAGGCGGATCGCAAATTGAAATAGGTAAAATCATGCGTCACTTTATGCTCATGCTACTGTGTTTTGTAAGCAACGACGTTTTGCTATCTCAACAGCCACCACGAAGTATCAAGTTCGAAACGGTTGCGGAACTTGTTGCCGATCAGGAGTTTGTTCGGAATGAGAAACTGAAATTCTACAAATCTTCAGACCCAAATGGCCGCTATACGCTTGGCATGCATCAATTGCTTTGGGACGAAAACATCAAGTTTAGCTTGCCCTTTAAGCATAGAGACAGTCAGCGGAAGGCCGATGGTGTTGACGACAACTTCAAGATAGACGCATTTGGCATGAGTACAACGAAGCTCATCCATGAGAAACAACCCGAACTTGCCACGGATCTAATGCGCAGGATCCATGGAGAGGTTGTTGGGAAGAGTATCGATTTTGCAGAACTTTTCGACCTTATTCGGAAGCTGAAAAGAGAACTAGATGCGGAATGGGCTCGATCGACTCAGAAAGAATTCGATGCACTCATTCTTCGTGCGGGGCTAACGAACCACCTCTCTAGGGTTAGCAACAAAGATGAATGTTGGTTACTGGTCGAAGTATTCCATACTAAACGAAACTCCAACGACCTATTTGTTTGCGACTACATGGATAAGCTTCTCCGATCGAGGAAAAGAGGATCGGAAAGGTATGAGTCGGTTTCTAATGACGCACTGTTCTATCCCAGTATTCACCCAATGGTCCAGGAATCGAGATTTCTTGATAAGAATCGGCGGCCTAAGAAAGACAGAAACGTCCCGCAAGTCACTGTCCACAACGATCTGCTGACGATAAGCGAGAGGGAGGCTTTGATTGGATTTGAGCTGATCGACAATACAGAAAGAAAGTTCCATCAGATTGAAGGCTGTTACTGGGCCAGTATTGACGATGCTCGAGCATTGAAAGCGATGAGTGACGCGAGTAGCCTATTGTCCGATAGAGTGCCAGATGGCTCTTATCTTTCGTTCGATGAACTTCATCTACGTTTGGGCAGCGTAGCGATCATTCTTCAGAAAAGGTTTCCGGAGTACAAGCTCATCGTTACTATCAAGGAGGTGAAGATCAATAATCTTGACTATTCTAAACTTCATCTAGAAGTTAAGCGGCTTGACTGATTTTCTTTCTTGTCGGGGCCCAGTTCCAAATTACCGACAGTAAACAAAGCTCGCATTTTTTCGTGGGGAACGAACCGAACTGCTGGAAACCCAAGGGTAACAAATGGTGTGTCCCAGTGGCGCCCGCGTGCCAGGTTTGTCGAGATGCTGAACTCGCGGATATTGCCGGATCTTTTCATTTGTCGATGATTCGAAGTTAATGTTACGAAGGAAATGTCGCGAGCACTTCGGCTTACGGAGCGAACATGGTCATTAGCATCAATATTCCAGACGGAACAGAACAGAACGGAAACTTGCCGAGCAAGCGGCATTGCGTGGTCAATCCGTTGAAAACTACGCCGCAGAATTAATCCGTAGGGGGGTTATCGGCGGACGGACTTTCGCCGAAATCTTGGCTCCGTTTCGAGAACAAGTCGCTTCTTCAGGCATTCAGGACTCTGAGCTCGATTGCCTCCTCGAAAACGCTCGAGACGAAGTCCACGAAGCCAAGCAAGGGCAAAAGTAATTGGACAGGTTGCGAGTCGTTTTCGACTGCATGATCTTTCTGCAAGCCGCTACGAGGACCACTGGTCCAGCATCGGCACTCTTGGAACTTGCCGAAATAGGTGAATTGGAACTGTTCATCTCCGATGCATGCCTCGAAGAAATTCGAGACGTCTTAACGCGTCCATCACTACAGCGAAAATTTCCATCGCTTACGATTTTTACCGTTGGCGAGTTCATGGATCGGATTCAATTTTGTTCAGTCCATTTAAAGAACGTTGCAAGCGCGTTCGTAATGGATCGCGATCCCAAACTGGCACAGCTTACGAGTATTTCAATAAAGCAACGTACATCGTAAAGTCAGTAAGCTCCAAAGGAGCGGTAGAACTTAGGCGGCTGTGATAACCGCCGATGGCGTGCTCATCACGACTCAATAGCTCCAACGGAGCGACAGAATGGCGATGCATCTGTCGTTCCTGCCTAGCTTTGCGTCTGGGACGGATTGACCACGGCGGCTGAGTGAGATCGCACCGAGTGGAAATTAGCCTGGAAACTTGCCAAATTCAGGTGCTCACGTTACCTTTGCGAAGCAATTCTAATACCTTCGCCAACGGTTCGAGAAAGTAAGTGATGGCTAAGCGCAAGATTTTGATTCAATTGGATACGGACAATAAAGCGAGTGTATTGAGCAGAGTGCCATCCATTGCAAGGACACGAAACTTTTTGAAGCGATTTGCATCTGGAAACTTTTTTTGGAACAGTTCGCCAAGGATGACGATCAGTTGCAACCACATTTCCAAAGGCATTCGTTGCCTAGCTT
>CAIOHR010000408.1 GCA_903858115.1 uncultured Pirellula sp. | reverse complement strand
CTTGTCCCTCCTCCGGTCAAAGCGGTCAAAGAAGGGGAGCCCACTGGCGACATCGAACAGTTAAGCCTCGAGCTTGAACCTGTCGCAATGGTTGAGAACGAGAAGGAAGCAAAGGACTGGAATCCGCCCATCGCGGAATGCCTTGCATCGACAAAGCTAAAGGCTGACGACCTTCTCACAATGATTGGCGATCGTGCATTAGATCGTCGAATTCGAACCCTGGATGGTTACGCAGATCTGTCCATATCGGAACAAGGAATTCACTGTCTGTTTCTAGCTTTCGGCTTTATCAAATGGTTCGAGAGTGCTGACAGCAGCAAAGAGATTCGTTCGCCCCTGATCCTTGTGCCAGCGACTTTCGCAAGAGAAACATCAGATTCCCCCTGGGAGCTGCAGGAAGCTGAGGACGATGTTGTCGATAACTTGTGCCTGAGGCAACGCTTCAAGCAAGATTTCGGATTGGAGCTTCCTCCGCTGCCGGAACTTGATCAGCTTGAGGAAGACGGAGCGAGATTGGCTTATCTCGCGGAAGTTCGGAAAGCAATCAGCAAGAATGAGCGTTGGGAAGTTGAAGATCGCTGCTGCCTAGGCAGGTTCGCCTTTCCAAAGATCGCGATGTGGCAGGATCTCGGCGAGCATATTCAGTCGATCGCATCAAGCACGATTTGCCAATCGATTGGCGGTCAATCCGTTGACGATCCGCAAGTCGCATTTGGTGATCCAACTTCGGTACCCGACGCAAAACAACTTGACGACCATGTTGGTCCCGGTGAAATCAAAGCAATTCTCGATTGCGACTCGAGCCAGCTGGAAGCGATCGTTGCTGCAAAGAAAGGCATCAGCTTCGTTCTTGATGGACCTCCCGGGACTGGTAAGAGTCAAACGATTGCCAATATCATCGCTGATGCATTGTCCGTCGGGAAGCGAGTTCTATTCGTTAGCGAAAAGGTCGCCGCTCTCGAGGTTGTGAAGCGTCGACTCGATGATTGCGGACTTGGTGATTTCTGCCTTGAGTGTCATACAAAAGTAAATCGCAAAACGGTACTCGAGGAATTGAAATGGTGTCTAGAGATTCCAGTCGAGACCTACCCTGACCCCAATCCCAAGTTGAATGATCTGCGAAAACAGCGTCAGGCGTTGAATGACTATGTGCGTATCCTGCACCTCCCTCAACAACCGATTGGGTTGTCGATGTACGAGTTGCACGGAAACATAGCCAGACTCACGAGAACTGGCATGCTGGGCAGATCAAGGATTGAGTTCTCTGAGCCAGAATTAGTCGCGCGGAGTACGCTCGATAGTTGGATTCAATTACTTCGACTTGCACCACAGCACCAGAATGTGCTCGGACACTTTGCCAAACACCCGTGGCGTGGATGTCGGTTAACGACTCAGACGCTTGCGTTGAAGTCCGACATTCGAAACAACTTCGCAATGTTGTCCGACAAAGCGACACAGCTCGCTCAAGATCTCAGCCCACTCGAAGAGGCCTCTCTTATCCCAGAAGGTACGACGCCCGTACAACTGAAGTCTCTGCTGGGTTCGTTGGAGATGAACCTAACAATACCTGACGTTCCAGCCGGCTGGTTCGCGTCTCCCCGTGAAATCGCTCGTGCATTGCTTGATCGCCACAACGCCCATCTCCAATCCAATCCGTTGCGACAATCTCTATCGGAGTATATCGATGATGTCACGACGCTTTTCAGTGACGCCATCGTACCACTCTCGGACCTGAGAAGCTGCGGATGGTTAGAGCGATTAACGATTCCCCTTCCGAACAGCTACAAGGATTGTTGTGCTGTATTGACAAGTCACGCCCAGCTCTTACGTGATTTCGAAGGCTCGCTTTCCACATTCGAACATACCCTTAAGCAATTGGT
>CAIOHR010000407.1 GCA_903858115.1 uncultured Pirellula sp. | reverse complement strand
GTCCGCATCAACGTCGATTTTCCAGCCCCATTCGGACCCAGCAACCCAAACATCCCCTTGGGAATGACCAGAGAAACGTTATCGAGCGCTCGCACGCCTCCAGGGTACGTTTTGCTTAGATTTTCAATGACGAGCTGCATGTATGGATCCTTGGAATGGCCGAAATGAGATCTCGAACTTAGGAGACTAACGGGTTTTATCAGAAGTTTTCCCCAGTGCGAGAGACCGTACAGCAGGTTCGTACAAGATTTTGACTTCTTGGCTTTTAAACCCATAGCCTCTCGATTTTTTCCTTAGCGGGATGCAGTCGGACAAACTACCGATGGCGACTTGCCCCGATCGTGAGTGGCAATGCCGCAAACGGCAGCACCGCAAGAGCTGCCACAGCCGGTATCAGTGGGTAAGCCACAACAGGGGGATCGATCGGCCTCAAGAAAAAAGCAGCGCCGATGATCGCTAACACGATTGCTAAGCAGAGCATCTGCGTCTGAGCTGTCAATTGATGGGCTCGACGGCTTCGATCGAAAACCCAAAACGTCAGAATTACGATCACGATCGAAATGGCGGAGCTAGTCACCACCAATAACTGAACGAGCACATCACTGGCAAATTGGATTCTGGCTACCAGGAGCAAGATGCCAACGACTCCTAAGCCGCCCAAGAGGTATGTCGCTCCGCGATGGGCAATGAACGCAAATGATGCTGCATTGGCCATGCAAATCCATGGGCTGATCAACAATAACGGCAACCACCACGCGCCCAGTCCAGGAAGCGTCAGTAACGCAGGCATGCGATTCGCGAGCCCAATCGCGAGCAATACTGGTACCACAGGAAATAACATGCTGGCAGTGCTCTTTGCAATCGTCCATAAAATGACTTTTGAGAACATCCTGTTTTCGATGGGGCGTACCGCGAGAAAACTACCCATCGATTCTAGCGTTGTTGGATCAAAAATATCACCTAAACCTTTATCGCGCTTCTCACCAGCATTCGAGCTGTCTTCAATTGCAAAGAGGAACCCCCATACTAGAGGAAATAGGGATACCCACGTCAGCAAGGCAGGGATGACCGCACTGATTCCGTTGCCTTCCTCTATATTCCAATCGCGAGTGATAGCGCCTGTAGTAATCGCGAGTATCACGAAAGATGTCACTATCGACGAAATGAAGGGCAACACCCAACCCCTGAGTTTATACTCGTACCAATTCTGCGCATCGGCGATAGACCGAAAGCTGGATGGAACCGAACTGCCGAGCGTCAGCGATTCCCATTGGCGGATTAGCCATTGGCTCACGCCGAGTTGTGGTAGCTGCCCCCCGGACCTAGCGAAACTCACTCCTATCAACGCCATTCCATAATAAATCGCTGCGACGATGACGAGTGCTAGCATGTCTGCAAAAGTCACTTCACGCCAATAATGCGTGGGAGGCGATAGAAAAGATCCATAGCGGGACATTAGCCAAAAAGAAAGAAGAAGCGAAGGACTGCTCCAAAGGCAAAATCCTGATAGAGAAGACTGCATGCGAATGAACTGCAATAGCTGGACCGCAGACCACGCGACGCCCGCAAAAAGCATCGGCCCGACGATGGGCCACTCGGCGTGAAATAGCCAGTTGTACAACGAAGCAGCCAATCCCGTTTCCAATGCCAGCACCACGGCACCGGACAACGTGTGCCAAGCGACGATCGCATTCGAAGTGATAGGCCATGCAAAGAGTCGTGACATGGGGCCTTGAGCGATCGCGAATTGCAACATGATTAACGGCAAGAAAGAAAATTGTAAAACAATAAGTAAAGCAAAAAAGGGAAGCGTAGGGTCAGCGAAGTTTACGCCAAGTCCCCAGAGAGACCCGTACGCGAGGAGGGGGAGTCCGTTTCCCACCAGGAACAGTCCAGGCACGGACCAGCGTCCGCGAACAAGTATTTCCCACAGGAGCGCTTTGGGTATCGATCGCATGGTCTTTCTCCCTAATGCGGAGTGACAAAAATACTAAGAAACGCGGGTGAGGAAGATTTCGTCGAGCGATAAAGCAGCATCGCTTACAACCGTAGCACCTAAAGCCTTGGCGGCTTGACGCAGTTGATCCGATTCGCCATTGCATACATACGTCCACTCGTATCCTTGGCCGTCGCATGCAAGTGTGCCGACGAACTTAGGTGCTTGTGCCAAAGGCTGCTCGAATCGCAAGGTCAACCGACGATGGCTATCTTTGATCTCGTCCATCGATGCAGACAGCATGATCTGACCTT
>CAIOHR010000406.1 GCA_903858115.1 uncultured Pirellula sp. | reverse complement strand
GACCGGGAGACAGGGGCGTGAGGACAAGAATGGAAAAATCATGGCTGACCATGCACCGATTTTGGCGAAGCTGGGGATTGCGGAGGGGATGTGGTGCGATTTGGTATGGAACTTTAAGCGATACTTTGGCAGGAGTCGCGGGCCGGGATCACCGGATCGGATGCGAGAAGAGGCTGTCTTAGGGGTGCGCAAGTTCCAGCCTGGTCAGAAGTTGGTTCGTAAGTGTTTTGCCTGATCGCAATTCGTTCAGGTTGATGTCGCCTTCACTGCTTGATCAAGTCAAGAATTAGAATCTAGTTAGGGGGCTAACTCCTTTTCTCGTCACCGATTCAGCGAAGATGTTGAATGTGTTGGGAATAGCACCTTACCTGCGACAACTCTCTGCCTTTGCAAAGAGAATGGAACAGAGGACAGAATCATAGTGGTACCGAAAGTGCGTTGCACACCAAGGGGTTATCTTGTCGGCTATGCTGACTGACGCCGTTGGTATTGATCGACCATTGCAGAATAGCAAATCTATGTAGGCGGCAAGTCATTGAATACTCAGCCTTGCAGCCTGTGTTACGTTTAGTTCTCGAGATTCAACACATAACTCATTCTATTCGGTTATCGTTATGTTTTTGAACTGAACTTTCATCGGAGGGCCTGCATGCACTTGCAAGGCAATAATTCCTTCGGCGGACCGTTTGGCCGATTCGTTGTCTAGGAGTTCGGACATCAACATATCATTGATGTAATGTTGGAGCTTGGAACCTTTTGCAACGATCTTGTATCGATTCCAGTCGTCAAACTTGATGCGGCCGAGCAAAGCAGTAGCGTCACCACATGTGCCAATCTTGGACTTCGCTCCTTGATCGTTCACAGCGACTATTTCACCACGCTCTACCATGATCCCGCGTCCGCGTTCTTCGTAATTGATGCCCATGTAACGCTTGTTTGCATCGATATCGGCTTGGTAGCCGCCGACGATAAACTTTTCAGCATCGATCAGCTTGCTTCGATACTGGATTCCGGAGTTCCCACCCATGATGCGAAACTCAAGGTTCAACTCAAAGTCGGAGACCTTTTTATCGCAGACCAGAAACGTATTGTTCTTGAGTGGCTTATCGGCAGTGTTTTCTCCCGTAATGACACCGTCTTCCACTCGCCAGTTGGCGGCTAATCCGGACCATCCAGTCAATGTCTTTCCATCGAAAAGGTTTGTCGATTTCTTTCCAGCATCTTGAGCACTGCTCCAGCAGCCAACACTTAGGAGTCCTCCAACGACAAGTGTACGAGTGGTCCATTTCCAGATTTGTAGGGTCATAATTCTTCTTCATTGAAAGAGAGGTAGGCAAGTTAAGCAACGCGGTGGAACTCCCAACACGAAACCAGTTTGTGTCAATGTAATTGGCAGACTCAAAGCCGACAATCACGGTTAGCCCTACTTCCTACAACTTATCCAGGTGGAACGATCCGCAATCCAATGGATAGAAAACCAAGAGTTCCGCTGGAAATAAATGAGCAGTGTTCATCCTGGGGGGAAGAATTCTGAGCTGATCGATCATCTCGGAGATAGCAGCACCCTTCGTTTCCTCTCTGGCTTGTTGGTGAGCTTAGCCCTAAACGCGCTCGCGCACAACAATCCATTCTAACTTTTTCGGAGCTACGTCATGACTTCGAGTCCGCTATTGCACCGCATCGACCGTGCCATTCAAAACAATCCTCATGCACGTCGACGAGTGTATCTCGAGAGTGTCGCTGGTCGAATCATCTTGCGGGGAAAAGTTGACTCGTTTTATCAGAAGCAAATGATTCAAGAATCGCTTCGCGGAATCGATGGTATAGACGGCATAACCAATCAACTAGAAGTTGAAGAAGTGAGTTAGGGGAAACATCACCGTCTGATCCGAAGTTAACGTCCGGTTCCGTTCGCACCGATGCCGACGCCTGACAAGTAAGCCTGTGGCTTGATCAGCGGCAGGTATCGGTAGTAGACTTCCATGCTCATGCAACCGAGAGCAGTGGTGTATACGCGCCCACCGTATTGCCCCCATACACAGGTTGGGTTCCACGAGCCCTTGTCCGGGCCAGATGTAACTTGGGTCGAACATAATTGTTTCTTGAGTGCGTCGTTCCACTGCCGCCATGCGAAGTCGGATTCGGTTGAGCCTCCAGCTCCGCTGTTTACTTCACGCAATTGATACAACGCCAAAGTGGCATAGTACCAATAGTAGAAATTATCTTGTCCTTGGCCGGGCAATTGACTTAGCAACATGCGTTGTGATTCCGCTGCCGCCTGCGTTCGAACAGGGAACCCGAGAAGCAAACGCGAGGCCATTGCTTCGGCAGTCATCGAGTGGGTGGCTTGTTCGGCTGCTTGGTAGTTTCCCATGCGAGGGCGATACGTTGCCAGCCCCCCTTCTCGGCCAGTTGCAACGGAGTCAAGAAACCGCAACATCAGTCCGCGATCTGAGGAAGGCATACTGATTGCTTTTGCATTGGAAGCGCTTTGCAAAAGCATCGACTGCCATCCGAATTGACTCGTGTCGCCAGGATCGTCGGTTGGATATTCGTATCGCCAACCGCCAGAACGAGGGTTCATCGCCGCTTTGGAGTAGGTACAAGCCCACTGCACGGTAGCAAGCAAATCACGATCGTGAGTGATAGCATACGCTTCGGAGACCGCTAACGAAGCCATTCCGTGGCTATACATGCGCGCGAATCGCACCGCATCCTCTCGCCCAGTTTGATCGCGGCCGGACAAGTCGCCAGAAGGGAGTTGTTGTCGTCTAAGGTAATTCAGACCGTTCCGGACTGTGCTAGCATATCGGCCATCCAAATGGTGGTACCCGGCACCGAAGAAGGCCAAGATTGCCATCCCGGTCATGGCCGTATTGGCCCGAACTCCAGTGTTTTGGCGGTACTCTCCATCGGGGCCAGGGCGCTGGATCATTGTGGCTTTGCCCGCTCCATGCTCCGATGCGTACCACCCACCGTCCGGCGATTGCGATTTTGCTAGCCATTCGAGAGCCAATTGAACGGCCGCCTCGGTGTTCTCGTCCCCGCCACCTGCGCGAACAATATCCATCCGATTGGGTGCAAATCGATTCTGGTAGGATGACGGAACGGAAGCAGGTGGAGTCGTAGCGGGTGACATTGCCGGTGCAGGGCTTTGCGCAAGCGGTGAATTCGTCGGGAGCCCAAGCGGCGTTAGTGGCGGTACTTCACGCGTGTTCGATTCTATACGTGGGCTTGCAGAAGAGGCTAAAAACTGGGTCAGTGCGGATTCGTCAGGTTGAACGTCGGCGACTGATTCCAACGAAACTGCATCAGGATTCGTTAGGGCAATTGGATTTGCTGGAGAAGTTGGCGAGGGTAGTTCCGCCAGGGTTGGCTCCGCCGTTTGGCTCATCGGAAGGGGTTTTTCCCATGGTTTCGATGTTGTGGCTTCTGCCGTTTCCTCACCGTTCGATTCACTCGTCTCCTTCAACTCTTCCTGTTGCGTGGCAGGATCCTCGGCTTCGCTGGGCATGCCTTGCATGCTGACGATCATGGAGTGGTCGGTCTTTGGACCACCTTGATAACCACCTCCTGAGCCTGGGGTGATGATTCGAGTGCCGTAGGCATACATGAGTAACCAAACGTGTGCCAAGAATGCGAGCGCAATACACTTGGTGAGGGATTTAGTTTGTCCCCATCGAGTCCATGACGCCACTAATAATGTGATAGCTACGAGCGCGAAAAGTGCGCCTAAGACGATTGCCCACCATCGACCACCTGAAACATCTCCAATGGCAGCAAAGAGCATAACGTTGGTTATCTCCTCGTCGAGTTTGGCATCTGGTAATTTGCAGTAAGCAAATGAAGATTGGTTCCGCCGGATCGTTGGATTGCGGCAAGCACGCTATTGATGGATTGATAGGTACAAGTGCCGTCGCCTGCGAATTCAATTTTGAGATCTGGATAGTTCCGAGTCGCTTGAGATAGCAATTGTTCTAGTTGTGCTATTGAAACAATCTTGCCATCCAACAGGACAGTCCCATCCGCTTTGAGGGCAACCACCTTTCCATTCGGTGCCGGCATCATCGCGCCGCCGTTTGAAACCTTGGGGAGATTGATTTCAATGCTCGTATCGTTCTCAGAAAAGCGGGTTCCCACCATGAAGAAGATAATGAGCAAGAACAACACATCAATCATGCTCGTTAAGTTGATAGATGGTAGCTCTTCTTGGTGCGTTTTCAGCGGCATAACCAACCTCCCCTTAAGCGGCTTTACGAGTTCTAGCGCGAACACGGCCGGTATCGTTCTCTTGGAGTCCTTCAGCGCTAATCGCATCCACAAGGCGTTGTGCATGCCGATCCATTTCCATTATCAATCGATCGGTATGCCCGAGGAAATACATGTACATCAGATAGGCCGGAATCGCGACCAACAAACCTGCAGCTGTTGTCAAGAGAGCTTGACCGATGCCACCTGCAAGCATTTCAGGCCGGCCCATGGCTTGTGCGCCTGCGATATCATTGAAGGCTTGGATCATGCCGAGAACCGTTCCGAGCAAACCCAAAAGTGGTGATACGTTGCTGATCGCATTGAGAAGACGCATGTGGCGTCGTAGATTGTTGGACTCGCGTTCACCAGCATCGAGGACTGCTTGCTCAATCTCGACGGCAGGTCGACCGTAACGCTTTACTGCGGCGGCAAGTATCGAGGCGATAGGACTCGGATTGCGTTCGCAAAGCTCTAGTCCTTCCTCGCGATCGATCTGTTGCTGTTGCAACTGTTCAATCAGCCTTTTCACGAAAGGGCGTGGAATGACTCGACCTGTACGTAGATGAATGAACCGCTCAAAGGAGAACACCATCAGCACAAAGGAACAGAGTGCGATGGGATACATCATCGGCCCACCATCGTAGAACATCTTGAGCAGGCTGGTATTGGCAATCTTGCCATCGGTATTGGCTTCGGTATTCGAAGTAGACGATGAAGCTTGACTTGCGCCCGTTGTGTTCAATGCCGCAAGCTTAGCATCGGGGGCGTTTGGATAATTCCCTGCGGGAGCGGATCCATTGTAGGATTGCCGAATCTGGGAGCTGTAAGGAGGAGCGAAACCAGACCCCCCCTGGGGTTGCATCAGACCATTGGGTGAATTTGTTTGCCCAGACAAACCGGGTTGCTGAGCAAGCGATCCAGCGGAAGAAGCGACTATCGAAAGGATCGCAAGCAACAATGAGCCCACGCAGATCGCACTGCGGCGCAAATCGATTTGCCAATTCAATGTATTGAAACTCATCGTTTCGTCCCTGAACCGATTCGTTGGCTCTGTTGTGTTTCGCTAGCAATGCGAACCAGTCGCTGTTGAGCGGTAGCTGCGAAGGGTGTCTCCGAAAAGGAGCTTGTCACCTTCTGATACCAATCGGTCGCGGTGGACGTATCCTGGCTTAGTTCGGCACATAGCCCGAGCTGAATAGCGCAGGCAGCATGCCAATAGCTTTGATTTGGAATTGCTAGTACTTGTTGATATGTGTTTATGGCGTCGCCGTATCGTCTTTGCATCATATAGGTTTCACCCATCATCCATCCGGCGCGAGCCGCAATCGCGGGATTAGAGTTGGCTGAGTCCAAAACTCTGGTGAGGAGTTGTCGCGAAGCATCGAATTCTGCTTGGGCAATTCGACAACGCGCTAGAAGGTAATCGACTTCGGGAGCGGCTGACCATGTGGGAAAATCGTTACGAATCACCGAAACGATATTCTCCGACTCTTTCCAAAGATCTTTGTTTGCTAGCATTTCGGCTTGCCGAAGGAGCACACGAGGCAACCAATCCGGTTTTGACTTCGATTGCGATGCGGATTTTGCTAGCCAAGCCAAATGAGCGGTTGCCTGTTCCCATTTCTCGGATTGATAGAGGGCTTCGGCTAGATCGAGACGAATGGATGTCTCCAAGTCAACAGTCAGATCCTGAGCGCGAAGAGCGAGATCAAGGTGCCCCAAGCCCTTTTCCATTTCGTCTGTCTTCGTCAACGCTTTTCCATAAAAGTACTGCGCGAACGGAGTCCATGGACTCTGCATGTCCGATTGCAACATCTCCTGCGTAAGCGACTTGACTTGGTTCCAATCGGACTTCAAGGCCGCGTTTCGAGCGACTCGAATTCGAGCCTCCAAAACGAATGGAGTGGAAGCAGGTCGGCTGGAAAGTTTAAGAAAGAGTTCGTCCGATTTATCAGCGAGTCCGAACTCCAATAGCGCTAACGCCAAATCGTAAGTAGTTTGGGCACCAACATTGCCGGTCATCGCGAGTTCTACGAGAGGCTCGACAGCACGAGCGACATCGATAGCCATTTTGAGCCGCAATTTGATTCGGCTTTCGAGTAACTTTGCTTGGATCTGGAGTTCATCATCGAGCGGGGTGGATTGCAATTGTGTCAGATGCTTAAGAGCTTGTTCCCACTCTTCTAGCCGGACGCAGCTTTGTGCATTGCCCCATAGAGCTTTCTGCAATAGTGATTCATGGGATGCATGGCACTGCTGGATCGCATTGTCAAAACAGTTATGGGCCAATTTCTCCTGACCAGGCAGTTTCAGCGCTAGGTAGCCGAGTTCCATCCATGCGTTCGCCGAGCAGGCATAATCTCGCGGCCACGCTAGCTTTTGAAGGGACTCACTGCCATTGGGTGTGCTTTCGTTCTTCGATGTGTCTGCGATTCCCACTAACTTTTCTAATCGCTTGCGGGAAGCGTCCAACTTGTTCGTTTGAATCTCCCACTTCGCTTGGATGAGGTGGGCCGCTTCGATCCATTGGTTCCAGCCTTTCGAAGCGATTCTTGCCCCCTTGGATTCGAGTTGGGCTTCGAAACGTTGAGCATGTTCGAGCCATTTCTCGATGGCCGCTGCATGTTCTGCGTTGGGTGCAAGATTCCAATCCGCGATTGCGGCGAAGTACTCGCACTGGAGGGCGAGTTCCGAGTTAGGACACAGAGCCGCTGCCGCTTTGAAGTCTCGACTGGAAGCCGAGTATTCTTGAGCCGCGAACGATGAAGTTCCGGATTGGTAAAGGCTTGCTAGTTGCGTAGTACTAGAGGGTAGCGTTTGCGAAAAGACGCTCCCAGGGAATGAGGACAGGATCACTCCCAGCAGATAGATAACAGCAAGCTTCATCTTGACTGGGGGCATAAGGCTGGTTCACCGTGGAATGCTTTTTACGAAGACGTACTCGATACAGAAAATCAACCGTTTGTAGCAAGTGGTATTCCTTCCGCATCGGAATTTTGGAGAATCTGGGGCTTCCAGAGAGTGCTAAGCTCAAGCAGGTGCAGAGTCGCTCAAGTCAACGATCGTCGGTTCATCAGTGAATTTACAGAGGAGTAGGGGAATGGGGATGCTACAGGAGTTCAAAGCCTTCGCGATGCGAGGAAACGTCGTCGACTTGGCAGTCGGTGTTGTGATCGGTGGGGCATTTGGAAAGATTGTTACTGCACTAGTTGAAAAGATCATCATGCCGATAACAGGCTTTTTCCTCCAAGGGAAAAGCGTTGCGGATTTTGTCATTGAGACGCCGCTTCCTCAAGCAGCCATCGATCAAGGAATCAAGCCAGCATCTCTAGGAGTGGGTGCGTTTGCACAGTCCGTTATCGATTTTATCATCGTCGCGTTCGCGATTTTCATGATGATTAAGGCCATGAACGCATTTCAAAAGAAAAAGGAAGAAGCGCCAGAAGCGCCACCGCCAACGCCAGAAGATATCCAATTGCTTCGCGAGATCCGAGATTCGCTAGCGAAGTCTTCCCCACGTCGTGCTGAGTAGAGAACGAATCAACCCCGGGGAGGTAGATACTGTGCTCGGCCGGCCTGCGTTGTGACTATAGCGTGGGACCATTGTCCCGAGCTGATGTATCTGCAAGGAGTTGTTAACAGCCGGGACAATGGTCTGAGCCTTCTTTGACTTCTGTCTGCCGTGTCATAAAGTTACGCGAGCCAGTTCTGTATGAATCGAATTGCCATCAAGCCGACTTGGTTGATCACCATGGTCTCGGAACCGCTTCGTGATCATTGGCTGGTGGCATCAGCAGGCAGAATCGAATTCATCGGACCATCCATGCCTTCTTCGTTGGAGATCGATTGCCATATCGAGCTTCCAAATATTGCTATCCTGCCTGGGCTTATCAACACGCACTCCCATCTGGAATTCAGTGACTTAAGTGTTCCTTTGGTCGCGGATGGCTCGTTTACGAAGTGGATTGGTGATGTCGTTTCTTATCGGCGTTCATCCACCGACGATCCACTGACTAGCCGCAAGCGAGCGATTCAATGTGGTGTTCATGAATCGTATGATTCGGGAGTTCGCTATCTGGTCGATACGATCACAGCGCCATGGTCGGTCAATTGGGTTCAGGAAGCGATCGACGATTGTAGTTTACCATCCGATGTAGCAAAGGCGTTGACTGGGAATGTTCCCTTCATGGTTCAAGCTTGCCCGGAAGTACTCGACATACGGATGGATAGACGCGATGCCACCCAGTCGCATTGCCGCGAAGTGAATCGTTCAACTGTCGACAGAAAATGGAGTACGGGGCGCCAAGCGATATCCCCTCATGCACCGTATACAGCCTCGCTCCGATTGGTTCGCGAGACCGTTCAGTGGTTAAAGGAAGTCGATGGAATCGCATCTATGCATTTGGGCGAGTCACGTGACGAGATCGCTTGGTTGTCGGATCGTAGTGGTCCGATGCTTGAGACTTTGAAAAGCTTTCGCGACCAGCACTACCTCGAAAACATTGGAACGCTTCACGAGTACGTGCAAGCTATCGTGGATGCTCCTGTCGCGATTGTTGCGCATGGCAACTATTTAACAGACGGCGATCTTGCACTGCTCGCAACACATCGCAAGACGGCAGCGATCGTACATTGTGCGAGAACCTTTGAACATTTCCATGCACACAAATCCTATCCATTGGCGGATCGACTTGCTATGGGTGTGACCCATTTGTTGGGGACAGATTCACGAGCTTCGAATCCCGATTTGAACCTGTGGGCCGAAGTTCAAACGGTTGCCAATTCGCATGCGATCGATCCTGAACAGGTGATTGCAATGGTCACTCGCTCGCCTGCCGAATTGCTGGGGCTATCCGATCTGGGGACTTTAGAAGTCGGGAAACGGTCGCTTTGTACAGCGATTGGGTTGGATGGGCTGGCTGTTTTGAACGTAGATCAAGCGCTAAATCGTCTGGTGAGACGGGATACGACAGCAGTTCCTTTAGAAAGACACCTTCAGGGCCGAATCCGTGGAATGCGAAACGCGGAAAGCGGACTATAATGGCCCGCATCCTCTATCGGTCCATTCCGGTCTTTTACGATTATCACCATGATTCTCCGCTACATTTTTGTAACACTCGCCTCTATCGCAGCCACTGCATTCATGAGTCCGTCACCAACCCTTGCTGAGACGATTCAGAGTCCATTACCGATTCAATATCGCCTCTCGTTTCGGCAATCCGAGTCGCATCGAGTTGATATTGAACTTACAGTCCCCACCGACGGCAAGTCGACGATTGAGTTGATGATGCCCGTTTGGACTCCAGGCAGCTATTTGGTCCGTGAGTACGCTCGTCAGATTGAGACCATCACCGCTTCGAATGGACTTTCCAATGCACCGTTGCCATTGGAGAAGCGAACCAAGAATCGATGGCGAGTCGAATGCGCTGGCGTTTCCGAAGTGGTCGTTCGCTATTCGTTGTACTGTCGAGAAATGGGAGTTCGAACGAATTGGGTCGAGCGGGATTTCGCATTCTTGACCGGAGCAGCAACGTATTTGACACGTGTTGATGCGTTGGATAGGCAACATATCGTACGACTCGATGCCACTCCGAATTGGCCGCAGGTCGCTACGAGCCTAGCGAAGCAATCGAACGACACATGGGTTAGAGTTGCCAAGAACTTTGATGAGTTGGTTGATAGCCCGATCGTGCTTGGGAATATCGACATTCAGAGTTTCGAGTGTGGCGGAGCCAAGCACTATTTGGCATCGGTGGGAACAGACGGACTCTGGAACACGAAAGCGGCAGTCAAGGACGTACAACGCATCGTGGAGACCGAACAAAAGTTTTGGGGTGAAGTTCCCTATACCGAGTATTGGTTCCTGAACTTGGCAACAGAATCGGGAGGCGGACTGGAGCACGACAATAGCACCGTCTTGATGACAAGCCGATGGACGATGCGTCAAAAGTCCAAGTATACCGATTGGCTGGCATTGGTCTCGCACGAGTTCTTTCATACCTGGAACGTGCGTCGACTGCGTCCCAAGGCTTTGACAAATTACGATTTTGAGAACGAGCAATACACCAACGAACTTTGGGTCGCCGAAGGTGTTACGAGTTACTACGACGATCTGTTGCTCGCCCGAAGCGGTCTATGCTCGCCCAAGGAGTATCTCGATCAAATCAGCAAAGGGATCGCTGGAGTGCAAACGGCTCCTGGTCGATTGGTACAACCATTGTCGCAGAGCAGTTTCGATGCTTGGATCAAATTCTATCGTCCTGACGAGAATGCGAATAACAGTCGCGTTAGCTACTACACGAAAGGTAGCCTCGTCGCGATGACGCTCGATGCCGAGATTCGGCTTGCGACCAAGAATGCAAAGTCTTTGGATGACGTGATGCGTCAACTGTGGAAGGAACATCGTGTGGGAGGTTATGTGTCTGCCGACGTTTTGCGCATCGCCAATCAAGTATCCGGACAAAAACTGGATGCATGGTTCAACGATCATATTGATGGAACCAAAGATTTAGATTTTGCGAGTGTGTTGAAAGTCTATGGATTGGAGTGGAAGCCCAAGGAGCCGAAAGAAGCGACAGACAAAAAAGAGCTGACAGAGAACAAGGAGAAGTTTGGTAGTACGTATGTCGGAATGGATGTCACGGCTCAGCAGGGCAAAGCGATGATCGACAAAGTCACCAAAGGGAGCCCTGCGGAGAATGCAGGGATCAATTCCGGGGATGAGTTGATCAGTTTGGATGGGTATCGCATTGCCGCGGAGAGTTGGAACGAGCGACTGGGACTTTATCGTCCGAATGAGATCCTCGAATGCATCGTCGCGCGGCGTGGCAAGATTCTGAAGTTGCAGCTCAAAATGGGCGAACAACCCAAGGAATCGTGGATTCTGCAACGTATCGCGAAGCCGAGCGACGAACAGGAGGCAGCTTGGCAAAGCTGGCTTCAAATTCCACCCGCCGAAACCGCGGCTCGCTAAGGCGGGTGCGTATTGTGCATTAATAGATAGAGGATCTATCCTTACCCGAAGCGTCAGCGAGGGATTCTGTGGTAATTCTCCGCGCCGATTGTTCAGCGAACATAGGATGGGCAGTCGAACCACGAAAGTATCAGCCACTAACCGAGAAAAATCTGCTTGATATCCACGGCGAAGTGATGGCAGATATCGATACGACCAACGAAGGTGTTTTTCGGGCGGATCGAGTCCTGATACGCAGAATGCGGTTCGTTCCTCCAGGTAGTCATAGGTTCGGCGAGTTAATCCCAAGGTTGTTTGAGTTTGCCAATGAATCGGGAATCCATCCTGTCATCAGGCCTCTGTTTGTTAACAACAGCGATCCGGTGGCTTAAGCCACTGGCATTGGATGCATCGATGAGGCTCCGCTGTCCGGGGGTGGCAGCAAGGCTTACGAAGGGGGGCATCTGCTACTACAATTTCTCTGGTACACGAGCACCTCTTACTCACCGATAAAAATAATGCCGGACACAAATTTAAATAAAATCTCGTCGCGAATCACTCAACCTAAGAGCCAGGGGGCGTCCCAGGCGATGCTTTATGCGACCGGGATGACACCCGAGGACATGAACAAGGGGCAAGTCGGAATTGGTAGTGTTTGGTACGAGGGAAATCCTTGCAACATGCATTTGCTGGGTTTGGCAAATCATGTGAAGGAAGCCGTCGTTAGCGAAGGGCTTGTCGGCATGCGATTCAATACGGTCGGTGTTAGCGACGGGATCAGCATGGGGACGGACGGAATGTCTTTCTCCTTGCAGTCTCGCGATTTGATTGCTGACTGTATTGAAACCATCATGGGTGCGCAGTGGTACGATGCTCTGATCGCGTTGCCCGGTTGTGACAAGAACATGCCTGGCTGTCTGATTGCGATGGGGCGATTGAATCGACCTGCGATCATGATCTATGGAGGAACGATTCGCGCTGGCAAATGGAATGGCCATTCGTTGGACATCGTTTCCGCATTTCAATGTTACGGTCAATATCTTGCAGGCCAGATCGACGAAGAAACTCGCGCTAACATCGTGCGACACTCGTGTCCTGGCGCGGGTGCATGCGGTGGGATGTACACCGCGAATACGATGGCATCCGCGATTGAAGCGTTAGGAATGTCACTTCCTTATTCCGCTTCGATTCCAGCCGAAGATCCAGCTAAGATCGATGAATGCAAACGAGCGGCGAAAGCGATCCGATTGTTGATGGAACGAGATATCAAACCTCGTGATATCATGACGCGTGCTGCCTTTGAGAATGCGATGGTAATCGTGATCGCATTGGGTGGGAGCACGAACGCGGTTCTCCATTTGATTGCGATGGCGCGAAGTGTTGGTATCAACCTTACTCTTGCAGACTTTCAAAAGGTCAGCGACCGAGTTCCTTTTCTTGCGGACCTCAAACCGTCGGGCAAATTCGTTCAAGAAGATTTGCATTCGATCGGCGGAACACCTGCCGTGATGAAGTATTTGCTCGCCGAGGGGTTGCTCGATGGATCTTGCATGACGGTCACAGGCAAAACCATGGCGGAGAATATCGAGTCCTTACCGGGACTCAAAGAAGGGCAAAAGATAGTTCAGCCCGTGTCGAACCCTATCAAGAAAACGGGTCACATTCAAATCTTGTTCGGGAACCTAGCAACGGAAGGCTCGGTAGCCAAGATCACGGGCAAAGAAGGGTTAGTGTTTACTGGTCCTGCACGTTGCTATAACAGTGAAGAGGCAATGCTCGAAGCGTTGGAACAGAAAAAGATTCAAAAGGGTGACGTCATCCTGATTCGGTACGAAGGTCCGAAGGGTGGGCCCGGGATGCCGGAGATGCTTACCCCGACATCGGCCATTATGGGAGCTGGGCTTGGGTCGGACGTTGCTTTGCTAACCGACGGTCGTTTTTCGGGAGGTTCCCATGGATTTATCGTTGGCCACATTACTCCGGAAGCTCAAGAGGGTGGACCTTTTGCGTTGGTGGAGGATGGGGACATTGTGACGATCGATGCCGAAAAGAACCGCCTCGACGTTGCCGTTTCCGAACAAGAGTTGGCTCGGCGACGTTCATTATGGAAAGCTCCGCCATTGAAGGCGACTCGTGGTACACTCTACAAATACATCAAAAATGTCAAAAGCGCCAGCGAAGGTTGCGTAACTGACGAATAGCCTCGGAGAATCAGCTTGTCTACCGGCAGTTCAGAACAACTTAGTTTCACATGCCCTCAATGCGATAAAAAATTGAGGGCTCCAGCGAAACTCGCAGGGCAGAAGTTGAGTTGTCCGAAGTGCAGTGCTCCTATCCGTGTACCAGGTGTTGTTCCTTCGAAGAACGATGACGACGATTGGTTATCGCTCGACAATGACCCGGGGATGCAAGCAACAGTCGTTAAAGCTGCTCCTGTCGAATTGGACGTGAAAGCAACTAACCCGTCCGCGGACTCTATGGAGCAGGAGGATCTTCTGTTGCAGCCGTTACCGGTAAGCAGTGAAGCAAAGCCAACAACCAGTGTTTTGCCAACAAACAGTTCCGCATCGTCCAGCAATGGCAAACCGAGCAGTAGTGGTGCGAAGCGAAGTGTTTTTGACGACGATCTTCCTGATCTGCTTCCGCTAGAAACCCCGCCAGCCACACCAAAGCCGGACGTACCAAAACCAGCAGCGTTAAAGTCAGTCACCCCAAAGCCTGGATCATCGAAACCTGTGGCGTCAAAACCGGTGACGCCGGAACCCAAATCGTCAAAGCCTTCAACGTCAAAGACTGCATCAGGGGCGAAACCTGGATCGAAGTCGAGCAATATAGATACATCGCTTCCAAGTTTTGGCGACGTGGATGATTTACCTCTTGCTCCTCTCGAACCTCAGGGCAACGCGAGGTCATTGCCAGGTCCGATGCTGGTCGGAAGCTTAGAAGAGATCATGCTCGAGAGCAAAGCACTGGAGGTATCCAGCGTTCGGCCTCAAGACGAAGAGTTTGCGTTCCCGTGCAAGGTCTGTGGAACGCGGTTGCATACTTCGATTTCGAAGGTTGGATCTCGCACACGTTGCCCCGATTGTTATACGGAATTTAGTGTACCATCGCCACCACCTCGCAAGAAGCAACAGGAGATAAAACTAGACAAGACAGCCGACGTTACGTTTGCTCCTATCGATGCGCGATCGTTGAATAGTCCTGAGAGTACAAAATCGCAATCCGACAAAATATTGGATAAAGCAAAAGAAGATTTGCAAAAAGAGAGGGAGGAACAGTCGCATCTTACTACACCTTTCAACTCGCAGCGTTGGTTGGCTTTGGTGTTTTGGTTTTGTCGAGACCCTGTCGTTGTCATTTTGATGGTGATGTGGGGATGCATTTGCGCTGTTTGGCTTACGGCAGTGACGATGATTCCTGAAGTGTTTCAAATCGACGGAACGGTGGCCGCATTGATACAGTCGTTCGTTTTCTTTGGGCCAGGGGTCATGCTCCTTGGAGGAATTCTGATCATTGCGATGTCGATTTTATCCACGGTAGCGAATCAACTCAATCGCATTCAGGAGTGGCCCTTTGGTAAAATCGGAGAGTCGATGGGTGAGCTTGTCGTTCTCTTTGCGGCTATGGTACTAGCTTCCATTCCAGGTGGAATTGCGGGTACAGCTCTCTCGACACTGATGGATTCGTATCTGGGAACAGTGTTCGGGACTTTGGCTTCGATGTGGGCGTTGCTACCATTTTTTCTATTGAGCATGGCGGACACGAATTCGATGATGGAACCATTCTCCAAGTCGGTCTTCGATTCGATGAAAACACGAGTGGATGCTTGGGGGGCGATGTACTTCCAAACGATGCTTGCTGTTTTTGGCATATTCGTCACCATGGCGATGGCCATGATGCCGGGAATCGTGGGGGAAGTGCTTTGTGGCCTAACATTGCCATTCTTGATTCTCTTTATTTTTAATCAATACGGATTGCTTGCCGGAAGAATTAGCGGGTTAACGGATCTCGGATTTACCGGTGATTTCTCTGAAGACGATGCTTCCTAGCCAATTGTTCAGGACAATAGCCTACGTGATCGAACATACTCGCGACTTTGAAACGCCATGAAGGCACGCAGGCCAAAATCAAGAACTCTCGCAGACTTCTTAAAGCGAGGTGCGGATGCTGAGGTATCCTCAGAGTTCCATGACGATCCCAACGCGATCGAATCAGTCGAGTTAGCGATCGAATCTGCATCTGATCAAGCCAAGCCATCGAACCCTAAGCCTCGTGCGGCAAAGCGAAAACAGAGTCCCAAGACGAAATCGATAACGTCCGACGACTCCGATTTTTCACCGGAGAAAAAGAAAGCGGAACGAGCGTCACTCATCGAGCAGTCTGAGAGCCTCGAACATCAATCCAAAGCGGTCGGTATTCAAGCCCAGGCTGCGGAGTTGCTCGACGGGATTCTTGATATCCCAGACTATGAACGCTGCGCCAGGATGTGGGCCCAACGCGATCCGGTTTGTTGGGATGGAGCTTGGCTCGGGGCAGTCGCGCCGATGGCGGCTGCGGCTTGGCGCAAGTACCAACGTCCGATGCTGCTTGTCCTGTCGCAACATCAAGATGTTGAGACTGTAGCCCGCGACCTCGAATTCTACATCGAACACAACTGCGAGGTTTTCCCACCTGCAGCGGATGAGATTGCGGAAGACGCGTTGCAGCAATTGGAAGTTATTCAACGGCTTCAAGTTCTGTCACGCCTGCAACGATACAAAGAGAATACCAAACAATCGGTTGCACCCGTGGTTGTGACGACGATCCAAGCGTTGATGCACAATGTACCAAGTCAAAAGCAATTGGAACACGACCGACGGAGTTTGACCGTTGGACAAAAGGTCGATTTAGGGAAATTGAAAGCTTGGCTTTCTGAGAATGGCTATCGATCGACGACGAGCGTGCAGTTACCAGGTGAGTTTACGGCGCGAGGTGGAATACTAGATGTTTTCCCACCCGATTGCAGTGAACCTCGGAGAATCGAATGGTTTGATGACGAGATCGAGTCCGTGCGATCGTTTGATTCCGTTACGCAACGTTCTTTGGACCGACTCGAGCGAATCGATTTGATTGCTGCCGACGAAGCGATTAAAGATGACGCCTGTTTCCTGGAGTTTCTGACCAATGACACGATGGTGCTATTGCACGAGCCGATCGCGGCTCTCCATCATGCCGATGCGTTTCTCGCGCGTGTGCCATTTCCCGAACGATTTCGCAAGCCAACGGAGTTGTATCAAACACTGACTGGCTATGCGTTTGCGCAGATCACGCAATTGGCGGGTGAAGGTTACTTAGGGACACTCGAGCGAGTGCCGATTCACGATGTGCAACGCATCGGTGGCGAGATGGAAAATCTCGCCAAAGATATTGATACCGCGATTGGAAAGGAGAGGCGCGCGTTTGTCGTTTGTATCAACGAAGGGGAACTCTCTCGTATGCATGATATCATGCAACACAGCGAAGCCTATAAAGGTGGGAGGCTGTTACTGGAGATCGGTTTACTCAGTGCAGGGTTGGAATTAGCTCCCCATGGACCGTTCGTATTGACGGTCAATCAGTTGCTTCGTCGCACCACATTGCGAAGATCTTCCAGAAAGCATGCCTCGCGCGCGATTGATAGTTTTCTCGATCTCAAGCCTGGAGATCTTGTCGTGCATTTGGCCCATGGTATCGGTGTGTACCTTGGGATGGAGATGATCGAGAAGCAGGGCCAGAAGTTCGAGCATCTCACGATCGAGTTTGACGCGGGTACGAAGCTCTTTGTACCCAGTAGCAAGATCGATTTGGTTCAACGCTATGTAGGTGGCACGAAAACAAGACCCAAGCTTGCGAAGATCGGAAGCCAGTCTTGGGTGCGCCAGAAAAAGGCAGCAGAAGCGGCCGTTACGGACATGGCCGCGGAGCTCATCGAGCTTCAAGCGCAGCGACGTGGAATGGCAGGTATCGTCTTCAAGCCCGATTCTGTTTGGCAAAATCAGTTTGATACATCCTTCCCCTATGTGGAAACCACAGACCAACTGACAGCCATTGCTGCAACCAAGCAGGACATGATGTCGTCGCGTCCTATGGAACGTTTGATTTGTGGCGACGTTGGCTTTGGAAAAACAGAAGTCGCCATGCGAGCAGCGTTCAAAGCCGTAGAGAGCGGCTATCAAGTCGCGGTGCTAGTGCCGACAACCGTTCTGGCTGAACAACACTACAAAACCTTTGCGGCCCGAATGGCCGAGTTTCCCTTCGAGATCGCAAAGCTGAACCGATTTGCGTCCGCCGCGGAACAACGAGAAACCGTCAAAAGGTTAGCGAAAGGCCAAATCGATATCATTATAGGAACGCATCGCGTCGCTTCTGCGGATGTTAAGTTCTTCAATCTGGGGCTCTTGATTATCGACGAAGAACAGAAGTTCGGTGTAGAGCTCAAGGAGCGCATGAAGAAGACTTCGACTCAGGTCGATGTCCTCACGTTGTCGGCTACGCCTATTCCCAGGACGCTTCATATGTCCCTTGTGGGGGTACGCGATATATCGAATCTAGAGACGGCACCTGAGGAACGGATGGCAGTCGAAACCCGAGTGGCTCGTTTTGACGAGACATTGATTCGAAACGCCATTCTTCGAGAACTAAACCGCGATGGACAAGTGTACTTTGTGCATAACCGGATAGAGGACATGCCCGTACTCATGTCGAGGCTGCAACGCATCGTCCCGGAGGCGCGTATCCTCATCGGACACGGACAAATGGAAGAGGGGGCACTCGAACAAGTGATGATCGATTTTATCGAGCATCGAGCGGATATATTGCTTTCAACCACCATCATCGAGAGTGGATTGGATATCTCGAATGCCAATACCATGTTCATCGATGAAGCCGATCGATACGGACTTTCGGAGTTGCATCAATTGCGAGGCCGTGTGGGGCGATACAAAAACCAATCGTACTGCTATTTATTGGTCGACAAGACAAAGCATTTGAGCCCGGACGCAGCGAGGAGACTTCATGCCATTGAAGAGTTTTCTCAATTGGGAGCCGGATTCGGAATTGCGATGCGAGATTTGGAAATTCGTGGTGCAGGAAATCTATTAGGTACCCAGCAAAGCGGTCATATCGCAACGGTTGGTTACGAGCTTTATTGCCAAATGCTCGAGAACGCAGTACGAGAACTGACCAAGCAGCCGACGAAGATGAACCTCGATGTCGAATTGAACTTGCCCATTGAAGCTTACTTGCCATCGGAATATGTACCGGAAATGCGACACAAGATTGATATCTACCGTCGCCTGAGTCGAGTTCAGGATATTCAATCGATCCAGGATATCCGGAAAGAACTCGAAGACCGATTCGGAAAGTTGCCCTCGGTCGTGGATCGTCTATTGAAGGTAGCCGAACTCCGAATGGACGCCACGCTCTGGTCGATTCGCTCGATCGGAATTGAAGATGAGTTCCTCGCATTTCACTATACCGATCGTCGGCGTATTGAGCAGCTCTCGCGATCGCACAACGGAAACCTTCGAATCGTCGATAGCACAAGCTGTTATTGGCCACTTCGTCCTGTTCCCGCTGTGTCGCCCCAAACTCGTTGGAGTATGGGCGAGACCACTGCCAAACGTTCCAAAAACCCAGAACCACCGGAACCGATTGAGTCCATCATTCGTCGGACCGATATGCTAGCGTTGGTCCAATCGATCTTGCAGGTTTAGTACTCTTTTTACTACAAAGCCAAGAGTAGCGCATTTCTTTCTGGGGCACATGCATAACGTGTGAACGGTCGTGGAACATATTTGGACGTCAATAATGCATTTACCATTGAACAACGCATACAATACGCGATGTGTTGGCCACGGACTGCTTGTATGGAACGGAATCGTCACTCTGATGGGCGTTCTCCTTACGACCGCTTCCAGCACTGCCTATTCTCAATCATCACCTGGCCAGTACCAAGTTAACTCGCCACCTATCGTCGGAGGTTTGCCTCCAGGTTCGAAAGGGCTTCAGCAACCGGTGTATGTGGCGGACAGATCCGTACCACGAGGCGCGTATTCGTCCCTTTCAGGCCAACAAGATCTCTCGGAATACGTGGATGATAAAGTTGGTCTAGTTCCATCGAATGCTCCACCATTGGATCTCAATCGTTTTGCCGCGGGTGAATTGATCGCTGTCGTTGGGAAAGAACCGATCCTGATTGGGCATCTGATCGATCCGAAGAAGGTTACCGAAGATCGGATAGATTCGCCTGGCTTCGAAATGGGATTGCGCAAAGCACTGGCTGAGGTCATCATGCGAAAGGCACTTGCGCAACGCTTCGTCAACGATCAAGTCTCAGGGAAGTCAGTGAAGGAACGGGAAGAAGGAGAAAGACATATTCGTCGGAAGGTAACGCAAATATTCTACGACAGTATTGTGCCTGACATGAAGAAGAAACAAAAATGCGAAACAGACGAGGAGTTTTATGCGTTCCTCGAAAAATCACAGATGACGTTACAAACACTTCAGAACGATTACGCTGAAACGATGCTAGCCCGTCAATGTATCAACGAAAACGTACCCGAAAAGCCTGCAGCGGAGCTAATCGATTTGGCGGAATACTACGACGACCATATCGACGAATTCAAAAAACCAGCCAAAGCGAGATTTCAAATCTTAACCGCGGAGTTCTCGAAGCACCCCTCAAAAGAATCGGCATTTGGTGCGATCGCGGAAATGGGTAACCAAGTGATTGGTGGACGCCCCTTTGAAACGGTAGCACGTTCCATGTCGAATGGATACGCGGCATCAGAGGGGGGCTATTACGACTGGACGACCCAGAGTGCCCTCAAGAGCAAGGTGATCGATGAGGTTGTCTTTAGCATTGAGCCACAAAAGCTGAGCCAGATCATCGAAGACACGGATGGTTTTCATATTGTGCGCGTCATCGAACGAAAGAACGCTCAAGTAGTTCCCTTTCATGAAGTACAACCTGAAATCAAAAAGAAGATTGTAGAAATCAAGAAGAAGCAGACAGAAAAGGACTACATGCAAAAAGTCCGAGAGACAACACCTGTTTGGACAAGATGGCCAGAAGACTTCCCTGGTTCTATGCCCATTTCCGACGTCATTGGACAGTAGTCAAATGTTTGCACTTCGACGTAGCATCTTTGTCACTGGATTCACTTGTTTCGTCGTTTGGTTATTGAATCCTGCTCTATTCGCAGAGGTTCGCTCCAACGGTGAGGTTGCAACCTCGCAATCCGTTCGAACCGTTGCAGATGGTACGCTTCACGACTGCCAGATTGTTTCATTGGATAGGACCCTCGCGGTCGGCGATCGTGGCCTAATACTACTGTCGGTCAATGGCGGCAAGAATTGGACGGTCCAGCATCATCGTTCCGATACATCGCTTTATGATGTTCATTTTGAAAACGAATTCGATGGCTGCATTGTTGGTGGATCGATCGAGCCCTTTACCCACCGGAGCAGAGGGACAATTCTCACATCCAATGATGGCGGCAACACATGGCAGAATGTTGAATCGCAACTACCACGGCTTCTCGGCATACGATCGTTGAGCAAGAGACACCTCATCGCATGGGGGGATTGGTCTGTTCTCTACCAGTCAGCCCTATTCGAATCCTTTGATAACGGAAAGTCATGGTCCGCGATAGCAATTCCATGTGGTCCATTGCGATCGATGGCCATGAACAAAACCGAACACCCGAACTCAACCGTGTCGATGCTACTAATCGATCGGCTGGGACGTTGCTATACAACCGCAGATCGTCAAATATTCCAACCCGCCGACGTTCCAACCTCACCCTACTCGCCATTCCTTTTTTGTGAACACGATGGCAAGCGTTGGTGGTTGGGTGGTGAAAAAGGACAACTTTTTGTTTCGGAAGACGGCCAACATTGGCAACAGACATTCCTCCCCGGGAGTCCACGGGATCATGAACTTATCACTCTCCACGCCCTGTCCACCCATGGTGACACAATTTGGGTTGCTGGGAACCCTGGTTCCGTCGTCTGGAAATCCTCGAATGGTGGCGTGTCTTGGTCGACTTTGTCGACGAAAGGATCGGCTCCATTCCTATCGTTGCATGCCCTCAATGACCAGATTGTGGTTGGATGCGGTCCGCTAGCCTCGGTATCGATCTCTCGCAATTCCGGGCAAGCCTGGTGGACACAGCATCAGTCAGGATCGCGTGTAGGAACGCTAAATTTCGCCTCGACTCCTGATGATGTTGCGTGGGATGCAATGGCTTTCCTGCACGAAGAATCGCGCCGGACGGTTGGAGCCATCGTTGTGCACGAACGGAGCATCGAGAAAAAATCCAGCCACATTCCAGACCCTACCGAACGGAATCGATTCGCCTCGCAACTGCTTGGGCTAAGCTCATGCACGACATGGAACGCATTCCCCGTTAGCGCGAATGTTAACTCGCCACGAAGTACCGATTTCGAACATTATCGAAACATCGGTTCCCTGCATGCGGCCCCCGAATCGACACTCGTCCGCAAACTGGTTCAGGAAATTCGGCTGCAATGCCCTGACTTGGTCATCACCGATTGCCCCCTCTCGGGCACACAACTTCATAAGAATTTGGCAGACGCCGTCGAATTAGCTGCTGCGTGGTCGCCACGCAAGGACCTACAACTCTACTCCTCAGAAAGCGGCATTCCAAATTCCCCCTGGACCGTTCAACGAATTCTATTTCGGGGGGCAAAATCGGGTAGCTTGCAATTCCCTTCGTCGATGTTGTTGAAAAAATCTGGTTCGATTCTGGGTGAATCTCTTGTTGTTGTCGACAACATCGTTCAAGAAAAGAACTATGCAACCAAGGTCCTTGCTCCCCGAGCCATAACATATCGAACCATCGGTTCCAAATTCTCGACACTGAAGGAACCGTTGGAGGGTCTCACTTTGAGTTCCCAAACGCAACGCTTCGAAAAGCCACTCGGCGTTGGGCGTCCCACCACGATCCTGGCTACTGCAGTTTGGTTCAACACAAGGGACTTTGTTGCTGCCACCAAAGGGAACGCATTCATTCGTGATCGTCATTGGGAAGAGCGACTCCAGCAATCCATGAAGAAAGCAGAGCCTGCGACGCACGGTCCAGTTCTACTCGAGATTGCAGAAAAGAATCGACGTCTCGGCAATTGGAACCACTGGTCCTCGGCGTTGGAATTGTTGCTTGCCGAGGTACCGGAATCCCCGGTGCTGGAGGCTGCTTACCGAGAGTTGCTTGTCCATTTAGGAAGTGCTGAGGTGCAACAACTTGTTCAGAAGCAGTTGCAACAAGTAGAGAATCGCTCCTCCGAAGATTCAGGACAGTTCACGTCTACGGTCCCAGTTTCATCACCCTTTGCGAAGCAGAACGAGCAAACCTCGGTCCAACAAGCTGCATTCGCTCATGCTCCTCGAAGGATTCCTATCGCTGTATCGAGCGGTATTCCCGAGGTTCGTCGATTGTTGAGCAAATTCCCGGACTCTTGGGCCTCCAAGAGAATCGAACCGGAATGGGGCTGGATCATCGCCTCTCGCTATCGACTCGACCAATCGGCTAAGAATGAACTCAGCGTCGACACAGGTGACTACAGCGCATTTTGGCCACGCACTTCCGCCAGCCTGCTTCATTGGCAACAAGTGGTTAACGAAGAACAACTCTTGTTGCGCAGCCATCAGAGTCGAACGGCCTCTTCTTCATCTTCGAAGGCATGGCCAAAGACACAAACTCGGCCCTTTCTCGACGGTCTCAAGAATGAATCGACCTGGAATGATGCCATCGAGTTGACACTGCAAGATCCGTGGGGACAGAGCCAGCAACGAACGGTGATCTCCTTAGTACGCGATGACGAGTTCTTGTACTTGTTTAGCCGATGCGAATCCAACGTTGCCGTACAACCCTCGCAATCGGTTGCCGATCGCCGCCGCGATGCCGTATTGCCGGAACAAGATCACGTCCGCTTCCGTATCGATCTGGATCGTGACTACTGCAGTTGGTTCGAATTTGGTTGGAACCGTCGCGGAGAGACCATCGATCAATGCAACGACATGTTACTCTGGGATCCACAATGGTACGTTGCCACCACGGAGCATGATCGAGGTTGGCAAGCAGAGATTGCTATTCCACTCGACGAATTGCTAAGCCAAGAGCAACGCACACCACTCGTCCATTGGGCTGTGAACGCGATTCACAGCCAACCCAACGCAGGCTCTCGAACTATAGTGCCTGCAATTTCGGACAACATCCAAGACGATCAATGGACAATCTTGACCGTCGATTGATGAGGCCGACGGATGGAAGCTAAGAAACCTTCCAAGTATCGCCACTCATAAAGAGTTTCTGAAGATTCCCTGGACCCTTCTTTGCAATCGCTTCGTCGATTTGGCCACGGACGGCTTCTTCAAAAGTCTCGCTTACCACGTCACGGAAAACGCCGATCGGTTCCGGGAAGTGCGGATGTCTCATGCGTGACAACATGTAGACCAACGTCGATGGCGCTTTTTCGTCATGGAACAAGAGATCATCTTCCTTGACCTTGCCATCTGCAAGGTTGACGATTTCAAAGTGGAATCCGTTGAGGCGAATTCCTTTGTCACGATCTTTGCCGAAGATCATCGGCTTGCCATGCTCCAGTTCGATGGTGGAATCATCGCGAGTCGCTTTATCTTGGGCGTACGAGAAAGCTCCATCATTGAATACGTTGCAGTTCTGGTAAACTTCGACGAACGACGTGCCCTTGTGGGCAGCAGCTCGCTTTAACGTGTATGCCAAATGCTTGACGTTGCTATCGACCGATCTCGCGATAAAGGTCGCTTCAGCCCCGACTGCTACACTGATAGGATTGAGAGGGTGGTCGACAACCCCCATCGGCGTACTCTTGGTCACTTGTCCTTCGACGCTCGTCGGAGAAAACTGTCCCTTGGTCAATCCATAGATTCGATTGTTGAACAAAACGATGTTCAAATCGACATTGCGGCGAAGCAAGTGAATGAAGTGGTTACCACCGATACTTAACGCATCGCCGTCACCCGTGATGACCCATACGCTCAAATCAGGGCGGGTCAATTTTAGCCCTGTGGCAACCGCAGGAGCACGTCCGTGGATGGAGTGAACCCCGTACGTATTCACATAGTATGGGAAACGACTGCTGCATCCGATCCCTGAAATGAAAACGGTCTTCTCAGGCGGAACGCCGATTTCTGGAAGCACCTTTTTCATCTGCGCTAGGATCGAATAATCTCCGCATCCGGGGCACCATCGAACATCCTGGTCGCTGGTGAAGTCGTCTGCTTTCAATACAGGAAGTGCAATACTCATGGTCTTTGGTTTATGTTGTTGAATCAGAAGTTGCTTGGAAGGAGCGATCGCAGCATTCGGTCGCTTTTAGATTGGCGAACAAGTAATGTCTTAGGCTCTGGCCGGAGACCGCGAAGGACTCTTGCTGTGCTCGTGGATCTTTTCCACTAGCTCTCGAACGGTAAATGGTTTGCCTTTGACTTTGTTGAAACCAACGGCATCAACAAGATATCTACTGCGAATCAACATTCTCAATTGACCCATGTTCAATTCAGGGATAAGAACGTTTTCGAATCGCGAGATGATCTCCCCCAGATTGCTAGGGAATGGATTCATATACCGAATATGAGCCAGCGAGACACTGCGACCTTCCGCTTGGGCTTGTTGAACTGCGGTTAAGCACGCACCGTAAGTGCCACCCCACGAGATCACCAACAGATCGCCACTTTGCGGTCCTATGACCTGTTGTGGCGGCAAAAGTTTGGCTGCATTTGCGACCTTTTGTGCACGAATGTTCACCATCTTTTGGTGATTGTCAGGATCGTAGCTGATGTTGCCTGTACCATCTTCTTTTTCCAAACCGCCGACTCGATGCATCAGTCCCTCTGTCCCAGGGATAGCCCAGGGACGGGCGAGAAGTTCATCGCGCATGTAAGGCTTGAATGGCCCATCCGGATTATTGTTGTGTTCGGGATGATTGACGGGAATCGGAGCCAATTTCGAAACGTCGGGGATTGGCCAAGGCTCAGCACCGTTTGCAATGTATCCGTCGGATAGCACAATAACCGGCAACATCAACTTCGTGGCCAGCATCCATGCTTCCTGGACGATTTCGAAACAATCGCCGGGACTCTGCGCGGCCAAGACTGGCAATGGCGCTTCGCCGTTCCGTCCAAACATGACTTGCAGCAAGTCCGCTTGTTCTGTCTTTGTGGGTAGCCCCGTGCTCGGTCCTCCGCGTTGAACATCGATTACTAGCATTGGAAGTTCTAGCATCAATGCCAGACCCATCGCTTCAGCTTTCAATGCGATGCCTGGACCACTCGATGTCGTGACTGCCATTTTGCCTCCATAGGCTGCACCAATCGCGGAGCAAACCGCAGCGATTTCGTCTTCGGCTTGGAAGGTGCAAACTCCGAAATTCTTGAACTTCGCAAGCTCATGGAGAATGTCGCTGGCGGGAGTAATCGGATACGTTCCATAGAACATCTCCTTGCCAGAACGTTGGGCGGCAGTCATGAGGCCCCAAGCCATGGCTTGATTGCCCATAATGTTTCGATAGGTACCAGGAGGTAGCTTTGCAGGTTCGATGCTATACGAATGACCGATCCCTTCGATGGTCTCGCCAAAAGCCCAGCCAGAGCGCAGGGCTTTCTCGTTCGCTTGAGCAATGACAGACTTACCGTCACCGAACTTGCCATGAATGAATCGCAACGTTGCATCCATGTTGCGACCGTACAACCAGTAAACCAGTCCCATGGCAAAGAAGTTTTTGCAACGGTCCGCCTCCTTGACAGTAAGCCCGAACTCCGCAACCGCTTCTTTTGTGAGGCGAGTCATCGGCACTTTGATCAACCGATAGTTTTCCATGGCCGGCTCTTCGAGCGGACTCGTCTTGAGCTTGGCCAGCTTTAGATCTTTGTCTTCGAAACTATCTTCGTTGACGATCAGCAGCCCACCTTTGGGCAGGTCCGCCAAGTTGGTTACTAGAGCCGCAGGGTTCATGGCCACCAATGCATCCAACGTGTCACCGGGCGTGTGAACTTCGTGGGATGCGAACTGCACTTGGAATCCCGACACGCCCGCGCGTGTTCCGCGCGGGGCTCGAATCTCGGCCGGAAAGTCCGGGAACGTCGCAACGTCATTCCCGAGCAAGGCAGATGTGTTCGTTAATTGAGTGCCCAAGAGTTGCATACCGTCGCCTGAGTCACCCACCAATCGTACGGTGATCCCTTGTACAGGCTTAACAGGCTTAGTCAAAGTCGCTTCTGTAGTCATTTAGAAAGTGAACAATTAGGTTGTGAACATTCCTGAGGATGCTCATCAATTGAAAGGATACCCACTTCAGGACAGGGCAGTTCTTCAATTCGCTCGTCCAGCAAATCGTGTGAATCTGTATCGGTAGTATCGATTCTCCCGACCCACCGATTTAAAGTATTCTGGCAAATCCCTGGG
The DNA here is from genome assembly GCA_903858115.1 of uncultured Pirellula sp. Taxonomy (GTDB): domain Bacteria; phylum Planctomycetota; class Planctomycetia; order Pirellulales; family Pirellulaceae; genus JBKCUI01. The sequence goes on along the minus strand of CAIOHR010000406.1, from coordinate 29,291 downwards.
ATGTTGAGTATCGCAAAACTTCCTAAAACCCGCAGACTTCTCGTTTTATCAACGACGATTCGCAGAATAGATTCGGACCGACACAGCAAAAGCCCAGCTATTGCTATACTTAGTCGAGACGTTTTTCCAAAAGCTTTCCAAAGGAACTCAGCATGAGTCATCCTAATGTCTGTGCGGTGATCTTTGTTGTTGCCTCTCTGTTTTCGCTGGGGGCGAATGCTCTTGGACAGTCCCGGGAAGACAAGGTTCGGAACGACCGGCTTCGAGTCTCGAAATCTGGACTTTGGCACTACAACGATTTGGATGCCGGTTTTGAAGAAGCTCTTCGAACGAACAAACCGTTGATGGTTGTCTTTCGATGCATTCCATGCGTCGAATGTGTCAAGCTGGATGACGATCTTTTGGAGCAGAACGATTCGGTTGTCGAATCGATGCGCAAATTCGTTCGCGTCCGACAAATCTCCACCAATGGCATCGATCTAAATCGCTACCAGTTCGATTTTGATCAATCGTTTTCTGTGATGTTTTTTCATCCAGACGGAACATTACTGGGGCGATTCGGAACTAGATCTCACCATACCGAATGGGAAGACGACGTTTCGATTGCTGGCCTCGGCGCGGCCATGAAACAAGTTCTCGAATGGCATTCCAATTTTGACTCCGTTCGCGACTCACTAGCAAAAAAGCAATCGACCAATCTGAAGCACATCCCGGTCGCTTCACCTGAGAAGTATCCCACGCTAGAAAGGTTTCCGCCGAGCTTTGATCTAGCAAACGTCACCATCAAGAATTGCATTCATTGCCATCAGGTTGGCGAAGCGCAAAAATCTTTCGCGTTGAGCGAGAGCAAAACAGAATCTCTCCCGATGGATTTGTTGTTCCCGTACCCGCATCCAAAGATCCTCGGATTGATATTGGACGTGGACACGTGTGCTACAGTAAAGGAAGTCGTCGCGGATTCGATCGCGCATCGCGCTGGATTCAAGGCTGGCGACAAGATCGTTCGATTCGATGATCAACCGATCATCAGCCTTGCGGACCTGCAGTGGGTGCTGCATCTAAAGCCCAATACCGCCATCGCAATTCCTGTAACGTTCCTCCGCGATGGCAAATCGACGACGGTTTCATTGAATTTGTCAGACGACTGGAAAGCCTCGGGAGATATCTCTTGGCGCGCCTCGAGTTGGGAGCTTCGAAGATTGGTTTTGGGAGGCATGGTCTTGAAGGAGCTCGACAAGAGTGAACGGCAAAAGCTCGGCATCGCCGACGGTGCGATGGCATTAGGAATCGGGCACGTCGGCCAATACGCTCCGCACAACCGCGCAAAGCTAGCTGGCCTTCAAAAAGAAGATGTGGTTGTTAGCGTGCTGGGCAAGAAAAACTTCACCCGCGAAGTCGATATCATCCGGTTCCTTCTCGACCAACGCCAAACTGTGAAGCAAATTCCCATTGATGTGTTGCGAGCTGGCAAGCCGATGAGTTTCGAACTGAAATGAACTAGGCCAAGCCCAACAATTGATGCAGCGCCGCTCGCAGAGTCGAGGCGCGAAAGGCAAATCCTTCATCGAGCAATCGTAATGGCATAGCTCGCGTACTTGCAAAGAGCAATGGGTCCGCCATCTCGCCGACCAACAGCCGAAGTGGGATTTTTGGCGCTGGAATGATCGTCGGGCGGTTCAACACGCTTCCCAATGTTTTGGTAAAGTCACGATTGGTTAACGACTCGGGGGCGACCAAGTTGTACGGGCCGGTCGACAAGGGATTCATTGCCAAATGCAAGAACGCGGATGCGGCATCATCCACATGAATCCAACTCCAATACTGCTTTCCTGAACCAACAGCGCCACCCAATCCAAATCGGAACAACGGTAGCATTTTGGATAGTGCGCCCTCCAATGGATGCAGCACCATTCCTAGCCTGCCGACCACAGCTCGCCGACTCCCAGATGCATATCGCATCGATTCGGTTTCCCAGTGTTGGGCTAGTTCTGGCAAGAAGCCTGCGCCGGCTTTGCGATCTTCGTTGCAAAACAAGTCATCGCAGTCTCCATAGAAGCCGACACCTGAAGCAGCCACCAGGGCTTTGGGGGGATGCTCCAGGCGAAGCAGATGATCTACTAAATGACGGGTGCCTTCTACGCGACTCGAACGGATAAGCTCTTTTGTCTTTGCTGACCAGCGATGGGATGCGATCCCGAAACCAGCCAGATGGATAACGGCATCGATTCCATCGAGAGTTTGCGGGTTGTCGAATCCATGCTTCGCGTCGAGCACAATAGACTCGAGTGGTAGCTCGTTCGCAGCGTTGGTCGCTTTCGATGCGGTGCGTTGAATGCGGATAACTCGGAATCCTAGTACGCTCGACAACGCGCAAAGCCTGCGACCAATCATTCCGGTTGCGCCCGTTACTGCAATGGCTGGCCGTTCTTTGCTCCCACCACGCAACCCTTGAAGTGTGCTGAAGAGTTTCAAATCTTGTTCTGTGGTTTGATGACGATAGCGGAACATGGATTCCACTTTGGATCGGATGAAACCAGTTGTTAGCCAATTCAATGGCGCTGGAAACTTCGAACGGTAGTCAACTCGATCTGTGAGCCTCGAGTGAGTTTCGTCTATCGCGTCGAACAGATGGTCATGAACCCATTTCGAGAATGGACCCGAGAGCTGTATGTCCTGGAATCGAGAAGGAGGATCATAAACAGTATGCTCTGCGTTCCAACGCACTGGTATCGGGCCGATTTTGTTTTGAATCGAGACCCGTGTGCCGACCGCTAGGGAGCCCCCACGCTGAAGCATCCTCACGGATTCCCAGGGTGGTATAAGTCTATCTATCGCGCCAGGTCGGGCGTGATAATCAAAGAGAGCCTGCTGCGAGACTGGTACAATCGTCGAGTGTTCAAACAACCTAGTCTTCCATTTCTGGGAGCGGCGCGACGGATGTCATACCTCGAAGCTTATCCAGGGCGCGCTTCTCCAATTGTCGGATTCGCTCCTTGGATACGCCAAGAACATCCGCAAGTCTCTGCAACGTTTGCACTTTGCGGTGACCACCCAGTGAAAACCGAGCACGGATGATAAGTTTCTCTCGACGATCGAGATGATCCAGCATGATGGAAAGTTTCGATCTCAGCTCGTTCCACCTACCTTCACTCATCGAAGAGCTCTTTTGATCCTCGGTGAAGTCCATTCCAGACTCGTGAATACTCGCGATGTTTCGTTGACGTTCTTTTTGCTTTTCCATCACCTTACGGTAGGTGTTGCGTCGAACAACCTGGGTCGCATAAGTGCTGAATCGAAAACCAAGTCCAACATCAAACTTCTCCACCGCCTTGATCAAGGCAACGATGCCATCGCTGAGCAAATCATCAAACACATTGTTCGCGTTGACAAATTTCTTTACAATCGAGATCACCAATCGCATGTTGGACTTCACGAGGCAGTCTCGATGCCAATCAGCTGCCTGCAGCAGACCGTCGATGCGTCGGATTAGCCATTCATCTGGGCTCTCAACATCGATCTTCGACTTCAGTTGGTTGGCACGGAATCGGAGAAAGTTCATCCGTGCGAAGAGAGCTTTTTCCTCGAGCGGAGTCAGAAGTTTTGTTTCACAAAGTCTGGCCAAATGGGAGGGAAGATCAGGTGTCTTTGCATTCTTTGCGCCCGCCTCTTCGCATCCTGTCCCGAGAAGTATATCGCCGAGTATTTCCGCCTCAGCACTGGGCTCAGAAAAGCTAGGGCTAGCAATGAACTCCAATTCGGTGGCCAGTAGTTTCTTCGCGTGAATGGTTAGCTCTGCAGGGTTCTTCACGCAAGGGCTCGTAGCCTGAATGAACTGAACAAAGGAACTTTCGACCGCTGCTCGTCGAAAGGTACGTGTCAGCTTCGCTGGGGATTCTTCGCTTGTTGCTGCCTTCTTGCGGTTCGCCGTCTTTTTGATTGCTGGGGGGCATTTTGTTGTCATGACCAACCTGTTCCTGTTTTGGATTACGAATTGCCTGAACGTTTTATCGGTCAACTTCCACTGAAATCGTTCAAATCGTTCACGAGATTGGTTATACAAGTCGAACTTCTAGGAAGCAAGGGTTGTGAATTCGAAAACCCAAAAAAGAATCTACCTTTTATTTTTCAAGTAATTTTGCTTTTCTTGGAGAAAAACTGAATCCGGCAAAGAAGTGATGCCTATACTAAACTCGTAGATGTGATTGAACGTTTTTTACCAACTGGACGATTTGGACGTTTCGTGGACGATAGCTTTACCCCCAAACAGGTTGCGTCAGCTCTTCAAGTCAGTGAATCCTCTGTAAAGAGATGGTGTGACCGTGGCGTCATTCGAACGGACCGAACGTTCGGCGGGCACCGCAGGATCCCTCTTGGAAATCTGATGGAGTTTCTGGAGTCCACGAATCGTAGGGTCCTGGACCCGAAAGCCATCGGTTTGGCGTTAAATTCCAGACTTCCGAGCGCTGAGGGTGTCGAGATTGCGCCGACAAACCGTGCTGAGCAGGTGGCGCTTCAGGAACGGTTTGAAAGAGCTCTTATCTCTGGCAATGAGCCAGATGCCAGACGAGTTATCAGCCAATGGTACACTTCGACTGGAAGTGTCGTTTCCATAGCAGATGATCTTTTGGTACCAACGTTTACGTCGATTGGTCACCTGTGGCAATGTGGCGAGCTTGAGATTTATCAAGAGAGAAGAGGTTGCGAGATCTGCATGCGACTGGTGCACGAGCTTCGACGGCTTCTTCCGGAACCGACCGGCGCTGCTCCGTTAGCCATGGGCGGAACTGCTGCGGGGGATCTGTATCAAATGCCAACACAAATGATTGATTTGGTCTTTCGAGAGAACGGGTGGCGATCTGAAAACTTGGGATGCGATCTTCCTTTTTCCAGCATGCTCTCAGCGGCCAGAAAACACATGCCCAAGATTTTTTGGTTGAGCGTTTCCCATATTCGCGACGAATCGCAGTTCATCGTGGATTGCGATTATTTTGCGAAGCAATTGCCGAAGGGAATATTGCTCACAATCGGTGGGCATGCACTGCACGAGGGGCTACGTAGAAAGCTAACTTTTTCCTCTTATTGCGACAACATGCACCAACTAGCGACATTGGCCCAGTCGATTCGTTCATCCATTCCATCGGCTTCGGGACAAATTTGACCGATTGGAAGCCGAAAAGGTCACAACGACACTGGCTCGATAAGCCCTGCAGCGATGAGCATTCGGTCGATGAGTTTGCTTGGCTTGTCGAAATCACCGCAAAACTCTCGCTACAAAACAGGTCAGGCCCTTACCCACGATGAGTTTCCAACTGCTCATCCGTTCTGGGACTGTTGATCCGTGTTGGGTGGCGCCACTCTACTCGCCGTGGATAATGAAAAGCTCGGTATCTGCTCGCATGAGAAGCTTGTCTTTGGTTGGTACTAGCGTGGATCGAACCGTGGTGTTCGTCTCAAAGGTTGAGACCAATTCGTACTCTCGGCTCGCACGAATCACATTGACGGTCCCTGTGTGCGATACGTTAATGAGCTTATCTCCCAATATGATGGGTGAGCCCGAGTAGTCGCCACCGACTCGCTTGGTCCAAACCGTCTCACCATTGTTGATGTCGACGGCGGTGACTATGCCCGAGTCGCTCCACAAAAACAAGGTGTCTCCCGATGCGACGGGTGACGGGACATAAGGCGCAGAACGATTGACTCGAAACTTTTCCTTTTGTGAGATCAGATCGTAAGCGACCAACCGATTGTCTTTGCCACCTCCAGAACCATGAGTTCCGATCATCAAATCGCCGACCAATAATGTCGATGAACAAACTCGAGCAGTGAAACAATCGTGGTTCCAAAGAATCTTGCCTGTCTCTAGACTCATTCCGAACATCCCTTGGGCCGTCGTGCTACATACGAGCTGCTTTTTGCCATCTTTCTCCCATACGCATGGCACACCGTAGCAGACTCGCGATGTCGGCAAGTCGACTTCCCATCTTGTCTCACCCGTTCGGAAATCGAGCGCGACCATTCGATCTTTGCCAGGGGCGACTCCGGGCGGTAGCTCCTCCGCATCTTGGCTATTGAGCAGAATCAAAAGATCATCAACCCGTATCGGAGACGTTCCAAAACCATGCTGCGTTACATATCTGCCGAAGTCGCGACTCCATACTTCGGTACCATCGTGTGCCAATGCGCGAATGATCGTGTGCTCCGGATCCGCCCAAGCAAAGTAAACATTCTGATGGTCGACACACGGGGTAGTCGATCCATAAGAACTAAATTTGTGCAACGGATGAGGTGTCGATGCGTAAGATTTTTTCCACAGGATTTTCCCTGACTCTAATTCAATGGCCAGCAATGTCCGTTCGGCGTTGGCTGGGTCTCCTGACATGAGATAGGCAACGCCTGCATAGACGCTAGGGGATCCATGTCCAACTCCTGGTAGTTTTACGCGGCGAACGCGTTCCGTTTTCCAAGGGAGTGCAACGTTGTTTTGAAGATGAACCCCCATGCCGTTCGGACCACGAAACCGCGACCACTCAGCGACGCTGTCTTCTGCAAAGGAAATACCGACTGTCGAAACGGAAAGTAGGGAAATCGCAATCCACAGGGGGAGCCGAGAATTCATAGTCTTGAAACGGTTGGAATGAAGGTAGGAAAGCTGCTGAATAGTTTAGTTGCACTGTATTGTAACTCATTTTTGTTACATAGTGCGTCCGATCCTATACCCGCACATTGTCACCGTGCTCAGCGTCACCGTGCTCAGCGTCACCGTGCTCAGCGTCACCGTGCTCAGCGTCACCGTGCTCAGCGTCACCGTGCTCAGCAACCCATTTTGGTGCTTTTGACCCTCCTCTATTGAGGAACAACAACTGGGTTTTCCAGAAGCCGGAGCGATAAGCTTGCCGAATCGATTTCGGCAAGAGCACCATGTGGAATCGTCGCGTTTTCCGGCACATGCCCAATCGGAAAATTCAATACGACGGGGACATGCAATCGACCGAAATACTCTTGAAGTACGCGGTTCATTGCGACCTTCTCTTCGGAATCTTTGGTCGAAAAATCTCCAACGACAACTCCGGATACAGCATCGAGTATTCCCGCCAACCTCAACTGTGATAGCATACGGTCAACGCGATAGGGGGCTTCGTTCACATCCTCCAAGAACAAGATTGCATCTTGGTAGTCGATCGAATACGGAGTTCCTAGCGTAGCGCATATCAGTGATAGATTACCACCGACCAAACGCCCTGTCGCTCTACCGACAACTAACGCTCTCATGTTTTTGGCGACTGGTAGTGGGATCGCAAAACCGACCGTTTCCGCTCCATACGACTTTGCAAAAACAGTGCGCCGAAAGGTGTCATTCGCATACTGGTACTTGGGTGCATCTTCTTGCCAAAGGTTGGACATAGGCATAGGACCGTGAAAGGATATCAACTGGATCTTCCGAGCGATCGCAAGATGCAAGGCTGTCAAATCAGAATAGCCTACGACCACCTTTGGGGATTTGCGAAGTGAGTCGTAGTCGATTTGATCTAGGATCCTCGTCAAACCAAAACCACCTCGGATTGCAAAGATAGCGTTGACAGCAGGATTGCGAATCGCAGTGTTCAGTTCGTCCGCTCGTTCCTTATCGGTACCCGCCAGATACTCCCATTTACGTTCAATATTTGGCGGAACCAGGACGCGGAAACCTGCCGCTTCGAGCTGTTTGGCATATCGGTCTACGGGCATGAGTTCGACGGGACCTGCCGGAGCAACAAATGCAATCGTATCACCTACCTTCAAGGCTGGCGCGCGAAGCCAAGAATCCTGGGCCAAAACATGGGTGATGCCGTAGGGGACGACAACGATCACGAAAATCAGTTGCAGAAGCCAGCCTTTAGTGAGGAATGGAATCCCTTGGAAAATCCCCTGTCGACTTTTTGTCTTCACTCGGTGTGTCCAATTCAAATGACGCGGTTTTCTTTTCGTCTGACGCGGTATCGGTATCATTGGTGTCGGAGTCCGTATAGGAAGCGGGAAACTCAATCACGACTTTTTCGTCGGATGGCGTCGCACCAAGGACTCGAACCTCGTTGGAATCCAATAATGCAAAATCCGATACCAAAACGGTTATATTGTCGGTTCCCCCATCCGCAAGGGCGAAGTCCACGAGCTTGTTCGCACAGGCCTCTAGCGATGAAGTAGCGATCATCATGTTCTTGATCTGTTCGTCGGTGGTATGTTTGTTGATTCCATCGCTGCACATCATCAGCCTGTCCCCAAACTTTAGATCAATGGTTGTAATGTCAGCGAAAACCTCTTCTGCTCCTGCCCCCAGTGCGTTCACCAGCACGTTAGACCAGGGGGAACGCTCCTGCGCAGCAGCATCCATGCGACCGGCTCGAATCATCTGTTGAGCCACTGTATGATCGCGAGTCAACAAAATCAATTCTTCATCGCGTTTCAAATAGCACCGTGTATCTCCGGCGTGCACCACAAACATAGTTGGCCATACGATGTACGCCGCAGTCAACGTGGTGCCCATCCCCTGCAACTCGGGATCACTTAACGCAAATCGAACGAGCTCACGATGCGTTCCGACGAGCATAGTTCGCAAGATATCAGTAAAGGCAGGCGAGTCCTTCGGAGATGGTTGAAGACGAAACGACGGACTATGAAGGATCGCGGAAAGAAAGAACTGAATGGCACGAGTACTCGCTTCGCGTCCTCCAAGATGACCTCCCATTCCATCTGCGACAAGAAACAGATAACTTGTGGGTGTGGAGGCTAAACGCGAATTGTTGTTGAGACCGACCGAGTTGCCAATGACCTTGGCCGACGGAGCCAGTTCAGCGATCAAGTATTGGTCTTGATTCTCTTCTCGGATGTTTCCACGATGAGTGACTCCGTGGGCTGAAACGCGAACATCGCTCATAGTCAGAATTCTCGCCGTAAAAGCTGTAGAAATTCTTGCTGGATCACTCGTCACGCTCCTCTAGCCAACTCTTCGTGCGTGGTATTTCCTGCTGAACTCCTAATTCCGATAGCAAACGAATCAGCTGGTTGCACATAGCATGTTGAGTTGCATTCATTGTCACCTCCGGGCCAGGGAACTGTTTGTTGTTCCATCCGGTTGCGTTATTGCAAATGACCAAATTTGATTCCACTGGATTGTACCATTTCGTATACTGCAACTGTCCTTCTTTCTCGGTCTTTCCCTGTACGAAGTTGCGCGTCAGCGGAGCGAATTCGCTAGAAGTTGCATTGGCCGATGGCGAATCTAGAATCAAAACTGCTTTCGAGGGCTTCGCCAAAAAACGCTCGACGAGTGCCACTGTTTTTGGCGAAACGGGATCGTTTTTGAGCGATATCACCAACAATTCCGCTTCCATCATCTCTCGGTTGGTGGCTCGCACATCCGCCATTTTTCCTAACCAAGCGTAAAGGTGATAAAGCCCAATTTCGGAACCGTTGCCAAAATCCGATTCTTTCCCAATGGAATTTTCCAGGCACCAAACCAGAGTTCGATCCTTTTCTCGATTACTCACGACTAAGCTCTCGTCGCATTCTCGTTTGGCCAACCAGTGAAATGCTTGGAGAGCTAGTCTCCTATTATCTAGATAATTGAGAAACACTCCGCCGAAGCAATTTTGATCGCCGAGAACTACAATTCGTCCGCGGCCAAAGTCTTTTGCAGCTACGCCAGCCAAGGGACCTTTCCTCTCGATGGGCTGTTGCTGAAAGTCTCCATAGAAGCCAGGGCTGTTTGAATCTCCATATGTTGGAATGTTGGCCCAATCTCCCCAACTGCTGTTGCTGGAGTGAATGATACCGTATCGTGAATCAACGCATCCTCCTGATTGAAAGGCGATTCGTTCTAACCCCCGAGTGATTGGATGCTCACAAAACGAACTCAAAACCACCCATCCATTTCCAGGTCCGGTTGTGTGTGGGGATCGATCACAAAGAAGCTCATTCGTCAACTCCAAGTCGAGTCGCTCAGCAAGACTCCCTAGTACATGATTGTGGAAGTAACAGTTCGTGTGGTCCGTTACAAGGAGTAAACCTCCGCCCAGCTTCACAAAATCTTCGATCGCCAACACTTCATCGACCGTGAACGGCGGTCGGTCTGCGGAAACCAAATTGATGTAAATTATCTCGCAATTGGTCAACACTTCTTTTGTCCATGGCCCGAGTTGAGCCTCGCATGACCATTCCGCATCCCGCATTGCATGGATGAGTCGAGACGGACCGTGCAGCAGATGGTATTGATTCAATGCCATACTGGGCATCGTGTCGATCCACGAGTGTGCATGGTAAGCATCGACTAGCACCCGAGGATTACTCTTGACTGATGGCTTCCTTTCTGAGTCCTCACAAGCCCCCGGAGAGACGCCGCAGATCACCCATGTGACGAATATCCATAAACATCGACGACAATGGGTTCCCATACTCTCTTGCGAAAATGCTGCCATTCGATCTGTCATTCCTTCATATTTCGGCTTTGCAATCGAGATCAAACGATTCTATAGCAATCGTTGTTCTTTTGCCCGCTGAATCCAGCTTTTCATTTCTTCCTCGATCGATCGACTAGGTTGCCAGTTTAGTTGCGAAACAGCTTTACTGACATCGACCCACCAACCATTTGCTAACGCTTCCCGAATTTTATCTCGATTTAAAGTGGATTTAGTTTTTGTCAAAACACTCCACTGTTCACCGAGCAGACCCAATATCCATGCCACCGGCGGTATCACCGGCAATGGGATAACCGGGCGCCGTAGCGTTGACGAAAAGATCGCGCCCAGTTGCCGAAGAGAGATTGGCTCCAAAGCCGCGGCGTAATACAAACCAACACCTCGCGCCGGGTCTCCCTCCGTCGTAGTGGCTGTGACTCGTTCGCCTTTCTCAGCGACGGCAATCAAAAGCCGAATGAGATCGGCAACTTCGATAATCGCCAAAGGCTGCCGCCCTCCTCGGATCAGCGGGTTGAGAAACACACGATACATGGATTGAAGCAAGCGATTGAATTCCCGATCTCCGGGGCCAAAGATGATGCCCGGCCGCACAATAGAAATAGGCATTGCCGAGCCGTATTTCGTGATAACACGCTCTCCTGCAAGCTTACTTTTCCCGTAATCTGAAATAGGGTTGGGGATTGCTGTCTCATCCTTGGGAGATAGTGGACTCGATGGTCCACCAGCGGCAACAGAGCTTAATGAGACAAAGATAGGCGAATGAGACCAGGAAGAACAAACGGATGCGATTTTGTGACTACCATCGACATTCACTCTCGCCAATTGCGACGGAGGTCCTGAAAGCTGACCCGCCAAATGAAAGACCCAATCGACTTGTGGCAAAGTTTCAGATATGGCGGCTTCGCTATCATTGGCCAAATCTGCGCGAATCGGTTCTGCCCCCAATCGAACGATAGCCACATCGCTAGAACGATTTCGAGAAGTCGCAAAAACCTTGTTACCCTGTTTCACCAATGCAGGAACAAGGTTCCCTCCGACAAAACCGGAGGCCCCCGTGACTAATACTTTCTTTGCGGCCATGCATCAATTCGATTGGTAAATTCAATTCATCGGAATGCATGCACAATCTAGCCATGGAAGCAAAGCCTCGGAAGCTAGGTGTGCGGAACAGAACCATTCAATTCCAGGGTTCGCACGAATGTGACTGCCAGTCACAGTTGCAATGTCATTTAAACTCCAACAAAACTCGAGAGTCGGATTTAACCATGTTGCGTCGGTGGAATCAAGAACGGTACATAACTACATCGTTTTTTTATTTGCCCCGTCGACCAATTGGATCTCACCTGAGATACTACGGTTCTGACTGGAAAATTGTCCTCCTACAGAGAATTTCGTTGCTCCATGAGCGCATCCGACTTAATCGATATCGCAAACGCAGACGCTGAATTGGCCTCGTTAGGGGAATCCTCGGGCAAAGTTCCACATGTTCTTCCTCCGAAAAGTGCTACACCCCTGCGAGTGTATTGGCTTTATGTGGTGCCACTCGCGGTTTTGCACGCGTTCGCTTTGTTGGCTTTCGTGCCGTGGTTCTTCAGTTGGTCGGGATTGGTTTTGGCAATCCTCGGGCACTTCACATTTGGAATGCTAGGTATCACCATCGGATACCACCGATTGCTCACGCACCGTGGATTCAACTGCCCAAAATGGTTGGAACATACATTCGCGATATTGGGTCTTTGCAATCTTCAGGATAGTCCCGCGCGATGGGTTGCGATCCATCGCATGCATCATCAACACAGCGATCAACAACCGGACCCCCACACGCCTCTCGTCAATTTGCTGTGGGGGCATGTTGGCTGGGTACTCCATCGCAACCGAGACCATGATTCCGTGACGAGCTTTGAGAGATATGTTCGCGACTTGCTGAAAGACCCATTCTATCTGAAACTCGAAAAGCGAGGATTGTGGGTCAAGATATTTTGGTTGCATGCCGCTTGCTTCATCTTAGCTGGCGGTCTGGTTGGCTTCCTGTATGGCGGCTTAGGAACCTCGATACAACTAGCCTCGAGTTGGCTCGTTTGGGGCGTTTTCGTGCGCACCGTTTTCGTCCTCCACGGAACATGGAGCGTCAATTCTCTAGGGCACATGTTCGGCTATAAGAATTACAAGACTCGAGACGACAGCCGCAACAATTGGCTAGTGGCTCTCATTTCGCACGGTGAAGGTTGGCACAATAACCACCACGCACAGCCGCGTGCCGCTCACCATGGCCATCGCTGGTTCGAGTTTGACATGTCTTGGTGGGTCATTCTTCTCCTGGAGAAGATCGGACTAGCAACAGACGTGGTCCGTGCAAAGCCAGTGCCTCGCCAGTAAGCTCCGCTGTAATCGACTTCTAGAAGAAGATGACTCTTTGTGCTACTTTACCACGGCGCCGTTATAGTACACTTATTTGACTCTCTTTCATCCGAGACACGGTGCTGCACTGGAGTGCTCTTTCTGCAACAAATCGAGGATGGCGGATGCATTCTCGACTATTTTTCCTTTTGGTGAAGTATGGCTCGAACTTTCCTTTCGCGGCGCGCGAGTCTCCAAAAATCACTAATGTTGGTGGCCATTATTGGATGTTTATTCCAAGGAATGGTTTGGGGACAAAGGCAAATCAAACGACACAAAAGAGTCACACCTCCGGAGTTTAAAGCGGGCCAGTTTGACGGTGTCTTTTTTGAAGACGCTTTGGCACAGCTTCAAGGAGATCGCCCTACTGTGGCTAATGCCACCAACGTGATGACCACACCGCGTCCGCAGGGAGAATCATCCGCTGCCATAGCCGCCGACGCATCCGCGAAACCCGGGGCGGGAGACTCGATTTGGAAATCAACGATCTCAGGCGAGTCGATCGAAGATCTTATCAAAGAGTCGAAATCGAAACTGGATAAAGTCGTTACGACTCCCGCGAAGTTTGCCGGTGGAGGATTCGGTGAAGCACGCAAGGAATTCACTTTGATTGCAACGCTCATGGCAATCGTCGTTCGATACCCAGAGGATATCCGCTGGAAAAACTCAGCTGAGTATGCCCAACGCGTATTCGCCAGAACTGCCTCCAATTGCAAAGTCGGGACATTGCCTGTCTTCAATGAAGCCAAAGAAAGGCATCAAGCGCTTCAGGACCTCTTGAAAGGAACTAAAATCAGTGGTACCGCTGATGAAGTGAATTGGGAAGATATTGCTGACCGAGGACCGACAATGCAGATCCTTGAATGGGCGCTCCGTGAGAATCTTGCACCGAACGTGAATAATGAAAAGCAGTTCAAACAATCTCAAGCAGATATCATTCGTTACGCGGAACTGATCGCCGCTTACGGAATCGTTCTTCACCAAAATGGCATGACCGATGCAGACGATGAAACCTACGTCGAACTATCGAAATCAATGGTTGCTGCTGCCCTCGATGTGCGCAGAACCGCTAGGAGCGATGACGCAGAGGGGGCTAGAGTTGCAGTCGGAAAAGTGGATCAATCCTGCAACAAGTGCCACGAATCCTATCGCTAGAGACTCGAAAGTCGGAACGAAAGACTGATATGGGAATTCGCTTTACCTGCCATCATTGTAGCTACGCAATGCATGTGAAAGACTTTCAGGGTGGCAAACGTGGCAAATGTCCTCATTGCAACAAGTCTTTTCGTATTCCAATTGAAAGCACGGAATACTCCATCCCTATTTTGGATGGCAAATCCGAGTCCATAGCAGACGCGCCAGCTCGAAGTACCGTAGCAACGAAGCATCTAGCAACGGAGACACGCAAACCAGCCCAATCCAGTCCGTCCAACAAAACGCAACCGTCAGTCACATCGACTGCCAAGCAACAGAGCGACAATCGATCGTCACTTCAAACCAGAACCGAGATTACAAATCCGCAGACTCTGCCCAACGCGTTTGCCTCTGCTCCGAATGCGGCTTGGTATGTTCGTCCCCCCAGTGGAGGTCAATACGGACCTGCAGACCAACAACTGCTTCAGCTCTGGATTCTAGAGAATAGAGTTACTAGCGATTCACTGTTGTGGCGTGAAGGGCAACCTCAATGGGTTCCGTCAGCAACGTTACTACCAGAACTTTATTCTGTTGCATCTGCACCCCAATCCGAAGCCCCCTCCTACGAAAAGATCGGTAACGATCCATCGAATCCAAAACCCGACATATCGTTCACCATTGCTCGCCCGTCAGCCACAGCATCTTCCTCAATTACGGCCAGCGTAGCAGCACAGCGCAAGATCCGAAAGCGACGTCAACAATGGATTGCGATCAGCATTCTTGCCATCGTTTCCCTTGGACTTTGCATCGGCTTAATTGTTGTTTTGTTTCTCAAGTAGTTTTCCAGCGTAAATATCACTTTTCACCCCAGACCAAAGCGCCATGCCCTGTCGATACAATTTGAATCAATGTATTCCTTGCGGGCACATCCTCTGGGATTGGATCACGCTGTAGAAAATCTGAAACGCACGCTTGACAGATAAGGTCAGGAGAAATGTAGTGAGGAGCGTTCACCTCAGTGCTTGAGGCCCATATCCCATTGCTCGATCGACACGCCGCCTCGTCGGTTATTGTATTCTTTGGGAGCATATTCTCAGGTCTCATCGCGGAAGCTCCGATCCGATAGATCCATTCATAGGAACCGACGACGGCCTAAGAACCATCTGGAGACCAATCACCACATCGTGCAATGAAATCTCTGTCATTCTTCCAATGCTTACAGAAAGATCAATTTTACTTCGATTTTGCCATCCAAAATTTTTCGTTATATCCAGAGGCGATTGTTGGACCACATTGGTCTCAAGGACCAAAATCTGTCCTTAAGGCGAAACGAAATAAAGCCTCATGGGCGGCGATGAAGGCTCGAATCTGGGCGTTATCTTTCCCCAATATGCGTGCCCATACGTTGCGGGTTTCAGGACGAGTGGCCGCTGCCTGCGGAAAAACTCGAAGGGCGATGAAGTGCTCAAAAAAGCACGATCGTTCCACTTCCGTTCCTATCCAATCCCATTTTTTTAGTTCAAATAGGTTCAGCGCTTCCAGGCCAGCAGTTTGATCGATCTCCATAAGGACCGGAACAACGCCATTCCCGAAATCCGTCGATACCGCCAACTCGCCATCCATGGTCGAGCTCTAGGGGATGTTCAACACCGTCTCGCGCCCGCGGTGTTGGCATCCTGTATGCCCTTTGCTGGCATCCTATATGCACTGTGTTGCTCCTTCCAGCGATGACGACCAACCGTCTATGGTAAGACAGAAGCACTAATGCAGAACACAAGACGGGACGAAAACTGGGGCTAGCGTTCAATAGCTAGCGGTTGTTTCTCGTTTTTTAGCTAAATCAACTGCCCGCAAGCGACAAGGAGGATCTAGATGAGTCGATTTCAACAAGTCAACAGCAAGTACTTCGCGAATTACGAGTCAAACGGGGCTAGTCTCAAAAAGAACTAGCCGAGAAAGCGGGCGATTACATTTCACCCGACTTTGAATTGCATGTCACCTCCGCGGTTGAATCGGTGTCGCTGCAAGGCACTTGGGAAGGTGCCGCAAGCAACAAACATTCAAACAGTCAATGGCGTGAAAAGTCGGACACAATCCTTTCTTCGAGAAGTGGGCATCACGATGTCCATCATGGAGTTAAACCAGCAAGCCATGTCCATGCTTGCAGTACCTTAGTCAAAAGACTCAGAGATCGGTTCCCTTCCATTTCTCGTACATAGAGCCCCAAGTATTTGGGTGTCGATATACAAAGACAGAAGTGACACATGGCCGTCCACAAAGGTGACCGGAACACCTGCTTTGTGCCATGACTCCATATCCCCTTGACTGTTATGATTTGAAAGTGCTTCTCCTTGAGAGAAGCAATTAAGTCCGCAAGCCCAACGCCCTGACGCATGTTCACTGCGATCAATCGACTCTGCGATACAACCGTCGAGCTTAAACCATCCATGATGGTACTCATGCGCAATGCGACCCTTTGTGATGCTGAAGTGACGAGCATAGCACCACATCCGAAAGCCTCATTCGGACCATTGCCCAACGGAAGACCCGCGAGCGTTGTGCCCATAACACCACCATAGTCCTGCTTGCCAGCGAAGTCCTTTAGTGCACTCGGGCAGCGATAAACACTCAGTTTATGGAGTGACGCCAGCTCTCACACTTCAAGGAACGGAACTGGAACGCTACGAAAACTTTAGCTGGGCATGCGAAGCTAGAGGAGTCGATAGAGTATGGAGCGAACGCGACGCTGTGTCGACCCATGAAGATACTTGTCATGTGATTGGATGAATGTATAACGACTCGTTTAATCAAAACATGCCAGAAGTGCCACCCATGCAAATTATTTCAGGCGAGTTTCGATCGTCGAAACTGTCCGGGGGATATGCCCGTCATCCGTTTGAAGACGACGCTCATATACTCTGGATGCTCGAATCCGCATCGGTTGGCAATCTCTTCGAGAGACAATTCCGATTCTCGCAATAGATGGCTCACCCTCGCTAAACGAATGCGCGTGATCATCGCATGCGGCGTGCAGCCGATCGCTTCGACGAACTGATACTCCAGCTTTCGACGAGAAAGCGGCACATGTTGCAAGACATGACTCACATCGATCCCATCGCATGCATGATCTCGAATGAATCTCACGGCGGCGGCTACATTGGGATACGTCACCGCAGTGATGTCGGTGGACTGTCGTTGCTCAACACCCAGAGGCTCGAGTAGCTTCGAAGACTTGGTGAACATCGAAGCGGTTGGCGATTTCTTCGAATGACTTTGATTCATCCATTCATCGAGAAGCTCGGCCGCGTAGAAACCAGCCCCACGCGAATCGGGAATAACGCTCGAAAGAGGAGGGTGAGACAGATTGCAAAGAATAGAATCATTGTCCACTCCGATAACAGCGATTTGCTCTGGAACTTGAATCTCTAGATTGCGGCATTGGTCCAGTACAATCTGGGCTTGAATATCGTACGCGCAAAACAAACCCGTCGGCTTAGGCAGCGATTGCAGCCAGTCTTCCATCTGGGACTTGGATGGCAGAGTTGCATTTACTGTGTTCGGTGCCGTTTGACGCTGCATCGAAGTCCAATACGTGGAACAACCCAGTCCATCTTTGTCGCACCGTTTTCGAAAGTATTCCTCTCGCCACTTGGACCAATTGAATCCCTTCGGACCGCAAAAGGCAAAATGGCGAAACCCTTTTTCGCGAAGATGTTCGTACGCCAAATCAGCAACCCGACGGTCATCGGTCTCGACCCACGGGATCTTGGGAACTCGCCTGGCGGCACTGACATCGATGGTTGGAACACGAAGGGACGAAACCAACGCAGCGATCGTATCGGTTTCGATCCGAGCAATCACCCCATCGCCACTCCAACGACGAAACCAACTCGGGGGATTGGCCCCACGATCCAATTCGGGTAGATAGATTGACCAATGGTCCCTCGATCGTTGATACTCCACAATTCCCTCCAGAATGCCGCGTGCATAAGCATTCGAAGTTTCAATCAACAATGCGACCGACTTGCGTTTTCGAATCATTTGTAAAAAAGCTCAATTTTTTTGCGCATTTTATCATAGCACAAACTAATGCTACGGTTGAATATAGGCTGATGTTTTTGTGTTTCGAATTTTGCGAGCTTTGATCCGTCCCCTGCGGACTCACCGCCGTATCATGCGTTACGCATCTTCGGTGATGCTCGCTGCCTACGAATTGTTAGCATGCTAGAATTTCTTTTGTTCCTCTGCGGCCTCGCGAATTTCTAGTTTCCTCCCCACTCTCTTGTTGCAACCAATCCTATGAAGAATCGCAAGATATCCCACCGAGCGACTTTCGAACCCATCATGCAGAACACCCAGATACTCTCTTTTTGGCGAATCCTTTATTGTGCGTTCCTCAGTTTGTTTGCGACGATGGCACCTTCCCTTGGGCAGGATCCGATACGCGTTCTCATGCTTGGAGACAACGGGCATCACAAACCGTCCGATCTTTATCGAGCCATACGAGAACCACTTCGACAAGTCGGGATCGAACTCGAGTACAGCGATGATATCAAAAAACTCTTGCAGCCCGAGGTATTGGCAAAGGCAGATGCTTTGCTCGTCTACGCGAACATCGACAGTATCGATCCCGAACAAGAGTCGGCGTTGCTCAACTACGTTGAGAATGGCGGTGGTTTCGTACCCGTGCATTGTGCTTCGTTTTGCTTCCAAAATTCACCAAAGTTGATCGCCCTGACCGGTGCACAATTCAAATCGCACGGCGGGGAGCGATTTGCCACAGAGATCGTTGAGCCAGAACATGAAATCATGAAAGGCTTTAAGGGATTCGAAAGTTGGGACGAAACCTACACGCATCATAAACACAACACCGTCGATCGCATCGTCCTCGAAACGCGTCGCGAAGGCAAACTTCCCGAGGGTGTGGATGCGGAGCCATGGACGTGGGTTCGCACGCAAGGGAAAGGCCGAGTCTTCTATACAGCTTGGGGCCACAACATGGATACGTGGGGGCAAAAAGGATTCCACAATCTGCTAGAGCGAGGCATTCGATGGGCCGCGAAAAAACCGCTCAGTTCCGTTGCTATGTTCTCGGATTCCAAACGATTACCCGCGCCGAAAATGACGGCTATTGCAAAAGATCTTCCACCATTCACCTTCGTCGATGTTGGTGGACAGATTCCAAATTACACCCCGGGTGAGCGTTGGGGCGTGCAAGGCAAGCCGATGAGCGAGATGCAGAACCCATTATTGGCAGTGGACTCAGTCAAGCATTTCTCAACACCCGTCGACTTTTCGATGAAGCTTTGGGCGAGTGAAGATGACTCCTTGGGCGGCAAGCCAAAGTCTTCTTTCGCAGGTTTGGCAGGCAAGCCTTTGGCTATGAATTGGGATCACCGCGGCCGACTGTGGCTTTGCGAAACGATCGACTATCCGAACGAACTTCAACCTGTCGGGCAAGGGCGGGATCGCATTCGGATTTGCGAGGATACAGACGCCGATGGGGTTGCAGACAAGTTTACCGTCTTCGCAAGCGGTTTGAGCATTCCGACTGCGGTGGTTTGCTATCGAGGTGGCGCCATCATCCAGGACGGAACAACGACTGTCTATTTGAAGGATACGGACGGTGACGATGTCGCGGATTTCCGACAAGAGCTAATCACTGGCTGGGCGATGGGAGACACGCACGGCGGTGTGAGCAATTTCCAATACGGATTGGATAACTGGATTTGGGGCATGCAGGGATATAACGATTCTCGCCCCGTGATTAACGGTCAAACGCAACAAGGGTTCCGCCAAGGTTTTTGGCGATTCGCTGTTCAGTCTGGCCCGTCGGACAAAACAGCCCCCGTCTTTGCAATGAAAGACGGAAAGAACACTCAAGAAGTATCTTCTAAATTCGATTCGCATTCAATTCGCGTTTCGAAGTTGGAATTCATGCGATCCACCAACAACAACACATGGGGGATTGGCATCAGCGAAGAGGGGCTAATCTTTGGTTCGACAGCGAACAACAACCCCAGCAACTTTATGCCGATTTCGAATCGCTATTATGAGCAAGTGAATGGATGGTCACCTGACGTTTTGCCACCCATCGCAGACAATCCTTACTTTACCGCAATCACCAAAAAGGTTCGTCAAGTGGACCAATTCGGTGCGTACACAGCCGCTGCTGGCCACGCACTTTACACCGCCCGGAACTATCCGAAAGAGTGGTGGAACCGGTTGGCGTTTGTTTGCGAACCGACGGGTCACATTGTTGGATCGTATGTTCTCGATCGAATGGGTGGAGGCTACCGAAGCACGAGCCCGTTCAACTTGGTCGCGAGTATGGACGAATGGACCGCTCCGACGATGGCCGAAGTCGGCCCCGATGGAAACGTTTGGATGATCGATTGGTATAACTTCATCGTCCAGCACAACCCAACGCCCCAAGGCTTCAAGACGGGTAAAGGAAACGCTTATGAAAGCGAACTGCGCGACAAGAAGCATGCACGCATTTACCGAGTCGTTTATGAAGGCAATGCTGGTGCCAGCCCACAAACGTTAGAAGATGCAAAGCGCCTCATCGGCAAAGGATTGGATCCAAACAATGAGTCGCAGTTAGTTGCTGCCCTCAAGCATCCGAACTTTTTGTGGCGTCGCACGGCTCAGCGTTTGTTGATCGAGAAGGGCAAATTGACACCTGCCTCGATCGACAGTTTGAAGGCTTTGATCGCCGACAAAACAGTAGACGAAGCAGGATTAAACACGGGTGCTATTCATGCGTTGTGGGTACTAGCGGGTTTGAACATCGCCTCCGATTCCCCCGCTGGCCTCCAGCATCCGAGCCCAGGAGTTCGACGAAACGCAATCCAAGCTGCCGCCGGCTCATTGGTTTCGATGAAGGCTATCGCGCAGAGCGGATTGCTACTCGATAGCGATGCCCAAGTGCGATTGGCAGCGTTGCTCAAAGTCGCAGACAGTACCGGTGCTGATGAAGCGACTGAAATAGCGATGGCCGATCCAACTGCGATTGCAACCGCTGACGGTGTGGCATCGGATCGATGGTTGCTCGACGCTTGGACCTCGGCTGCGAGCAAGCATTGGAAAAACGTTTTGCCTCGGTTGATGAAATGCAAAACAGCCCAATCACCGGAAGCACTCAAGCGGATCGCCATCGTTGCGGAACATGCATCGCGAAGCCGATTAACCCCTTCGGACTTCGAAATTCTTGGTACGGAACCTGGGCAACAAGGGATTGCAGACGCGATTGTCCAAGGGCTTGCTAAGGGTTGGCCAAAGGATTTCACGATCAAAGCTCCCGAAGCTTTGGGAGAAAAGATCACTCAAGTTTGGCTCAAAGGTGCTACCTCCGTGGACACCAAGAGTCAGGTGTTGATTTTGGCCAACAATGCGGGACTCCCGTCCATGGCAGAAGCACTGAATAAGATCGTTGCAGAGCTGGCAACGGTGTTCGCAGATGGCAATGCCTCGGTCGAAGCGCGTATCGCTGCGGCCAAGCAAGCGATCTTGCTGCAACCTAGCAATGCAGAACTAGTCGATCAACTTCTGGGGCAACTCGGTGCACAAAGCAGTCCGGAACTGTACAGCGGTGTGTTGCAAGGAATTGGTAGTGCTCGCGTTGAAGGATTAGGTAGCAAACTGATTGAGCGAAGCAATCGGCTGCCTCCTGAGTTCCGTCGGAATGCGATTCGAATGCTGATCTCCCGACCGCAAACGACGAACGAGTTGCTCGATCTGATCGAGTCGGGCAAAGTCTCTTGGAACGATGTGCAGTTAGATCAGAAACAAGCGTTGCGCGAGCATCCTACCGAAGCGATTCGCAATCGCGCTTTGGAATTGCTGAAGTCGAAGGGATTAGCCTTGAATGCAGACCGACAAAAGGTTGTCGATTCTTGGATGGATTTGACACATATGGATGGTGATATGACCAATGGCAAAGTGATGTATCAAAAACATTGCGCACTTTGCCATGTGCACGGCACCATGGGAGTTCAGATCGGTCCGAACCTCACGGGAATGGCCGTCCATCCAAAAGAGGAATTGCTTGTTCACATTTTGGACCCGAGCCGCAGCGTAGAAGGGAACTTCCGAACCTATAGCATCCGAAAGACAGACGATACGATCGTGACAGGAATGCTTGCGAGCGAAAGCAAGACTTCGTTGGAGATCATCAACTCGCTAGCGAAAAAAGAAGTCGTGTTGCGAGAAGACATCGACGAATTGATTGCTTCGCAAAAGAGCTTGATGCCCGAGGGTTTTGAGAACCAAATGAACCGGGATGAAATGCGCGATTTGCTTGAGTTCTTAACTAGCAAAGGCAAGTATGTACCGCTCATGATCAACTCCGTTGCCACGTCGATCACGACCAAGGGCATGTTCTTCGAAGACAGCGGAACCGCTGAGCGATTGGTGTTTCGAGAATGGGGCGTGAAGACTTTTAATGAGATTCCGTTCATGTTAATCGACCCATCGAACAGTCAAGTTCCGAATGCGATCATGTTATACGGACCGAACGGCATAAAAGCCCCGAAGATGCCAAAGCAAGTGGAGTTGCCATGTAGGACTTCAGCTGCTGCGATCCATTTTCTAAGTGGAATCGGCGGATGGTCATTCCCAGCATCTCGAAAGGGAACGGTATCCATGATCGTTCGATTGACCTATGCCAATGGCAAGACCGAGGATCACGAACTCATCAATGGCGAACATTTTGCAGACTACATCTCGCGCATCGACGTTCCCAAAAGTGAATTCGCGTTCAACATGAGTGGTCGTCAGTTGCGTTACCTTTCCGTCAAACCTCAATCTCGCGACCCCTTGGCCAAGATTGAGCTAGTGAAAGGGAGTGATTCCTCGGCACCGATCGTAATGGCGATGACGATTCAGACCACGGAATAGTGCTCTGATGGCAAGTGTTGGAGCGATCCGGCCCAAGGTCGTTGATCGCTCCGCCGATCATCCGTTCAGCAACCCAAGCGTGTTCCGTTGATTAGATGCACTCGATTCGTAATTGCTCGAATCGCTTTCGAAACTCCTTGTTCGTGTTTGCACCTGCTCAGACTACCGCAAATCCAGACTGGATTCACGCAGTGCGTCGTTTATCAAGGATTCGATGCTCTTGCCTGAAAATTTTTCGAGTGGATGCCCCCGCCAAACAATGCGACCGTCGGGACCGATGAGGATGGCTTCTGGCACGTCGGTGATGCCGAATTCTCGAATCGCAACAGCTTCAAAATCCTTCGTCCCATTCGTGCTGACCCAGTAGTGTTCAAGGTTCCTCCAGCGATAAGTAAGGACTTTTAACTTAGCTTCCTTGCGGCTCCGTGCTATGGTGACAGGTAGGATGACCACTCGGTTCTTCCACGCTGGACTCTGTTTTGCTGCCACAGCATTGAGATTGTTCATGGGCTCAGGACGACCGGCGCTCCAAGTTGCCCAGAATTCTAGAAGAACAACCTTTCCGCGAAACTGACTCAAATTGATTTCGTCCTCGGTTGCCAGATTTGTCAGCGCTACGTCCGGTGCCAGATCTCCTGCAGCAGGAATCAGAGAGAATTCAAACACCTCGGTCGTATCCTGCGACTTAAAGCCAAACGATCCCAGCCTCTTGCCGTCACAGGAAACCGCATAAGCGAGGCTTCTGGGCAAAGTCAAATGCGCTTTGTCTGTGATGCCGGACAACACGATGTCGCCCGATGCGGGTACCGGGCCGTCGAATACCACCAGTGAGCCATAATGTCCGTCGAAGTAATGAACTTGAATGTTGCGTCCTGCCGCTGGCCTTCCATCTGCTGTTTTGATTTGCAGAACTGCGGTCCGAGAACCACGATAAGCATCAGGCTGATAAGGAACTGAACGAAAATCGATTCGCTCATGTTGGCCAGCTGCGAGCACCACCTCCCTTACTTCGAAGAATGTCCCTTGGTTAATCTCGGAGCCTGGCAACGGCTTGCTCTTGTCGATCGGTTGGGTACGAACACCGACATGGTAGTTGCCAGGAGCTAGATCGGTCACTGTCAGCTTAGGTGCAAGCGTGTCCCCGGCAGATGTGACAATCATTGAGATCAACATTGAATAGTCGTTTCCCTCTAGCTTCGGCATGATACTGAGTGTCGCGCTCTTGAAGGGGCCATTAGTAATCGCATGGTCGCCAGGCTCGAACGTCAACTCCATCGTTGCAGGTTTCGGTACTTCGATCTCAATGCGGTCGTTTTTCACGTCCGCCGTTGTGAACGAACCGGCTTCGAAGAATTGCAAAAAGTTAGGTGTGTGGATAGTTGTGTGGAATCGCGGTGTTTCGTCTGCGAGACGGAATTCAAATCGACCGTCGCCGATATCGCGCAGATTGAGAATATTGAAGTCCGCGACACCACCAGCCGGTCGATTGGCTGACAGACGCATCATCCGAACACTTTTTTGCATGTGGTCAAAGTAGGTTTCTGGCAACATCCCTTTGGGCCAGGTCGTATCCGCAGGGAGAAGGAAATGCAGTTGAATCGGGGCACCGCGGCGCAGCGTGATCGTTGCCTCACCCTTTCTCAACTTGTCGCGTTGTTGCTCTCCGTCGAAACGAGCGAAGGTTGACGCGAATCCATCTGCTCGAACCAAGACTTCGGGCAATTCTGCGCGGTACGATAAACTTCGATCAAGAAAAACATCCCCATCTCGACCATCTTTCCATTTGCTCCAACCACCGTCTGCTGTATGAATCGTTGCTTGCATTTTCGAAACGGGCCTACCGTCTTCATCGATAACGCGAATGCGAATGTCCTCCATCATTTCAGTTGACGTTGGACCTCTGGCTATCGTCTCAATTTCAACTTTTGGTAGTTCGCCCTGTTCAGGAACAGTAAACTCATCCCGCCCGAAAAAGTCAGAGGACTGACGTGATAGCGTTGGCGTCGACGCGCGAATTGCGTAGAGCTCTGCATCGTATTTGCCCGGTGGTATTGGATCGGTCGTAAACTGTCCGTCGGATTTAATCGGAATGACTCCAAACGCGACGGTCCTCCTGATACGGCGGCCATTCATATCCCATACTTCGTCCGGACCTTTAGAACGTATTGTCAAGAATGCACACTTTAGCTCGACGTTTTCCAAGCCAAGAACCCGACCAAGAAGCGGTCGTCCGATCTTTCGATCGAAGTTCACGTTGGATTGACTCCCAGACGTGACCTCAACTAACTTTCTATCCATGCCAATCAATGGCGTTGAAGAACGGTCAGTCTTCGACTTTTCATGGAACTGCACCGCGTATTGACCGGGAGGTAGTTGCTCAAAGATTTTTTCCCCCGGATTAACCAATGAGTAATTCGACGAATCAAATATCAAGATGTCACGCTTCCAAGTCAAGCCGTCAAAAGACAGAGACTCTATCGTCACAGGTAACTCGGATGAGTTGTTAGGCAGTTCACATTGCACAGCGAGCGTACCTGATGCCGGCAGCTTCAACTCGATTTTGTCCGCTTGCTGTAGGCCGCTTCGAGGAACCACCCAGAAAATGGGATCATCGGCAATCACGGCAATGCGATCCGCCTCACCTTGTTCTCTCGTAATGCTGAATTCACCATTCGCATTGGTTCGAGTTGACGGCAGATCTTGTCTGATGCTTTCGTTATCAAACCACGACTTCTTGTCCGCATCTACGACAAGCCGCTCCTGACCCAACAATAAAATTTCGGCGTTTTCAACAGCCATGCCACGATGGTCGACGACACGACCGGAAACCGTTGTGCCTGCAGGCCACGCTAACGATTTCGGATCGGCCTTTGGGGCCTCCACGTTTATTGCTTCCTGAACGGGACTTTCAATCACTGGCTCTGCAGAATTCACCGGAGCAAGTCCGAAGCGCATCAGCGGAACCAGGGAAGTACCACCCAAAACGAATACGAACGCCGCGAGCAGGATGAGCGACCTTCGATTCATCGAAATTGTTGCTGGCGGTCCATCAGAGATAAGATTCGAAACACGATGCTCAAGACCATCCTCTTCGAGCAACGATGCAACGAGTGGTAGTCTGCTCCAACGATTGGACGACCATTCGGCAACCTTGACCAGTGAGCGAGCGAGAGTCAGGCCATCGCCCTCTTTCTGTACAACATAGGCATCACAGAGGCGTTCTCGAATATGGTTGACGAGCTTATTGATCGCACGCAACATTGGATTCCACCAAAAGGCAACGGAAACGAACTGTTGCAGCAATGCTATTGCAGTGTCATGCCTGACAACATGAGCCGCTTCGTGGGACAGAACACAATCAAGCTCTTCATCGTCCAGCTCTGCAATTAACCCTTCGGGAATCAAGATGACTGGCCGCAAATATCCCATGGTTAGCGGCGTTGGCGCAAGGCTTGATTCGACCACCGATGTCGATATCTTCCATTCCAATCGCATCCGTTTTTCTGCGGCTTTCAATCGTGTACTTGTTGTCGTGCAGATGGATTGTCTCAGCCGACGCAGAATCAGAAAACTGCGAACAAGCCTGTAAAACAATGCTATTGCAACAACGAGCCAAACGACAACGAACAAAGATACACTTAAGGTGAACGCGTCGCGCAAAACTGGCTTCGCTGTGACGGAAGCATTCGAAGCAATTTCCTCTACGTTTGGCCATCGACTCTCGGATACTAAATCGTGATTTTGCGTAGCATTCGCGGTCTTCAAACTCGATGATTTCTCCATCGGTATCGAGAAGACTTCAGTGGACTCTAGGCCCTGTGACTGAAGGCTTGCGGGATTTTCAGATGGTCGCGATACAACTGCGTTTGCTTGAGCTATAGGATTTGAGGGTTGGGTAATCAAAACAAACCCATAACCCATATGGTTCAGAGCGATGATGGAAAGCGGGCTCAGCGCCATCAAGAGAATACCACTACATAAGATGCTGTGCCGAAGTGAATCTCGCTTTCGAACCAAGCGAGATGCCGCCAATGCGATCATGCTGATTACCAGCGATGCCACCACTAAATTCAGCACAAGAATTCCTGTGTCTTTTGAGAGTAACAAGAACTGCATTTGCGAACTCCTATTATTTTTTTGGACTACGATTTCGTGTTTTGGAATCCAGTAGTTGCCGCAACTTGGCAATCTCTTCCGCGCTAAGCTTGCGCGAACCAAGCAGACTCATCACAAGTTCACTTGCGGAACCATCGAAGAACGTATCAACAAATTCTTCGGCAAGGCCGCGGCTGGCCTGCTCTCGATCTCTGGAGGCAATGTAGCGAAATCCATCGGGTGTTTTCTCGCGTCGAAGCCAACCTCGCTTCTCAAGGCGATCCACTTGATTGAGTACGGTTGTTCGCGTAATTCCTCGTAGCTCGCCGATGGCCTGCCAAATCTCTGTAACTGTCGCTCCGCTTTTTGGTGCGTTCCAAATAGCTTGCAAAATTTCATGCTGAGCGGCAGTCAGTGTTCCTTCTGGATCCGTCATTCTTTGTCCTCTTCCTAGGTTAACGACACGTGTCGTCATTGTAGCGAAACGACAGGTGTCGTCAAGACGGTTCTTGCGGTGCGTCGTCTAAAAACATCTGGCGCAAGACTGCAATACCTAGCTTGGAGTTCAGGACCATTCTGGCAAAGAAAGCCCGAGTCAACGACAAAATCAAACTCCGTGTGTCTTCCTAATCGACACTCTGCAGAGCCGCTGAGAGTACGTTTATTCTGTGTTTCCTCGGTGAGGATACTGGTACAATCGAACTCGAGTATATTGGGTTTTGACCAGCAAACGGACGGTGGGTTCATGTCAGCGAAAATTGGGATTCGAGCCTGGATTGATTTTGCGTTTCGCAAGATCTTTGGCAAACCGGGAAATGAGATCTGCTTGATCAGTTTGCTCAATGCCATTCTCGATTTGCCACAAGCGATCGAGTCGGTGGAATTCATGAATCCCTTTTCTCACAAGGATTTTGAGGACGACAAACTCATCTGTGTCGATGTCAAGGCAACAGATCAATCGGGACGGGTTTTCATTGTCGAGGTCCAGATTGTCGTTCATCCGAGCTTCGCGAAGCGAGCGGTGTACTACGCCTGTAAAGGTTATTCAGACCAATTGCAGGTTGGACAAGGGTATAACAAGCTGAAAGCGACGTACTCTGTATGCTTATTGATGCGAAAACTATTTGTAGACGAGAGTTTGCACCATCAATTTCAATTAGTGGAGCGAGCGACAGGCAAAGTGTTGGAAGATTCGATCGAGATTCACATCTTAGAATTATCCAAGTACAATGGAACATTCGGGCTGGTGCCGCCGAGCGTGCTGGAGCAATGGTGCTATTGGATCAAATACTCAGGCGAACATACGGCCGAAGAATTACGAGCGCTTTTGCCAGGATTGGCATTTTTGCGAGCGACGAAGGAGCTTGGGGACATTAAAACGATAACGGAGGAAAAAGCCATGTACGATTCACGAGAAAAAGCGATCTTGGACTACGAATCCAATCTCATCGACGCCCGTGAGGAAGGGCGTGAAGAAGGACGTGAGGAAGGGCGTGAAGAAGGGCGTGAGGAAGGACGCGAAGAAGGCGAAGCGATTGGGATAGAGAAGGGACGGATTCAATTGCTACAGGAGTTGCTTGGTGGGCCTGCGCTCAGCAATCAGGATTTGAGCGAGATGTCGCTAGAGCGACTTCAGGCTACGACGAAGAGTCTTCAATCTAAACTTCGCGATAGAAACGCCTAGTTCGATAGGCTTGCCTCGCTCAACCATCGGCAAAGAGCCTGAATCCCCTTGAGGTAACCAGACACTCTGGTTTCGAAGGCCCGTGAAAGGGACAGAACATGTTTCGGCCGCTCGCACCTGCTCCTAGGATGTTTGGCTCCGCCGGAAATGGCTTTCATCAGTGATGACTAGTTCCTGCATTGGATACACACACGCAGAAATTGCTTCTAAGCACATCCGCATATGTTTTTCTAACCAATGAGCCATTGGGCGCTGGCGGTTAGAACCGGCAATCGCCAACGGCTTGGAGTGCAACGACATCTGTCGGCTGAATCCACATACATTCATGCAAGAACACTTTTGTGTCCCCAGGTCGCGAACTCCCAGGTCGCGAACTACTCGGCGGACCCAAGTCTCCCCGAATCCGCTGGGCGACTTTTTGGCTGCTAGACTGGCCTTTTTTTCAACTGCCATTTCCACCCCGCGGCAGACGCGGTTCGGAACGCTGGAGGCGTGGCATGTAATAGCCTGGGGTGCCAACCCTCATCATTACCCACATTTTGATTCAATCTAGAAGTCTAACTCCCTTGAAATCAAACGAAAACCCTGCGATTTTCTCCCCCTCGCCCCTTTTAGGGGAGAGGGGGCCG
>CAIOHR010000405.1 GCA_903858115.1 uncultured Pirellula sp. | reverse complement strand
GCTCGGGCACATACGGAAGCGGCTCTCCAGGTGGATCAAACGGAGGAGGCGGCCACCAGGGTGGTCGTTGTCCGTCAGGGCCGATTGGGCCATTGGGAATGGTCATCTTTCACACTCCTTTGAGAAGGGGATTTAAAACAAATCAACGCCACATGACTTTGCGAAGTCCGTGTTTCTTAGTGCCAAGCTTCAAGTACTCCGGGCGTTGGCGCACATATCCGGGTGGATCGACATGAACGTGTTTGAAGACATGGTCGGTTGCGACGCCGACGTTCATGCCGGCAAGCTTGGCTCGCCAAAAGAAGTCCCAATGCTCTTCGACCTTGAGCTCTTCGTCCCAGCGAATCGCTTGTAAGATGTCGCGGTAGGCAACGAAACAGTTGCCGACGAATGCGCACTCGGCAATGTCACCGATGCGCCGTACTCACTAGGAATGTGAAGTACTCGTCCGGACGAATTGAGCAGTCTGGGGCGTTCCATCTGGAAGAGGACGATGGGACTGCTTGCCGAGTGGTGCTAATTAATCGAGACGAATCGATTCGAACTTACGAACAAGATCATTCAGCAGAGTCTGTGGGCCGACCGATTCGATGGCAGACCGGGGATGACGTTTTATCGTTCGACGAATTAGTTGGGTCATGGCGGCAAACTACGAAATCTTCTCAAGCTCCAGCAGACGTTGCCAAGGCATTATCGATGGCTCACTACGAAAGGCTGTTCCAATCTCCGAGGCATAGTCGGACGTTCATCGGAATTTAGGGATTGCAGATTGAAGCGAATTGTCCAGATATTGCCGCGAGCTTCGATCCAGATATTGGAATTAGCGTCTTGGTGAGCATCCCAAAGATCCACTGAGCAGCTGCTCGTTGCCCTTGCATGCGGTCTCACTAAAAGTGAGTTTGGTTGTGTGTCGAACCCGGAAAAACTACCTGAATTTGTTAGTCGATCCATTGTTCGACGAGACGCGGATCTCAATCGAATTTATTGCTGTTTTTTCGACTTCTGATGAGATGCTCTTTTTCGCGTGTTCCATTAACTGATCCGCCTCGTTGACCTTACCCATCTTGCGCGCAAAGAGGGACTTCATTGCTGTAAACGTGCTGGATCTCTTAACGGATTTTCCTTTAAACTCGTCTGAAAACTTATAACCTTCCTCCCAATCAACTGAGTGCTCACTCTCCGCTAGTAAATCGAGAAGCTCAAATTGAGCCGCGAGAGTTGACTTTTGTGACAGAGAATTTTTGAGGGATTCTTTCGCTTCATTACGCTTTCCGCATTTTCTCTGAGCAATTCCGAGGAAAAAATGTGAATTCGAGTTGTTTGGGGCACTGTCAACAAATGCTTTTGCGACACGGTGTAGTTGAACGAACGTTCGTTGTGTTCGATGGCAAACGCAAGCTTGCTCATACACTGAGACGGACTCCTCGTCCCAGCGAATGTGCACCGCGGATTCCGTGCATTTTTCGCGAGACTTATTTAGGTATAACAAAGCGTTGTCGAGATCCCCCAAACGCGCTCGAATCTTTGCTTGCAGCAAAAGAACTCGAAAGTCATCGATTTCTGCATTTACGCCCAATCGTTCGAGTTGCTGATCAAGTTCAATCAAGTTGCACCGTTCGAAAAACTTTGGTTCGTTTGACTCAGCAACGAGTGCGAAAAGAGCAATTCGTTTGGAATTTGGAAACTTGCGCCTCAATTCCTTTAGAGAATCAAGAAATTCATCTTCTGATATTCGCCCAAGATAGGCCCGAATGGCAGGCTCGTTTTCAGCATCAAGCGATAGGGCCCGCAATGCTAACGCAAAGCCATCATTTCGCCGATCCAACTCGAAGGCACAGTGCGAATGCATTACAAGCGATGGAATCTCAAAGCCAAACGGAATATAAGCTTCGCGTAATGATAAGTCGGTCAAGAGTTCGTCACAATCAGCAAAGTTCTTTAACTTGAAATACAGTGATGCGAGAACCAAATCAAATCGAGAAGGAGATGGGTAGCTTTTCAGGGCATTTACCACGTCTAGGTCTTTGTTTGATTGAAGCATGTGCAAGAGTTGCAGAAACCTAAGATTTTCATAACCAGGAAGCTGCGCGTACGTATCTAAAATCTGCGTCAGTCCATCCTGATCTCCAAAAGCAAGTTGGCATCGCACTTGCCAAGCTAGGGCTTCTCGGTTTTGAGTTCGTTCGAAAACACTCGCAAAACCTGCGGCTCCTTTCTGAAAAGCTCCATCCAAATAGGCCAAAATTGCCGACGCGGATTGGTTTTCAACCGATTCTTGATCAGCAACAGCGATAAGTGCCTCAAGCTCTCGACGATTCGCGATCAATGTTTGTTTTGAAACTTCCTCCCTCATAACACTTCGCAAAAAAGCAGTCTGGGATGGTAATTTCGCAGAGTCTCCGCTGGTCTGGGCGATTGCGTGAGGCCCCCATGTAGCGATCCACAAAAGGAACAAACAGCAAACAATCAATCGCAAATGCTTGCTAAAGCGAGCCGAAAAGCTATCATTACGGACTATGGTTGATTTAGCTTTCACTTCGCAGGAGTTTTTTGAAATGATCATTCGACGTATCCGTAATTTAATTGGTATTGGATTGTTTGCTATCGTAGTTGCCTTGGCGTCCTCCCAGTCGAGAGCTGACGACTGGAGTGATCTCCTTGATCGCCTGAAGGAACCATTGACGTTCACCGTCATTCCGATCTTAGAGGATTTCTCGGAGGAAAGTCTAGATGACTTATTGGACCCCGTTTTCCCAATAGATCTTGATTTTGACGGACTGCTCGACGGAGAGATCGGAATAGGTGTTGATATTCCTCTTACGCCGAACAGCTCGATCGACCTAGATTTAGATAACGATTTTCACAGCCATACCCTAACGTTTTCGTTCCTCTTCGAGTTTCTGTTTTAGGTTGAGTCCAAAATTGTCCTCAACGACGGAACAAGCCGATGTTCTTCGAATTGGGGATTATCGACTTGATTCAAAGGGTAAAATTTCGCAGTGCTGGCATGTGGCGTTAAGGAGCGAACGTCAAAATCATGTGTGACCATTGCTGGGCAACGGGTGCCTGATCGATGCGGACCAAGCACAGCGAAGAACGGAGCGTCCGAGTGGTCAGCATTGCGAGCGTCGTTGAAGAATCGTGTTTGCTCCCACTTTCGGCCGCAAATGTTCGACTTGGTCGGGAGCTGACCCACGAGCCATCGATCCGGCGTGTAAACGGCAAGCGATTCTTTATCGACCGTTTTCGACTGGACCATCATCTCGTACCTGCGTTGCGTGAGGCGACCAAGGTGATGATCGACGTGATGCTTTACGTGCCACTCGTTCCAGTTCAAATGACGATAGAGAGTTTTCATCGCCAAACGCCCTCGCACCATGAATGCATGCGTTCGATTGACATTGAACGGACGATAAACGCGCTCGCTGACTTTTTGAGGCGGATGCTTGCCGGCGTAGAGATGCTGTCCCCCGAGATAAGCTAATCCCCAGTCCTCTGGAAGCTCTGCGACATACTGCTGAAGCTGCTCCGTGAATTCTGATCCGAAACCAGCGTCGTCTTCGAACACAACATAAGAATCGATTCCTTCGAGCAAGCACTTCTCAAGAATCAGCAAGTGCGATCGATAGCATCCCCAGGCACCATTGCCCGCTCGCCACTGCGGAGGCGTTGCTAGTCGCCGGCCGTCGATGGCAGCGAAACGTTCGGGCTCAGGGAATGGCCATGGGTTTGGCAATTGATCCAGCCACTCACGTAGCCGTAGCTTTATTGCATTGGCGACAGCGTATTTGCGCTTACCGCGTTTTGCAGAGTCCCCACTTGACTACCGTGTTCAGTTGCGACAAACTGTCTGGCTGGACCTAGACAAATTCAATTCGCCTGGGGGAGATTGTTGATGCACACGAACAGACAAATCCGTTTTGAAACACTTGAAAATAGAAGATTGATGGACGCTGACCCAATGGTAGGTTCCTCTCCATTGGACCCAAACATCCCGACGCTAGTTGGATCGCAATGGACTTTCGGAGGAAATGTCAGCACCGGACCTGAGGGACCACACTGGGGAGTTGGTGGTGGACTCACTCTCGGTAGTGGACCATTCACATTTGGTGCGTCAGCTGGTACAGGAACACAGGGACCAAGCTGGGGCGTCGGAGGTGGGCTAACACTTGGAAGCGGGCCGTTTACTTTTGGAGCAACTGCAGGCACGGGACCGCAGGGACCTAGTTGGGGTGTTGGAGGTGGATTAACACTTGGTAGTGGTCCTTTTACCTTTGGCGCGACAGCAGGTACAGGTCCACAGGGTCCTAGCTGGGGAGTTGGAGGCGGCTTGACGCTTGGCAGTGGCCCATGGACTTTTGGAGCGACAGCCGGCGTAGGTCCCGAGGGGCCTACGTGGGGAATCGGTGGAGGCTTTACACTTGGAAGTGGACCCTGGACTTTTGGAGCAACAGCGGGTGTTGGTCCGGAAGGACCTTCTTGGGGAATCGGCGGAGGCTTCACGTATGGAAACGGCCCATTTACCCTTGGAGCGACCGCAGGTGTCGGCCCCGAAGGGCCATCATGGGGGATTGGTGGCGGCGTCACCATAACTTGGTAACTGCCTCATGAAATTAATTGCTACACTAATTTCCGGCAATTCCCAGGCGATTGTCGGAAAAGCAGTCGATAGCGTTGCCGGATTTGTCGACGGTATTTGTGTCATCGATACAGGTATTTCAGATGGGACTCTGGATGTAATACGATCAGCGGCGGGCCAACTGCCAATATTCGTGAAGAAGTGCATTTGGCGAGATGATTTTGGGTTCGTCAGGAACGAGGCACTCCGGTTTGCTTGTGAACGAGGCGCTGACTGGGCGATTACAATTGATACGGACGAACGAATAGTTCTTTCATGCGAGGAAAGCAAACAAAATGGCATTGCACAATTGCTACAGCAAGCTGAAGGGTTTGATGTAGTTTATGCCCTTGATGGGACGCACTCGTACTCGAAAGAACGGATAATCAATTGCAAGTCGGATTGTTATTGGACTGGAGTAACTCATGAGACTCTTCGAAGTAAGAACAAACTCAAAATATCGAATACGAACGGCTTAGTTGTTTTCGAACTACCGAAATCTCGTGAACAATTGGTCGCAAAATTCGAACGGGACTTATTGCTTTTAGAGCAGAACATTGAACAAGAGCCGGCCGAGTCGCGTTGGATGTTCTATATGGCATCAACGCTTGAATCCCTCGGGGAGATGTCGAAAGCCTTAAACTGGTATACGAAGTGTTTGGACAACTCGACTTTTCCAGGGCTGGCTGCATGGGCGGCATTTTCTGGAGCGAGAATTCTCAACAAAGAGTCGCAATTTCAATCGAGCATGTCTCTTTGTGTTGAAGGCTTGAAGTTCGTGCCTGCTTCGCCCGAATTGCTTTGGCTTTGGGCATTGAACGAGTATTCTCTGGATAGGTTTTGTGAAGCTGCAACTCTTTCGCTGTTTGCAATATCCCTTGTAGATGGCCCTTCAAGAATTGACTTTCGTCACTCTACGATTTGTCGCGACCTACCAGCTTGGTTCGAACGTCCGTTTGACCTACATTCGTGGGCGATTTTGAAACTTGGCGACGAGTTTGGTGCGAGAAAATTTCGTGAGCTATCTGAAGAGAAACGACGGATTCGGTTAGCTCTTCTTCAACAAAACTGGAATTTTGTATGATGTCTCTTCGTGTTTTTGCCATATGCATTCTATTTTTCTGTAGTCGGCTGATCACGTCCGCACAGGAAAAACAGCTTGGGGAGTTTGACCGGAAAACAGATGTTCTGGGTTTGTCGTCGGTAAAGGTAGGCGTGAACTTTGGAAATCAACGTGGTGGTGGTGTTATACTTTGCCCTGGAGGACTGATTGTCACCTGTAAACATGTGATTCAAGGGTTTAATGAGGGAAGAGTGGAGTTGAAGGGTGGAGAGCAACTATCCTTCAAAATTCTTAGAGAAGTAAAGGACATGGACTTGGTTTTCCTTTTAACGGAGAAGCCGACGAAAACACCACTCTTGAAGCTTAGAAGAAATGAGTCACTCGTTGAGGGCGAGGCATTAATTTGCCGTGCAATGATTGGTGGGACGATAATGTGCACCATCAATGGGTCGCTGGCGTGCTCGCCGCAACAGTCCGTTGCCCGTGTTCTTTTAGCTCAAGTACCACTTTCTCCTGGGGCTTCAGGATCACCAATTGTGGATTCCAATGGGAATCTCGTAGGAATCGTTCTTGGGCCTTTGAGTGAGTCGATTACTGATTTCGCCAGGGCATGGTCGTCAGATGTGATTCGAGAGACGATTGTATGTGAGTTTGGAAGTGCAGTAGAGAGTGTGTTGGCCGCGAAGTTAAATTCCGATAATGACTCAGGCAAAATTGAAGTTCTCGCCTCCTCATCGAATCGGCTATTACAAGGTGACTTGCTATTAAAAGTGGGAAACGAGGAAGTGTCTTCATACTACGAACTGGTTTGTGTTGTCACGCCGCTTCTAGAACGGAAGGTGAAAGGGTTTGAACTTTCTGTACTCCGTAATGGACAATTGGTTCAAGTCTTTGTTGGGGCTAATTGAGTGTATTTGGGATTTTGCAATTGAAATTATTTGCCAGTTGTTTTTTCTTGAAAAGAAATGCGAAGGGGAGTTACTGTGGCAATTCCTGAACTCACGATTTTGTTTGTTCACCACGATTGCTGTGATGTCACTCGTTTTCATTTCGACGTCGTAAACGCAGTTCACCCCGGTCTTGTAGTTCCTGTTTTTTGCAATGATGGTACGTGCGGCAAACCGATTCCAAGCTCTATACGGCTCCCAATGTCCTTCACGAGAGGTCGAAATTGGCATAACATAGATTGGATAATACGAGACTGGTTCAAAAGTTGCGATCGAGTGGATTCGAAACGGTATGTGATCATCGATTGGGATTGCTACTGCAACATAGATCTTCAGAACTGGTTCGGTGATTTGTGGGATTCCCCTTTTGTTGGCTCCAATGTTGCAGAACAATCATGGTATTGGTTTCTGCAGCGTGATTTTTTGCCTCACAACCTGTTTCAATTTGCCTGTGGCGTGTGGCCGCTCAATGGTGTGTTGATGTCCAATTTTGCTATGCAGATTTTTGCTTCCGAGATATTGCCCGAAGGCATTTTTTCGGAGTTAAGATTGCCGACCGTTCTTGCAGGCCGAGGAATACAGCCGCGTGGTTTGCCTGCGGAAAAAGCAAAAAACAACACGTTTCTTTCAAATCGGCAAAGTGTGAGAGTTGAAGGAAAGAACTTGTTTCATCCTGTAAAGCAACTTTTGAGCGAGCGTGATGCACGATAGCACCCAGCATCAATTTGCAAATTAGGAACAATGTAACGGCCTACGGTCTTGCAACGAGCGAGCAACGATTCTGCTTGTTTTCCTGGATCGACCGAGCCGCCGTTGGTGCCGACATAGACGAATGTGTCCGAAGTCGACTTGCCTCGCGTAGCCTTCTTTGAAAGCGCCGCCAGTTCGAAGTTGTATCCGCCACTTGAGAATCCCATTAGCTAAACACGAAGCCTCCCGTGCGGGCTCGTGAAGCCAACTGAGCAGTATTCTCAGCGGTCTGAATGATGGCTCTCTTCACATCGTCCGAGAGGCCTTCACCAGTAACTTGTGGCATTTGTAGTCGAGCAACGCTCAGCGAGAGTGCGGCGTCGAACTCATCGAGGCGTACGCGGACTGCTGCGAACGACGCTAACAGCGATTCAAGATTAAGCGAAGGTTGTTGCTCGGTAATCGAAGGCTCAACCATGTCCTCCGGCGTCGCAACTTCAGCATCCATCGGCTGCGGCGCGATCTTTTGTTCTACTTCAGGCAAGTCGGGATTCGCTTCGCCAGCGTCCGCTCCGTCCTTTGCATCGACAACGTCATCAGCGTTGGCAACATCAGGTTGATCTAGCGGTTCCATCGTAGGAATGAGCGACGCACCGCTACCCAGTCCCAGCCCGCGACTTTCGAAGTTACCTGCCGCTTCGGTTTTCTCCGCGTTGTCCTTTGGTCCTTTTGAGAACTGGTCCATCGAATCCTTGGCAGATCGATCGAGACCGAGTTTGAGGTCCTTCTTCTTAGGCGGTTTCAGCTTTGGATCTTTGATGCCATCGACGTCGACCTTCGGAACCTTCAAGTCGCCGGGTTTAGGCATGGCGGGCGGCTTAGGAGCATTTGGGGCTGGATCAGCCTTTTTGGGTTCTTCCACCTTGATGTTATTGGCTGTCTCAACGGCAGTGTCGAATTCGGCTTGTGCTGCAGCAACTTGCTCATCGCGTTCTTTAGTGCGATCCTCGGGCGATTGGCGACCAGCTTCGCGGGCAATGCGAGCCTCTTCACGCATTTGATCGAGAGTCTTCTGGACGCCCACGGTCGTATCGTCAATCGTCCTTTGGCGAGCAAGGCCAGCTGTTTCGTTCTCTTTGAACTGCTCCTCTTTCGAGGTATCAACCGTTTTGTTCTTTGCCTCCGTCTCTTGATCAATGACTGCCATCTCAGCATCAATATCACGACCCGCTCGGGCCTTGCGACGTTCCTCAAGCTGCTGTTTGATCCCTTCCTGCATCTGAACGCGATTGGATTCGATCTGTTGCTTCCGAGCGTCGCGCCGTTTCATTCGATCGGCAATGGCTTGCTGCTTCTTGTTCTCTTCAGCTTCGTCGGCTGTTCGAATCTCCTTGTCAATCTTGGCCATTTCGACTTCGACATTTACATCATCGTCGAACAGCGACTTCAGTTTGATCCAGGCCTTGCGTAGAAATCCCACCGTCGAGTTCCACATCGACTTGACTTGGGCAACGAATACCGACCAAGTGTCAGCGAGATAGTCGATCGTTTCGACCCAGGCGGTCTCAACGCCGGCCAGAGCATTAATTAGCACGCCACCAATCTGCACTGAGACATCTCCAGCGATGTCAACAAGCTCTCGCAGTCGAATGAATCCTTTTTTGAGAAATCCGATCGTGTAATTCCAGCCCTTCTGCACGGAGGTTGTGAGGATTGTCCAACCATCGGCCATGAAGCCGAGAGTTGCGTTCCAGACGCTAGCAAGCCCCGACATAGCACTGATCAGAACATCGCCGATGGCATAGGCTGAATCGCCCCACACATCGGCGATGTAATTGGTGAAGTCGGCCCAGACGCCTTTGAGATAGGTTGTGCCCTTGATCCATTGCAGTTTGAGATAGGCCCACAAAACGTTGGCTGCTGCGGTGATGTCGCCGGCAGACAGGGCATTGGCAATCGCGCCGAATGCTTTGATCGTATCGGCCTTTAGCGTCTCAAAGACACCTTTCAAGTACTCGATCGCCTGCCCTGCGATGCCGGTTGAGTAGATGAAGTAGCCACCGAGTGCGGCAACCGCGGCGACAACTAGGCCCAAAGGAGTAAAGAGTGCGCCGATCAAGGTCACAAGTACACCGATCGCTGTTCCCACCAGCGAAAACATGGATGCCAGCCCACCAACAGCAAACGCGGCCACGCCAGCAGCGCTTCCGATTCCGATGAATGCGGCACCGACTCCAACGACGCCAGCGACAATCAATGCGACCTTCTTGACGATCTCCTTGTTTTTGCCAATCCATTCGGTGAGCCCCGATAGTGCACGCGAGATCGACTTCATCATCGAGCTGACTGAAGTATCAAGGGCCTCGCCGATTGCGATCGCGACACCTTCGACAGAGCTTTTCAGAATCCGAAAAGCACCGCCGATGCCTGCTTCCATGTCTGCTGCAGTCTTGGCAGCTATTCCGCCTGAGTTTTGCAACTCGGCGAGCAATTGACGCGTATCTGTTACCGTCTTACCAATGGCGGATGCACTGGTGATACCGAGCAAACCAAAGACTTCATTGAATGCTTCTGCTCGATCACCCGTTCCCATGTTGGCAGTGGCCGCAGAGACCTCACCGAGCACGTCCACAAGGTTGCGAGCGTTGCCTTGTGCATCTTTAGTCGCCACGTCAAAGACCTTCATGAACTTTTCTGATTCAGCCGCGCTGAGTGTTAGCAGACGACGCAGTGCGGTACCGGCTTCGCTACCTTGAATTCCGAGGTTACCAAGGGTGCCAAGAATCGCGAGCGTTTCCTCAAGGCTCATGTTGGCATCGGAAGCCACAGGCCCCGCATAGGACAACGCCTCGCCGAGTGATTCCACAGAGTTGAAAGACTTGTTGGCTGCTGCCGTTAGTCCATCGGCAACTCGTACGGCATCGCTGGCTTCCATCGAGAACTGGCGAATGGTAGCTGCCATGATGCCAGAACTGAGTGTGGCATCGGTACCAGTCGCTCTAGCAAGATTCATGACTGCAAGCGTCATTTCTTCGATCTGCTTTGGAGAGAAACCCGCGCGACCAAGTTCGGTCATGAGCGAAGCGACTTCCGTAGCAGAGAAGCTTGTGGTCGCTCCTAAGTGCTTCGCTGTCTTGCGTAGAGATTCGAAGGTTTCGCCAGTCGCGTTGGCCGCTGCACCCGCAGCGCGAATTGCATCGTCAAAGTTGGTATAGACTGCGAGGCTTCCAGCCACTGGGGTTGCGGCCGCAACTCCCAGTCCAGTGAGCTTCGTTCCAAGCAAGCGTGTTGAAGCTCCAAATGACTTAAGCCGCTTCTGGGCAGCTTCGAGTCCCTTGAGGAATTGAGAACTCCTCGTTGTCAGCTCGACGTAGGCTCCTCCGGCTTTAACTTGCGACATGGCGACTCTTGTGTCCTTGGACGGTAACTTGCACCCAACATTCCAGCGGCCTGTTCAACAGTCCCTTTCGCTATCACCGGGCGTTTCTCGGCATATGGATTGAAGTCATCAGGTTTGAATGGTTTGCGGCGTTTCTTGCGATCGCGATTCATCTCGGCCATCAACGCCATGATCGTGCTGGCAACATTCCAGTCGTGCTGGCGTTTGGCCTCAGCCATCAGCACCAATTGGCGAAGCGTCAGGGGACCTGGGTCGACTCCGACAGTGCCGGCAAGTCGGACGATGAGTTGCTCGATGTCGGCACTCCGAGCTTGCGTTCGAGATCTTCGACGATCTTGTCCACGAGATTCGGATCGTCCAGTCGCTTCTCGATCGCGTTGATTCCTCGCGTCTCGATCAGCTTCTGTTTCTCGGCCGCCTTCCGTAGAAGACGGCGTCGGGACTCCGGGAAGTAACTGATCAACGCCTCGAGGAGTGCTCCAGTTGCATCATCGATCGAATTGCCAGCAAGACCTTCACCGAATGCTTCGTCGGTAATCTGCTGCTGATCGGCTTGTGGCTTGCATATCGCAAACAGGACGTCGCCGAGTAGAAGTGGATCGGTAGACAGACGCGTGACCAAATCACCGTCGATAGCTTCGAGTAATTGCACACCGGTAAGTGTTTTCACACGGCGCAGCGTCGTGTTATCGATGTCCACAATCCAAATACGACCGGCCCGATCCACAAATTTCTGCATGATGCCTCCCTGATTGCTAAGAATCCGTCAATTCATATCGTTGCGACTATGATCAAGGGCCAGCCAAGCCAGGTCCCACATTCATGCCGTTACCGGTACTCGACTGAGTCGGCTTGAGTGTCACATCTGCGGAGATCACTTCTTCAAGGTTCTGATTGACGTTAAAAGTCATCACTTCACAAGTAAGATTCAGCGTGCCTCCCGCATCGCTAATGCTAACATCACATGGGTCGCCACTGCTCCACAGACCTTGCAGCAATCCGAAGGCTGTGTCGCCTTCCTTGTTGAGCACAGTGAATTCGATGGACGCATCTTTGAGCGTTCCCACCGTGGCTCGCCAGCCATTGTTGGCCCGAGTACTTGCGTCGGCCTCAGCTTTTTCTAAGCTGACCGTCAGGTCCTTGACGTTGGTGATCTCAGCACCGTCGATGGTGAGGACGGCCTCGAGACCTAGTTTGACTTCTGGCATTGTGGATGATTCCTTTTGTCGAGCGGATTACTTGACTGAGTTGGCCCAGAACGATGGCAACCGACTGCGATTGGTATCCAATGCCGGTTTCATGAATGGTCGCTTTGGATAGTGGCGAGGTTTGTTGTCACCGCGTCGCTCGTTCTCTTCTTCAACCAATCGTG
>CAIOHR010000404.1 GCA_903858115.1 uncultured Pirellula sp. | reverse complement strand
TTGGGGACAACTGCTCTACATTGCGGGCCCAAAGTAGCACGACAGTCCCTTGTCGTGAAAGGGTTTGCGATTGCTGGCCTAAACCTCTAGCTCAATTCAACGCGAATAGTCTGGATAGAAAACGACGGCGGAGCGTCGTGCCACTATGTTCTTCTATGTTCTTCGATCATCTTCACGCGAAGGCGCAACGGAGTGTAGTGGATCTTGCGAAAGATCCTGGCTGCGATCGGGCTTGGGCGAAGTGAGCGGCTTGATGGTGGACGATTGTCTTAATCGTTTTTGGCTCCTGGCGAGAGCAGTTGGGGACAACTGCTCTACATTGCGGGCCCAAAGTAGCACGACAGTCCCTTGTCGTGAAGGTTCTGCGGTTCCCTAGGCCAATCGCCTTCGATCCATTTCACGCGAAGCCGCGAAGGCAAGACCGAGGATCGAATCTTAGAACGGTTGTCGTAATCGTTTATGGCTCCTGGCGACAGCATTTCTAGATTGCGGCACAAAGTAGCACGACAGTCCCTGTCGTGAATGGCTGTGCGATCACTGGTCCATAATCCTCGAACAATCTCACGCGAAGGCCGTGAAGTAGAGGATATTGCAGTTA
Organism: uncultured Pirellula sp.; assembly: GCA_903858115.1. Lineage (GTDB taxonomy): Bacteria > Planctomycetota > Planctomycetia > Pirellulales > Pirellulaceae > JBKCUI01. The sequence continues at coordinate 7,518 of CAIOHR010000404.1, read as the reverse complement.
TCGAATGTGGTGGAGACGCAGATACAACCGCCGCGATTGTCGGCGGCATCGTGGGAGCAAGAGTTGGCAAGGAAGGAATTCCTGCCGAATGGATAGGAGGCATCTGGGAATGGCCACGAGGTGTTACATGGATGCAATCACTTGGCATGCAATTGTCACAGGCTTGGCCAAATTCCTCGCGTGCACCGAGGGTGAACCCGATCGCTGTAATAATGCGTAACGTCCTATTCCTGGCGATTGTGCTTAGCCATGGTTTCCGTCGACTCGGTCCGCCCTATTCATGAAACCTGATAAAATCCAAATCGAATCTAATCTGCGACTTCACGTCGATCGCTTGGCAGGTTTGATCGGGCCAAGGTACCTTCAAAAGCCGAAGACCATCCAAGCGACGATTGGTTACATCGAAGGCCAGTGGGGCGGTATGGGCTACAAGAGTTCGCACGAGTGCTACGACGCAATTGGCGATCAAGCAACCAACCTGATCGTCGAGCAATCCGGTAGTAAGCGAGCCGATGAGATCATTTTGCTGGGCGCTCACTACGATACGGTTTACTCAACCCCGGGCGCTGACGATAACGCATCCGCCGTGGCCGTTTTGCTCGAAGTGAGTCGACTTCTGCGTGAACAACAATGCAAACGAACAATTCGTTACGTTGCATTTGCCTGTGAAGAACCGCCTTACTTCAATGTCGACGCCATGGGTAGCCAACACCACGCTCGCCAAGCCCGCATGCGAGGCGATAAGATTCGAGGAATGCTCTGCTTAGAAATGGTCGGATATTTCAGTACAGCCGACAATTCACAGACCGTGCCACCGCTCATTCCGAAATGGATGCGTCGCTTCTTTCCGCATCGAGGTGATTTCTTAGCAGCGGTCGGCAATATGCCTTCATGGAAATTGTGCTGGAACTTTCGTCGCGGATTCAAACGTGATGCTCGATCGATGCCACTCTTTTCTATCTGTCTCCCTGAGAAGATCAACGAGATTCGGTTGAGTGACAACAGCTCGTTTTGGGATCAAGGTTATCCGGCCTTGATGCTTACCGACACCAGTTTCCTAAGGAATCCGAATTACCACCGAGCCACTGATACGCCAGATACTCTGGACTACCAGCGAATGACGGAGGTCACCATTGGCGTCGCGTCCGCTCTGCGATTCTTAGCTAACTAAGTGGCTTTCCCGCATTCCCCTCCAACGTCGCATTGTTAGTTCAATGAGTGCGCCGGCAGCGATGCCAACAAAGTAACAAACGAGATCGCTCCACAGAAAACCGAAACCTAAAACCATCCCACCCAACATCGTGCTTCGGATGCCACCGATCCGGCAGGATGTGCAACTCGACGATTAACGTGGTACGTTTCCTTTTGTACGAAGACTTGAGTTCCAACAGAATAGATCAACGGTTCCGTCAAGATGCCTTTCACTCCGTTTACAAATTCATGATACTTTTGCCAAGCTCGTACAGCTCAACGAGTTTGTAAGGATGGGCAATGTCGTCGTTACTATAAACGATGACGTAAGGAAGACGCTCAATGGCACGTTTCAAGTTCGCTTGAGTTCGCTCGAATCTTGCAAGAAGTTTCTCGTCAGGAACGTCGTGACCGCCTTGGCTCACGCGCATGGCGACTCGCTTGATTGATTCTTCTGGACTATCGATCTGGATGAAGACGAGAACAACGGTGTACCCAAGAGCTGCGTACGTTGAGAGCTGTTCGACTTTCTCACCGACAGGATCTGATAGTACAGTCTCGAAAATAAAGCTCTCACGTTGTGCGACGAGTGCCGCCCGCAACGACGAGGCTAACTCAGCTGCTTCGTAAGCGCTCACATTCAATGATGCCGACAACACATCAGCGTTGATAAATCGAAGTCCAGAGTCAGCGAGAAAGGTTTCATAGAACGTCGACTTACCAGCACCATTCGAACCAGCCAGTGCAAGGACGATCGGACGCGTGTCGAGAAACTCAATTGGCAGACTCAACGGTGAGCCTCATGGAACTCACGACCAACAAATCGACCAACTGTTTCTCTCCCGTCTTCCTCGATGCGGCATATCAGGTCTGGATGGTCAGGCACCGGTTTGTAGTGCGGATAGGGCCGCTTGGTCAGAGTGGATTCAAGCCGTTTTCGACCTTTGGCAGTTTCGACCTCCAATAAGAGTTGCGATAGCCGACGTTCTCCCCCGGCCATCTGCAACGAAAGGGCCCGATCACCACGAAGCAGCGGCTCGATCGATTTCCCGAGACCTGCCCAGAATTCGATCTGGCCGGCGATACTCCGCTGGGAGAACGGCACGACCGCTCGCGCGTCGTCGACTAATTCGTCCGAAAGTTTGACTGGCTGACCCATTTTGTACTCCTTCATCCAATGGTAGCATTTTGCTACCCGAAAATCCAGTCTTTACTGCCATTTTTGAGTAGAGAGTTGGTTTTTCGAATCGGGAGACGTACACAAATCCCGACAAAATCTAAAGTAACCCTTGGCAAGTGCGTGATGCAACAAGTGAGACTCCTAAATGAAACGATACGCAGGTACTCGGCTGATCCAATCACCAAGCAGCTTATTCCCTTTGCTCCCGCATGCGAACAAATTAAAGCTTTCTACCAATGGGCGGCCGATGGTGTGTTGCCATCTGACATCGCGGCACGAGCCAATGGACGTGGTTGGCACAAGCAACAAGAGACGGCAACTTGTCCGGGAGTTCGCTTCACGGCGACTTTGCTTGAAGCTGACGTGATGAAAGCCATTAAGCTACTTAGCGAGTCCAATGCAGAGTTGGCGAAGCACTGGAACAAGCTCGACCTTCGACAACAGCGGCTGCTTGTTCCTCGCATCGTGGAGTCTGTTTCAATCGATGCCGTGCGCGAAACCATCACCGTCAAGCTTAAGTCAGATGCGTTAGAATGTCTTGACTAGTGCCATGGCAGATGCCTAAAAATACGCAACAAACGAAAGATCGCTTTTCCGCGTTCTGAAGGTACCTGCGATCGACAAATCCGGCCCGCGACTATTTTGACCGAAAGAGAGTTTTCAGATCGCATAAAGTCAAATTGAGAAGTCTCACGTTTCATTGGTCGCGTTGATCTCGAAATCAGACTGCCACAGGTCTTCGTTTGAGGCGCATTCAATCTCGCTTGCGAACGAACTCAGTCGCCCTGTGTCTGAGGCGGAAACAAACCGAACATCTGTTCCGCTTGGCGAATCTTGATTCGCCGTTCATGATTCAGATCAAGCATTCGGATAGTCAGAAGTCCAACGTCTGTTTTGCCGAGTAGCTGATAGTCGTCCCACTCGAAATGCTCACGCCAAGTGTCTGATCTTGGATGAAACAATGGGGTCGCCGGAGAGCCATGATCAAGGGCCGAAGAAACTCGGTCAGATTTGTGAAGGTTGCAACTTGGACACGCGAGAGCCAGATTGTCTAACTCGCTAGTTCCTCCATGCGCACGAGGAATTACATGCTCGACGTGGAACGTCGCTCCCTGCAGCGACTGATGCATCTTGCAGTATTCGCATCTACTCTCTGCTCGGGCTACTATGACGCCCCTTGAATCGTCGGCCACGATCAGTCCGACTACGGTTTTCGACCGAGAAGATGCAGAGCTTCCGCGCGGACCAACGAGAGTTGTTCACTAAGTTCTGCCAACGCTTCCAAATCCGCCCGTTCCTGCTCGGTCAAAAGGCCTTCATTGTTGCGGTCCATCAACTGCTGAAGGCGCCGATCAGCCTGCTCCGGCAATCGAAGCATAGCAATGTTCTCCACCCATTTTTGAGGTGCGTCGATCGTTAAAGCCATAGTATCTCCCGATGATGAGCATTTCCAAACTTCACAATAGGATTCTACAACGGTCTGGCCGTACCGGGAAGTTTGTTCAAGGCAAGGTCCAGATATTGCCCAAGCCAACCAAGCAAGCAAAACCAACTTAAGAGAATGCTTGCTTATTTGAGCAAACTAAGTACCGATCCCAAAGCTTGTTAACTCTGTTGTCGGGTGCTGTTAGTAACCCAAGTCCAGCTTCTGCGCCACTGCCGCCAATTCATCTAGCGACTCAAGCCGTTTACGATCCATCGACCGTTTGTATTCCATCAAGTCTCTGAACAAAACTCGGCGATGTGTTCCAACTTTCCGGAAAGGGATATTTCCCTTTTCAAGTTGCTCCACAATTGGCAAGTTGAGTGCAGGCAAGTTGAGTGCCACCCACGTATTTGGGGTTTAAGTTGAGTGGTAAGTTGAGTGCCACCCACGTATTTGGAAAGCTAGGGGGGTTTGGTAAACTTTGACTCTGCAGTGGGGGATTTAAGTGCCACCCATTAACGGTACATTACGGCTACCGTAATCTGTTTCGCTCAAAGGAGTTATCTCCCTTGCTGAGCCGCTCTCGCAATTTGTCTCGGGGTTTCATCCGCAGAGGAAGTTAATTGCCATCCACCTACCTGGTTCTACAACTACCTCGATGCGGATTTAGCCGGCATTACGACCTTTGTCGGTGCGACGTTCCAGTCCAAAACCTTCGACTCACAAATCGAGTACTCCTACACTCCTAATGGCCAGATCGAAACCATAGCGCAATCCGGCCCCAATGCGACCCCCAAAACCGTAAAATACAGCTACGACCGCGCAGGGCAGACCACGCAAATCGAACGCTCGGAACCACAACCCCCGTCGGGCAATCCACCCTCGGTCACTCCCTTTGCTTCCTTCCTGACCACCTCGTTGGGGACCGGGATACACCAGGCAAAAAAACCAACCGCGCGCAATCGATGTTCCATACCGCTCCCAACTCGAACCTCGCCAGCAGTACTCTGCTTGCCAGCTATTCCCTGGGTTGGGATCCAGGGGGGCGCTTGGTCTCGATGACCTCCACCGGCGACCATGGGGTTACCCAGACCTAAGACCACAATGATCAACTGAAATCGGCCACCTACAATAAACCGGCGTACACCGGTCTAACGTTCGCCTACGATGCCAATGGCAATCGGAATGGTAGAGGCAACATTCCAGGTCCCGACAACCGCCAAGCGTCCGATGGGGTATCGGATTTTGCATACGATCTGGATGGGAAGATGACCCGTCGGACCAACAAATCGACTGGCGCCGTGGTCGAATACGCTTGGAACCTGCGCTGCTCCGCGTCACAACATTCAGCACTTTTACGTCCGAGAACTCGGCACTAGCAGTCGAGCTTAGACAGCCCATTCCTTGACATCTAAACAGGCCCTGGTCGGTCTCGAACTAGCTTTCTATTAAGCAGATTTTCCGTAACGCGGCACACAGAGAAGAAACCACCAAACCGGTCTCGGAAAGCCCTAAGTCCCACGCTGCAATAGGGTTAGATAACAAGTGCTTTCCGAGAAGGTTCCTTATCAAGGTCGATCCGGGGAGCTTGTGTCAAAGTACGAACTTTGACGACCAAAAGAGTTAACGCTCGGCATCGAGAGATCGACCGCCGGGCGTTTTTCGTTTCTAGGCGGGAAATCACAAGGATTTGTGAGTTTTTTGGGCTCGGGTCGCCCAACTCGCTGCGCTCTCTGTTCGAAGAGAGATTTCCGGAGTGCGAGTGCAACCTTCAAGGTTGCGCCTGAGAGTGCGGAAAAACGGTCTCGAACTCTCTGACTCTCTGTTTTCAACGGGCTCCAGAATTAACACAGAGTTTTCACTCGGAGCCCCCGGTGAACACGGGTTCGAACTATCGTCTACGGGTTCGAAAACCTCTACAGAGATAGCCGTCACGGACTTTCTGCACGTCATCATGGTCTGTCGTCGCCGAGTGCGCGCGGCTCGAAGGTTTCGATGTTCCACGCGTATTCGTCGACGGAACGATTTCAAGTGGAGGCAAATACCCTTGGGATATCAAATGTAGTAATCCTCTAGGGCCTATAAATTATTTAGAATACGGAAAGGGACATAATGCTTCAATCGGATTCTCGATTGTCTCCCTACAAAGCGGACAGTGGAAATTTCGACTAACGGTATCTAGCAACATGGTTACGCGTGGCCTCATCCGAAACAACGAAATCCGCCGTAGAAGGTAAAGCTCGGTAGGATCGCTTGAGTTTAAAAATTCTAGCTCCAGTTGCTTTGAGAGGTATGCTCGCCCCATCGCCAATCCGTACATGAATCCTTGATGTAGTCTGTCGCTCATAGGAGGTAGCGTGGCGCCATCTCCAGACAATGCGTCATAAAGAATTATCTCTGCGATCGAAAATGCAATCTCATGATACCTCCCGGCACTAATGCCAATCTTCACAAGATGCGGGAACGCAGCGAAACTTGCGTTGTATACAGATCCTTGATGTGAAACTGCATTTGTGAAACCCAAAAACTTTTCGTCCGCCACATCGTCGCCCGAGTACATTTCACGAAGAGTTTGGGGTATCGATGAGGCATTGCCATAGGCATGTCGCAATTCTGACCAAATCGCGTCATCCAAGTCAATCAGCATCGAACATCACCTCACGGGAGGATTTTGGCACACCCATCATGGTCAAGTCAGCGAAGGTTGGAAGAACAGACTCCTTTGGCTGCGTGGCTCGCAATCTAGGATTCGCAGTTTTAATCGCCGTTTGCGACGGAGCAGAGAGACTCCAAATACCTAGAACAGTGACGACGAACGCACAAAGTGCACTCAACGTCCAGATGGCATATAGCCGTAAAGGTCTCACTAATTCTTTGCTTGTTTCAGTAGACGCAAGCTTGGAGGCTGCTTGTGCCGTAATAGTTTGTCGCTTTCGTCGATCACGTTTTTTCATCGAACTCCGCTTCCCGACTTGCTTGACTCTTACCCGCAGGAGGTATTAGAGGGCACGCGGAAGCAAAACGCAACAAAATTTTCTGGCGGTAGTCTGGTGCACAGTCAACTGCTAGTCTCTCTCGCACCCTAATCGCGTTTGGCGATCCGCGATCCAGAAATTGCCAACGATCCCTACAAATCACCACCAGCTTGCCTTGAGCTTTCTCCAGAAAGCGTGCTCTCTGTGACCAACGTGGTTAACGACCAGTGAGTCCGCTTTCTCAGGAGAAATCAATGCAACTAGACATCGACAAAGAGGTCGCGCTGCTCCAACGCATGACGGTGGGGCAACTGCGAGAGAGGTTCGAAGAGACGTGGGGCGAGCCGACAAACACTCGCAATAAGCAATGGCTACTCAAACGCATCGCCTGGAAGATGCAAGCCAATATCGAGGGTGACATTTCCGAGCGTGTTAGAAGTCGGGCTGCTGAACTCGCACGCGGCACCGACATCCGAACGACGGCCCCCAAGGCGACCAAACCGGTGACAAACCCTGTAGCTGACACGGTGACCGGATTCGTCGAGGGGGGAGAAGACAGCCGTCTACCTCCCCCAAGATCAGTCATCGAGCGGGTCTACAAGGGCCAGAAGATTCTAGTTCTGGTCCTGGAAACCGGCTTCGAATACGACGGAGCAATCTACAAGACGCTCAGCGCTGTGGCCAAAAAGATCACAGGGCAGCACTGCAATGGGTATCACTTCTTCAAACTTAGCAAGAAAAGTAGG
>CAIOHR010000403.1 GCA_903858115.1 uncultured Pirellula sp. | reverse complement strand
CGTAAATTCGAGTTGTCCTGATTTGTTCACTAGCGTCTATTCCAATAGATAACTGCGTTATGCGTTGCTCGTCCGACAGCAATGATGTCGTTGCGTCCATCGGAATTGAGATCGGCAACGACCAAATCCTCCACCGCTACCTGACCAGGTTCCAACAACGTTCTCTCCCACTTGTTTTCATTAAGGTCATAAATGCGAACACCGCAGCGATGTGGCGCTTGATCGTCGCGAACGCCAACGACGATCTCTTCATCCGAGTCCAAATCCAAATCCGCACATGCCACCGCGTGTCCCCATTTGAGCTCATCGTCGATTACTTCTCGATGCATAAAACGTTGCCCAAGATCTGGCCGATTCGAGTAAACAACCACTTCGTTCCCGTGCCAAGGCTCGATGGTTGCAATGAAGTGTCCATTCCCTGCCAGTCGCCCTAATCGCACCTCACTCGATCCACGCGCGGGAGCCTCTCCTTGATGTCCGATCCCTAAAGGATAGTTAAATTTGCGCCCGTCCTCGGTAAACATCAGTCGAGCCACACCCTCGTAGCTTGCGATCAGAAATTCCGGTCTTCCCGTATCAAACATGTCAACGATTTCAAAGTTGTGCGAGACATGTTTTTTGTCATCCAATACTTTCATCGGCCAAGCATCCACCGATGGATCGGCTGGGATTTCGAACTGCAACAAACGTACTGGCGTTTGATCGAAACCAGGTCCCGCGGAATTGCGTCCCTTGAGCGGCAGAACGTAAAGTTCCTTTTTGCCATCCTGATCTATATCGCCCCAATGCATTCGATGCGTGGTGGGCTCCTCTGCAATCTTCGAATAACTCCATGGCTGACGGGGATCCACGGGAGATTTTAACCAGCCTATCTCGCCGCCGCTGGTTGTGTTGTTAGGTTGCCAATCGTGCCCGATGGCTAAGTCGACTTTTCCGTCGCCATCAACATCATGCGGAGCCATGCAAACGTTATCATTCTTGGCATCGGGTGTTTCATGAATGACATGCGTTTCCCAGTTGGGATTCTCAAGCCAAAGATAACGTTTGCTATCCGTGATCAAAATGTCCAGCTTGCCATCTCTGTTCAAATCGATCGTGCGTACCGCGTATCCGACGGAAAGCTCGACCGGAAGAACTTGCGACTCCCATTGGGATTGGGCATCAGCACCCATGCAGTGGATGCACATGGCTCCGATGCAAAACGATTTGATGACTGTTTGAGCCATTGCCCAGATTTTCATTGGTGGATTCTCCTGATGAAGTTCGATTCAAGAGATTATCCTATCAGATTCTCAGGCGAATTTGGACTAATCCTGCGTCACTTGTTTTATCCACTCTGCTAGTCGTTTCAGCACCACTGGAGAAACGGTTTCCTCAATCGTCGAGTACTCTTGAACTGCACCGGTTTGCGATGTCTGAAACAGGTGGTTCAATTGGGGGATTTCCTCGATCGAGAAGTTCTTGTTGCCACCCTCTTCCAGTGCCTTGCGAACCGCGGGCAAATTGACCTTAGGATCAACTTGAACGTCCTTTTCTCCGTTTAGCGCTAGCACAGGGCATTGAACGAGTTTGAGTGGCGGAGCAGGTTCGTGTGTAATAAAGAACCGAAACCACGGACTGCTCATTTGCTGGATACCCGCTTTCAGCGTGTCATTCCATTTCGCACCTTGGAGCGCATCTGTCGATAGTTTGGATTCCAGTTCTTTAACCCCGGCTGAAACGATCGCATCGAGGTCCTCGCCAGGCTGCAACTTGAGTGCCGCATCGATCATGATTCTTTGTACAAGACGTTGTGTCTCCAATGCCTCAGCGTCCTCGACACCAGAGGCACGCAGGATCAATTGCCCCTG
>CAIOHR010000402.1 GCA_903858115.1 uncultured Pirellula sp. | reverse complement strand
GCGGAGTTCGACATGATGCACAATTGCGGGATCAGCTACGAAGGTGACCTTCTCGATTTGGGAACGGCCCACAAGATCGTCAGCCGAAGCGGTGCGTGGTACAAGTATGGTGAAACCTACATCGGTCAAGGAAAAGACAAGGCACGTAATTACCTCGTGGAAAACAAAGACGTCGCCGCAGAGATTCGCGATGCGATCCTAGCTTGCGGTGGCTACGCGGGCCCGGAAGGCAAACCGGATGCCGGCGACGATACCGACGAAGGTACTGCAGACTCGTAGTCGGTTTTCCCGTTTACGAGTAACGATTGCTACTCGCATGACGTTGCGTTTTGACTGTCAAGGAAACAATGAATCGAGCAGTTGTCGTCAACTGCTCGATTTTCGTTAGCAGACGGGTATTGTTCCACTGCACCGATCTGCTTGCTGTACGACGGACTTCTAGTCCGTCGGTTGGGCTGGATCGACGGACTAGAAGTCCGGCGTACAAAAGTCCGGCGTACAATTGCGCCAACGAGCTTGGCGCAATTGTGCTAGCAGAGAGCCGAGAAGGACTTCGTACCATACCGTTACCAGCGAGGTGAAATGCGTGACTAGGATCGAACCAGCGGGCGTTTCGACCAATCCCGCATCGCGATCATCGATCGTGCTGTTTGGTCGTTGACCAATCTGTCTGAGCGCAAGACAAGCGGTCTGAGGGATTATCAAACACAACGGTCACCATGTTGACGGATTCACCAACCTCAGAATCTACGGCACAAGCTTTGCTTCCTGTTGTATGCATGAGATGCCAGTCGATAACTGTAGCTTGGGACCACTTGTCGCGAGCAAACGGATTTTGTAAGTACAAAAAGGTAGCAGCCGGGACTATGGTCCCAGCCTACTCGTACTTTTGTCGTTTGTGCCTTTCGTCAGCAGCAATAACTGTCTGGCACATGCGACCGGCCGCTGCTATTGATGAGCGAAGTTGGTGTGATCGCCGGGCTCACGATTTGCAAGTCAACGAACCACCCAATGAACAATCATCATGGAAACCGACATATGTCAAAAAAATCGAACACACCAGTGCGACCGTTCTATCGTTTGCCGGAGTATGAACCATCAAGAGACAATCCTGAGATTCCGGCTCCGCTACCACCTCCGCCAAGCGCACCAGAATTCGGCGACCCGATCCTTCCTCCACCAATGAATGATCCTCCGTCAATGCCACCACCTTCGTTGCCACCACCGACGTTGCCGGATCAACCGTCGATCGATCTTTAGCGTTTGAGTGGCCAAAGCCGACAAAAGGCAAAAGCAGGCAGCGCAAGCGGGTAATAATGTGAAGAACGATCCTGAGACGAATCCAAAAAAGACTTCCACCCTGCTTTACCTAGGGATTGCGTCGTCGGTATTCGTCTTCGTCCAGACGTTCTCGTTGTTATCTTCAATCTATCTCTCCTTCATCTTAACTCTGCTGATTGCACTCGCACTCAACCCATTGGTCAGTAGTCTACGAACAACCATGGGTGGAAGAAAAGGTGCCACCGCCTTAGTCGTCTTTTTGATGATCTCCGTTTTGTCACTATCAGGATGGGCTTTCTACATTCCGTTGAGAGACTCGGTGAGCAATCTTTCCGAGGTACTGCCAGAATATTGGGAACGGTTGCAAAAGCCATTGATCAAAATGGAACAGCATGCCAAACGGTCTGAAATTCGGATGCAAGCGGAGGTTACAACCGAGATTACCAACGCAGCCGAAAACAACGAAATGGATGAAAGCGAGAATTCGCCAGAACCCGAACCGACAAACTCTCCGGCGGATTCTAGTACACTTCGCTCCAGTTTGGCTCAAATGTTGGGGGCTGTTGTAGGCAGTATGACCAATTTTGCATCCAACGGCGCGCAAATTTTGTTGGTACTCGTGACCGTCTTCTTTGGTGTCATTTTTATGTTGATGAATCCTAGGCCGATCATTAGTTCTATATTTTCTTTGGTTCCAGTAACGCACCACGATAAAGCCACCGCCATCATCGAGCGCATTTGTCGCTTTGCACCTGCGTGGGGAGGATCCACCCTTGCAGGGATGTTGACCATTGGTCTGTTGGTGTTTGCGTTGATGTGGCCGATCCTCGGATTCATGGACGCGCTAGTCCTCGGCCTGATCGCTGGATTGCTTGAGTCGGTGCCGTTCCTTGGGCCGACCTTGAGCACGTTCCCTGCTTTATTGCTCGCCATTAGCAAAGGAGGCATGACCCCGCTCTGGGTACTCCTCGCCTACGTGGCAGTCCAAGCCCTCGAGAACAACATCATTTTGCCTGTCATCATGTCGAGGGGAATGCGATTGAACGCCGTAGCAGTCATTTTCTCGATGCTCCTTTGCGTTTCAACGTTCGGCGTACTAGGCGTACTCATTGCAGCACCTATGGTCGCGGTTATCAACATTTTCCATGAAGAAATATATCGCAAGCGATACCTGCCCGCGATAACAGACGCGAACCTAGATGCGCTCGCGCGAAAAGTCTTACACACAAAGGGAGTAGATGGCGACTGAAGGGTGCATGAGCGGAGTATCACGTGCATCAGGCATACTTCCTACGCGCAACGCTTGTATTGACGTCTGTCCAAGAGCGACTGTTCATATCCGCTCTTGGGAAGTCGTTATCCATTGCATACGGATAAGCTACTAGGCTTACTCAATACCAGTACACGCCAAGATTTGGACCAATCCGAATCGATGAATTGGGGCGATTGCCATACCAGTTGTTGTTGCCGCTGTAATAGTAGGGCTGTTGATTGCTTCGGTAGTAATAGTTGTTACCACGAAACTGCGATGAGTATCCATTGTTGAAATAGGGTGAGTAGCTCTGACTATATCGATTGAAATAGCTATTGTTGCGATACGAATTGTATCCGCGATTGTAGTTCTGCTGACGGAAGCTACGAAGGGGAACTTGTACTTGAATCTGCGATATGTATTTGATGTTACCATCGTTGGACAGGCTGGTTGCTCCATCCTGAATCGCCGCTACTGGCTTTGCAGGTTTCGTTGGCAAGCCTTCTTTGAGTGCGCGGACCTCTTCGCGTAGTTCTCGTATGTGAGTTCGCATATCATCAATCGCTCGATCGACTAGGTCGCTCGATGCATCTGACTCTCGCGATCCGTCATGCCCCGAAGCGTTATGTTGCGATTGGAGATGCCTGACGAACGCCATCGGTGCATCGCAGAAGCTACCAAGCTTGACGTCTAGGTCTCGTACCTCATTATTGCGTTTGACTGTCAATTGCAATGAATCCTCTGGCCCCATGGCTTCGATTTTTTCAAGGAAGGACTGGGCATCTTTGATTTCAACTTTGTTGACGTTGACCAAGATGTCTCCTTCATCCAGTTCGCTTCGTGAGGCCGGGCTGCCGTCTACGATGTGTTCGATCTTGATACCGCCCTCTTTGTTGTTGGACAGCATCACGCCCAACCATGCATCCTGCCCTTTGGGAAGCTCGTCAGCTTTTGAGGCTAAGTGGACATTGCACTCGATTTCTTTTCCCCTTCGCCAGACTTTTACCACAACTTCTTTGTCGCGTGCGAGGCTCGCAATCACTTTGTTCAATTCACCGGGAGACGTTACCTTCTTTCCGTCAATCGCTAGAAAATAGTCGCCAGCTTCGATGCCAGCTCCGTCTGCAGGGCTATGCTGAAGAACTTGTTTCACGCAAACTGCATTCGCCGGGCAGGACGCAGTCAACACTCCTAAGTCGGCTGTTTCCTTTTCGGAATGATCATCGATCAAGCTGGATGTTGGCGAATCATTCTTTGACTGCTGACCGGCCTTTCCGGTTGCTGTGCTGGGATTCTGCGCTTGTGTTTGCTGCGCTTCTAGTTGCGAGGCAAATTGCGAAAAACCGGAGATTGATGTAACCGTCAGCGATAATATCGCTAGAGAGAGTTTCTGTCGCATTCGTAATCGAATTGACATTGCAAGGATCCTATTGATTCCTGGGTTCATTGCCGCGCAAAAATTTGCACGATCCAGGAAACAACAGAATGCAAATGGCGGTCCAAAGCGCACTCGCATGCAGGGTAGGAGCAATGGGTCGCTTCGCCCGTTCATGGCCCCTTTGTTCGATCCGAGCTCAGCACTAAGGCCTTAATTTCCAGCCAACGAAAAGACCGAGTCCGAAGCACCATACCGCCACAACTTCAGGTCTGGATTTTGCGTAGTCCTGCAAAAGTCCGAAGAGGTCTCTGGCTGGCTCTGTCACATAATGGCTACCGCACTCCAAGGCAGTGTCTTTCGCCGAGCTTGCGGCTATCGATATCTGTTCTCGTGCCCCGCGAAGTGCATCTTGTGTCATACTCGACGCGCATCTGTCATTCGATTGGTCGGTTACCGTCATCATTTGGTTTCCTTTAAAATTCCCGAGTAAACTGTTTGTTAACGTTTAGGGCTAATATCGGAAGACAACGAGAAGCAAACTACGTGCCCAATCGTTTCACTCCACTTTCGAATTGGAAGCTGGTGGCAAGAAAGGAAACAGCTTTCGAATTTCTTCTGGGGTTGGCTGGCGCCCGTATTCGCAGATTTCAAACGCTTCCGCGTAGAGGACTGCTTTTCCTTTCTCTGCCCCATACCATTTTTGCAACGAGTCTCGGAACCGGTCTGCTTCGTTCTTGGACCGCTTCACCCATCGTTCTTTGAGCCACTCACGTCGCAGTTCTGGCTTGGACGCAGGTGGAGCAGCATTGGTGGATTCGGCGGTTCCATTGGCACCACCCTCGAACGTTTGAGATTCGAGCGCCATGAGTGCATCGATCTTTTGCTCAAACACAACGTCGACTGCGACTGCAATATCAGCAACGAACGGATACGGTTTCTTGAACGAGTCGCTGGAGTAAAGAAAGACAGGATTCTTTTGCAATGGTTTAGTGTCGGGGCAAAAGAAAGGCACAGTCACCATGTAAGCCGCATCTTGAACGAGAACACCCACGTAGCGATGGTCTGGATGGTAGTCCCATGGTCGATGTGAAATAACAATGTCCGCATTCCATTCACGAATGAGGCGAGTAATGAGGCGTCGATTTTCTAGAGTTGGCTCCAGTTCGCCGTCGTGAATATCGAGCACTTGGCTCGTCACTCCCAGTCGCTTGGCCACTTCGGCAGACTCTTGCGTCCGCCGCATTGCCAACGGGCCGCCAGCCATTTGCCAATGCCCGATATCGCCGTTGGTGACTGAGACCAATTTGACGTGGTGCCCCAGTTTGGCCCATTGTGCGGCAGCGCCGCCGCATTTGTACTCAGCATCGTCCGGGTGCGCACCAAAGCAGATGATCCGAAGCTTGGCTTCTTCCGCGACCAGAAACTGGCAGTTCGATAGACAAACACAGATCAAAAGTAATTGCATGGTTCGAATCATGGACAAACATCCCTAAATTGGTGGTCAAGGCGGAATGAGTAGGATAGCAGATTCGCATAGTTTCCGACCCGCCACCGAACGCGGCAATTTTACTCTAAAGTTGTCTCCGGCCGCCAAAACCGGTAACCCAGAGAATAAATTGTTAAGTTCTCCCACCCCGAGATTTTGCGCCCAATACGTAAATCAATTCCGCCTGCTAGAATTACCGAGAATCGAGTCATCCTTCTCAATGAGGTTATGTTATGTGGAATCGTGTTGGTTTGTTGTTGGTAGTATGGATTGGGTCGACTCTTTTCACCCAGACACATGCTCAAGAAAAGTTCAAAACTTTGGTGGGGCCAGTTCAAGTAGCGGCCGTACCGAAGGGAACTCTGTCGGTCCCCTACCTGACTTGGGGTGGCGATGTCGCTACGTTCCTCGCCAACGGTGACATGAAAACCAAGAAAGGTTCTACGTTCGACAAACTCGGCTTGGACATGCAACTCGTGCCTGGGGACGATTTTATCGGGCAAGTTCGCAATTATATGTCGGGCAAGACACCGTTCCTTCGGGGGACGATGCACATGCTCGGTCTGGCGAGTGAAGTGACCGGTTCGGACCCGCGGACGAAACCCGTCGTGATCTTGCAGCTTTCTTGGAGTGCTGGGGACCATATCGTTGGGCGTCGCACCATCAAGAACTTGAACGACCTTAAGGGGAAGAAGATCGCTTGCCAACAAGGTGGACCGCACGTCGGTTTGCTTTACGATTCCCTCTCGGCCGCTCAAATTGCCAAGAACGACGTCACGATCGTTTGGGTCAAGGATCTCACCGGTGCGAATGGTCCAGCCGAAGCGTTCCGAAAAGATCCAACCATCGATGCATGTTGTGTTATCACGCCAGACCTTATCGGCTTGACCAGCGGATTTGATTCGGTGGGAAGTGGTGCCGAGGGGACAGTCGAGGGAGCACACCTCGTCAACAGTACCCAGCAAATGAGCCGTTCGATTGCAGACGTCTATGCAGTTCGTCGAGATTGGTTCGATGCGAACAAACCGATGGTGGAAAAGTTTGTTGCTGGTTATCTCAAAGGTACCGAAGATCTTGTCGCGCTTCGCAAAGGGTTCACCGATGCCAAGAAGATGTCGGAACCCTACAAGCAGATCTTGACGTTGGCTCAGAAGA
This sequence comes from uncultured Pirellula sp., assembly GCA_903858115.1. Lineage (GTDB taxonomy): Bacteria > Planctomycetota > Planctomycetia > Pirellulales > Pirellulaceae > JBKCUI01. Next base: position 61,777 of record CAIOHR010000402.1, on the reverse strand, counting down.
CGTTTGGTGTGGAAGTACTTCCTACATTGGACATCGACGCACACGGACTGTTGTTGGATTGCTCCTTTGTTGGTTTGCCTGGTCAAATCGCTTTCTTCCGCGACAAAGGGAATTTGAGTGGCTTTGAAGCCAAAATGGCAGAGACGCTGAATCTAGCAACGACATGGGGCTATGCAGATGCGAGGTTGGGATTCGATCCGAACGCTTTCGACTACAAAGAGATCGCCAAATTGGGAGGCATTCCTTATGTCGAGCCAACGAACACTGAACGATTTTCGACCAATGCCGAATCGACTGATACATTCCTCGGTGACAACCTCGACGCCAATACCATCGTCAGTTTTACGATCAATTTTGAACCCAACATGGAAGAGTTCTCCGTCGATCGTTACGGTGCAGAGTTTCAACGTGCAGTCAAAGCCGCGAGTACATTCGGCAATGCCAAAGTCGTGATCCGTGGCCATACCGATCCGACGAAGACACTGATTGATCTCGTTCAATCGGGTATTGAAAAAGGGATCCTGAAGCAAACCGGCGTGAAGGGAAGCTTCAAGTACTTTTTCGAAGGGAAGGAACTCGATTTGACCAACACCAAATCGATCGTTGAGCTTGTCAAAGCAGGCGCATTCAGCGGTGGCAAATCCGACCCGATGGTTACCATGCAAGCGGCACTGAATCTGAGCAAGAAGCGAGCGGATGCAGTTCGCGATGCAGTGGCCAAGTTTGCGAAACAAGCCGAAGTGAATTTGGATATGTCGCAAATCGTACCCGTCGGTGCAGGTGTTACCGAACCGGTGATTGCAAAGCCTAAGAGCCCAGCAGAAGCGAAAGAGAACATGCGTGTTGAGTTTCGTATCGTGCGGGTTGAGGCTGAAGCGATTGCTCCATCCGACTTTAATTTTTAGTGTAGCGACCACGAGTGCAGTATTCCACGAAAGAGGAAGTCATGATTGATCGAACAGCGTTCCGAAGGAGCCTTCCAAAGTGCGTTCGGTTCACAGTCGTTGGTTTAGGGATCGCATGTTTGGCGGGACTAGCATTGGCTGGTTTAGCTACTACGACGAATGCGTCCGAGAGTATCGTTGTTGTATTACTCGATGACTCAGGATCGATGAAAACAGAAATGCGAACAAACTCGGGGAACGAACCCCGAATGTCGGTCGCGAAAAATGCATTGACTCGCGTGGTCGGGCAATTGCCGGAAGGAACAAAGTTTGGTTTGCTTTTGATGAACGGAGCGCGCGCGAACCAGGGATGGTTAATTCCGCTCGCTTCTTTGGACCGAGCATCCGCTCTCGCACGTATCGACCAAGTTCGTGCCGAAGGTGGTACTCCTCTTGGCCAATCGATGAAGACAGCGATGGACGAGTTGCTGGCACTTCGAAGCAAAGTCCCATACGGAGACTATCGATTGTTGGTAGTCACAGACGGCGAAGCGACAGATAAAGAAGTACTCGAAAGGTACCTGCCAGACATGGTTTCGCGTGGCGTCGTCGTCGATGTGATCGGCGTAGACATGCGTTCCGAGCATTCGTTAGCAAAGCGAACACACTCGTATCGGAAGGCAAACGACGCAGCCAGCTTTGAAAAAGCCCTTACCGAAATCTTTGCGGAGTCTGCAAGTTCAGGCAGTAATGACGATGGTGCCGCAGACTTTGATAGGATCGCTGGATTGCCGGACGAGTTCGCCACAGAATCGCTCAAGGCATTGACGATGGCTCAAAACGGGGAGATCGCAGAAGAAAGACCCAACGTCGGCTTCACGGATCAAGACTCTGTGGCAAACGCGCCGACCGGCACAGCGCCCGGTTCGTCCGTTCCAGCCGAGCCAAAAGGCAAAAGCTCTTCGTTCTTTGTCTTAGTCATTTTGGTTGTAATGACAGCCATTCTGAGTAGATTCTTCATGTCGAAACGACGTCGATGATTGCTTAGCAGTTCTCACGGAAAAGTTTCACGCTCCACAAACTCATTCGCTATCATCACTCTTTCGCTACCACCGCTGTGTCTCAATCGAAAATAGTCTTAGTTGCGTTCGTGTGGCTAGCTCTCTTAGGAGTTGGGGTTGGAGTCTGGAAGCTGTTCTTGCAACCACAGCAGCAGGCACAGGAATCAGAAAAGAAAAAGGAGCAGGAGAAACAGGCTCTCGACGCTACGCAAGGCACCAGTCGATATCAGCATGACTTGGCTTGCGGGCTCGATGCATTCTCTGGGTATGCGGTCCTACGTTCGCCAGCCTTTCGCGATCAATTAGCCCAGAATGGCATACGAATGGCGATGAAGGATGATAACGCAGATTATGCCAAACGTATGGATGCACTGGAGTCGGGCGAGATTCAACTTGCCGCATTCCCAATGGACGCGTTACTCAAGATATGTAGTCAACGCAATCGATTGCCCGCAACGATCATCGCCATCATCGATGAGACGCGTGGCGCGGACGCTATGGTCGCCTACAAGCAACGTTATCCCGATGTTGATTCGCTAAACGCGCCGGAAACGCGATTCGTGCTCGTTGGCGATTCTCCGAGTGAAACACTTTCACGCGTAGTGATGCATGACTTTGATCTCTCGCGCTTAGCCAAAGACCCGATGCTGCGAGTCACTTCCCCGGAAGCCATTCTACAAGCCTATCGGAAAGCGACTCCATCCACGAACGAAGTGTTTGTGACGTGGGAACCCTACGTCGCGCAGCTTCTCGAGAATGAACAGTTACACGTGCTAGTGGATAGCTCCAAATTCACGGGATATATCGTGGACACACTCGTCGTCAGTCGTGATTTTCTTTTGAAGCAACAACCGTTGGTCGAGAAGATCGTCGATAGTTATTTTCGATCGATGAACACGTATCGAGAGCCCGACAAGTTAAAGGAGTTGGTCTTGGAGGATGCAAAGCTTACCAACACCAAACTCACTTCGGTGCAAGCGGACCGATTGATCAAGGGGATCCATTGGAAGAACACTCAAGAGAACTATGCCCACTTCGGGTTGCGTGCGGAAAAGGTCGTTCATATCGAAGACATGTTAGGCCGGATCTCGTCGGTGCTGGTCTCATCGGGCGGGATGCCCAAAGATCCAACCGGTGGGCAATTTAGCCGGCTATTTTTTGATAAGGTATTGGCTTCGCTTCAAAGCTCAAATTTTTTACCGAACGAAGTCGTACGGCAAGAACGAGAGTTGGTGGAGTTGAGCGATGTACAATGGAATTCGCTCGTGCCTGTCGGTACTTTAAGTGTCCCCGAGTTGGTTTTTGCGAGAGGCACAGCCAATTTGTCGGAAGTCAGCCGCACCGTTTTGGACGAGATGGCCGAAAAACTGCGGTCATGGCCCGCGTATTACCTGAGAGTAGAGGGGAACGCGGCGAGTGGCGGAAACACAGAAGCAAACTTGAGTTTGGCTGCCCGCCGTGCAGAAGCCACGGTAGAATACTTGAAGTCGTTGGGCGTTCCGGCAGCCCGGATGAAAAGCTCGGCAGGGAAGGTGGGCCAGTCCCGCGTCCTGTTCATGCTCGGCGAATTGCCGTATTGAGCTAACGGCTGACATCCAACGACGATTTAAGTACGGTGGTCAAAAGAGATTTGGCATGAGGTTTGGCGTTGAATGAAGTTCGGAATCGAGTACTTCGAGAAATCTTTCTAGCACCGTCGGTCGTCCTCCCGATGGTGGGTGGAGTTTCTGCTTGGTTGGTGTCTTGGGCCGCCAATGGTGTGAATGCGTTAACGATTGCCGGGTTGGTAGGCGTGCTCGGCGGTTTAGGCTGGATGGCCACGCGTGCTATCTTCCAAACCGAAAAAATCACGCACGATACCATTCGCAAAATGCAAACCCAAACGTTGCAAGCAGAGCAGGCGGAGTTGGATCGGTTGGACCATTTGCTGAGTCAGGACACAGACGATCGCGATCAGGAATTGTTAAGAATGTTGCGGTTGCATCGCGCCCAATTTGAAGAACTGGCTAGCCAACCAGAGATAGCAATTCGAAGTCAAGATATATTGAGTCGCGCGAAGCAATTGTTCACTGCTGCGGTCAACAATCTTTACGAATCGTATAGACTGTTGGAACAAGCCAGGAAGATGAGCGCCCGAGACCAACGTGCTCTATTGATCCAACGCGAGCAACTCTTGAAGGAGATTCACGAATCTGTAGAGCATTTGCAAATGTCGCTGGAACAATACAAAAGCTTGACAAAAAAATCGACAGGAAACGAACTGAGCAAGTTGCGCGACGAACTGGAAGAAAGTTTGCGTATTGCGAAGCGAACGGAAGAGCGATTGCGCGAACTGGAAGGGACTAACGCACATGAGCACGACTCCTTTCTGAAAGAGTAAACATGTCCATTAACAAAAGTGAGAAGATCATGACGAAGAAACATTGGATTTTTGTATGCCTATTCGGTGCCGCGTTCGCGGGTTGCGAGCCATCGAACAAATCCACACCGAACACGGCCGGTTCCGGCACTGTTGGGGCGACTTCAGCAAAGCCCGCGACTTTCACCCTAGCCTGGAGCGAGTATCCGTCGTGGAGCGTTTTCGGTGTTGCCGATGAGATCGGACTGCTCAACAAAGAGGCTGGAAAACTTGGAGAATTAGAGAAGAAATGGAACGTTGATATCGTCCTCAAAGGAGTTGACTACGATACATGCCTTCAAATGTACGGATCCAACACGGCAGACGCGGTTTGTATCACCAACATGGACACGCTCGGGCCAGCGACGGACCGAGCAAGTGTCGCCATTCTCCCGACGTCGACTAGCGTTGGCGCCGACGCATGTATCGCAGTTGGCGTAAATGACCTCGAAGGCTTGAAGGGAAAAACTACGCGTGGCTTGGAGCGAAGTGTATCGCAATATGCATTCGAGAGAATATTGATCAAGAAAGGGCTGAATCCAAAAGACTATCCGTTCAGCAATATGGACCCGGGTGCTGCGGCCAGCGCATTGCAAACAGGAGATGCCAACGTCCAGTCGATCATGGTTTGGAACCCGTTCGTCATGCAAACCTTGCGAGATCAGCCGAAGAGCAAGAAGCTATTTGATTCCTCCGAGATTCCTGAGGAGATCATCGACATGGTCGTTGTCGGAAAAGACTCCCTCGCTAAAGAAGGTGGCAAGGCGTTTGCAAACTGCATCGTCGAAACGTTCTATGCGATCAACCAACGCATGGCGGATCCCAAGACGGCAGACAAAACGCTCGTCGCCATCGGTGCGAACTTTAGCAGTCTCGGTTTGGAAGACATGAAACAGGTCGTGCAACAAACACGATTCTACAAGTCACCGGAAGAGGCCCTTAAACTGCTCAGCAGCGAAGAGTTTCGTACCAAGACCATGCCAGCCGTCGCGGATTTTTGTGTCGAACACAAAATTGTAGAAAAGAAACCTACCGTCGGTTTCGATTCGGCAGACTCTCAAGTAAACTTCGATACGAGTTTTCTTAAAGCTGCAACGAGTGGCAAGTAATCGACAGCGACTTTAGACATCTAAATTAGTCAGCGAAATCAGATAGTGACCTCTCCATGATTCGACGCCCGATACCTCGCTGGCTTGTGATCCTCCTAGGGATTCTGGGAGTGTTCAGTCTAATCGCGGTGTATGGTGGATTGTCCTACCGACAGTCCCTCATCAATGAAAAGCAAAAAGTCATCCCGGGACTGCAAGCTTTTGGCGATGGTGTGACTAGGATGACTGCATCGCAAGGATCCGAGGAGACTCCAAAGCCATCGATGTTGGTGACGGATCTGAGAGCCACCTATTGGCGATTGTTCCTCGGTATCGGGCTGGGAGTGGTTCTTTCAGTAGTTGTTGGAATCGCCATGGGTGCCTATCGATGGATTGCTGCTCCATTGGCACCGATCATTTCGTTTTTGGCCAAGATACCGCCGACCGCTATACTTCCGATCTATTTCGTTTTGGTCGGAACCGACCAAACCATGTTCACCACCATGGTCGCATTGGGCATCTTTTTTACGATGGCACAGTCGGTCTATCAATCGATCGTAAACGACGTAAAGGATGAAGCGATCGATAAAGCCTATACGCTCGGGGCGTCGGATCCTGAGATTGTTTACGAAGTGATTTGGAAGCAAGTATTGCCACCAATTCTGGACAACATACGGCTTCAGATTGGTCCCGCCATGATTTTCCTGTTGGCGGCTGAGATGCTAGTCGGTGGGGAAGGAATGGGCTACCGGATTCGCATGGAGTCTCGGGTTCTCAATATGAGTATCGTTTACATCTATTTGTGCATACTTGGCTTCACTGGATTGCTCGGCGATTGGTGCTTGCTTTGGTTACGCAAGAAACTCTGTCCCTGGTATGACCGCTAGATCATTCAAACGGCCTTCTACTCATGCATGCACTTGAAATTCGAAACTTGAGCCACTGGTACGGTACGCGCCGGATTCTCAACAAAGTGAATCTGACAATCGCACCGGGACAGATTGTGGCGTTGGTGGGGCCCAGCGGTTGTGGCAAGAGTACGCTATTGCGGGCTATCTTGGGCACCGACCCGCCATCAGAAGGCGAGGTCTTAGCGGAAGGACGACTCGTCACGGAACCCAATCGTGACGTCGGCATCGTCTATCAAAATTATTCGCTGTATGAGTTTTTGAGTGCGGAAGAGAACGTGGCTTTCGGACTCAAGCTGGACAAAACATCCTTGATTTCTCGCTTCATCGCGCTGCCTGCGTATTTGCGCAAACGACGCGAGCATCTGCAAATGGCTCGCGAATTTCTTAAAAAAGTTGGCTTGGAAGCGGCGATGGGGCATTATCCTGCCGAACTCTCGGGAGGGATGAGACAACGCGTGGCGATCGCCCAGGCGTTTATTTTGAAGCCCAAGATTGTACTTTTAGATGAACCGTTCGGCGCATTAGACGAAGCGACCCGCGAAGACCTGCAACTGATGTTGCTTCGTTTCTATCAAGAGAATTTAAAGGCGAAACAACGTGGAGAACGGCCGCAATACACGATCATTATCGTAACGCACGAACTCAACGAAGCCATTTACGTCGCCGACCGAGTTATTGGTCTATCGCGCTTTCACACCGAGGGAAGCCAAGGCGCCATGGTCGTTTACGATCGGCCGTGCCCAGTATTTCATCCAGACGATCCGAAAGATCTGAGCAAGTTTGTAGAGCAACGCGAAGAGCTACGTTCTGCCGTGTTCGATCCGAATTATGTCAAGCACCATTCCAAGTATGTTTCATTTTGGGATGAGCTAACTAGTGATGCGCTTGCAGTCGCAGCGATGAACTCGAAGTAACCGCTTCGATGCCTGTGTTTTTCTATGCTTAGAGAACGATATCGGTTCCCAGCAGTCGGCGAACAAAAACAAGAACGATGGCAGTCGCGAGGAGACAGATTCCGATCCAGCCAAGCGCTTGCGATTTGGATAACCCCTTAAACCAATCATTCATCTTGTTCTCTCTTTGTTGATGCCCCATTCGATCGTTGTGCTCATCCTCCAGAGCAAAGCGAGTACCGTTCGAGTGTTTGGTACCAAAAGTGCAAACTCCCATGGTTTCAATGACATGCATGTACGCTTTCTACCAAACTATGACACAGTGCGCATCGTTTTGACTCAATAGCAAAAGATGGATGGCACAGTACGTGTTGTGAATCTGTAACCGGGCTTGCGAACGGGACCATAGTTGCAACGCAGCAGGGTTTGAAACGAACATATGCAAAGGATGTTGACGATTGATCCGTCTGAATCGAGAAAAAGTAGGAGAGATTCTATCAATGCACAGAAAGAACTTAGGTGCACACGTGTGACCGGGACGATTCTCACCCTCGGCAGATACCAAAGTCCCGAGTGGTTTTTTCACTTGGAAGTGTGCACGGTTGCACGAGCGTTTGGATGGATTCCTTAATGAAAAGTAAGAAAATGAAAATAAAGGCAATACTAGCTGGCGTCATCGCAGCATCATTGAGTTTCCAAGCTCAGGCTGGATACACAGGATTTCTCAGTAAAGATTTGCATCGGCCGATGACGCTGCAAACAGCAGGCGATTCGGATGTTATGCTTGCATCATGCCAATGCGAAGCAGGTAATGCAACTGCCGGCTGCGATTTAGCGGAGCCCATGCAGTTCGGTGGTTGCGACAGCACTCCTTGCTGCGACTCCATTTCCAGTTGCGATAGTCTAGGGTGTGACACCAAGAGCTTATTCGGGCACGGTTGGATCAAACCGAGCGAAGGTTGCTACGACGACTTCATTAGTCCGATGACCAACCCAGTTTACTTCGAAGATCCTCGCCAACTGACCGAAGCACGAGCGATCTTCATCAATCACAAACTCCCATCGTTGGCAGGGTTGCCCGCTGACGCCATTCGACTTTACGCACTCCAAGTTCGTCTTCGATTGACAGAGCGATTGTCACTGATTGCGGTCAAGGATGGCTACATCGACAGTTCGCACCCTCTCATCGAAAATGGTTGGGCAGATATCGGAGCAGGCTTGAAATACTCGTTGTATCGCAATCCAAATGCTGGACGCCTCTTGTCGGCTGGTGCACGATTTGAGACAACAGCCGGGCGTCGTCGATCGCTACAAGGGAACGGCGATGGCGTGTTTGACTTCTTCTTGTCGGGTGGCGCTCGGCTAGGAAGTCGCGCTCACTATATGACGACGTCGGGGTTCATCCTGCCAGTGGACACACAAGCAGAAAACCAAATGTTCTATTGGTCGAACCACTTGGATCGCCGCATCGGAAATACATTCTATGCGTTCAGTGAACTCAATTGGTACAACTATATGAAGAACGCTTCTACTTTCCCATTGCCTGTCGAAGGTGGTGACTTGTTCAATCTGGGGTCGCCCGGTGTTCGAGGTAATAACCTGGTTACCAACGCATGGGGTCTCAAGGTCAAGCCGAATCGCAACATCGAATCGGGCATCGCGTTCGAGTTTCCTTTGACTGAGCGTCGCGGTGTTCTCGATAATCGATTGACCGCCGATCTTATCGTGCGGTTCTAAATCGATTCGAGAACGGGCTGAGACCTCTTCCATGATCCCGCCGATGCGCGCACAGTCTCGGATGAAGAAATCGTAGTTACCCCGCGCGAGGTTGCAGCATTGGTACAACCCCGCCGGTCGACTGCTTTTCATGGCTAAATTTGTTTTTATTGCTCCGCTGGAATGGAAGTTCCTCGGTTCCACGACGAATGTGAACTGGTTACTCATGGCGTTGGTTGTATCGTGGGCAAACGGCGGAGCAACGGCAGGTAAAATCCTCGACGTTCGAACCTTGCTTCAGGCGACGAAGTCGACATACTCGAATCGTATCGCATGACACATTCAAGTAATCTTCAGGTACGATATGCTCCATTCGTAACTCCATGGAGTGTGTGCCTCGTCCGTATCGACTGAAGAGATCGTTGAATGAACAGTTTACTTCTTCTGATTCGCCTATTCCCTTTCCGAAAACTAACGCTGTCAGGTGTTGCGGTTTCGTCGCTACTCATGGCGGGCGAGGTTAAGTCGCAGTCCACCGAGGTTACGCCTCGCCTGCAAGCGCACGCTCATAATGATTATCTGCACGAAAACCCTCTCTTCGATGCGTTGGATCAAGGGTTCTGCAGCGTCGAAGCGGACATCTTTCTGGTCAACGGGGAATTGTTGGTCGCGCACACGCGAATAGAACTGTCCCCGAAGAGAACGTTGCAGTCGCTTTACTTGGACCCTTTGCAGGAACGAGTCGCAAAGAACAAAGGCTTCGTTCATACGGGTGTCGATTCATTTACGCTGCTCATCGATATCAAGACAAAAGGAGAAGAGACCTATCGCGAGTTGCATCGTGTCCTAACGAAATACGCCGACATGCTCACACGTGTCGAGAATGGTGCCGTGAAGAAAGGGCCGATTACAGCAATTGTCAGCGGCAATCGCCCTATCGAATTGATTCAATCGGAGCCGATTCGTCTTGTTGGAATCGACGGTCGATTGTCCGACTTGGACAGCGACAAAGAGAGTCATCTATTGCCATTGATCAGCGATAACTGGACCTCTCACTTTCAGTGGCGTGGGAAGGGAGAAATCGATCCCACAGAACTTAGCAAACTGCGATCGATTGTCTCCAAAGCACACGCCAAGAATCGTCTGGTTCGGTTCTGGGCGTCACCAGATAATGAGAGCGTATGGCGATTGCTGCGCGACGAGAAGGTGGATCTGATCAACACGGACAATCTTGCTGGTTTGAGTCTGTTTCTCGGATCGAAGCCATGAACTGGACCGATATTCGCGCTTCGGTGGAGCACGATCCCGAAATCACCTATCTCAACACAGGTACATCGGGGTTGATTCCGAAAGCAATCCATCAAGCCACCTTGCGATTGCGAGAGAAACTGCATCACAACCCTACCGACTACGTTTGGCGGGCAATGGCGGACGAACTGTGGAAGTCCCGCGCGCGATTGGCGACACATTTAGAATCGAGTCCCGAGCGGTTGGTATTTTTCTCGAACATCTCTCAAGCGATCAATACGTTTTGTTTGTCGGTCGACTTGCCGCAAGGTTCCGATATTCTGCTATCGGATCACGAGTACGGTGCCATGCGATGGGCTTGGGAGCGAGCAGCACAAATTCGTGATTGGAACATTGTTCCATTCGCGCTTCCCATTGAAACGGAAGACTCACAAGAGATCGTGGCGGCAGTCGAACGTTCGATAACCAGCAATACCAAGCTGTTGTTCTTGAGCCACATTTTGTACTCGACGGGGTTAGTGCTCCCCATCCAAGAGATCTGCGCTCGAGCTCGCTCTCGTGATATCGTCACGTTCATCGACGGAGCGCACGCACCGGGGATGCTGCAGCTAGATCTGTCGACTATGAACGCCGACTTCTATGCAGCCAATCTTCACAAATGGTTTTTGACACCAGTGGGAGCAGCATTTCTTTACTGCGACCCACGCAGCAAACATCATCTTCGACCATGGCAAGTCAGTTGGGGATTCTCGGAAGGCGAATTGAGTGCAACCGAACGAAACGAATTTGGTTCAACACCTTGGATCCGGCAATTCGAAATGGAGGGAACGCGCGATCTGACATCGTGGTTTGTAGTATCCCAAAGCTGTGATTTTGTCGAATCTCTTGGGTACCAAGCAATTCGTGCGCGGCATTTCGAGCTAAGCTCGTTCATTCGAGAGGCATTGAGCGGGTTGGGTGGTTTTCAATTATGCACACCCAATCATCCACATCTGCGTGGTGGCCTAACGTCATTTCGGCTTCCGGCAAATGTCGATGGCCAGAAATTGAGAAACGATTTATGGCAAAAGGACAAGATTGAGATCAACGTCATCGACCTTGGAGGTTGCCAATACTTCCGAGTATCTACTCATGTCTACAACACGATGGAAGAGATTGAGACGCTTGCGAAATCGCTACGAAGCATGCTCCGTTGAAAGTAATGCAGAGCATGGTTCAGCATGGATCTCGCTATGTTCACTTTTCGCCACTTGGCAGATGAATGTCTTGAAGCTTCGTCAGAAGATCGGATTTCATCTTTCAAGTATGCCGTGAGGCTCCTACTTGGGGTTGATGTTTTTTCAGTCTCTTTCGTACTTTTCGGCTATCGTCCTGTTGTCCTATAGTATCTCGCGGCTCGTCCGAAACGAAGCCGGCAACCTTGGATTCACGAAGAGCATATCGGCGTAACAAAAGTTACCCTAGCGATGGGTTTCGCTCCACCATAGATCATGCGGCTCACCTTCGAAAGGAAGCTCGATTCGATCCAGCTCTGTCCAAAGTCGATCGGCGGTGTCTTCCACCGGTTCCATCGGCAAATCTTGTTCATACCACAACGAGAATGGCTCTGGTTCGACCGATTCGACTGCTTCAACCGCAATGGGAGTCGGCTGACGTCGCGGCTTGATGACGATCGGTTCCGGTGGCGGAATGTCCTCGCGAAGAACGACAATGGGTTCTTCGATCGGCTCGTCATCCACAACAGGTTCACGAACCAAGATAGGTTCAGGGGCTGGTGCTGGGATATAGATCGGCTCCGGTGGTGCGATCACCACTGGCGGAACGGCTACTGCTGGCGCAACCGTTGGTTCTTTCTCGACGATAACCTCTGGCGATCGCTTGACCAAAACCGGAGTATCGTGCGGTTGATAGACCTTGGCTTCACCGGATTGACCTTGGGCTGGCAACACCCGGACTTGAACACCGATATTATGGAAGATTCGCATAATGTGTTCATGGCACGTGAACATGACCACTTGGTTGCCGAGCGCCGCAAAGTCACGAAGTACCTTGGCTGCGAAATTAGCGCGGATCGAATCGAAATTGACCAGCACGTCGTCGAGTACCAACGGTAAGGTAACGCCTCGTCTCGAGTATGCAGCCGCGAGCGATAGTCGTAAAGCGATGAACACTGCTTCTCGCGTGCCACGGCTCAATACTTCCAAAGGCAAGCTTTGATTCTTGTCGTTGTCAATGCGAAGCGCATTCTTGCCCAGCGGCGTCCAAACGCGTACGTATTTGCCATCGGTCAATTGCTTGAGGAATGCAGACGCTTCGCGCAGTGTCTCGGGTTGCCGTTCTGTCTCGTAGACTTCGCACACCTTTTCCAGCATGGACGTCGTGGCTCCCAATGTTCTCCAATGCTCAGCGCAGAAAGAGATCTGCTTCTCGAGGCAAGCCAGTTCAAGTTTGCTTTCCGCCAATCGTCGGTCCGCGGCTAGGCTCTTCATCTCTTGGGAAGTCTCACCCTGACGCTGCAGCAATACATTGATTCGCTCCTGAGCTTGTTGCATACGTTGGCCTAGCGTATCCCATCGCTTCTCAAGCTCACTGCCAGGTGTATTCTCCAACAATCGAGCGATGGATTCGTACGGGACGTGCCCACCAATGATGCTGCGGACTCGCTTATCGAGTTCATCCACCTCTTCTTGCAGTTTGAGGTACTGATGTTTCAACGATATCATTTCTTCTAGTTGCGTTTGGTTTTCGACACCCAAATCCGCCAAGAGCGATTGCCGTGCTCGAATCCATTTTTCCATCAAACGTTGAAGCGACTTTTGTTTGCGCGATAACTCTTCGTCTTGCGATTTCAGATCTTTGCGCTGCACGAGATACTGTTTGTGTTGTGCTAACGTATTGGTTAGCTCTTGTAGCTTGAGCAGTGGGCCTTCGGAGGTCATGGGAGCAGCCACAGAGGTCGCAGCACGAATCGAGATTTGCTCGTCCCGTTGACGTTGTTCTCGCCGATCTCTGTCCCTGCGATCGTCTCGCTTTTGATCGGAGGAGCGATTTTGGTCTCGGGTCTGTTCGACTCGTTCCAAGAGCGATTGCTTGTTCTCTTTCGGAACGTCGCGGGATTCCTCGATGGCTACTTTGAGTTGCATCGAGAGGGCTTCGATTCGTTGAAGTCCGGTCGATAGCTCGATTTTGCGTTGCGCTAATTCATCTTGCTGTGCCTTGAGTCGCTTTCGCGTTTGCATCAGCGATTCATAACCTTCGGCCAGTATACGAATACTCTTCGGGGAAAGAGACTCCGCGAGACCGAGCTGTTGGAGCACTTTCTTCCAATGAGCACGCGCCGACTTGAGGCCCTGCATGGCTTCTTTGGCTTGCTGCTTGGCCGTGGCAAAGCGTTGATCGGCCGCTTGAAAATTGTGCAACGTCGGGAGATAGTTTTCACACTGGATCAGATCGCTCTCCGCGTCCCGAATACGTTGCTCGAGGGTCCCCTGATGCTCAGGAAGCGCAGCGAGTTGTTCATCGCGTTCAGTAATCGCTTTTCTTAGCTGTACATCGACCGCATCCAATTGCGAATCGCAGTTGTTGATCTCATCCTTGGATTCTTGCTCCATCCCTTTCCAACGAAAGAAAGTATAGATCAGCAAACCGATCCCTAGAATGACCAACAAAAACCCGATCGTTTGATCCTGCGGACTAGGAGCAAAGCTGATGAGTGTGCCATCAAGATTGGTTTGCTGCCTCTTGGCAATCCACCAACCGAGAAACTTCCCTAGTCCAAAAATGCAGAGCATCGACCCGCCGGCAAAGGGAAGCAGCAATCGTCGCGCATCGTCGATTGGAAAGACTTCTTCTGCTTCGAGATCGACAGCTTGTTCTTCGAGCTCTTTGCGATGGCGGCGGAGTTTCTCGATCCGTTCGTCGAGCATCTGGGCCTTGCGCAGCGATGCTAAATGCTCTTGTGCATTCTTGTGAGCGGACGTCAAATCGGGTTGGCTATGCACTGACAAAAATCCATCGATCTCGGAAGCGAGCCTGCCGGATTCTTTTTTGTCATAGCTCCCCTGCTCCTTGACTTGTTTCAGTCGCTGTTGATAAACACGCACATCGCGAGCAGGCCCTGAGAGTTGACTGATCGCTTGTCGCGAGAGGTCGGGCATGTTTGCGAGCCGTTTGTCGTTCAGCAATGCTTCTTGATCTTGCTCGGACAGTCCCAATCGTTTCGCATCCTCGATGAGTTGCTCTTGAGATTGTTGGCATTCGGATTCCAATCGTTGAATCTGCAATTGCAAACTAGTGATCCACGGTCCTTGTTCGTTGGCCGCATCGATCTTGCCTGCCAACGTCATGATCCCTCGACTGACAGGCATATTGGCTGCGCGCTCTCGAAGCGATCGTCGCTCTTCTTTCAACGTTTGAATCTGGCGCCGTTTGTCATCGATTTGTTCATGAATCTCTTGAAGCTTGGCGATCGAATTGTCCGGCAAGTCGGTCCGTGCATTGAGTGCCTTGACTTTCGTGCGAGTCGTTTCGCGGGCAAGCCACGGTTCGCGAACTTGCAGCGCCGTTTCTACCGATTTGGCTTCGAGTTCCCATTGTTCGATTCGCTGTCTCAGCTCGTCGATTTCATTCTGTTGATTGCGTCGCAGCGATGCGAGCTCGCCCCATCGGCGGCCTCGACCGGTCAACTGCTCGATCTCATCGCGCAGCTTCTCTCTTCGTTGCAGCATCGTCGTCAATTGCCCAGCGTCCGCTTCGATCGAAGCGACTTGACCGCGCGCATTCTTCAATTGTCGCATCACATCGACGAGCGATACGCGATCGAGCCCACTGGAGAGTTTGTATAGTTCGTCGGCGGCAGCCGTGTCGTCTAGCGTGCTGAGTTCCTGCAACTCGCGCAGACCGATCGCAAACACATTAGTGAAGATCGATTCATCGACACTCCCGAGCAATGTTGTTAGTCGATGCTGCCCCTGTGTCACGCCATCGCTGCTGGTCACGGTGAGTTGACCGATGATACTCGGATCGTTCAGCGTTGCGCGGCGAGCAATCTCGTATCCGCCGCCTGGGCCCGTCACTCGCATGGCACCGCCAGGTTTTCCACCGAATACAGGTGGCAAGTAGCGTTGTCGTCGCTCGGCTGTAAAGCCATAAAGCATGGTACGTAAGAACTGCATCAACGTCGTCTTGCCCGCTTCGTTCGGACCGTAGAAGACCGTCATCCCTTCGGGCAACGAATCGACGGAAAGCCCTGACCAGACACCAAAGCCATCGATCTGTATATCGCGAACCTTCATTACTTGACTCCTCCAAAGCGTCGCGTGGGAGCGAGAAGGTCGATCTTATGACCTCGCAACATGTCGACACCTAACAACGTTGACTTGTCCAGCATCGCGGTGATCGACGCTGGGTCCTCTTGTACGAGCAGCGAATACCACATGGCAGAACCCGCTGTCTCACTTTCGACAATAGGCTTTAGATTAATGTTTTTACCGAGAGATTTTCGATTGTCGGTGGCTGTTCGCAAAAAGTCTCCCAAAATCGTATCTTCTTCTTGCCATTTGGCAGGGAAGGATTTCGGGGAAAGCACGTCGATATTTGTCGACCAAACGCTGCACGCGCCGTGCCCATACTCCCGTCGGACCCAACCCAGAATCTCATCTATTGCTGCCGGCCCCACCATCGAGGCATGTTCCAAATCCATTTCGATACGCCATTGGACAATCATATGGCGAGTTCCGTTCTCCGATTGGAGTTTCGAAATGCGTTTGCTCATCAATTGCCGAACATCGCGACCGAGCGCCAAATCTTCGGCGTCGAGGGTCTGTGTCACATAACGAAACTGATCAACATCGTTGGATACAATCTGTGCGTCGTGGTTACCATCCACTTCCACAATCCAGCAACCATGCGCGCCTTCTTCGGTAAAGGATCGACCCTGAGGTGTTCCGCAAACACGCATGTGAGGCGCTTCGCCATGCAGCGTTTGGCGCTGATGCGAGCCACCCAACGCCCAATAGTCGATGCGTTGGCTGACCAACGATTCTCGCTCGGCGTTTCCATGAGCGATTGCAATCACATAGGTATCGTCTTCATCCATGGAAAATTCTGCGGACCGAACCGATTCGCGACCGTCGTTGGATCGGCCTAAGATCGTGGCGAGTGGCACACCATTGCGTCGATAGACGATCGGTTCCACTTGTTTCTTCGAGAAGAGATGAACGTTGGCAGGAAGTGCGACTGCTTCTGGCCAACGGTCGGGGTCATCCACGGTTCCTGCAGCCCAATAGACAGGTATTTTGTTCTGTTGCAGTTTCTCGAAATGCTCCAGAAGAAATGCGGGGCCAGCCGCTCCACACGAAACCGGGTTCAACAGATCGCCAGACAGCAAAACGAAGTCGACGTTCTCAACGATCGCCATCTCGAAAATCGCTTCTGCAGATTTCCAAGGTGCATCCACTAATTCTTGTTTCAAATGCTCAGGAAGATCGAGCAGATCCTGCATCGGTCGCTCAAGATGAAAATCACCCGCATGGATGAACCGAATCGATTCTTTACCCATAGCACCCTCCCTGGTGTCGATAAGTCTTTACTTCGCAAAGGAATGTATTCCTCACTCCTCGCCATAGTCTAGTGGATATGCGTAGGATGTGCCAACATCGATTTACTGCGCAGGGAGGGAAAACTACATTGATTTTGGCAAGAAGGATAACGTATAGTCCCAGCAAGAAATGTAGTTCGCATGGGATTTAAGCCAATGGAGTTCGCAATGACAGTGATCGACCTGCCAACGCTAGCAAAACGAGTGCACGGAGAATTGTTCGCACGAGGAGTCGAAGTGGTTCCTCCCGACGTGATCATCACCGGCGCGTCTCCCTTGGCCGATGCCCAGCCTGGACATATCACACTGATCGACCACGAGAAACATGTACCTCGATTGCAAAGTTCGCCGGCTGCTGCATGCGTCACGAAACAAAGCTTGCCCGAAATCTCGATCCCACAAATCGTGGTCCCGAATCCGCACGAAGCTTTTTCTAAGATCTGCGAGTTGTTTCGACCGCATGTGATCGTCAAGGTTTCGAGTGGTATCGATCCTCGCGCGATCGTCGCCGAAAGCGCGAGCGTCCCGGCCAATGCGATCGTGGAATGGGGAGCCTCGATCGGTGAAGCCTGCGTCGTCGGCGAACGAACCCATATCCATCGCGGCGTCACGATCATGGACGGTTGCAAAGTGGGTTCGGATTGCCAACTCTTCCCGGGCGTTGTTCTATATCCTGGTACGGTGGTCGAAGATCGCGTCACGTTGCATGCGAACTGCGTTCTCGGAGCTCATGGCTTCGGATATCGGATGGTCGATGGAAAACACGTTTCCACATCGCAATTGGGTTGGGTCCATGTGGAGAGCGATGTCGAGATCGGCGCGAACACGACCGTGGATCGCGGTACCTATGGAGCAACACGCATTGGTGCTGGTACCAAAATCGATAACTTGGTGATGATTGCGCACAATTGCAATATCGGGAAACACAATCTCATTTGTTCACAAGTCGGTATCGCGGGAAGTTCTTCCACAGGCGACTATGTCGTCTTGGCAGGACAAGTAGGCGTGCGCGATCATACGCACATCGGTTCGCGAACCATGGTTGGTGCTCAGTCGGGCGTGGCGTCCGATGTCGCAGAGGATCAGATCATGCTTGGTAGTCCTGCATTGCCACGGATGGACCAGGCCAAACTGTTTGCGGCCACGAATAGGCTCCCTGAGATGCGTATCGCACTGAAGAAGCTAGAAAAGCAAGTGAACGCATTGGAGACTCGAACTGCAAAGAGTGGCGAGTAATGCAGACTGTTGGAATTGTTGCAGGCTGGGGAGAGTACCCGATCACGGTTGCCAAAGCCCTTCGCGAAAAGGGACATCGCGTTGTCGTCGCCGCGATTCATGATCATGCATCGCCTGAACTAGAACAACTCGCCGACGCAATACGATGGATCGGCGTTTGTAAACTAGGTGGAATGCAACGCTTCTTTCAACAAGAAAAAGTCGATCGCGTTTGTTTATCAGGCAAGCTCTTCAAAGATAAGATCCTGTTTCACGGTTGGGGTTGGGTGCAGCATTTGCCGGATTGGGAATGCGCCAAGACCTTTTTCCCATTGATGATCTTTGGCAAGAAAGATACGCGAGACGATACGTTGCTGGGAGCTGCAGTGCACTCCTTTGAAAAGCGCGGGATGACTACCGTTTCAGGAACCGACTACGCAACGCAATTGATTGCTGAGCCAGGAGTCTTGACCAAACGGGGGCCATCGAAACGAATGGAAGCGGATATCAAGTTCGGATGGAACATGGCCAAAGAGATGGGACGGTTGGACATTGGCCAAAGTGTCACGGTACGAGACAGAACGATCTTGGCCGTGGAAGCGATCGAAGGAACCGACGCATGTATTCAGCGTACTGGGCAAATTTGTCCACGCGGAGGCTTTACGTTAGTGAAGGTCGCAAAACCTCAACAAGACATGCGATTCGATTTGCCGACCATTGGTCCACGCACGATTGAAACGATGAAGCGAGCGGGTGGACATGCAATCGCCATAGAAGCCGGCAAAACCATCTTAATCGACCGCGAAAAAACCTTGAACGACGCCCACCGCGCCGGCATCGTTATCGTCTCGCAACCAAGCTAAACGCAAGGCTACTACATTGCTGGTCAGCGTAGGCCCATAGCCTTAACCAGACAAAGCTCCGGAGGAGCGGTAGATCTTAGGCGGCGGTGATTACCGCCGATTGCCTTCCCCTCGCGAATCAAAGCTCCGAAGGAGCGACAGAATGAAAATCCAGCTATCGCTCCTTCGGAGCTTTGCGTTGAGTGGCGGCCTGGAAACGGCGGCTCGCGCCGCCGCCTAATATCTTTCACTCCTCCGGAGTTAAACCACAATCGGAGACAAACAGAGACTCGATGATCGATCGCCAAAAAACCAAACGGTGCCAGGCATATCCATATAGTAGCACTCACCGTCGTGTTAACATAAGGTAGTCCAACCGGAAGCCGTCGTCATTCTTCGACACGGCACCTCCGACAGGTCCGAGATCCTCAGCTATCGATCGAAACAAATCATTAAACGATGTTGCTCCAAGTACACGCAACGTACCACTAAAATTCGAGTCCTCGAAACGTTGACCCGATTCCTCGATCAAATGCGAAAAGTCCCAGTAATCCAGCGCAAATGTGTTTCCAGGAAACTGCTGATCGAGCTTTTGCTTGACCATTCGATACCCGATCGATTCACTCAGAGAATCTTCAGGCTTGACGGGAAGTTCGGTGAAGAACCGTTCGGAATTGCTTATGATAAAGTATTCACCACGAACCCCGTAGACCCTCGGCGAAGCTGTTGTCTTCGAACTGGCTAGTGATTCAGGCAGATTGAAGGGAATCGTCATATTTTCCACATGATAAATGCCATCCGAAGTCTTTCGACTGGTAGTGGAAATGAAGTTTCCAAACGATCGATAACCCTCCAAACTGCTAAACCTCCTCTTGGAATAAACGTCACTGGACTTCTCTAGGTTTCGAAATCTGAAGATCATCGCACTTGAACCGTCGGCTAGAAGACACCGATAGGCAATCGGATGCAAATGTTGACTGTCTTTACTTAGTGAGTCTAATTTGAGCCCATGCTTTCGAGCCAATTCCCTGGCCTCTTCTTTTGCCTTCAAAATACTTGGGTCGCTTTGTTTGAATCTCAGATAATCGGAAGCAGTCCAAAAATCGGTATGCAAGGCTGAGTAACTAACAACGTCAAATGCTCCAAAGGGACCATCTTCTGGAAACACTGCTTTCGCGGGTCGCTCAAATAGTTTGTCTCCGACAGGAGTGTTCACTTGGACCCTGAGCGCCAACTCTACACCTTTCGATCTATCGGGAAACTGAAGACTTGCAAAAGTCGACGTTACGTCTGACTGAAAAAAGGGGAGTAAACGGTATGTATCCAAGGAGTTTAGTATATCGAACCAGATCCACGTCATCTGAGCCATCATAGTAGGTTCGGCCGTAAAACGTTTCTTCATGCTATCTTCAGAACGGCACAGTATCAGCCCTTGATTCCGAAAAAACAAATTCACACACGACTTCTCGCGGGAAGAAAGCGATTTGCTCGCCGAAGCAAATTCCCGATCGCTAGCAAGGCCATCTGCACCTCCCTGAACCCACCGAGTCGCCATCTCCATTAGCTGATTAGGTGAATTCGACGCGAGCAATTTCTCGTCTCGGATGGTATAAGCAACCAGACAATTATCACCTCTGCTCCACGTGTACAAATAGCAATCCCCAATCCTCGTTTCGACGCGATGAAACCCCTGCTTTTCAAATCTCTTTTCTAAATTGGAACGAAGAATCTCAATCGCGACATACTCGCTTTTCGGCTCGAGGAATAAGCACCACTTGTTGTCTCCTTGCTCCGTGAAGAGGCCGAAGGCGAACTCGCCGTCCATCGATTCCACGGATTCCGCTAACTCAGTAATCGAAAATCCCGTGGTATCCATGGAGGAGGAGTTATTGATTCTTAAGTTCTTCACGACGGCGCTCCATTGGGGAGATTTCGAGATTTTCTCGAATACAGAACCCACAACACCGCCGAACATCGTCTCCTTCGTCGTCTTGACGTCTGGAACTTGCAACCAAACATCCAATGCAACCGGGAAGATGCGAGTAGACTCAGAGCCTGCTCGCAGCCAAGAATGGGACAGCATGCAAATTGCAAACACGACGAAATTCGATGCAAATCTAGTCATTTCACAACTCGTTTCATGGAAAAGGATTTATCACAAGATCAAAAGGAGGAATCAACTCACATGCAGCCAGACATGCCTGATATGCCAAGTAAGCTAATTGGAACGCAGCATTCTGAGCATCCCACAGAGCCTCGGCCAAATCTGCCCATAAGCCGGTAATTTCATCAATGCTACTGAGAAAAGCAACGAGGAACGAGGCCGTCGATCTGATTTCATTTTTTAATCCCATGACATGCGGCTTGATTTGCCGACCATTGGTCCACGAACGATTGAGATCGCCATCAAAGCCGGCAAAACCATCTTAATCGACCGCGAAAAAACCTTGGACGACGCACACCGCGCCGGCATCGTCATTGTTTCGCAACCAAGCTAAGCTAGAAACTTACTTAGCCTGCGAAAGTACTTCTGCCACGCTAATTGCGACTAACGGATAGACCTTCATTCGCAGCATACCGTCATCGGATCGAACCAGCGCATGCACCGCCATACTTGTTACCAAAGCAGTTTCGCCAGCCACCAAATCCGCTTGGTCACCGCTGTTCATGGTGATTCGAACGGTGCCTTCCTTCATCAATTCGATCAGTTCTTCACGATCCACGTTGCAGTCTTCCTTTGAGAATGTTCTAGGGATGACTTTATTGTAACTCAGGTGGGCGGCAAGTGCGACGGACTGGGACATTCAGCTGCACCACCCTCGCATCCTGATTCCCCATGTCGGTTTTTCGCAACCGTTCATTGTCTTTCGGTCAATGGATCATTGATTTTCCCAGAAGACCGAAAGAATGCGAAAAGAATTGATTGTTCTAGGTTTCGATGATACCAGATTGGTCATCGAAATGTCAGTTGTCTCTCCTCCGTTCGTCATTGACTTCGCAAAATCTTCTGTGGATAGCCAGCCAGATTATCAACAGGAAGCGATGGACGATTGGCTCGCGTCCACCGAGGAGCTTTTCTCCGAATTTGGTTGGGAATACTGACACGGCTGCTGCCGATCAATTTTGGGCTGAACCAGTGAAATAGAGCGTGTTATGAGCCAGAACCCCTAATCGCCGCCATCACAAGTGTTTTCGAACCAATGTTTGTTTGTCTGTCTGTCGTTATTTATGAAGTGGTGTGTCCCTATGATGATCCACCGACGATTGGCCCACGCACGATTGAAACGATGAAGCGAGCGGGTGGACATGCAATTGCCATCGAAGCTGGCAAAACCATCTTAATCGACCGCGAAAAAACCTTGAACGACGCCCACCGCGCCGGCATCGTTATCGTCTCGCAACCGAGCTAAACCCCGAGGCTACTACGCTGCTGGTCAGCGTAGGGCCATAGCCGTAACCAGACATCGGGCATAACGCTACGTTGAAAAGTAGCGTAGTAGCCTGTGCCGCGAGAGATTTCTCTAGCGGCAATTGTTGAAAGATTGGTATCGCGATCAATCATCTACTATTCGTTGGCGGATGTCTTGGCGCTCGACTCTTTCTTTTCCAATTGCTTGCCGATGAATTCGCTCAATCCTTCGCCTCGCAATTGTCGGGACGTGCCGAGGATCTTACCAGAGTCGCCATCGACTAGCAGGACGAACGGGATTCCGGAAACATCATAGGTGCGTGCGATCTCGACATCCCAGGCTTTACCTTCGTAAACTTGTGGCCAGGGTAGCTCTCGCGCCTCAAGGAACTTTTGAACCTTCTCTTCTTCTCCTTCACGATCCAGACTAATGCCCAGGATTTCAAAGCCCTTGTCGTGCCACTCTTCGTAAGCGACTTTCATATTTGGGATCTCAGCAATACATGGACCGCACCAAGTGGCCCAGAAATCGAGCATTACAACCTTACCAGCGAACGATCCAGGGAAAGTGACTTTTTCGCCGTCCATTTTGGTTGCCGTGAACTCAATTGCCGTCTTTCCAATTCTCAAATCGGGAGGCATTGGCGATTGTGGCAGCTCTTTCTCCGACTTCCCAACCAGCAGTTTTCCATCGAGGACTCGGATCTCGTACGTCGTTCCCGTAAAGTTAAAGGGCTCGCCGATCTTGGCACGTTCCAGTCGCGAACTGATGATGCCATTTCCATCGCGATCCAAAGCGAGTGATCCATTCGGCTTCGGAACTCCAGCAACGAACGTACTGAACTCCTTATCGTCCAGCTTGAACATGAACTCATATCCAAAGTCCAGATAGAACATTACCGTGTCTTTTAGTTGAGCGCGCTTCTCGTCTTTCGGATCGAAGCGATACAAACCAATCGCACCGAGATTTCCGTCGGGCAATTTGATCTCAGCTTTTCCGTTGTATTGCGTCAATCCACTCGCTTCGTTTTTCACACCTTTCCATTCGACGGCAGGATCGTTGGTCAAGTCACCGTCGCGGTTCGAATCGATGAAAAGTGTTGCTTCACCCTCTTCGGGTTCATTGAGCAGAAAGCCCCAGCTCTCACCTTCGATGGTGATCTTTCCATACTTCTGAGCCTTCAAGCCGTCTGGCTCTTTCTTGAACAACTCCGCTTTCTCATCCATGACAGCGCGAATCGGGCTATACCCGCCGGTCTTTGCCGTTACACCTTTTGGGATGAACTCTTGTTTTACTTCATGGGAAATGGCACCTGAGCTCCAACCTGCGGTCACAAGAGCCAAGCTTAATGAAAAACGATACAACGACATTTTTTACTCTCCAAACAATTGACAAAAAGCGAGAGGATGCACTGCTGAATTGTAATGTGTTCCAGGTCGCGATGCGAATTCTAGGGTTGAGAATGACGAATCCCCATCTATTTGCGCGCTTTTAGGCAGAGAATGGCTTTTGTTTTTGCACTGATCACACGGACCATCCCTCCAGGCCTGACTTTGACGTCTCGGATGACGCAAACGGTTGTTTTATGCTGTGGCTTACCCAGGAACTGAATGTTCATCAGCATTTCACAATCCCTTCATCAAACCAGACGCGACCAAAAGTATCTTGATTGTTCTAAGAATAGAGGGCGAGTTACTCTCCATTCAACCAATTCATTCCGATGCATGGTTCGTATTGATAAGGAAACTACAGTGGGACAATTTTTCCAGCAATCAAATGGAGTTGGATGTCGTGGATTTGCGGGGATGGCTTCTCGCAGACAGTTCCTCTATGCGGGTTGGCTCGGTGGAGCTGGGTTGTCGCTTGGGAACCTCCTTCAGTTGGAAGCGTTAGGAAAAGAACAAGGCAAGCCTGCTGCGAAGGCAAAGTCCGTGATTCACATCTACCTACAAGGTGGATTTGCTCACATGGACAGCTTTGATCCAAAGCCCGATGCTCCTCCTGAGTATCGCGGCATCCTGGATCCAATCAAGACATCGGTTCCAGGTGTCTACTTCAGTTCGCATATGCAGGAGACGGCGAAGGTCGCTGATAAAATGACCGTCGTTCGCAGCATGTCGCACACCGAAGTCGACCATAGCCGGGGCGAGCATAGCATGTTCACCGGTTATCGACCCAGCCCAGCATTGGTATACCCCAGTATCGGTTCGGTGGTGTCTCAAGAGTTAGGGCCGCGCGATGCGATGCCTGCGTACGTATGCGTTCCGAATCAAGGAAGTCAGTTTCTTGGAAGCGGTTATCTAAGCAATGCCTGCGGTCCATTCTCTTTAGGAGCCGACCCTGCACGATCCAATTTCTCGGTTCGTGACTTGAACTTGCCTAAGGGTGTCGATAGCAATCGCTTCGAGCAACGCAAATCATGGAAGCAACTCGTCGATCAGCACTTTGCATCGATCGAGTCGGACGACTCACTTGCAACCATGGATTCCTTCTACCAACGAGCGTACGATTTATTAGCCTCGCCAAAAGCGAGAGATGCGTTCAGTCTCAAAGCAGAAAGCGATGCGACAAAAGAGCTATATGGGATGAACGCATGGGGACCGATCCTTCGACCAAGTGCTGGGGCCAGAATGCTGATCGCTCGCCGCTTGGTCGAGGCAGGAGCTCGATTCGTTACGGTAACTTACGGCGCTTGGGATACGCACGCATTTCACTATCGAGGCATTGAGACTCAGTTGCCCGATTTGGACAAAGCGTTCGCAGGTTTGATCCAGGATCTGGAGCAGCGAGGGCTCTTGGATTCGACTCTAGTGCTTATCACGTCTGAATTCGGTCGAACGCCCAAGATCAATGCGGGTGGCGGTCGTGATCACTGGCCGCGAGTCTTTAGCATCGTCATGGCAGGTGGTGGTGTCGCACGCGGTAAAGTTTACGGAGCTTCGGATGCCTTGGCTGCAGAACCGGCAGATAATCCTCTCTCAGTCGAAGACTACGTGACCACCGTTTACCATCTTTTGGGGATCGATGCGAGCCAATCGCTGATGTCGCCAGGCGATCGCCCACAGCAAATCGTGATGAACGGCAAAGTTGCAGAAGGACTGCTGGCGTAATGAAGACTAGGCGACTATTGAAGTGGGCCTCGGTTGCACCACTGATCTGCGCATCGACGCTGCTCTCGCAAGGGCGAACTGTTCTGGGGGGTGGCCCCTCGCTTGAAGCGCTGCGTCCGCCCATCGGCTCTCGCGGCACGGAGTTCTCTGTGATCGCTCGAGGGTCCTCGCTCAGTGAAGTCAAGGAAGTTATTACGTATCGGGAGGGAATTAAATTCCGCACGATCGAAAAAGTTAATGACGATGAGATCAAGCTAACTTTCTCGACAAAGCCAGATTCCCCGTTGGGGATTTATCCGATCCGATTACGATCCGCGGGTGGTTTGTCGGAGTTGAGAACGATCACCTTGACTCCATTTCCAATGGTGGAAGAGACTTCGACCGGATCGGCGCAATTGGTTCCGATGAATTCAACGTTGGTTGGAAGTCTTGAAGGCGATGCAGTGGATACCTACGAAATACAAGTCGAGGCTGGGCAACGACTTTCGGGAGAAGTCCACGCTGTACGACTTGGCCATAATCTACTTGATACGAAGCTAACCGTGGTCGACCCAAACGGTGTGACGATTCTCGTTGCCGATGACTCTCCTCTTTTGAACCAAGATCCCTCCTTTTCATGGATCGCAAAAACGCCAGGTCGTTATCGAGTTTCGATAACGAGCGTCGGTGCAAGCGCGGACGCGGACAGCTACTATGCTCTTCATCTCGGATCGTTTCCGCGTCCCGCTTGCATCTTTCCTCTCGGAGGAGAAGTGGAAAGCAACATCGATCTGCTCTTGCATGAAGGATCGACCGGGGATTCCAAATCGCAGCGTTTGCCCGCGTCGACAAAGGGAATGGCCTTAGGTACGCAAGCGATAGAACTGAGGAAAGATGGAGCATCATGTCCATCTCCCTTTCCCTTCCGAATCTCAGCATTTCCCAATGTTGCCGAACCAAACGTATCATCGACTCCCGTGAACGCACCCTGTGCATTGAATGGCACCATCGGATCGCAGTCCGAGGTCGACACCTATCGTTTTCGTTCGCCCATTACCGGTCTGCTGAGTGTCGAAGTATTCGCCTCGCGATTCGGTTCATCGCTCGATTCGGTAATCGACATCGCAGATTCGAATGGTCAGATTGTTGCGCAAGGGGATGACTTGGATAGTCTCGATTCGAAAGCAGAGTTTCTCGCAATGGATGGAGAGGTTTACTCTGTCAGCATTCGTGACAAGAGAAAGAAGAATGGGGACCTTTATGTTTATCGTATCGAAGTGACTCCCTCGAAACCGTCTCTTGCCGTCTTTCTTCCTCGTCGCGATAAACTCTCGCAGGTCCGACAAGTTTTGGAAGTTCCCGCAGGCAATCGCATTGTCGGTTTCCTCGGTGTTCGCAAAGACAATGTCGATACACCCATCGAATTGCGCATGACGGATCTTCCGCCAGGTCTTCATTTCAACGCCAGTAGAGAACAGCCCGGTTCGTTTGTGATCCCCGTCGTTCTCGAAGCTTCGCAGAGTGCGATAGAGGGAGCGACTCTTGCCAATATTCATGCAAGTCACGGCGAAGAACAAATCGCAGCCTTTGAGCAATTCGTTGATTTGGTGACTGGCCCTGCGGATGCATTGTTTCAGGGAATCGACGTCAACAAGTTGGCGATTGCAGTGACCAAAGCAAATCCGTTCAAGGTGGAGTTGAAGTCACCAACGGTAGCATTGCCAGTGGATGGCACCCTGGGGATTCGTGTAACCGTGGAACGCGAAGCGACTTTTTCGTCGCCGATTGATGTGTCGTTTCCGCATTTGCCAGAATGGATCGAGGCGCCTGCCAAGATTCAGATTGGGCCCAATGAAACGACCGGTGTTTTTACGATAAAGTCGATGCCGTTTGCGGAGCCGTTGGAGTGGAATCTCGTTGCCGAGGCAGTGGTTGGTGTTGCGAACAAAAGTGACTCGACGTCTCAGATTGGGGCTTCGATGGCGATGCCTACCAAAGCATCACCGCTCGATTATCCAGCCGTAAGCAGCTCGTTGCATTCGCTTCGCATCGCTCCGTCAGCCGTCCGTGGCACGATGCAAGCAATCGCAGCTGAGCAGGGGGTATCGCGTGAAGTGGTTTGCAAGGTCGATTTCCTTTCAGCCGTACCCAAGTCGATGGTTGCGATCTTAGAGGGACTACCAAACCGGGTGGTTGCTGAGTCTGTGAAGATCGACGAAGCAACCAAGCAAATTCGCTTCCAACTCAAGTTGGCTGCGGACGCACCGATCGGAACCTTCGATACGATTTTCTGCCGTCTGCAAGGTGAGATCGATGGTCAGGAAGTATCTTATTGCATCGCTCGCAATACGAAATTACAAGTGTCTGCACCTGGGGTTTCGCGTACGGACGCATCAGGACGTCCATTGAGTCCGCTGGAAGTGTTGCGAACGAAGAGTGAAGGACAATAACACTATGAAAATTTACATGACCAACTTCGTAGCAGTTTTGATCGCAGTCGGGATCTGGATTGGCTTCACGGCAGGAAATGCAGCCGAGCCCAAAGATGTGAAAAAGGGATCGAGCGTTCCATCGTTACAATCGATCCGTGTCGAGCCGTCATCGATCGAGCTTGGCCATGCCAGATCCAAACAGAGCTTGGTGGTCACCGCCTTTTATAGCGACGGAAGCACGCGAGACGTAACGAGTGAAGCAGTCGCAGAGCTATCCCCCAAACAACTGGCGACCTGGGAGTCAGAATTCTTGTTACCATCGTCGAATGGCAGTGGTAATGTAAAATTCTCGTTTGGAGGACAGTCGCAATCCGTTCCAGTCGTCGTAAAGAATGTCGATGCGAACCCTGCTATCGAGTTTCGTAACGAAGTCATGCAAGTGCTCACCAAGGCTGGTTGCAATACAGGAAAATGTCACGGCTCTGCATCTGGAAAAGACGGTTTTCGATTGAGTCTCTTTGGTTACGATCCCGAAGGAGATCATTATCGCCTGACTCGTGAATTGAGCGGTCGACGAATCTCTTTGGCGGAACCCGAGCGTAGTCTGTTGATGCAGAAAGCATTAGGAGAAGTTCCGCATACAGGTGGTCAGTGCATCGAAACGGAATCGGAGTCTTACGATCTTCTACGACAGTGGATTCGCGAAGGAGCCAAAACGGATCCTATGGAAGTGCCGCTTCCGATTGGTATCGAGGTTTTCCCGAAACAGTCAGTATTCGCAAGCCCATCCGGGCAACAGAAGCTCGTTGTCATGGCGAACTTTAGCGATGGATCTCGCCGCGATGTCAGTCCTTACGTCGTGTTTCTTAGCAACAATGATGCGACCGCTTCCGTGGATGAGAATGGTATGGTCGAAGCAAAAGGGCCAGGGGCTGCCTTTGTTCTAGCTCGTTTCGACCAATTCACAGAGGGATCGACGATTATCGTTCGCCCCGAAGGTCTATTCGAATTGCCGAAAGCGAAATCGGAATCACCTATTGACCGATTGGTCGATCAAAGACTGAACTTTCTCCATATTTTGCCATCGGAACTCTCGAACGACGGACAGTTCCTAAGACGTGTTTCTCTGGATTTGATTGGACAGCTACCGACCGTAGAAGAGTACGAGCAGTTTGCAAAAGACAACTCCCCTAACAAGCGATCGGCGACTATCGATCGATTGTTAGATCGGCCTGAATTTCAAGATATATGGGTGATGCGGTGGGCCGAACTACTTCAGATTCGGACGAGAAACGGTGTTAGTCCGAAAGCACTTCGGCTATACGATCAATGGCTTCGGGATGCGGTTCACCAAGGGATGACGATCGACCAGATTGTGCAACGTGTGCTGCCCGCCAATGGCGGAACGTTGGAGAATCCGGCGACCAACTATTACCAAACCGAAACGACGCCGCAATTGATTGCCGAAAGCGTCGCTCAAGTGTTCCTCGGTACACGTATTCAATGTGCACAATGTCACAACCATCCGTTCGACCGCTGGACGATGGACGACTACTATGGCTTCGCTTCGTTCTTTAGCCAAGTAGGCTACAAACAAGCGAAAGACCCTCGCGAGTTGACCATCTTCAACGCGGGCGAAGGGATGATCGAGCATCCACTTCCTGGTCGTTCTGTCGTGCCTCGATTCTTGGGAGACAACGCACCTACACAAGTCGAAGGGAAGGACTATCGACAAGTCGTTGCAGAATGGCTTGCTTCCAAACACAATCCTGCATTTCGAAAGAACATCGCCAACATCATTTGGTCGCACTTCTTTGGTGTAGGCATCGTCGAACCCGTAGATGATATGCGAGTAAGCAATCCACCGTCGAATCCAGAACTCTTGGATTATTTGGGCGAGCGACTTGCGGCCAGCAACTATGACATCAAAGTTTTGATTCGTGAAATTTGTAACTCGAGAACCTATCAAATTGAAACGAAGAGGAACGAGATCAATCGATTGGACGAACGAGAGTTCTCCCATCAAAAGATTCGACGTCTCCGCGCAGAAGTACTGCTGGATTGCATCACGCAAGTGACAGGTACTACCGAACGACTACCGGGATTACCTCCTGGATCGCGGGCGGTACAGGTAGCCGACGGTTTGGCTGCCCATTACTTTTTGACGACGTTCGGCCGATCCAACCGTAGCACGCCGTGCACCTGCGAAGTCAAAACGTCCCCCACGTTGTCGCAAGCGCTTCATTTGCTCAATGGTGAAACCACCGGCGGGAAGATTCGAGAAGGCAACGTTGTCGGTAGTCTTCTGGAATCTGGAAAAGCCCCGTTGGACGTAGCCAAGAGACTTTATCAAATTTGTTTTGCTCGCGAATGCACTGAGAGTGAGATAAAGGGAATCGAATCAAAGCTGAAAGAGTATTCGACTCCCAAGGAAGGATTAGAGGATCTCTTCTGGGCGCTTTTGAACTCTAACGAATTCGTCTTCAATCATTAAGAATCCACTCGGTTATAGCATGTTTCAGTCTGCTCTGCGTGTTGCTGTTGGTATCACATTATTTCAGGGTTGTGCCTTGTTCCTCTGTGAATTCGTTGCAGCACAATCCATGTCATCGACGGTCGACGCCGATGGGCCCAAGGTAGTATCGTATGAAGCTGTCCAACCCGTGCTGAGAAAGCACTGCGTTGGTTGTCACAACGACGAACAACCGCGAGGCGATCTTTCATTGGCTTCGTTAGACAAGATCGCTGCAGGTTCCGGCTCTGGGGCGGTCGTGGTTCCAGGCAAACTGGATGAGAGCCCGCTTTATCTGGTTACTGCACATCTCGATAACCCGAAGATGCCGCCGAACAAACCCCGCATTCCGCAACGCGAACTCCAATTGATTGCCAATTGGATTCAAACCGGATTGGTTGCAGAACTCAAGGCAGATAGCAGCAAACTAACGATCCCTGCGGAGTCCATGACACGAAGTCCGGCCGCGGCATCTTCAACAACAGCTGCTTCAACAACAACGCCTGCTACCAAGACTGCGTCCACCCATTCTCCGGGATTAACGGAATTGAGTCCGTTTCCACGTCGATCGACGATGGCAACCTTTGCATCGCATACGAATCTGCCAATGGTTGCATTCCCCGGTCTGCAGCAAGTGATGCTGTGGGATAGCCGAGCAAACAAGTTCGTAGACAAAGCCATCGACACCAAGAACCATGACATCCATCAATTGCACTTCAGTCCGGATGGTAAGCAATTGCTTATCGCGGCTGGAGTGGCAGGCGAGTTTGGGACAGTTCTGCGTTGGGATATGGCGTCGCAAAAATTCTTAACGCCTGTCGGCAAGGAACAAGACGCAATACAGTCGATGGACTTGTCGGTCGATGGCAAGCGATTAGCGTTGGGAACGACCTCGAGAAAGGTACAGATCTATTCGACCGAAGACGGCAGCTTGCTTCACTCACTGCGCAAGCATACCGATTGGGTGACCTCCGTCGCATGGAGTCCAGATGGTCTGTTGTTAGCTTCAGGAGATCGATTCGGCAGTATACACGTGTGGGATGCATCGACCGGATCCGAGTTTACCACGTTGCGAAACCACATAGGTTCTGTGACGGCGCTGGTATGGTCTGCGGACGGCGACACATTGCATTCTGCGGGGGCAGATGGATTTGTCCGCGTCTGGAATCTGCATTCCCAAACAGAATCAGCCCATTGGAGTGCCAATGAAAAGGGGATTCTCGGAATGATTTCGCTGACGGGAACAACTCTTGCAAAGGGCGACAATCTCGCAACGTATGGTCGCGACAAAAAAGTACTCGTATGGGACGCATCAGGGAAACAACAATCGGAGATTACCCTCGACGACGAAGTGATCGGCTTGAAGAGACTCATCAAAGATCAACGAGCAATGTTGATTGCCAGTGATGCCTCGGGAATCGTTCGGAAAATTTCTATCGATGCCGGGAAGCTCGCGTTGTTGGAGAATATTGAGATACCGTTAGCACCTCAGATGGCCTCCATGCCCATTCGAAAACCGGCGGCGCCGGTGCGATCGGTTAGTAAAGTCCGCGAACCTTCGATGGACAAAAGCTCCATTTCGGATTCAACCTCTGTTCCGTTGATCGAGAAAACGTCAGCACCTCCGAGTGGACATCAAGCGAACCTGACAAGCGACTTGGAGGAGAGCCGTCGTGCTCTAAAGAGTATTGAGTCTGCAAAGATTCAAGTTCTAGAATCGCTTTCTCAGTTAGAAGAGTCCGAGGCGCGATTGAAGCAATTGATCGCGATTCAAGAAGCCAGGATCAAACAACTGGAATGGGACGGACGAAAGAAGAAAGACTAGGATCTGTTTCGCCCCAAAGTAGCAGGAACACTCCGTGTGCCGCAGCCTCAAAAACCGAAGGTTTTTACCTGCGGACGGCACATGAAATGTGCCTGCTACTATAAAACCAGTTTAAAAACAAAGCCTAATGCTTTGTCTACAATCAACTACATTCGAAGGAGAGCTAGTGATGAAGCGGAGATTGTTCAGCCTAGCAATAGCGATTGCAACCAGCACCGCATCTACCGTGGTCCATAGCGAAGATTGGCCGATGTGGCGAGGACCGCGCGGGGATGGAATCAGTTTAGAATCCAAGGCACCGATGAAATGGTCTGCAACGGAAAACGTGCGATGGAAAACCAAGATCGCCGGAGTGGGGCGTTCTTCTCCGATCGTCGTTGGCGATAGTGTCTTCGTCACGGCGTTTGATACTACATCCCAATCGCGACAGTTGTTTCGCGTCGATAGAGAATCGGGAAAAGTGGTTTGGACAACCACGATTCATACAGGGCCCTCAGAGAATCAGCACAAATTCAATACCAGCGCATCGGCAACACCTGCAAGCGATGGAAAGCTTGTGTTCACGGTGTTTGTCGATGACAAGCAATTGGTCGTCGCGGCCACCGACTGGAAGGGAGAAGTGGTTTGGAAGAAATTCTTAGGAACCTATTTTTCGAGGCACGGTTTCGCGGCCTCGCCAGTCCTGTGTGACGAAGGCTTGATCATCAATGGCCATCAAGACGGAGATGCGTTTGTTTCGTTGCTGAATCCGTCGACGGGCGAAGAGGTGTGGCGATACAAACCAGAAACGAATTTGCGCTCGTTCTCAACACCACTTGTAGGGATGGTCGATGGTCAGCGTCAAATTGTGCTCGCGGGAGCGAATCAAACGTTGGGCCTTGATCCCAAAACCGGTGGACGAATATGGTTCGTGGCTGGTCCTTCGGAGAAGGTTGTTTGTTCACCATCGATTGGACTCGGGCATGTATTCAGCTTCGGCGGATCGCCCGAAGTTCGAGCTTGTGCGATCAAACAGGTTGGACTGAAGAACGAGTCGGAACAAAACATCGCGTGGAAGATGGAGAGAGGGATGCCATACGTCCCGACACCAGTTCTTTATGGTGAGCGATTTCATATTGTGGATGATCTTGGGATCTACACGTGTCTCGATCCGATCACGGGCAAGGTTCTGAAAGCGCTTCGCAAGAGTGGAAACACTTACAGTTCGCCGATTGGCGTAGCCGAGCGAGTTTATCTATTCGACGATTCCGGGACATGTACGATTATTGCGAACAACAACAAATACGAAGTGCTCGCGAAGAACTCACTAGACGAGGTAGTACAAACTACGCCGGCTTTTTCCGGTGGCAGCATGTACATTCGAAGCGACGACCATCTTTGGCGTATTGAAGAATAAGATTTTCTGGAATGTTGAAGCGGGTCCTCGGGATTATTGCATCCATCGTTGTGGTGTTTGTATTGATGTTGGTACGACCTATGTTGCGAAATGCGGATAGCTTCAGTAGAGGCGATTCGTTGGCAGCGAAAGGGGACTATAACGGAGCATTCCATGCTTATGGAGACGTGATTCGACGCAATCCACAAGATTCATTGGCGTACTTTCGACGTGGCGTTGCGATGCATCAGTCGGGACAATTCAACAAAGCCATCGTTGATCTCAATGATGCAATCCGCCTAAAGCCGGATTTCGGAGCTGCTTACCGTTTGCGTGCCCGTGCATACGAGGGTCAACGGTTAACGGAAAAAGCAACAGCCGACGATCAAGCAGCAGATCGACTTCAAGCCCCGACAGACATCGCAATCGTCTACGGGATCAAGGCTCTTTGAGTCAGACAACTCCCTTCGGCAATGCCTAGGAATGACTCGTTTGGGTATTTGCGCCAACGGCAGCATTATGATTGTGCCAAGCCGTTCCCAAGGAGGGATGGGGCTTGCCCCGGGGTGTTAAAACTTCTGGGTTGACTTGACTTTCTATTAAGCAGTTTTTGTTCCTCAAAGATTGTCTTGCCCCCAGTTGGCTTGTCCGGCTTGTCCGACCGGTACGCAAGGTTCGTTAGCTAATGAACCTGATTCACCAGTGACGCAAGGTCACATGGGGTCTTTCCAATCGACCAGCCTCGGCTTCTAGCTTGAAACCATATTCACCAAGCGGCACGAGGCCGCTGGGGTCTCAACGGAACGAAAGTGGCAAATTCGAAAGTCGCTGCAATACCAAATTTTTAACACCCCGGGCTTGACCCCACGCTCCGCAGCTTTGGCGTCCTAGAGCGCCAAAGCAGTGTCCGGTCGGGTCGAGCCCGATCCGGACAAAGAAGCCGTTGGCGTATTTCAAAACCCCCGCAACTGGCAACGGAAATTTTTCAAGCGAGCAAACTTCTTCTTCGCTTCGTTTTCTAGCGAAGGATCCAAGGCAATCGCTTGATTCAGGTGATCCCAAGACTCGGCGGAATCGCCTTTCTCTAAGTAGATCAGCCCAAGACGGAAATGGGCGATCGCTTGATCTCCTTTCAACGGCAATGTTCTAATCATCTGTTCAAACACTTGAATCGATTCCGAGATTTCTCCCATATTGCCATGCGCTTCGGCCAATGCATGAAGAACCGTCGCTTGCATTTCACTCGGCGCGAGTTTCGAGTACGCCAAACAGCGCTGACGGACCAACTTCCAATCGCTTGATTCCCTTGCGATCAAGATCCCGAGAACCATCGTATCTGGTGCGTTGCTAGGGAGTTGTGCCCATAATGCTTCGGCTTCGTCGACCCTGGAGAGCGAGAGAAGATACATGATCGCTTGCGATGGTGTGATTGCTGTCGATTGTTTCGTCGTGAGAAGCTTCTCTGTTTCACGGATCTGGTCTCGCAATTCTCTAGCGACTCTCGTTACCTCGACTCCTTCAATTTTGACAGAGCTATCCAATTGCAGAACTCTTTGCGAGTTGCTGTAAGCCCGAACGATGCGTTTGCCGTTCATCGAGGACTGCGCTCCCTCGGTATAGCGTTTCAATTCGTTGAGTCCGAATGTCGCAGGAAGGATTAATACGACGAAGGCCACGGGGAGAATAGTGAACCTGTTCGCCTTAAACTTCTCCAAAACACGACCCGAGAAACAAGTGGCCCACACGCCAAGAAGCATGGCACATAGAGCAACGCGACCAGCCCATAACATCCAATAATCGATGGGAAATTTTTGCGTTGCATCTGATAAAACGAGTGCAACAATCCAAAACATAACCGAGGCAATTGTCGCTCCTGCCCAGCGAACCAGTATCGGAACCTTTCCAAGAGGTACTGCTGTTGCCAATACAATACCGAAAGGAACGGTCGCTACCAGATGAACAACCGCGATCGTCCAGGAAGCAAAGAATGGTACAGGAGCATCCAACGATCCAATCAGCCAGCCTTCGGTCAATACGAAAAGGATCAGATGCCCGAGGGCTATCAATATCCATTGCACCATGCCAGCAATTTTGATTGAGGATTGGCTATCAGTACTCATCACGCACCGAGCGCCTTGGCTGTCGTTGGTTTTCTCAGCTTCCAGATGATGCCATCAAATGCGTAGTGCGTGTATGCGGCCCACAAGTTCACTCCTTGCCAGATCATTTGGAGTTCTGCGGACAGAGTTGTGATCCACCAACCGAAGGATCCCAACCCCACTAAGAAAATGGATAGCACGAGTCCCCAACGCTTGCCCAGTTCACGGATGAGATCGGCAGAGCCGATCTGTTTTCTACGAAGGGCATAATGACTCACAATGGCTAAGTACTCGATCGCATGAAATAGGGATGCCGCGGTCGCGAAGCAAAGAATCCAGGCGTCTAGCTCAAAGTGTCCTGCCACAAGATAGCCAACGTAGAGAGTCAGCATACTCATCAAGTAAACAGACTTAGCTAGGTGCGATTTCTGCCAACTCTTCAAATGGATGAACAGGATGAAAAGCGGAATCGCCAGGATTGCAAAATCCAGCCAGTACAGAAGTGGCATTGCATAGGACAACTGGCTTGTGGACCAGACCATACCACCCGCAGTTCGCAATATCGCATAGACGATAAAGGCCCGCAGTCCGTGTCGTTCCAACCATTCATTCCCCAGGTCGGTCTTCCGAGAATAGATTCGTAGTATACCTGTATGTTGACTTGAAAAGTGCCAGGCATTCCATATGTAGTCAATGAATCCAAGGCACAAAAAGGCCCCACTGTTCCAATAGCTTCCACCCACGATAACCGCGAGTCCTAGAACGATGGATAACAACAGCCTGCTGTGGTTGTCCCGTCGATCTCGGTCGGTCGCGACAAGAAACAGGGTCATCCAGCGGTGCGGCATGACAAGGTAGTAAACCTGCCAAAAATCGACGGTACCACTACCTGCTTGGATGATCGCCGGAATTATCAACAAAACCCAACTAACATTCGCAATGAATAGAATGTCAAATAGGGGTGAGTGAATCCACGGTGACTTGGCGGGTTCGCTGGCTTGATTCGTCACTATTTGAGCGGAGCTTTTTTGATCTTCCAGGCGTCGCCCTTCTTTTCAAGTTCCCACTCGAAGTCACCAACAGGCGAACCATCCGTTTTTTCCACCATGATAAGACATTGCGCTGTTTCCCCCTGAATTTTTGGGGTTCCCTTGACATAGAAGTTGTACAGGTTCAGCTCTTTTGCTTTGGGAGCAACATCTTTGCTGACAAACGAACTAGCCAGTTTTTTATCATCTCCTTTGGCTTCATTCAGCTCTTCGATGACGGAAGCAACCTTGCCTCCCTCTTCTCCACCGACATTCAGTGTCGGGACGCTCTGAGAACAGCCTAATTGAGTACAGCCAAGAGTCGCGAAAAACAAAAAAAGTTGAGCTATGTAGTTTCGCAAAATAGATTCCTTTTAGATACGAATCGCGATCGATTGAGGACTGACTTTTCAATCCCAAGCCGAAGCGTACGGGCTTGTAGCTTAAATCCCAACCGCTGCGTGAGCGAGGGATTCTGAGGGACTCTGCGTCCCCCGCTCACGCTTCGGGTTGGGATAGGCTCTTTGCCATTCGGCAAATTTATTAAATCGAACATCCCTAGCGAGCAGCATAGGTAAAGTAAACTGAATAACAAGTTACAAATGTCTTCATCCGCCGTTCAGGCGAGCGGCGGATGAAGAATCTCCAATCGCCCTATTGATCAGCGTTGGCAACTTCGCTACCAGCGATGGTGCAGAGAGCCGACCAAACGGCTCGATCGATATTGCTGCTATAGAAACGAACGGATCCATCACCAAACGCGGCATTGACGCCGCCTGTATGATTACTTCTAGCCGCGACATGCCATTGCCCACCCGTAGCAGCGCTTATGTCTCGATTCTGTGTACAGAACATTGGGTGAGTTGCTGGGAAAGCTGCCGGATCGCTTGCCACGGGGCAACCTGAAGTAACGTCAGTTCCTCTAGAATTCGGTGGAAAGAATCCCGAAAAGCTATTGCCGCCCATCATCGGACATAGAATGGATCCTCGAACATCGCGGTTAAGCCCGCCAGGCGAAGTACTGCTCGTTCGACCATCTACTCGACCGTTGCCTAAAACCTCACTGAGCATAACGCTATTGGATGCGCCGTCGGTAATGTCACCAAAGCGAGCTCCCTTACCAACACCAAACCGAGCGCCATACTCATACTTCTTTACGTTTTCTACAGCGCCAAACATTCCTCGTTTCGTTCGGTCCCCTCGTGCGGTAGCATCTCGCATGAATTGACCACCAAAGCAAGCTGCATAATTTGCTTTGAGTAAATTCTCAAGAGACAAATCGTTGTAATGGATTTCAAGTCGCTCGGTGCTTGGGCAAGAAAGAAAGGAGCGAGCAAAACTCTGCGTATCGATATCGGGTCTTCGCTGTGGAAGACCATCTAGGTTATCCCATGGACAAGCTTCGTCGAGATCTCCGGAGGTCGAACCGATGCCTGACTCTATCCGACTCGCAAGTGTCGATTGCTCCATGTAAGCATTAACGTGCATAACCCAGGAAGGACCATATGCTCTCGCTTGAGGTACTAGTCCACCACCCTGCGAGCCAGTTACGACGAACGCTGGAAAGTTTGTTCCGCCGCCCGAGTTAACATTATTCGGAGCGGTAGTCATTGTTTCAGAAAACGTTGGGTAACCAGGCGGAAAGCTCTTGGTTGCACTTTCCAGGTTCAAACAAGCGAGTGCCAGTTGCTTTTCATTATTGGTGCACTGCATACGTCGAGCCGCTTCACGTGCTGCTTGGACGGCTGGCAACAAAAGCCCTACCAAAATTCCGATGATGGCGATGACCACCAACAGTTCAACGAGGGTAAACCCTCTTCGAACAAAACTTTTTTTCATGATACAAATCCCCTGGGATCTAAAACATTAAACCTATCACTTCGGGTTTAAAGCTTAACCACGATCTGTGAAGAAAATATTAGCTTCGAGTTAACGTTTCCAGAAACGCGATGCTCTAATCGATTCGCAAATTCGCGAATAGCACATGCAAAATTAACATTCCACTGCTATGTTATAATTGTTCTGCTCAATCGAAAGATCAGAAGATGACATCAAGGCAATTTTATGACTAGCAAAATTCAAACACTTCGAATTCTCTTAAGTATCGGATTGGTAGTCACTTGTCGGTTTGCGGAAGCTCACGATGGGCATACCCCGATTGCGGTGAAGCCTGCTGAAGTTTACAAGCCGTCCGCGATTCCCGATCGCGTGGTGCTAACCTGGAAGTCTGATCCTCGAACAACGCAATCGGTCACTTGGCGAACCAACACCGAAGTGCAACATGGTTATGCACAGATTACAGCCGCGCCCGATGGACCGATCGACTTGAAGCAAGTTCTGCAAGCGGAAGCCAAGACTCAGAAATTGACGACTGACATCAATGAAGCCCACTTTCATTCGGCCGATTTCGTGGACCTGAAACCAGATGCAAAGTATGCCTATCGCGTCGGTGATGGTGTGAACTGGAGCGAATGGTTTCATTTCAAAACGGCACCTGCCAAACAAGAACCGTTCTCGTTCATTTACTTTGGCGATGCTCAGAACGACATCAAATCGCAATGGTCGCGCGTGATTCGCGAAGCCTACAGCGATGCCCCCAAAGCTCGGTTCATGCTGCATGCTGGAGACCTGATCAATCGCGCCGAAGCGGATGCAGAATGGGGCGAATGGTTCCACGCCGGGAGCTTTCTTCATGCGACGCTCTCCTGTGTTGCTGTACCAGGCAATCACGAGCAGGCCAAGGCGGAAGACGGAACACGACGGCTATCGCATCATTGGCGACCTCAATTTGCATTTCCAGAAGATGGGCCAGTGGGGCTGGAAGAGACATGCTACACGTTCGAATACCTCAACATGCGCATCATTGCCTTGAACAGCAATGAAAAGATTGAGGAACAAGCGAAGTGGCTCAATAGCGTCTTGGCCAAGAACAAATCCCCTTGGGTGGTCTGCACCTTTCACCATCCCGTTTTTTCGACTGCCAAGGATCGCGACAATGCCGCTCTTCGCCAAACATGGAAACCGATCTTGGATACCTACCGCGTGGATCTCGTGCTTCAAGGGCATGATCACACGTATGGTCGGACCGGTCTAGAAACACCTTCCATGCTGCCAGAGACGGTGGGCAACGTGAGCAGCGGTGAGAATCAAGTGGACCGCACGACAGGTACCGTTTATGTTGTGTCGGTCAGTGGCCCAAAAATGTATAACTTGCAACCCAGTTCAGTCATGAAGCGCGTCGCCGAGGATACGCAGCTCTATCAAATTATCCATGTCGATGGCGATAACTTGCGCTACGAAGCAAAGACCGCAGCAGGAAATCTTTACGACGCCTTTACCCTGCGAAAGCAGGTCGGGAAGATCAACGAACTGATAGAAGGATCCGATTTGATGGAACCACGCGTTCGCCCTGTCATCACCACCAAAGAAGCTATCGGAAGTGGAGTCGTCAAGTAGAGCTTGGAGAAGCGCAAGGCTACTAAGCTGCTCGCCAGCGTTCTCAGTGCTCTTGCAAACACGCTGCTCGCCAGCGTTCTCAGTGGTCTTGCAAACCCGCTGTTCGCCAGCATTCTCAGTGGTCTGGCTACTACGCTGCTCGCCAGCGTAGGGCCATAGCCGTAACCAGACAACGAACCGACGTCGGAAGACGCCACCACGCTGCTCGTCAGCGTGGAGCGGTGGTCAGATATCGAATGCAACCCGACTCCCACGTTGACAAGCAACACCGTGATGTTCGCACTCACCTCTTCAGATCTGGTTTCGGCTAGCATCCCATGCAGACAAGCAACATGGTAACGACGAAAAGATGCGCGAATCGTCCTTCCGACATATCATCACCCCTTGAGCGGATCGCCCTTCGATATTAAACAGAAGCGGGGATATCAATAAAGGGAAAGAAGAACTCCATGTCAGGCGTGTCGATAAATGTATCTCTGAGGCTGTCTGCCCAGCGTGCAATCGTCATGGCATTGGTATGGTATCGATTGCTGCAGAAATTAGAGCGTTCGATGTGAGTCATAAATCCTCCATCCATGAACAGCCTTCGTTGCGATTCGATATGAAGTTGTCGAAAGTAATTGGGCACAACCGTGGCTAAGAAACGTTTGGTGGTCGGTTGTAGTCGAATCGTTTCCGCGACCGCTTCGCCAAGATTGCATAGCAGCCAGTCGTAAGATCCCGAGGCCAAAAGCGAATCCCCAGTCCACCCTTCGTCGGAAATCGTACCGGAAGCTACGAATTGACAGGACTTCGACAGCAACGAAGTCATCACCAGTGAATTCGGTGCGTTTTCCGAAACGGCTCGGGCAGCCAATCGCCGACCGAAGAGAAAAAGACCGGAAATATCTGGGTTCCAGTGACTGTCACCAGCAATCAACAGGTCGAGCAAGTCGCTCCGATTGACCTCGCCCGAATGCCCAAATCGTATGTTGTTTGTAGCAATCATTCTCTACTCCTTCGATGAGTGCGGTTTTCTTTTCGCTAGCAAAACTCCATCACAGTAGCAGTTGCACATGTCGGAACTGTGAACATCGCGTTAGGGACCTGTGAATATACGGGGTTTTTGATGGCTACGATGTCACTTGGCTACGTCTTCGGAAAAGTCGTGGATCGCTCCGTCGATCCTCGGAGTGTTTCCTCGACAAAGCCGACAAAAGTCAAAGTAGTAGGCACATTCCATGTGCCGTCCACCTAGAACCCCTGCAAATCTTGAAGAGCGGACGGCACGACGGAGCGTGCCTGCCACTTTTGTCGGCTGTGTCTTCCTCTTTTGCAAATGACATTCGACTCAAGGTGACATTAAGAATTGGTACTATGACCGGCGGAGCGGTCAACGACTCTAGGCAATGATGTCGTGAACGACATTGCCATGCACATCGGTGAGTCGAAAATCGCGACCAGCGTAGCGGAACGTAAGCTTTGTGTGATCGAACCCTAAGAGATGAAGCATCGTTGCGTGGAGATCGTGCACGTGGACTTTATTTTCGACCGCTTGGAACCCAAATTCGTCGGTGGCACCGTGAACATAACCACCTTTGACGCCACCACCCGCAAGCCACATCGTGAAGCCATAGTGATTGTGATCACGGCCACTTGTCGTACCTGCATTCGCGCCAGGCTTAGGAAGTTCCACGGTTGGCGTTCGCCCGAATTCGCCGCCCCAAACGACGAGCGTACTATCGAGAAGCCCACGTTGTTTGAGATCTTTCAGCAATGCACCGATAGCTTGGGAGCATTCACCTGCCAGCTTACGATGGTTCTCTTCGATCTTATCGTGACTGTCCCACGGTTGTCCGTTGCCATGCCATAACTGAATATAACGTACGCCTCGCTCGACTAGCCTTCGAGCGATGAGAATCTGTCTAGCTTGAACGGTGTCACCATACATTTCTCGAATAGACTGTGGCTCTTGATTGATATCGAATGCTTCACTCGCGTCCATCTGCATTCGGTACGCCAACTCAAAACTCTGCAATCGTGCTTCCAACTCCATATCTTGCTGCCGCGCTTCTTGATGTCGGCGATTGATGGCTTGCAGCAGATCGAGTTGCCGACGTTGGTCAGGTCGGCTTATGCCGGATGCGTTGCGTATGTTGGCGATGAGCTTCTCGATGTCTTTGTTCTTTGTATTAACATAGGTACCCTGATAAGCTCCCGGCAGGAATCCGGATTGCCAGTTTTCAGATCCCTTGATGGGATATCCACCAGGACACATCGCAATGAAGCCTGGTAAGTTTTGATTCACGCTTCCTAAGCCGTAGGTAACCCACGATCCTACCGCGGGTCGAACCAAAGTCGCATCACCACAGTTCATCAACATCAACGAAGGCTCGTGATTGGGCACGTTGGCATGCATCGATCGAATCACGCAAACGTCGTCGATCATCTCGCCCACATGAGGAAAAAGCTCGCTAACCTCGATGCCGCTCTGGCCGTACTTTTGGAACTTGAACGGGGAACGATACGCGGCACCCGTCTCTCGTTCGGTTCGAAGATTGTTAGGTACCGGTTGACCGTGATGTTTGTCCAAAGCTGGCTTGGGATCGAAGGTATCCACCTGGGATGGTCCGCCATTCATGAAGAGATGGATCACCGCTTTCGCTTTGGCCGCGAAGTGTGGTTGCTTCGGATGCATCGGGTTCGGATGCGATTGCTCTGATGACGCAGCAGGCCCATCCGCAAACAATCGCCCCGAGTCCTCGGCCAACAAGCCAGCCATAGCGATCGAACCGAAGCCGACACCGCTTCGACGCAAGAACTCACGTCGACTGGCGGGCATGTTTCCTAGCTCGCGAATCAAAGATATGGGATCGTGTGGATTCATGTTCGATATCGAAGGGTTAGTCTACAAAAGCGAATTCATTGCTCAGCAACAACACTTGTGCCAACTGGCTCCAAGGATCGATTTTTTGTGCCTCAGCAGTCGTCTTGGCTGCGTCCAAAAAATCAGTTGCCATGCGTAACTCTTGCTCATCGGGGGTGCGAGCCAGTGTTTGTTGATAGAGGGCCGTTAGTCGATCGTTTGTCGATTCGATCGATGCCGTCTTCGACGCCAGCGTCTCTGCTTGTTGGATGACAAACTTTGCGTTGATCAAAAACAGTGCTTGTTGAGGAACCGTGGTTCGAGCACGCGTTGCTTGGCTGGCATCGGGACTCGGTAGATCAAAGCTAGCCAGAAGTCCAGGGATATCTTCGCGATCGACGTAAGCATAGAGACCGCGTCTGGTCGCGTCTTCGTGGATCTTGACCGAACGACCGCCGATCGTTCGGTCGAGTTTGTCTGTCGCGGTCAGCAATCGATCTCGCAACGGCTCGAACTCCAAACGACGGCGAGGCATATGCCATAACAGCCGATTCTCTGGGTCGATCGATTGGCCCGCGCCGTGCGCTTCGCTCGATTGTTGCCAAGTCGCTGACAGCATGATGCGCCGATGCAATCGTTTGATCGACCATCCGTCTGAAATGAACTCTTTCGCCAAATAATCCAATAGCTCGGGGTGCGAGGGCTTTTCGCCACGAGAACCAAAGTCGCTAGCGGTCGAGACCAACCCTACACCGAAGTGATGTTGCC
The DNA here is from genome assembly GCA_903858115.1 of uncultured Pirellula sp. Classification (GTDB taxonomy): domain Bacteria; phylum Planctomycetota; class Planctomycetia; order Pirellulales; family Pirellulaceae; genus JBKCUI01. The sequence continues at coordinate 18,084 of CAIOHR010000402.1, read as the reverse complement.
AAATTCGATTGACTATCACGCGTGCGGTAAGTGGATTGCTCGGATTCGCGATCGCTTGTGCAAGCTCGAGTCGGCCGCTCCCTTTCGCAAACGGTTTGCCACCGTCGACATGAGATAGCAGTTGCAAAAATCTTCTGGGCACGCTTTCACCAGGATTGCCAGGCTGCCCCCGTTTGAAGATTACTGGATCGTGTGGATTTGGCCTGTCAACAACAACCATGCCGCGTGCGGGTGAACCATGATGCGAGGCTTCGACGCTTTTGATTTTGCCAAGTTGTTGATTGTACTCATTCCGTTCCGCTTGATCCAAATGTGCAATCATTTGGTCGGTCGTTAGCGACGTTGGATTGTCAACGGCAAACAGTGCGACCCGTAATTCTTCATCGCTGTTGTCGGCGAGTCGTAAAGCGTTTGGATCGTTCTTCTTCAGCTCGTTCCAATTCTTCAAAATCTCTTCTAATTTTTCGCCGACAGTTTGAGCTAGATCCGACAATGTTTCAGGCGAGCTCTCACGCAGCTTCGCGATGAGGTTTGGATGCAGCCCTTGCAGTTGCTCGGACGATGATTCGCTAAGTATCGACTTCATACTCTCCACGAACGATTCTTGCGGTAGCTTCGCGAATCGATGCAAAAAACCCCAAACAGGATGGTTTTGTGCTTCCGATGTCTTCATAAAGTCTTGCCATCGCGAAACGGCTCGCGGTCGTAGAGGGCCGCGACCGCCGATCTTTTTGACTTGCTTCGGATTGGCGTCTTGTTTCAGTTTGGCCAGATGGACGAGGTAATCGGCAATGCGCGATCGAAGTTCTTGTTCGGTCGCGATTCGTTTCTTATCTAGCCACTTATCTACCTCTTCTTGTTTCTTGGCCTTGGCTTCGAGAAACTCCTCGTAACCGGGTGTTGATTTCGGGTCACCCAACAAGGGGAGTTCCTCGGGTTCTTGGCAACTGGCAAAGACTCCGTACAACGAGTAGTAATCAGCGGTTGGGATCGGATCATATTTGTGATCGTGACAACGCGCACAGGCAACGCTCGTACCGAGGAACGCACGAGTCATGACGTCAATGCGGTCATCGATGATATCGTTGTTGTTGCCCATAAACTTTCGCCCCACCGTGAGAAAGCCGAGAGCCGCCAGTTTGTGTTTGTTCACATCGTCTAGATCAAGATGATCCGCAGCCAATTGCTCCAGGATGAATTCGTTGAACGGTTTGTCGTCATTGAACGCCTTGATCACATAGTCTCGATACGTATACGCGTAAGGATAAGTAGTGTCCCTGCTGCCTGCTTGATAGCCCGTGGTCTCTGCAAATCGAGCGACGTCCAACCAATGCCTGGCCCAACGCTCACCGTAATGTGGGCTTTCCAGCAAGCGATCGATCATTTTAGAAAATGCTTGCGGTGAATCGTCTGCAACAAACGCTTGGACCTCGTCATAGGATGGTGCTAACCCGACGAGTGTGAAATAAGCCCGCAAAATTAATGTGCGACGGTCAGCTCGTTGGTTGGGTTCAATATCCTTGGACTCTAGTACGGACAAGATGAAATTGTCGATCGGCTGCCGAGGCCATTTGGAATCCTTCACCTTAGGAGGAGCGGGAGCTTCGATAGGTCGATAGGCCCAATGCGATTCGCGGATCTGTTCAATCCGTTTGGCCGGAGGTAACTTATCGGCAGAGTCGGTTTCATCTCCTTTAGGCCAGTACGCACCAGTTCGAACCCAATCCTCTAGAACGGCGATTTCAGCGTCGGCTAGCTTGCCTTTCGGGGGCATCTCCAAATCGGGATCGGTGTAACGAATCGCGCGGACGAGTGGGCTCTTGTCTGGGTCACCGGGGACCACGATCGGGCCTGAGCTACCGCCTTTGGTGATGGCAGTCGAAGAATCGAATCTCAATCCTCCCGATTGCTCCTTGGTGCCATGGCATTCGACGCAATGCTGGCTCAAAAGCGGGCGGACTTTGGTTTCGAAAAAGACTTCTTGAGACTTGGGTTCGTCACCCCAAAGGATGGCGCCGCCTAGGAAAATGGAACTGACCAGGAAAACGGAGCTGACCAGAAAGTTTGTGCTTCCTAGGACGAAAAGGCTGATGTAAACAACGTATCGACGAATCATGTCATGCAACTCATTTACCCTGTAAATTCTCCAGTGTAGCTACCTAGCAAGGAGCATCGTTTCCATCAAAAGGGTCGCAATCTGCGGACTTCGTGATAAGGGCGAAACGTCGCCACGGCGGGATCTCTAAGAGTACTCAACAAGCCGCAGAATAGCAATGTTGACCAACTCACGGCGATGCCTGCGAGCGAGAGAGAATCGGTCGAAAATGCATGCGATATGGGTCGTTTTGAGGAAAATCTTGGGAAGAGGACAAAACGACAGGCGCTTGTTTTAAGTCCTAATATGGCACGAATAGGATTACCGAGGATGAAGCATTCGTGTGATTCTTTCTATTCGTGGTCCCAAAAGGAGTCGTAAGACGGTGCTCTATCTGTCGATTGAATTGGCAGGAGACTTAGACGGAAACCTTATTCTTCTGCCCTCATTCTCCTGCCAACGGCTTGAATCCGCGCTGGTTCGACATCGAACTGTCGATCGGTTAACCGGAAATAACGTCGCCGAGTTGGACTGCGTTGGAAAAGACTTGAATCGGGACGATCATGCCGTGGCGGCGATAAATGGCGTCGAGCCGAGGGCCATCGAGTGGATTGGCTTCGATTTGTCGGATGCAGATTCGGATCACCTGCTTCGGAAACTTGGATGCAATCTTGGCATAGATCTCCGGATCTTTCTCGCCACTGTCTCCCACCAAAACAAAGGACCGATTGGGCAAGCGTTTCATCAAGCCACGTATCACCCCTGACTTGCTCTTTCGTCTCAGTATCTGCCAACGTTTGAAGATCTCGTCTCGCAATCGAAACCACTTCAGATGCATGCTACCCACGGGGAAGTTTTCACTTCGCAAGAATCGGTCGATGGGTGAATAGATTTGCCAAGGACTGCTGCTCACGTAATGAAACAAAGCACCTTGATTGGCCCAATGTTGATAGACGTCGGCCATTCCCTCGATCGGTTCAAAGGGAATCGCGAACGTTCGCTGAAGCATACGCCGCCGGCTAGTCACTTCCGTCAGCTTGATCGTGTCATCGATATCCGACACGACACTGATGCCACTCTCTTCGGCGAGCAAAACAGGACAACCTGCCGAAATGGGATGTGCTGTCAGCGATTCTGTAGCTTGGGTTTGATGGTCCGCTGTGGATCTACGTGAAGCTGACGAGTCTTCGTCTAGCTTCAGTATCTGGCCGAAACTCTTGAAGCCGCGAAGCTGCTTGGCGGGTAGATCGAGTTTGCAACTGAACAACCCACTCCGTTTGGATTTGCGCCGCAATACATAATGCTGACCAGCCAACTCCACTTGGATTCGTTGACCAGCAATAGGGCTCGTTAAGAATCCATCGATGCGTTCTCCGAAGAGTTCGCTCGATGCCTCTTCCCGCGAAAGATCCAATGCGCGAATCAGTCCCTTCAACATCAGTCGCTTGCCAAAGGATGCCGGAGCATCTTGCGAGATTCGCCCCTGGATGATCACTCGCCACACTTGGCCTCCAGCTAATGGGAAGCCGATGGTCGGGTAGAGGGTTACACGAGGATCATGCGCGTGACGATTCGGCAGTTCTGGAGACATACGAAGGATGGTCTCCGCTGAAGGATGGGATCCCGTGCTGGATCGAATCGTTGATGACTTACTCATAGATCGAGACGAAAATCGATTAGGCTCGTTCCACCTTGACAATCGCGCGAGTGTTGATCGATTGGTAGATCGCTTCGATCGCTAATAAATCTTTGAGACCTTCTTGCCCGGAAACTTTGGAGGGTTTGTTCTCAAGAATGCAGGTTGCGAAATCATCCATCTCAGCCGCGAACTGATCGATCTTGGACGGTTCCATTTTGCCTTGGGAGGTTTCCAACTTCGCACCGGCGTAACCGAAAGCTGGCTCCAATCGCAGAAAGCCATCACTTCCCATAGCTGTCACGTGATTCAAGCCATTCAGGTTGTAGGTCGTGGTGCAATAGGCGGTTGTTCCGGATGCGAAGGTCATCATCCAAGCGATCGATTCGTCCACTTCTGCAAACTTCACAGCATCGGTTTTCGATTCTTGTGCGATAATCGACACAGGCTCTTCACCGGTCAGATTGCGACACGCTTGCAATGCATAGATACCGACATCCATCAACGCTCCACCACCCGCAAGCTTTTGACGGAGCCGCCATTGTGCTGGGTCGCCGATCTTGAATCCGAACCCTGCATCGATTCGTTTGATGGGGCCGAACTCTTTGGCGCGAGCGAGTTCCATGAGCTTCAAGTGGCTAGGCTCGAACTGGAATCGATAACCGATCGCGAGTTGTCGATTCGCTTGTTTGCAAGCGTCGATCATTTGGCGGCACTCTTGTGCAGTGTTCGCCATCGGCTTTTCGCACAGCACATGCTTGCCTGCTCTGGCGGCACGGATCGTGAACTCGGGATGCATACTGTTCGGAAGAACGACGTAGACAACATCTACTGTTTCGTCAGAAGCGATTTTGTCGAACCGTTCGTAGTTGTAGATATGGTCGGTGGAGATACCGTACCTGTCCGCCCATTGTTTTTCTTTTGCAGGGGTGCCGGTAACGACTGCAGCCAGTCGGCAATGTTGAGACGCTTGCAAGGCTGGTGCGATTTGGTTAGTGCTCAGGCTACCGAGTCCGACTAAAGCGACACCGAGCTTTTTCTTTTCGCTTCCATCGGCAGAGGAAAAGAAACCTCCTCGAGCCATGCCGGTTGCGACTGCGGCAGAGACGGAAACGGAAAGGAAGTCACGTCGATTGTTTCTTGGTGTAGGCATCGGTGGATCTCGATACGAGTGATATGAGGGGAGGGGCCAAGACATTGGCTTCCCCATTCTACCTAATCACGATACCCGAGCAGAGTGACTTAAGCTGCCGGAATGGATGATTTTTCAAGTATCGGCCAGCCACAGAGATTGTTCGACATCGTCAACCTCCCGATAACGCTCCTGTGGAGAAGAAAACCGGGGACAGCACCCAATGGCTCAAAAGACGTTGAGAACCGACCCACGGGTCCGCTAGCGAATCTCGATGTCGAGAGTATTGATTCCTGTCGACAGGTTGAATTTGGCTTGTTGGAAAGACGGTGGGCCGAATCCGCGTTTCGGATTGTTGGAGAATCCATAACGCTCGGTTGGAATGCCAAGCGAGTTTTTGTCCAGCTTTTCGTTTTCGTTTACATCCTGAAAGGCTGCGATGGCCACTTCCCCCGGCAACTTCATCATTTCTTCTTCGAATGGCTCCCAAACGGCGACTTCTCCATCGATGGGCAGAATGGCACGCAGAGCAGCTTTCTCGGGTTGGTTAAAGCTGGCTGAATTGGAATAAACAGCGATTCGGCAGTTTCCGCTCGTTGAGGCAAAACCACGAACCGAAAGTCGAAGCGTCCGCTCTTGATTTTTGTTGAGTCCGGTGTCGATGGGTGGTGAGACCGAGTTTTCCTGCCCGGCCCTGTTTTGCCGCCCTTCTCTTGGAGAGCAGCCTGATATGCATGCAGCGAAACAGGCAACAAGAGAAATGACGACAGAACGCGACCGAATCTTGTCCATATTGCTGAAATCCTAACATGCGGGCCGAGTGCGAGCGGAAGGTGCTGACGGGAAAAAATCGTGTTGAATTAGCTGGATTTTGCCAATCATAACGTTTGCGGAGTATTTTCGAATAAAATTGGTCGATACCAATCGATGAAAATGCGTTAGAAACGCCCTAGACCGAATAGGGTAGGGGCGTTATATTTCTGGGTTCTCGGCTTTTAGAGCCGTCCCATTTTTCGTTGCTAGTCACTCACACATTAGTTGATTTGTCGGAGATTTTGCATGGTTAAGTTGTTGGTCCGCGACCGAGAAACGATTCAAGAAGCCGTGCGACGTTTCCGTAAGCTTGTTGAACGAAGCGGACTCAAAAAAGAGATGCGTCGTCGTGAGTTTTACGAAAAGCCAAGCGAAACCAAACGACGAAGCCGACAAAGAGCTGAGCGAAGATCGCGTCGAATGCGATTGCTCGGTATCTAGATCTAGTCGTATATAGAACCAGTCGATAAACGGGCGAATAGCTCAGTTGGTTAGAGCGCCACTCTTACAAAGTGGATGTCGGGGGTTCGAGTCCCTCTTCGCCCATTCCCGTTCACACAATCCAATTCCGTTCGAACAGTCCAATCCAGTTCGAACAGTCCAACTTGTCAATCGTTGCAGTTAGTATCATGAAAGACGGAATTCACCCAAACTACCAAGAGACCACGGTTACCTGTGGTTGCGGGAACTCTTTTGTCACTCGAAGCACTCGCAAAGAGTTGAGAGTCGACATTTGCAATGTTTGCCATCCGTTCTACACGGGCAAACTGAAGTTCGTAGATACTGCAGGTCGGATTGAAAAGTTTCAAACGAAGTTTGCTGCAGGTACTTACGCGTCGCTTCAGTCGGCTGCGAAAAAACCTGCCAAGAAGAAATAGCTGCCTGAGCCCTGACTCCTGTTTGCCCTGGGCGTTTCTACATTCGATGCCAAGTGGGTCCGCAGGAATGGATGTTGGCTCTGGCAATCAAAACTCAACAACCGTCGCAGATTGCCGAGTGAGGCCTGTGACGGTTTTGCTGTTTTCAAGCTATAGTACCAACTATGAAAATTCGTGACCAACTCGAACAATCTCTAGGCCGCTTCGTCGAACTCGAAACGATGATGGCCGATCCTGGCGTACTCGCCGACTCCGCCAAGATGGCTTCCGTGCTGCGCGAGCATGGCGGGTTGCATAAAGTCGGATCAAAATACGGCCGATACAAAAAACTCGGCGAAGAGCTTAGGGAATTGGAACCCATGCTCTCCTCCTCGGACCATGAAGAACGAGTCATGGCCGAAGAAGAAGTGACTCGCATCAAAGCCGAACGCGAGGCGATTTGGAACGAACTGCTGGACATGAGTATCGGTGGTGATGATGCCAATCGCACTCGCTGTGTTCTCGAAATTCGCGCAGGGACGGGGGGTGAAGAAGCCGCACTCTTTGCTCGCGATCTCTACGACATGTACAAACGATATGCTGACCTTCGCGGTTGGAAAGTCGAAGTCATGGACAGCAGCTTCAGCGATCGCGGTGGCTTTAAAGAAATCATCCTCGGTATCGAAGGGGAAGGAGCCTATCGAGAGCTGCAATTCGAAAGTGGTGGTCACCGCGTGCAACGCGTTCCTGAAACAGAATCGCAAGGCCGAGTGCACACTTCCGCAGCCACTGTCGCCGTCATGGCCGAGCCCGAAGACATTGAAATCGACCTGAAGCCAGAAGATTATCGATTGGACAAGTTCTGTGCTTCCGGACCGGGTGGGCAGCACGTGAACAAGACAGAGTCCGCGATTCGATTGACGCACCTCGAGACAGGAATCGTGGTTCAGTGCCAAGACGAAAAGAGCCAACACAAAAACTTGGCGCGTGCAATCCGCGTTCTAAAGACGCGACTCTACGAAGCCAAACGTGAACAAGAACTGAAAGAGCGATCGGACCAACGCATGTCGCTGATCGGTTCCGGTGATCGCAGTGAACGAATTCGGACATACAATTTTCCGCAGAATCGACTCACTGACCATCGTATCAATTTAACTTTGTACAAACTCGATCAGATCATCAGTGGTAATCTACAACCGGTATCCGAAGCGCTTTTGGAATACGAACGGTCGACATTGCGCGACGACTCCGAAGATTAATTCCACAGAAGGATGCTGAGGATGAGCGGTACGGAAGCAACGAACCCAGAGCCGTGGACCATCTTGCGATTGTTGCAATGGACCACAGAGCACTTGAAGAAAACGGGCTCGAGCTCTCCTCGACTCGATGCAGAAGTTCTTTTAGCAGAAGCACGCAAATGCCAACGTATCGAACTCTACACCGCTTTCGCTGAGGAACCGAACGAAGAAGTCAAAGCAAAGTTTCGCGAGTGGATCAAACGACGCGCTGCAGGCGAGCCTGTCGCGTACTTGGTCGGCAAAAAAGAGTTTTACTCCCTCACCTTCAAAGTAGCGAAGGGCTGCCTCATTCCTCGCGGAGAAACCGAGCATCTCATCATCGAATGCCTCGATCGGGCGAAAGCGATCCGTCAAGCGGAACCTTCTCGACGATTGGATATAGCGGATGTCTGCACAGGAAGCGGCTGCATGGCCATTACGATGGCCAAACATCTGCCGAACGTATCGATCCTCGCAATCGATATTTCCACCGAAGCACTCGCGATCGCACAGTCGAATATCGACCTGCATCAAGTGGGAGAAACAGTACGACTTCTCGAACGAGACTTGCTCGACGGAGTCGATGAAAACTCGCTCGATTTCGTCCTTTCGAATCCACCGTATGTTTCCGAGTCCGAGTTTTCCCAATTGGACAAATCGGTTCGATCTCACGAGCCCAAGATTGCCCTCGTGTCCGGCCCGTCTGGAACAGAAATCATCGAACGATTGGCTGCTCAATCTGCCACCAAGTTACGATCGAGCGGCTGGTTCCTCTGCGAGCTATCGCCGATGATTGCAAACAACGTTGTCGAGATATTGTCCAGCAGCGGCCACTGGCAAGATGTCGGGCTCGTCAAGGATTTAGCAGGTCTGCAGCGATTGGCTGTCGCTCGAAAGAAGTAGAAGTCTCGCGACAACTGCCTCGCGGTTGAGCGGGATAAACGTACAATGGCCGGATAGGCCGAAACCCATTAACTTCAACGCAAGAGAACGCAAACTAAGATGCAAATGGAAAAACTCGTCTCACTCTGCAAGCGACGTGGCTTCATGTTCCAGTCGAGCGAGATTTACGGCGGCTTGAATGGGTTTTGGGATTATGGCCCTCTCGGTGTAGAGCTCAAACGCAACATCAAGGATGTATGGTGGCACGACATGTGCAAAGGGCACAATGAGTTGCTACAACTCAACGGCGCTCCATCGACTTACGAAATGGTCGGTCTCGATTGCACCATTTTGATGCATCCGCAAGTCTGGAAATGCTCAGGACACTACGACCTTTTCCACGACTTTATGGTCGATTGTCGCATTAGCAAGAAGCGATATCGATTCGACCAAGTGCGGGGAAAATGGGTCAGTCGAGGCGAACAAAAAGTCTTCGTCACGATCATGTGCGAACCAGAGAACGAGCAAGAAGAAGTTACTCGACGAGCACTAAAATTCTTCGGGCTTCGGAACAAGGATGTTGGACAGCTCGCGTTCGCGGACGTCTTTCAGTCGTTGGACAAAGTGCCGGCCGCCGACAGAGTGTTTGTCCTCGCTCCAGATGCCAACGAAGCGAACACGCTCACCGATCCTCGCGAGTTTAACTTGATGTTCAAGACATACGTCGGTGCATTGAGTGGTGAAGAAGGAGCCGCCTTCCTTCGCCCAGAAACCGCACAAGGAATCTTTGTCAACTTCAAGAACGTCCTCGATAGCACGCGAGTTCGTATTCCATTCGGCGTTGCACAAGTTGGCAAGAGTTTTCGAAATGAGATAACACCTCGCAACTTTACATTCCGGTCCCGCGAGTTTGAACAAATGGAGATCGAGTTCTTTTGCAATCCAACCGAATCTCCAAAGTGGTATCAGTATTGGCGGAATCGTCGACTCCAATGGTATACCGAACTAGGTTTGGCAGGTGAACGACTCCGGCTTCGTGAACATGAACAAGATGAATTGAGCCACTATTCGTGTGGCACCGCAGATATTGAATACGCGTTTCCGTTCCTGCCCGAAGGTGAGTTTGGCGAGCTCGAAGGTATCGCACACCGAGGGGATTTTGATTTGCGATCGCACTCCGAAGGCAAACTGGATCCCAAGGAACGACCTCTCAAACTGGAACTGAACGAGCATGGTCAACCGAAACACCGTGGCAGTGGAAAGGATCTTTCCTACCGCGATGACTTGACCAACGAACGATTCATTCCGCATGTGATCGAACCCTCTGCAGGTGCCGATCGTGCGACTCTCGCATTCTTGTGCGAAGCATATCACGAAGACGAAGCTCCAGATGAAGATGGCAAGCTTCAATCACGTGTCGTCATGCGATTGAATCCACGCATTGCACCTTACAAAGCGGCCGTGTTCCCATTGGTCAAGAAAGATGGCATGCCTGAAATCGCCAAGGATATCTATGGAGCGCTCAAACAAAAGTTCAATGTCTTCTACGACGAGAAAGCGGCCGTGGGACGACGGTATCGCCGACAAGATGAGATCGGTACCCCCTACTGCATCACGGTCGATTCGCAATCGTTGCAAGACAAAACGGTCACCGTTCGCGATCGCGACACACTGGAACAGTGGCGAGTAAAGATCGATGACGTCGTCGGCGAAATCGAAGGCCGCATTCGCTAGCAAGTGAAGACGATAGATTCAAATTTGTCGATCGCCTATAAACAGGCCGGCAGCCTGTTCTACGAAGGGATGAACAACATGGGATTTCAACAAGGAGAGCTTTTTTCAAGCGATCTTGCCCCATGGGAGATCGACTCGGCCAGCGAAACGCCATCGGTTTCGGTCGTTTTTCCGGAGCCACCCTACGGGCCGTACGACTATCGCATTCCAGACGAAATGGTTGGACAAATCAAGCCAGCCATGCGTGTTGTCGTGCCATTGGGTAAAGGGAATCGCGAACTCGTCGGCTACACATTGTCGGTTCAGATTGCGATTCAACCAGCACAAACCTTGAAGCCCGTTCTTCGGATCGTCGATCATGAACCGTTATGCAATGGTCACCTATTGCAATTGATTCAATGGATGAGTCGCTATTATTTGGTTCCACTCGGGCAAGTCTTCGAGGCTGTGGTACCCGCAGGCGTACGAGCTGGAGCTGGAACTCGCAATCAAACACTTCTCCGCCCGTCCGATCTAGCCAGCGATGATTCCGCCATCAAGTCGTTGCCGACCAAACAGCGGCAAACCCTTCAGCAATTGATTCTTGCCGATGAACCACTTTCCGTTGATCAGTTAAAGCACCTTGCGCAATGCTCGGATGGAGTGATCAAGAAGCTGCGAGAAACAGGCTTCATCGAGTCGTATACGGAACGAGTGATGCAGTTCGATCCGTCAACAATCAAAACATCGTACGAGCGGATACCTGCTCCTGCTCTATCGTCAGATCAGCGTATCGCGTTGCAGACTATTTTTCAATCGATCGAGTCTGGTGAACACTCGACGATTCTGTTGCATGGTGTGACTGGAAGCGGGAAAACCGAAGTCTACATGCAGTCCATCGAGCAAGTGGTTTCGTATGGACGTCAAGCGATCGTCTTGGTCCCGGAAATCAGCCTAACGCCGCAAACGCGAGCACGATTTCAAGGCCGGTTTTCATCGGTGGCTGTGCTTCACTCGCACATGAGTGGACCGGAGCGGCACTATCAATGGCGTCGAATCGCGGACGGTCACGCGCAAGTAGTGATCGGTCCCCGGAGCGCGGTCTTCGCACCAGCCCCGTACTTGGGATTGATCATTCTCGACGAAGAGCATGAAAACTCATTCAAACAAGAAACGGTCCCACGCTATCATGCGAGAGATGTCGCGATCCATCGCGCTTCGTTGGAGAGAATACCATTGGTGTTGGGATCGGCGACACCATCGCTGGAGACTTACCATCGTGCTCAAATCGGGCAGTATAAAAAAGTTGCATTGCCACGTCGTATCTTGAACCGACCATTGCCCGAGGTCACGACCATCGATCTTCGATCTGCTCGCATCGATGTAAATCGCGGAGCCATTTCCACTCCTCTCGTCAAGGCGATTGAGCGAACGTTAGCAGACGATGGACAGACCATATTGCTGTTGAATCGAAGAGGCTATGCAACATCGATTCAATGCCCGTCTTGCGGGCATGTCATCGATTGTCCCGATTGCGATATGCCGTTGACACACCATCGCGATGGAAGCAAAGCGACTTGTCATTATTGCGATTACACCATCGCGGCACCCAACGTATGTCCTAAGTGCGGATTCGATGCCATTCGTTTGGCGGGATTGGGGACACAGAAGCTTGAGATCGAAGTCCAGCAACGTTTTCCAGACGCGAAAATTGCTCGCATGGATTCGGACACGATGAAGAAGCCAGGTAGCCATGAACGTGTGTTGGCGGAGTTTCGAACAGGCAAAGTCCAGATACTGCTTGGCACCCAAATGATCGCGAAGGGATTGGACTTTCCAAATGTGCTTTTGGTGGGAGTGATCAACGCCGACTCGACACTCCATTTCCCAGATTTCCGTGCTTCGGAACGGACCTTTCAATTGGTAACGCAGGTCGCAGGTCGAACAGGTCGCGGTGATCGAGCAGGCGAAGTGTTGGTACAGACTTATTCGCCCGACCATCCTGCGATCGTGCATGCTTGTCGACATGACTTCGATTCCTTTTCGATGCAAGAGTTGGAGCAGCGCGAACAATTTGGATATCCACCGTTTGCATCATTGGCACGATTGATATTTCGAGGGCCGATCCAAGAAGATGCCAATGAGTTTGCAGAAGAGGTGGTGAGACGTATTCAATCGGAGATCGCTCGAACAGGATCCAAGATTCGAGTGCTCGGTCCAGCTCCACCACCGATCGCCAAGCTGCGTGGCCATTATCGATATCAGGCCATGATGATCTCACAAGATGCCGCAGCGCTCAATTCGGTCCTCGCGAGAATCCAATCCACCACGAAGCCGCCTGGCGAGAATTTGTATCTGATCGATATCGATCCAGTCGACATGCTCTAGCGTTTTCTCCTTCTCGTGCGCATGCTTGTGTGCGGTTGTGTAAACTTGCTACTACGCAGATTGTCTGCGTAGAGCAGTAGTCGCAACCAGATCATGAGCGATGGATCGGGAACGCCAAAGCGTTGTCCGGTCGGGTCAAGCCCGAACCGGACAGGATTACAGGACGGTTAAGGCTTGATCCTACCGTCCGCAGCTTTGGCGATCTACCGAAAGGCCGCTCAAGATCCCGCTACCATACTCGATCCCACCGACATCACAGAATACGGTAGGATGTATATGGTATATCAAAGCCCACCATAAAAACCTACCCTACCCGATTCAGGTTCTTCGATGCTGAAGCGACTTCCAATAGCGGCCCTTTTGTTCGTCCTGCTGTTTAATGTTTATGGCGTTTCAGCTTCGCCACCCAGCGCTGCTACACCTCCTAATGTCGTGGTGATTATTGCCGATGACTTGGGGTATTCGGATATCGGTTGTTATGGCGGTGAGATTGCGACGCCCAACCTGGATGCACTGGCTGCGAATGGATTGCGATTTACACAGTTTTATAACACAGCGCGATGTTGGCCTAGCCGATCCGCATTGCTAACCGGTTACTATCCGCAACAGATGCGGCGCGATGCGTTGCCGGAAGTCAAAGGTGGTAACAGTGGCAAACGGCCTTCGTGGGCTCGATTGTTACCGGACTATTTGAAGCCAGCCGGTTACCGTTGTTATCACAGCGGCAAATGGCACATTGATGGCAATGTATTGAGTGGTGGATTTGATCGCTCGTTCAATGTACGGAACCAAGGGAACTTCTTCTCGGGCAAGAACGATACGATCGATGACAATCTCGTTCCGCAGACAGTGGACGAGAAAGGCCACTATTCGACGATCGCGACCGCTGAGCATGCGATCGAATGCTTAAAGGACCATGCGGCCAATCACTCCACGAAACCGTTCTTTCAGTATTTGGCATTTATTGCGCCGCACTTTCCATTGCATGCGTTGCCTGAAGACATTGCCAAATACGATGGCAAGTACTCGGGTGGTTGGGATGCGATGCGACAAGCGAGATACGAGCGAATGCGCAAGTATGGGATCAGCAACACGGCACTTTCGCTGCTGGAACCGACAGTCGGCCCTCCTTACCCTTTCCCTGATGCAATTGCAAAATTGGGACCGGGGGAAATCAATCGGCCGTTGCCGTGGGATCAGTTAACATCGCTTCAGAAGGAGTTTCAAGCGACCAAGATGGCAATTCATGCGGCGATGGTCGATCGCATGGACCTAGAGATTGGTAGAGTCGTTGCCCAATTGAAAGCGATGGGTGCACTGGAAAATACATTGATCCTGTTCTGTTCCGACAATGGTGCAAGTGCAGAGATCATGGTCCGGGATGGCGGTCATGATCCAAACGCAGCACCGGGAAGTGCTGCTTCGTACTTGTGCCTCGGACCTGGGTTTTCTAGCGCATGCAACACACCGCATCGCCGGCACAAATCATGGGTTCACGAGGGAGGAATCAGTACACCGTTGATTGTGCATTGGCCAAAAGGAATCGCGGAAAAGGGGGCGATTCGATCAACTCCATCGCACCTGATCGATGTGGTTCCGACGGTTCTTGAACTTGCGAAAATAGAGAAACCCCAAAAGTGGAACGATGTCGAGATCCCTTCCGCACCAGGAAAAAGTCTGACGAAGGCATTTGCCCGGGAGCTAACGATTGAACGGGAGTCGTTATGGTGGTTGCATGAAGGGCATCGAGCGATCCGCGTTGGCGATTGGAAGCTTGTTGCGGCAAAGGGGGATCCGTGGGAACTATACGACATGAAGGTGGATCGCGCGGAGCAGAACAACTTAGCTGCCACTATGCCCGAGAAAGTGGCTGAGCTAGAAAAAGCATGGCTAACCCAAACCGACACTTTCACTCAACTGGTAAAGTCCAGCGACTGATTCAGTCGTTCGTCCAAATGTCTTGGATCGCTCCGCCGATCCTTCCTGCGTCTTATTTCAACATAATCCAGGTTCCGCTAGATACACTGGCCTTCGAAAAGTGTGTAGGCGGAGACAATTAAATTCACGCGGCATACCAGACGACCAATCGTGCGAGTTCCCCGGAGCTTGCCAGAGTTCGAAGTCGACTGCGTTGCACTTTACCTGTCAATGGCGATGCACCTTGTCCGCGCTCCAACGCAACAACAATATCTAACATCTCTTTCGCTGTTGGCTCACGGCCAATCGACGACCAGCGCAATAGCCACAAGCCAATCGGAAAGGTAGCTGCCAATCCGAGGACGCTTTCGATGACCGACCAATGACCGCGATCGGCTATCGCGTACATATAAGATGCAGATGTCGTTTCGATCATTCGCGTCAGGGGAAGATCGATCGACGGGTCGATTCGCCCCAAGGCTTGCTCTAAGTCTTCGTACGACCCGGCAGGCAAAGCAGGCTTCAAGTCAGGCAACGCGCCTCGACCGCGAAAGATTGAAACAGCATTTCGGAGCAATTTGATTCTCTCTCCCATTCCTTTCTTGGCCCGATACTTCGGATGGAGCCTTGCGTAATCGCTCGCCATGGAGCGAAACAAAATTCTTGCGGAAGCGTTCGGAGCCACACGTTCTGAGAAGTATGGTTTGGCTTCTTCGTAAACTAGAGTGCGAATGGTCGCGATAAGTTCTTCGACCCTGGCATCGCTCAAGGATGCGGTCTTAGCGCGATGAAGTAATTCCGCCAAGCGTATCGCATGAACAATACGTCGCACCGGGGGGTAGCGTTCGTCTCTCAGTAATTCTGAGATAGCATTCAAGAGTACACGTACGATCTTCCAGTCCCGTTTTTCGCCATGTTTGAAGATCGGCGCAGGTGCAGCACTTAGGAATAACGTTCCTTCCTCTGCTATCTTCTTCATCCAAGGCAGGTGATCGTCGACCGATGCTCCTAGGTCTGCAGCCGCCGATGGACAGGCACGCCGAATCGTGAGGGCGATGTCTTTGTCTCTTGGTATCAATTGCAACGGAAAGATTCGGCATATCTTCGGTTTGGCATCGAACCCTAGCTCAGCGTGAATACGGCACAATCCATCCTCTTGGAGAAAGACACAGCTACCATCGTCGCGATGCGCCAGACGATCTCGATTCGACCCGAGAGACAGCTTGGTTGTAACTGCGATACCCTTGAAATCCGGATGCTCCTCCCATTTCTGCCCAGCCAAACGTTGCAAATCAGCGTCGTCTAATGGGACAAGGCTTCCGCGGCAGCAGATTCCGCATTGATGGCAACTCCATCTCTCCTGCGTCGAAAGCGTGACAATAGGTAGTCGCATAGATCGTTACAGCCAGGGGAATCGTCAAAATCAGGGAAATCGCGCGTGCCAATTGTCTCGATTCGCTCCAAGGGCTCCGCAAGAAACAAGCTGCGTTACAACTCTAGTTGAATTCACAGTTCGGCAACGGGTGTATAATAGTACAGGAGTCATCGAAAGTTTACAGGATGCCCCTGTTGGTGCGACAATTCCGGTGTGCACTCTCCGTTTTTTATTTCTCGTTCTGGGATCATTGCTATCAACCCTTCTCAAGACGTCGTTCTTTTTGATGGACAGTGTAATTTCTGTCGACGTCAGATCGACAACCTTCGACGATTTGACGGCAAGGATCGATTGCGGTTCCTCTCGCTTCACGACCCGAGCGTGGGGGAGCTGTATTCAGACTTGAGCTTCGAGCAGTTGATGGACCAAATGTGGGTCGTTTCCCCGTCGGGAGAAAAATTCGGTGGGGCTGATGCGATTCGATATTTATCGAAACGCTTGCCCTTGCTATGGCCTATCATGCCCATGTTGCATCTTCCCTTCAGTATGCCGCTCTGGCGATATCTGTACAAACAAATTGCCAAGCGTCGTTACAAGATCGCAGGTCGTAACTGTGACGAGGGCGGAACGTGCACGCTTCATCAATGAAGCATGTGGCTGATACATTGCGACTCAAAGCAGCGGAAGAGGGCTTTGCTCGAGTCGGAATAGTCCCAGCGCAACGCGCACCCGGCTACGAGGATTTTTGCGAATGGTTATCGTTGCAATTCCACGGCACGATGGGCTATCTGGAAACGCGGAAACAAGCCTACGAACATCCTGATTCCGTCCTGGAGGGATGCCGGAGTGTTGTGATGCTCGCCATGCCTTACGATCGAAATCCACGAACGCATTCTCGCAAGATGGAGGCTCAACCACACGATCGATTACAGCAATGCGATGCACCTAAGTTGGAGTCCCAAATCGGAGCGTATGCATGTGGGGAGATCGACTACCACGAACTGATCTGGGAAAAACTCCGACGTTTGACAGACGATGCAAAGCAACTTGTTCCTGGGTCACGTTGGCGTGGCGTTGTCGATACCGTTCCACTTTTAGAACGGGACTTCGCGCAATTGGCTGGTCTTGGTTGGGTCGGTAAGAATACGTTGTTACTGAACAGAGAGTTAGGAAGCTATTTTTTCCTAGCTGCACTTTTGACGGACCTTGATCTACCTTCTACAGATACACCCACCACAGATCATTGTGGTTCGTGCACGGCATGCCTCGATGCTTGCCCGACGGAAGCATTCGCGAGTCCCCACGTCCTGAACGCGTCCAAGTGTATTAGCTACTTGACGATTGAGCATCGAGGCGAGATCGCTCACGAACTGCGTGACCAAATGGAAGACTGGATCTTTGGTTGTGACGTTTGCCAAATCGTTTGCCCTTGGAATCGCAAGCGACCAGCGGATGTCTTGCAGCCACTTCTTTCGATCGACCTCGATCGAAAAACGTCGCTAAAGCATTGGCTCGAGATAGGCGAAGATGAGTTTCGACGGCTCTATCGCAAGACACCGTTTTGGCGCACGAAGTTAGTCGGTATGCAACGCAACGCAATGATCGCAGCAGCCAACACCCATCGAATAGATTTGCTACCAGTGATCGAGCAGCATCTCAACAGTCCATCGCTCGTTGTTGCAGAAACAGCCGCATGGGCGAAGGCGAAGATTGAGAGGGAGAGAAACGCCAACAAAAGTCTGTCATCTTAACGCGAGTCGCAGCGTCGAGTATACGCTTGGAAGGCAGGCACCGTTCAGAACGCCGGAGGCGTGGCATGCAATAGCCTGGGGTGCCAACCCTCATCTTTACCCACATCTTTTTGATTTTGCTCCCCTCGCCCCTTTTAGGGGAGAGGGGCTGAGGGTGAGGGGTTTTGCCCTGCGTTCTGATCGGGTTCTTGGCTTCGCCAGCAATGCCTTACTATGCCTAGAAGGTCTAAACAAATCACTGAACGGAG
>CAIOHR010000401.1 GCA_903858115.1 uncultured Pirellula sp. | reverse complement strand
GGAAGTACGAGAATGCCCTAGCGGAATCCGCGAGGTTTGTGTAAACAATGATCTTTCCGGGGTGTAGCGCAGTCTGGCTAGCGCATCTGGTTTGGGACCAGAGGGTCGTAGGTTCGAATCCTATCACCC
The DNA here is from genome assembly GCA_903858115.1 of uncultured Pirellula sp. Lineage (GTDB taxonomy): Bacteria > Planctomycetota > Planctomycetia > Pirellulales > Pirellulaceae > JBKCUI01. The sequence goes on along the minus strand of CAIOHR010000401.1, from coordinate 4,013 downwards.
CGACTATCTTTCAAAATGAGCCCTTTGGCCAACAGGTCAAAGGGCTTTCTTATTGATACGCTTAGACTTACGTCAACCAGCGAGCAGTTCAAACAAAGGATTTCGAGGATTCTTCATTTTGCGGCATAGTCCGCCGTAACCCATTGCTCTCTCAGGCTTTGCGAAAGTTCAAACGCTTTGATCGCAAGATCGATGATTTCGTGCCTTCCACGATCAGCCGTGTCGATTTCGAGCTTCAATTCGGCTTCCCGATCTCGAAGCTCACGACTCTTGAAAGCGTACGTAGCAGCATCGATCTCTTCCAGCATCCTCAGGTTCAGCAATCGGTTTTGCTGGTCACGAACTCGCACCAGTTCTTCTTGAAGCTCCTTCGCCCTTGCCGCTGAGCAACGCTCGTCCCAGTTCGTTGCCTCCCGAAGCTGTTCCCGAAATAGATTGCGAAACTCATCATCCTGAACTCGCAGGGAATCGAAAATCTCCAGCATCTGGGAGTCGAGTTGGTTTTCGGTCAGGCGGATTCGAGGGTGATCGCCCTTGTGATACTTTGTGCATCGGTAGTAAACGTATTCACGAACGCCGCTCTTGGTGTTCTTGAATTTCCGCTCCCTTGTGACCGGAGACCCGCAGTGGGAACAGGTGATCAGTTCGCTGGCGTAGGTCATCTGGTGTGACTTGTAGACCTTTTGGTTCAGCATGGTCTGCACACGGTCCCAGAGTTTGCGGTCAACCAACGGTTCATGGGTGCCGGGATGCCACTGACCGTGGTAACGGATCTCTCCGATATAGGCTCGGTCAGTAAGGATGACGTGCAGCTTGCTACGGGTGAATTCGATCTGGTCAAGATCATCGGCATGGAAAGCAATCCCGAAATCAGAGACCATCGCTTGCTGATCTTTGTTGATAATGATGTTGCTCGGCTTGAGATCCCGATGAACCAGACCGTTTTTGTGGGCTACTTCCAAAGCCTCCGCAACTTGCCTCATCCAATTGGCGATCTGAATTGTTGTTGGTTTGCTACCGTAGGCAACATCCTTGAGCTGCGTACCTCCACGAGTTGGCTGACGATGAATACACGTTCTTCGAACCTTCCCACGTCATACACAGTGATGACATGTGGATGATGCAGGCTACTGTGTCGCTTGAAGCACCACCGTGTAGGGACGTAGAACTGGTTTACCTCGACGTTCCCTACTGGATCCAGGAGTATGGTCAGTACCGCAACTGTGCAGACGATATTGGCAACCAGTCACTTGCCGAGTCTACAGCGAATCTGCCTCGATTGCGTAGTGCGAGTCGTCACTGACATGATGTCAGCAGTCTGTGGGATGTGATTGGCATGTCTGCTTGCCTGCCCATGGTATGTCATCTCTGCCTGCATGCTGGATATCATTATATGTTGGCGTTTTTTCTGGCATCCAAGTGGCAACGTTGCCACCCCACTGACCTGAAGACAGTACGCCATCCGACCCTAACCCGCCTCTTACTTTTTGGGGATTCCGGAAAAACTCAGGGCAACGCGGAAGCCGAAGTAGTAGTCGCAGTCCGACGGCTTGCCCCTGCGCCGGAACGCCGACCGACAACTCGCGGCCCCGATGCCCCAACAGCCGCCACGGATCACGCGGAACGAGCCCTCACGTGGTCCAACAGGATCGCTGACTGCACCTTTGGGATAATCACCGTACCAGTCGCTGCACCACTCCCAGACGTTCCCGTGCATATCGTATAGGCCCCAAGCGTTTGCCTTCTTCTCACCGACAGGGTGCGTCTGATTGTTGCTGTTGCCGTCAAACCAAGCATAGTCGCCTAGTGATTTTGAACTCTCTCCAAAACTATACGCCGACTTACTCCCTGCCCGGCAAGCGTATTCCCATTCTGCGTCTGTCGGCAAGCGATACACACGACCTGCTTTCTTCTCCTCGGGCAAGTCCGAAAGCTTCTTGCAGAACTCCACAGCATGTTCCCACGAGACATATTCGACCGGATACATCGAACTGTCGCCCTTGTGGATGACTCGCTTCTGGAAGTAACTCGGGTTGGATCCCACCACCTTCTCGTACAGTGCCTGCGTGACCTCATACACGCCAAGGTAATAGTCTTTGCTGATAGTGACCTGGTGCTGCGCTTTATCGTCGCCAGCTCCATCTTCCTCGATGGGTGAGCCCATCTGAAACGTCCCCTTGGGTATCAACACCAGTTTCATCCCGAGACTGTTGGTGATCTCCTTGGGGGGTTGTGCGAGTACCTGACAATCCAGTTGGATCATCCCGAAAATCACCAAGGATGACAAAAATATCGATATCTGACCTGGCATGTGTTGCTAGATCCTGATTCGGTGGCGCAGTCGAACTTCCTGAAACGCCATGAGATTGTAGCATTCCAAGCACTACCGCTCAAAATCGATACGCTTTTTTTCCCTCGCCCCATCCAGGATCACCTTGGCCACGCCAGCGACCTCATGCTGACGCTTTCCGGCGCCAAAGTGGAACGTTACCACCCCCCTGATGGACACTGGCAACGTTGCCACCAGCTGACAGATTGTCAGCGGTTTTTGGGGCATCGTATATGCCTGCTGCCTGATGCCTGGGGTGTGAACATTGCCTCGTGCGGTCTGAAGAAAACTGCGCGGCATATGGTAGTGGCTGCTGGACCTGCTTGGTGTCCAGTTGGTTGGTGGCTGCTGCTGGTTGGTTTGGCTAGTGCCGCTCCCACGTGGTTCATCTACTATGTGGTGGCGATTTTTTCGGGCTCGCCAATAGGTAAAAAATGTTGCTTCGCGTCGCCCACCCCAAATCGAGTCGTTTTTCGAGTCGCGCGAGTCGCGAAAACATTGGGGTATTGAATATTCCGAACTGGCACCGATCCAAGTTGGTGGAAGGGTTAGGATGCGAACTAGGTGCGTGATGTTTTGAAGTACTGGGGCCGGTGAGAATAGGCCGAAGCAAGCTATCACACGCTCGTAGGCTCTTGGGAAGTCAAAGCCCTGGCCCGATTGGCGTTGGTTGCCATCTGTCTATCCCGTCACCTGTTCGATAGCGAAACGATGCATGGGTGGCGCGCATAAGTCACACCTGTCTCATCAGGGGCGAACCTTTGAACGTGCTTAAGGGGTCCGATTCCGGCATGATTCGACTCCACATATCCTGGAAACCCAAAATTCAACATATCCCGGAAAACCGAAATTCAACATATCATGTCCGCGGCTCGGAAGGTAGCAGGGGGAAAATGAGTTGATTTGATTGAAAACTCCTGTGTCATTCGCTACGCTTTCGGTGAGAAACCGCAATCTCTCCGCCAGCGGTCCCCCGAGGTACCCTGCGGCGGAATATGGTAAATTCCGCATACTATATGTTCGTCATGCCAGGATCCGCTGTGGCGATGTACATCACTTACTCGATTCTGATCTTGATTTCCGTCCTAGGCATCATGTTGCGTCCAGGCTGGGTGATGTTATCGAACAATCGGTGGGTATTCCGTGTGTCGACTCGATCTGCTCTGAATAACGCATATGCGGTCTCAACTATCCCGTTTGCGACGACTATTTTTGCGGTAGTCGCCCTGTTTTGTTTCGTGATGATGCTGACATCTGGAATGCGACAAGGACAATGAGCTTCGAAGTCGGACAGTTCGTATTTCTGGATGGTAGCGGCGTTGGGACTGTGATATATTTGCCGAACGGTTCTGAGGTTCCTGACGACCATGTTGGGGTTTGGTTTGGCACTATCGATCAGAATGGTCGCCCGATAGTATGTACCATTCCAATCGAGTACCTGCAGGATGGTCCAAAACCAACATTTCAACACTAAACAATACTGACGAACCAAATGATGGACCGAAGTGCTCGATAACGGCGCGCTAGCGTCGCCACGATAACTCCTCGCACTCGGTCATCATCGCCGACTATGAAGTCCTGGGTTTGCAAGTGACGGTCGCCACTGTTTGATGATTTTTTTTGGGCCTACATTTTTCTTCGTCCGTGTCCTAGGTGCCGACTGCGGAAACGATCGTTGTTCGCT
>CAIOHR010000400.1 GCA_903858115.1 uncultured Pirellula sp. | reverse complement strand
GGCGATCGGTGTTGAAGTTGAATGGAACGCCTTCGGGCTGGGGCGCGTGGAGCGGCCCGACTTTCTTAAGGCGATCAATGAGCACCTGATCAAAACGTTGACGAACTGCTGAGGGAGTAACCAGGCACGAAGGCCGTAGTCCAGAACTTGGTTCAAGTTGGCTGAATTGTTGCCATTGTCTACGCACTGAAACCATTCAGTGAGTGACCCGATGGGTTGCGGATCGCCAGCGACTGATTGCCCGAGGATGCTGGTGAGTGTTTCAATCTGATTAGTGCAAACTCGCCGGCCAAGTATTTTACCTCGAATATCATCAGATGCAGACTCAAGAAACTGGATCGCGTTCTTCGCGGCGGTGCTTGTATCAATCTCGACCGCTGTCTCAAGCACTCGGCATACGGCGCGATAAGTCGGAGATTCTTCAAGGTACAAGGCGAACGCTTCGTCAAAGTTGCCCTCGCTGTACCGCATCTCCGCAAGGTCGAAGGTAGCGACCGACTCCGCAACTGCATCATTTCTTCTCGGCGCTTCCAATTTCGAGAGAAGTGCTTCGCACCAAGGCCGATCTTCCTCAAATACCTGGCTTTTGATCAATCGCTCTGCCAACTGCCTATTCGGAGGCGTTGCTGCCGTCGCGGCAAGAACTGCAAATTTGATGGCGTCGACCGATTGCAGGCATTCGGTGGATCGCACAAGTCCTTGATATCGCTCCCCGATACTTTGAAAACTGGCGATCGCCCCTCGAGCGTCATTCAACTCTTCATACTGGAGGAAGAATTGTTGGTATGTGGCCGTGGCAAGGTGTTCTGAGACGCGTTTTGGCCTACGAACCTGCAACAGGTCGTTCAGGCTGGGCATGTTCAGGATTTCAGCCCAGTGATTGAATGCCGCGAGGATGTGAACCTGCAGGAATGCCAGATTCGTCGCGCTAAGTCGCCCTCTGCTTCGAATCTCTGTGTAGATTCGATTGGCGGAATCTTCGTTTCCAGCGATGATTGCCATGTCTACATCGCGGAACAATCGACCAATCGGTTTAATTGTGCCGAGCAAGCGGGACGAATCACGATCGCGAAATTCCATCATCCTGCTCAGCAGTGAGTTAACTCGTGGCCGGGCGTTTGCATCGAAAATTGGCAGTCGAAACACAAGCGAGCCGAAATGATGTTCACAAAGTTGTTCAATGGGATCAGTAGGCGATAGTTTAGCGAATTCGCCGTTGAAGTTTGCGTAGGTGGGCCCAATGAATGCTTGCAGCGTCTCTCGAACCGACCGGGCCTGTCGTGAATTAGTACAGAGTACGTACCACGTTGTCTGCTGGGACGAGGCGTTAACTCGCGGCAAGCAAAAGGGACTGTGCTGCTTTTGAAAGCGGCTTATCCATGGCTCGAGCAAGACTTGCATCGCATCGTTAGATGTACTCGAAAGGTATTGCGACCATCGGATCGAGCCATCCGTACAGAGCACGCCGGGCTTTGAGATGGTTCCTAATACCTCTGCAAGAAGTGTGTTAGGGTTCCCATCGCCGTCCACGTTACTTAACCAGTAGATATCGCTTCCGCCCTCTCCCCGACTATCACCGCGGTGGAAGAAAACGGCAAGCGACCGCGATTGCCGGC
>CAIOHR010000399.1 GCA_903858115.1 uncultured Pirellula sp. | reverse complement strand
CTGTATTCTCGCGGCTTGTGGTTTCGGTAGTGATTCACCCAATCGCCCAACAAATCATCAGGCCTCTTCAAGCGAATATGTCCCTCTTGCATCACCGCATAACCGCCCTCGATAAGCGAACGCTTGATGCGAGACATCAACCCGGGGCTCACACGAACGTCCGGGTGAGCGGCCAATTCATTTAGCTGCCAGCCACGCAGCGGTTCCTGCAACATTGCACGCACCACTCGACTGGACTTGGAAGAAAAGACGTTCAGTACTCTTGGCAGTTGCTTGCCAAACGGATTCTCAATGCCGCTTCGACGCACGTAGATTCCATATGCAGGAAACACCAGACGGCAGTTTCCGGCGTAGTCCATCCAGGACACTCCATGCTTGATCGCAATCTCAGAAGTCCGATCAGATACCACGGAGGCGAAGAGTACTGGCTGCGAGCCTGAGGCTTGTCCTTGTCGATTCAGCATCAAACAAGCCGACTCAGCGGTTGCCGGCGTGATTCGCTTGTACTCTTTGACTTCGAGCCGAAAGTCCGCTCCAGCCGGCCCAACCACACGAACGTCGCCTTCCGGATCACTTCCACCCGGCAACAGCAAAACCTGGAATTCCCCGAGCTCCGCAAGTATCTGCGAAAGCAAGCGATCAAATTGTGGCGGGGATGACGTCATGGATTCACTCGAAAAGGCAAATTTACTACCGAGTAAATATGGCATTTACAGTAAAGTTCAGCAACACGAATTTACCCAAACGCCTAAATTTACTCCGCAGTAAAGGCGATTTCGCTGGTAAATCCGGACGAATCACCCCGAAATCGATCCAAACTGACGTTGAGAGACCTACCGATCCTAGAGCCGTCGACGGATGGTTGCAGACCGGGCGGAACTTGGCCCCAGTTTGTGGCGTCCTGCACGTGTTTGCTGGGATTGCCGATCGATACGCCAACGGTGAGAAGTCGCAACACGGGCGAACGTCGTAGTCGATCGGTGAAGGAAATGCCTCGATTACATCCTGCTTTGCCAGTGGTGCCGGAACAGCGATCACAATCAAAACGCTTCGTTGCCGCGATTGGCGAAAGAGGGCGTTGGATCGACCATCATTAGCGGCTTCAAGGTTGTGCGTGGGATTGTAAAATCGGGAGGCCCGTGGTCCGAGGAATATGTCGCAGTATTGTTTTTGAGATAGTAGCGATTTGAGGCATTCATGACGAAATCGAACTTATTGGAGATACCCGGTATCGGCAAAACATTCGTCAAGGACTTTGCCCGTATCAACATTCATTCGATAAGTGACTTGGCCGATCAAAACGCGGACCAACTGTTTCTCGACCTCTGTCGTGCGAACGAAATGGTCGACCATAAAACCAGCAAAAACTATCTCTATGTAATTCGCATGGCCGTTTACTATGCGAACGGTGGACGGGACGAAACCAAACTTCAGTGGCATGTTTGGAAAGACTAGCCGCTAGTCGAATCACTACAGTAACCCTGGACGCGATCCGATTTTTGGACCGCATATTGGTACGTGTGCTTGTAGGCAAAACGAATGAAACGCAAGACCATGGTTTACCTCTCAGTAACGGCGATCTTGATTCGTCTGAAGTAAATTACCCTGATATACCCGTTTAGAACCAGGACACCGAAGCTTCCATGGATTTGATGATAACTCTGTCTCTCTTGCTCAACATTGCGGTTCTTGTTCCGGTGTGCGGTGGACTTTTGGCGAATGCAAAATGGGCGGTTGATGTTTACGGCGATGCCACGCCGGCGCGAGGAATTCTGCTTGCAGTGTATATCGCAATCGGTTCAGTTTCGTTGATTCTACTTGTTTTGCATGATCCGAAACCGACCGCCGCACTCTTGCTAGTACAGGTGATATACAAAGTGCTCACGCCGTTAACCGTTGGGAAGCTCACAAACCGAGTGGTTATCAGTAACCTTTGTATTGCCGCGTTTCATGCAGTTACTTTGTTCCTAATCTGGAACGGTACGCATTCTAAGCTTGAGTAGGCAATGAAGAATTGTTCGTGGCTTCGGTTTTTGGTCCCTAGGTCGTAGCGTGTCGCGTTAAGTTGCCGAAGTTGGAGTTTAGCACGGCCGAAGAAGAAAACGCGACACGGGCCAACGTCGTTGGCCGTTCGGAAAAGAGTCTTCAACCTTAACCGCTGATTACCGTGATTGCGGCTCGTTGGTTGAAGTGTAGATCAACCTCTTCTTGTGTTGATGCACAACCTCGGATGGCTGTTCCGCAAACTCGCCGCTTACGCATCTACCCCAACGGCTGGCGTCGAAGCAGAGTACCAACTCGAAATCTGATCGTGGCATTATCCAATCGTTAATCATTTCTGTTAAGGCGGGGTGTTCTTGGGTATCTGGACTTGAAGGACCGATGTCGCAGAACTCATGGATGATTTCGATGCCACGTTCTCTTGCCCAGCAACGGACTTGATCTTGTTGACTCAAGATTGCGTACTCGTGATCTACTTGCGATGAGCTTCGAAAGTAAGCGACAGCCCTTGCTGACGGCGAACGTTGGCCCAGTACTGTGACTACAGAGTTGTTTCTCATTTTGATGAATCCTTGGTTAGTGTGAGTTTGGTTTACTGATCGGTCTCAGAAGGGAACGCCGCTTGAAGGGCTCTGGCCCAACTGTGGAACTCGCGTTTGATGGCGAGCGCGTAGTCTCGATTCTCAAAGCAGACTTCGCTGAAGGTGATCGACTGACCAGCCTCTTTGCGATTGCGTATCCACAGCAACATGGCATCGCGGTCAAGGTTCTTTGGCTTGTGTCGTGTGACGTTTGCCAGATTGATGCCGGCTTCGGTTAGAGCCTCACGCCAACTACCAAAATGGCGAATCGTTGCGTCGTAAAGAGCCCGATCGCGACTGCGGTTCACCATGGCCCCTAGGTCGTAGCCGGTTGCACAAAGTCGCCGAAGTCGGAATTTGATCCGCTCCGGCGTCAAGTCGCGACACCGCCCAACGTCGTGGGCACTGACGCCCGCGTATTGAAGCGCCGTCTCCCAGGATCCAAACTCATTCACGGCGGATGCGTGAAGTAGTTCGTCGGAAGCTTGGATGCTCTCCTCTAGCAAGCTACCGCCAGCGACGTCTATTTCCACAATCTTGCGGATGATGGTCTCTCGTATCATTGTGCTTTCCTCGCCTCCTTCGCGGTTACCTGTGACTGTGCGACCTCAACCGCTTTGCGAATCGAACCGAAGCGACGCTCAGCGGCGGATGTTAACTTCGAATCGACGCTTCGAATTCGATCTAT
>CAIOHR010000398.1 GCA_903858115.1 uncultured Pirellula sp. | reverse complement strand
TGTCGCCCTCCGGGCTTGAAGATGCAGCCTCACATGGTCCGGAGGTTGACACCTCCGGCATAGATTTGCCGCCCTCCGGGCTAAATCCGCATTGTATCTAAATCCGCGTTGTATGCGGTGAATTGGACAACGCTTGAGAACTGGAGCGAGTACTTTTTAAAGAACGTTCGGACGAAGAAGCGGCAAGAAGGGATCTTTCAATCATGGTTCGATTTCGATCGCAAGGTTCCGATCGAAATCGTTTATCAGTTGCCCGATAGTGTGACGAGGGTCACTATCTGTCCGGAGTATCCAGCCCTCTTGCGACACCAACTCCCCATCCCCGATTGGTGACGACTCCATGCATCGCAATCAATATGATTCCAAGCAATTACCGAACATCAACATCAACCGAGACGCGGTCATTGGAAGATACGGTCTTACCTCGAAAACCAGCGTGCGAATCAACTTGACGCGAGCAAAGCGACGAGCAAAACATCGAATACAACCCCAGCCATCTCAGCTAGTCGATAGAGACCTCTGGCCATTTGTCGCGATATACTCCCGGCAACGGGTTCTGTCATTGACGGAACTAGCAAACCAGTCATATTTAAGGGGCGATAAGGCATCCGTGATGCATTATTGACGATTGTCCACGCCACATTAGTTTCGAAATCCGCGCACCCTCCATGCCTCAACTTTCGATGATCCACCAATCTAAAAAATTGTATTCGCTCGTTTGCTTGGTCTCGTTGCTCTCGTTTGGAGCAATCGTCGGATGCGGTAGCAACAACGATCTGGCGTCGGTAACTGGCAAGATCACGCTAGATGGCCAACCATTGGCCGATGCTGCCGTGGTTTTTTCTCCGACTTCGGCTGGAACCACTTCTTACGGTCGAACCGACTCGTCCGGGAATTACGTGATGATGTTTTCCGATAGTGAAAAAGGGGCTTGGATCGGTGAGAATCTGGTCCGGATTTCGACCGGCGATGTCGGCGTTGGCGGTGACCAGGGAAAGAAAGAGACCGTTCCATCTGTATACAACGTCTCTTCGACGTTGCGAAAAACCGTTGAGAAGAAGGCAAATCGCTTTGACTTTGAATTGCTGTCGAGCGCAGGCAAAGTCAAGCAAACGACTGTCGAATAGTTTTACATTCCATTTTGAGGGCTCGGTCCATGAACAAAAAAAATGCTTTTACGTTGGTTGAGTTGCTGGTGGTGATTGCCATCATCGGCATTCTTGTTGGGCTGTTGTTGCCGGCAGTTCAGGCTGCACGCGAAGCCGCAAGACGTATGCAGTGCACGAACAACTTGAAGCAAATGGGACTGGCGCTTCATAACTATCACGATGCTAATCGCAGATTCCCTGCAGGCGGAAATTGGAAAACGCCAGCAGGAGTCGTTGCAGGACGAGGCAATCGTCCACTGCGGGGAAATGGTTGGGCATGGACGACGGCGATCCTTCCCTACATTGAGCAAAGTTCGGTTTATAACCAGTTGGTATTTGCGAATCGAATTCCCGAGGCACCAAACCGCAATCTGATGTCCGTGCGGATACCCACGGCTCGGTGCCCATCCGCAACACAAGAGGATTACATTACGATGGGAACAGCTGCCAATCCGTTTAGTATCACAGCCCCAGGAATGACGACAACCAATTACGTTGCAGTTGCCGGATCTTTCGTTGCGAGCGCCTACTACGACCAAGCGGATGATCGAAGAAATGGAATTTTGGGCGAGGATAGTTATCTTAATATGAGCAGTATCACTGACGGCACGTCCAATACTCTCATGGCCGGCGAAACCATTCACTATGGAACAGGAACAAGCGCCTCGTTCTTGTGGGATCCAAATTGGTTCGGTCGTTTTTCAACGGGAAGCGATGGCCGCGCTGACGCTCCTGAGTCTATCATGCGAGTCGCCCAGTTTCGCACCAACCCGCCGCGTCTTGCAGACGCAAACGTTAAGAGGAATAGTTTTAGCAGCAAGCACACAGGAGGAGCAAATTTTGTGTTGGGCGACGGCTCCGTACATTTCATTTCCGAATCGATTCAGCACACTGAATCCGTTTATGTGCCGGCCATCAATTGGGCTGCCATAGGAGTCTTTCAACGATTGTCCAGTCGAAACGACGGACAGGTTGCGAGTTTGGACAACTAACGAAACTGGCAACCTGAAACGAACCAATTGCGATTGGCGGCCAGTCGAGTTTTCGGTCGATCGGCGATTGCCCATTGATTCAGGTCGTTGCCTATGATGAAAGATGGTCTGGCGAGTGCTCTTACTCGTCAGGCCATTGTGTTTTTCCCACAACTTTTACAGCATGTACCTGCATAATGAACCACCTTCTTTCCAAGACGTTTCGGCTGTTGACGTGCACCGTGGCCTGCATCGCATGTTGTCTTTCCCCATCTATAGGCTACTCAGCGGACAAGCCGAACGTATTGTTTCTGTTCGCCGACGATTTCACCTACGAAGCGATTTCGGCGTTGGGCCACACGGATATAGAGACTCCCAATCTTGATCGCTTGGTCAAGCGTGGCACTACGTTCACCCATGCCTACAACATGGGTTCTTGGAGCGGTGCTGTA
>CAIOHR010000397.1 GCA_903858115.1 uncultured Pirellula sp. | reverse complement strand
TTGTGCAGCAACGCCGCGATCAACTCCATTTTCATCCGTTCACCGAGCGACAGTTCCCGAACCGGTCTTCCAAGCAGCGATCCCACTCCCAATAAACTGGTAAGCTCGACTAGAGTCTTGTTGAAGTCCGACGGGGCGATTCGGTAGATCTGTTGGTGCAATCGGAAAGATTCTTGCGCGGGTAAATCCCACCAAAGTTGATTCTTTTGCCCCATTACGAGGGCAAAGCGGCTACGGTATTGCAGCTCCCTTTTCCATGGGACATACCCCATGACAGTCGCGGAACCCGACGTTGGATAGATGACCCCTGACAGCAATTTAAGGGTAGTGGTTTTCCCGGCTCCATTCGGTCCGAGGAATGCGACAAACTCACCCGCTTCGACTTTCAGGGAGACATCGCGAACAGCTTCGACGGTCATGTATTCGCGATGAAACAGGCCACGTAATGCCTCGCGAAGACCTTCTTTCTTTTGGTAGACGCGATACGATTTAACGAGATGATCGATTTGTATGATTGACATGACGCCTAGTATACGGACAACCTCCACAAAGAACATCCTGAACCTCAGAACATCCCAAATCCAAAGGTCCTAATGCATGAAAAACGTTTCCGCGCCAGCAGTCGTCCTTCTCAGTGGAGGGCTGGATTCGGCGACATGCGTAGCGATCGCTCGGCAGAGTGGATACTCGATTCACGCGATCAGCTTTCGATACGGGCAACGGCACAGTATCGAACTGACGCGAGCGGCCGCGGTGGCCAAACACTTCGGCATACAGAAGCATGCAATCATCGACATCGATCTAGCCAAGCTCGGCGGGAGCGCGCTTACCGATATGGCAATCGATGTACCCAAGCATGATACGGCAGATGAAATCGGTTCTGACATCCCACTAACCTATGTGCCTGCAAGAAACACGGTTTTTCTATCCTATGCGTTGGCTTGGGCAGAAGTGCTCGACTCGAACGATATCTTCATCGGCGTCAATGCCCTGGACTATAGTGGATATCCAGATTGCAGACCGGAGTACATCCAGGCGTATGCAACGATGGCCAACTTGGCGACCAAACGAGGTGTCTCGGGTGAGAAGCTTACGATTCACGCTCCACTGATTCACATGAGCAAAGGAGAAATCATTCGCAAAGGAATCGAATTGGGGGTCGACTATTCGCTGACCATTTCATGTTACGACCCCACCCCAGAAGGCAAGCCATGCGGTCGATGTGACTCATGCTTGTTGCGAGCGAGAGGCTTCGCACAAGCCGGTTTAAACGATCCTGCATTGTAAGAAACCCAATAACTATCACGGTTCCGGTGCGACAGCACTCTGGAGGCGGGTGGAGGTGGAGGCGGGTGGAGGGACACAGCTTTTTGTTGTTTCACCCGCCGCTGTCCTTATTTTTTTCGATGGAACGATTGCTAACAATCCAATCGGTGGTTCCTCGATCGATCACCCGCCCCAAGCATTTCTCGAGAGATCGACAACCTCATTGTCGCGCATCATCGCCTCATTACCCCGGTAGGGGTTATAGAAGGTAGCCGGGGGTTGAGCGAAGCGACACCCCCGGATATTGTCGAAGGCTATATTATTGATCCTGAAGGGATCACAGCAGACAGCAGACAGCAGACGCAATCTGCGATCTCCTCCGGGATCGAAAACATCGCATGCGAACGAGACCGGGGGTGTGCCCTAGCGGTCAAACCCCCGGCTACCATTTGCGATCCCTTCAGGATCAAAGCAAGATTTCGGCCAACCATTGCGAAGCGACGTTTCAGCTCATAGGAACATGCGTCGTTAATATTCTTGGTGCTGACCACAGAAACGGCCAATTCGAGTTCGAACCAAGCTAGATGCAAGCCGTAGATAGACTAACAAAGGGATGCAGATGCGCGTTCGGTCGACCGTTTTTGGTCATTGCATTTGCAACTTACTCACGCCATCTGATCCCAGGCGTTCGTCCTGACAGTCATGATTGACAGCAATCCTTACTCGCAGCCATCGACTCAAATCGATTCCGCGCTACCCTACGGGGTACTAGTCGAAGCAAAGAAAGTCACCTGGTGGCCTGGTGTATTGATGATTGTTCAGGGGGCTATACTGTCGAGTGTTTTCGCGATAGCAATTGCGGTCGACGTATATTCGCGTGGCCTGCCCGATCTTGCTTCACCTCAGAACATCGTTATGTTTACGTTTCTTCTTGCACCATTACTTATTTGGTGCGGAATACAACTGAAGCGAATCGAATCTCGTGGACTATGTTACCTGGGGGCAACACTATCTGTAGTACTGTTTCTTCCGCTGGGTTGTGCTATTTGCATCTGGGCGATCGTCGCCCTCAATCGGCCAGTAGTGACCTTTCCCGTGACCTTTCCTCTGAGGAAGATGCTAGTGGAGGAAGATGCTAGGGACACAGCTTTTTGCTGTTTCACCCGCCGTTGGAGGGGCTGTTTGGCGGGTTGGAATCTGCTCAAATACCAACGTCAGTTGATGGTTTGGTTACCAGTTCCTTTGCCCAGGAGACTTGCCATGGCAAGGGCAGATGCTAGGGACACAGCTTTTTGCTGTTTCACCCGCCGTTGGAGGGGATGTTTGACGGGTTGGAATCTGCTCAAATATCAGCGTCAGTTGATGGTTTGGTTACCAGTTCCTTTGCCCAGGAGACTTGCCATGGCACGCATCATTCGAGCCGAAATCTTCAATCCACGCGAAATCGCGGTCCTTCATCTATGCGCAAGAGTTTGCCGCCGTTGCTTCCTGCTCGGCGATGACCCATTCACCCAAAAGAACTTCGATCACCGGAAAAATTGGGTCGAAGACCAACTCAAAGTCCAAGCGGCTGCGTTTTCTATAGATCTAATCACACTAGCCGTCATGTCTAATCACATCCACTTGGTTCTGCGATCCAGACCCGATGTCGTCGACACTTGGGACGATCGCGAAGTCGCTCGTCGTTGGCTCATGATTTGTCCGAAACGAAAGGACAAG
>CAIOHR010000396.1 GCA_903858115.1 uncultured Pirellula sp. | reverse complement strand
TGCCAATACTGTGGAAAGCAGCCTGGCAGCGAAGAACTCACGATTGACCACGTAGTTCCGCGTGCCCAAGGTGGTCTGTCGAGTTGGACTAACTGCGTATTGGCTTGTATCGATTGCAATTCGAAGAAGGCTGACCGAACTCCGGCTCAAGCGCATATGTGGCTTCGCAAGGAGCCAGTGCGCCCAGCTTGGAAGCCGATCTACGCCGATCGAATGAATCGCGTGAAAAGCTGGTCCAAGTTCATTAGCGAGGCCTACTGGATAGTAGAGCTCGAAGATTAACAACCGCAGAAGCTCAGTTCGCTGAGCTTCTGCCATACAGGAATGTTCGCCTGGGAGCGGACTCGGCCTCCAAAGCCGATGGACAGTGTTCGAATCACTGCGTTCCTGCTGACCTGCAAGTCAATCTCGCATTCGCGGCATATACGCAGACCATTTACCAATCGCATCAGCTTTTTCTTAATCCGGGTCACACTGGTTTGCGTGCCGTTTGGGGTACCGGAGCGACTTGGAGCGCCCTAATTCTGATGACTTGACAGCCTTCTGTAGACAAGGCATTCGACCTGCGCCGGATCTTCTTGCAGCAACCAGCCATTCTGCATCGCGATCGACAAAAAAGTAGATTGCGTTCAACGATCAAAAAGGATTTCAAGCAATTGTTTCTCAATATAATCAATGATTGGGCTATTTGGATTGTTCGACAACCCGATCGTTGAGTGGCTGGACTGGTCGATTATTCTTTTTAAGGATAGAGATAAAACGTTCGATGAGTTGTGGTGGAGCGCTGATTGGATTCTTCATAATGATCCAACGCACTGGCTCCGTGCATGGCGGAGTAGTGAACGAGCCGGTGTAGCTGAAGTACTCTCGTTTCCGTGGAAGAAAATCTGATGGGTTGCGAGTCCCTTCAAACGTGACGCGCTCACCGACTTTTTCCGGTAAGTCATTATAAAGCGGGAACTCCAATTTAGCTCCCAACTCCCTTCGAACGAGTACACCCACCACTGCGACCGCGCCCGATTCGTTTTTGTGTACGAAGTGGATCTCCATATCAAATTGCTTACCGTCAATTGTGTGTTCGCTGGGGGCATGCACGTGGTATTGTTCGAGCGAGTACCTTTCGCCATCGACCAATAGGAAGCTGCCCGGGGCATTGTTGTGTTGGATAGTGTGACCGTTGTTAAGTGACGCAATCAACTCTTGCCGATAATCGAACTTCAACTCAGACAATTTGACATCGGCTGTCTTTTCGGTGCTAATGTCGATCGGTGACTGGTGCTTGCCGCTGCTTGCCTGACGATACGAAGGATCGAGTTGGCCCCAGAACTCTGGTCCCAACGCGCCCGAGTATTCCCACTTTGCAATCGGCTCGTGGGCTGTTTTTGAAAAGTAGTGATGGGCTACTGGTGGATCCTGGGCGGAGACGGACGTGCTCAAAAGAATTAATGCTGTGGTAATTGCCCAATTGTAAGTCATGTTCTGCTCCAGTGCGTTCAACCTCGATCATTGGTTTTCAATCGTTCACGAGCTAAGTCGCGGACCGTCAGTTTTACCAGCCCAAACATTGAAAAACGGTTTCTCATAATGTTTTTTTGACTCAAGGTTTGAGGTCGAATTGCTTGAGCTTTTTCGCCGCTGTACCGAAGGGGCCTAGTTGGTAGACGGCGGCACCGGCGGGCGAGAAGATGAAGTCCTCAAACGGTTCGGCAAGCATTTTGTCCAGATACTCTTTTGGCGCGACGCCTGTGCTCACGTGCGGATTGAAGTTTGGGCCGCTCATCTTCGGCACGAATGTCGACACATATTCGATTAAGCCCACGTCGTTGGCGGGATCCTCGTGCGGGGCGGTGAAGGCTTCGATAGGGCCTCGCTTCACCATGAATGGCTTCGCGGCAGCAATGATCTCGGCCTGCAGCTTGATTATTTCCGGCGTTGGTTTGGCGCAGATACCAGCGACGCCCGTCGCGCCGGCCGGAGCGTAGTAGTATTTGAATGCTTCCAGTTTTATGGCATTCACGTTTGCAGCAGAGAGAACCTTTTCTTCGGCGGCGTAGAACTTTTCTAGATCTGCGGTGCGCACAAAACACTGGAGCATCGTAATGTGTGGAGTGTGCGATGAATCCAGAGAAAAGCCATTCGGATAAACCTTGAGCAGACGGGCGTTGTTCACGTCGCTTTCCTTGAGCATCTTTGCGTCGGGCTCTAGTAGAATGTCGATGGCTATGATCGGACCGTCTTCAGCCTTCATGGACGTGCTCATGGCGATTAACGCGAAGATGCACGCGTATGTTAGTCTCATGAGTTGGTGGATGCGATGTTTCATGGTAGTGATTGGGGTTATGAAGTTTGTTGCAAGTAAGTGATTCAGAGATTCAGATCATTTTGCGGAACCCTGCATGACTTCCGGCAATGGACCGGAGCGTGAGCCGGAGGGCGGTTTAGCTCCAACGATTGCCGCTAAGGTTGGAGCAATGTCCACGGTCTCGATCGAGCGGTAAACGCGTTGTCCCTTCAGATTGCCACCTGCGAACACCACTGGGACGAACGTGTCATACCGCCAAGGTGAACCGTGGGTACAGGCCACAGTTAGGCCATCAAAGTCATTGATGAAACAGTGCGGCTGATGAACGACAAAGATGTCGCCAGATCGTCCTGGGTTAAAGTTGCGCAGCACCGCCTGAATCACACGGGTGTTGGGCAGATTGCCTTCCCTGAGAGCCGTGCTGGAGATAGCCAGCGCCACTCCGTCCAATTTCATCAACTCCTCCGCAACCGCCTTTTCAACCACGGCTTGATCAAGCCCCTTCGCACGTATAGCATCGCGATCGAGATAAACGTATGGGTGGCGATAAGCCTCGATCAGCTCCTTGCCGAGGCCAAATTGCTGCTTCAATGACGCGATGGCGGGTTCTTTGTCCCACTTCTCTGGCGATACATATTTTGCTGGTATGCCAAGCGCGTTCAGGTGGTCGGGCGCTTCTGGACCGCCATGATCAGCCGACAGAACGATGAGTACGTTTTTCAGTCCAATGGACTCGTCCACATATGCGAACAAATCCGCAAGGGTACGGTCGAGGCGCAACTGATTATCTTCAGCTTCTAAACTGGAAGGGCTGAAAAGGTGTCCTACATAGTCAGTTGAGGAGAAGCTGACCGACAAATAGTCCGTAATCTCATCCTTGCCCATTTGTTCCAAATCGATCAGTGTCTTGGCGAAAGCGAGTGTGAGGTCATCACCGACTGGACTTAGCGTAAGCCGCGTGGTGAAGTACTTACCCGTGGCCGGGCCAAATGGATGCGGGAAAACTCGACCGTATCCACCGAGATCGGTCTCCCACGGTTTGTCATCGGCATCTCCAAACAGATAGTTGGACTTGTCATGCATCAGTTCCCATGATTTGCCGTCATAGCTCTTCGGAAGCTTCAGTTGGTTGAACGCATTTACCCAGGCAGGATAGCGGTCATAGTAATAGGAACTGCTAACGAATTCGCCAGACGATTTGGAAAACCAAAACGCCTTTCCGGCATGTCCTGCCATCGACACTGCGCCGCGATCCTTCATTGAGACGCCAAAGATTTTGGCTCTGCCAGCGGTATGGATGGCCAGTTCATCGCTGAAGGTCGAACAGAGAATGGCGGCGGGCGAACGGCCATCCGTCGATGCGACTTTCTGAGTGGGATCAATCTCTGTGGCCTTATTCACGTCCCCGCCAGCAGTGAGGATGCGATACTTCGGGTCTTCGATATTGTACGTGAGCGTCCCGGTCTGACGATCGAGCCACACGTTTCCAATCATGCCGTGCGCTGCGGGGTCGGCGCCCGTAGCGAGCGTTGTGTGGCCCACGATGGTTTCCGTGTTGGCGTGCGCATGGTGCGCGTCGGCAAACCAAATGCCATGATCCATTAAGTAGCGGTAGCCACCTTCGCCCATATGTTTCAAATATCGCCCCGGCAGGTCCCCCCGCAATTGATCCACGGTAATCTGCAGTACAAGTCGTGGTGGTATCTCAACAGCTTTTCTATTCGTCGCCTGGTCGGCGGCGAGAAGGACATTGGAAATGCAAGCCAGCGAGCAAACGAGCGAGTTTGCGAGAGTTTGGGAATATTTCATCTTCAAAGTTGATGCGTTTCGTAGTTGATTGCTTTAATGCTAGGCCGAGAGACAGGACATTCATTCAATTCTTGTTTGGACTTTACGAAGGAACAAACACTGGGCCGCAACCGCTTAGTGACGGATACGGCCCAGGTGATTTGTGGTTGCCAAGTTTTTTGGGGTGCCGACAGGTCACTGGCCCTTCGATAAGTTCTCGATTTGCTTCTGCAACTTCGACAGGTTGAACGATCCGGCCGTTGCACTTGGTGGATAATCCTTCATGGTTAAGAGGAACTTGCCGGCCAACTCTGTAACCGGAACGATGACGAATGGACGGTCGAGAAACCAGTCATTGTACGTGTTCGAGTTGTGCTGTGCCTTTTCAAACGGATCGCGTCGCAAATTAAAGAGCAAGGGAACTCGTAGTTCGACAAACGGCTCGCGCCAGACGCCGAAAGCTTCACCTCGGTTTTCAAGCCACACAATCTTCCAGTCCTGGTAACGCGCTGCAACGATTTCGCCGTCGTCATTCACATACCAAAACTCATTGCGGGGAGATTTGTCGGACTTGCCACTGAGGTGATCAAGCTGGTTGTAGCCGTCCACGTAATTCTTGTAAGTACGGCCATTAAGTTCCACTCCTTTGAGCAGCTTTTCCTTGATATCCGGTGCGCCTGCTGCCGCTGCAAATGTAGGCAACCAGTCTTCGTGAGAGACGATTCCATTGAGGGTTGTGCCCGCGGGGAAATGTCCAGGCCATTTGATGAAGCAAGGCACCCGGTAAGCGCCCTCCCAGTTCGAGTTCTTCTCACCGCGGAACGGTGTTGTGCCGGCGTCCGGCCATGTATTGTAGTGAGGGCCGTTATCGGTTGAGTACTGAACGATGGTGTCGTTGGCGAGGCCGAGGTCATCGATGACTTTCAGCAATTGACCAACGTGCATATCGTGCTCGACCATGCCGTCGCTGTATTCGTCTTGTCCTGACTTGCCACGGTTTTCGGCTTTAACGTGAGTACGGAAGTGCATGCGACTGCCATTCCACCAAACGAAGAAAGGTGTACCGGCTTTGGCCGAGCGCTGGATGAAGTCCTTAGCAGCAGCAACGGTTTCATCGTCTACAGTCTCCATTCGCTTCTTGGTCAACGGACCTGTGTTCTCGATCTTCTGCCCGCCTTTGCCATCAGCCCAAGTGTGGAGCACTCCGCGAGGACCATACTTCTTTCGAAACTCTGCATTCTTGGGGTAGTCCATATTTTCCGGCTCTTCTTCTGCATTGAGATGATAGAGGCTTCCAAGGAACTCGTCGAAACCGTGCATGGTTGGTAGATGCTCGTCGAGGTCGCCCTGGTGATTTTTACCGAAGTGTCCAGTTGCATAACCTTGAGTCTTGAGGACTGTGGCCATGGTCACGTCCACTTTCTTCCAGCCTTCCTTCGCGCCAGGTAGACCGACTTTGGTCATGCCAGAGCGAACAGGAACGGATCCGCTGATGAATGCAGCGCGACCTGCAGTGCAGCTCTGTTGCGCGTAGTAGTCGGTGAAGGCCACTCCTTCTTTAGCGATGCGGTCAATGTTCGGCGTCTTGTAGCCCATCATTCCGCGGTTGTTATGGCTGATATTCCATGTACCGATATCGTCCCCCCAAATCACGAGGATATTCGGCTTCTTGTCAGCTGCATGAACTGTCATTGCAATCACTGCAACGCTCAGTCCAATGCACCAAGAAAAGATTTGAATCATCGATTGCTTCATGGTTGTGTTCCTTGTAAACCCCGGCCGGAGAGATGTTCAAAGTGGCTATCGAAATCGATGCCTAAAGTCATTGAACGACGCAAATCTAATTGTAGCACAATCAATCTGCTACTCCCGTCCGCATTGCATTCACCCGAAACTCTGCGTTAAACCGAGGGAGAAAGGTTTGCATGACTGGTGTGCCAAAAAGCCACACAACCGCTGTGCATAGACTCCTTCCATGATGCCAGTCCTAAGAAAAAGCAAATTAACTTTGTTTCTTCAATGGAACGCTGGATATAGGCTTAGGATCGTCCTGCCGAACCTCCAACAATTATCAGTAAGTCATGCACTTGCTTGATGCGTGGATTGCACGTCGAAGCGTCAAAAGTCAACAACGTACTCCGATGAAGCTCGCGAACTGCGATTCGCAAATCGTGTCTTGTCCTCAACCTATTGCCGATGTGGCTCGACTGAGAAAGGCACCTGTCTTGTAAACAGGTCCATACTGGTGCGAATCCAGTCATCGGCTCTGGCAACTGAACTGCCTGTTTGGATTACATCAACCAACAACGAAAGTATCTGAACAAAACAATTCGCTCAGTTGCAATTTTTAGACTCGCTGCGATGGGCAACTATCGCAGCGAGTCTTTTGACTGACTGCCAAGTCGGATTACATGTGTCGTGAGTTCGAATCTCATCAGCGTCTGCAAGGATG
>CAIOHR010000395.1 GCA_903858115.1 uncultured Pirellula sp. | reverse complement strand
GTGGCTTCCGGTGGGAGTGTGTTCAAAGCCGTTCGCGGTGAATACGGTTGTGGTAAGACTTTCTTTGCGAGGTGGCTGGTCGAGCGAGCAAAAAAGCTTGGCTTTGCAACTTCCGAAGTCCAAGTTTCCGAAACAGAGACGCCACTTCATAGATTGGAAACGGTATATCGGCGATTGAACGAGCGACTCTCGACAGCTGACACTCTCCAAGGAGCCCTTCGAAATATCGTCGATGGTTGGTTTTACACGCTAGAAGAAGATGTATTAGCCGAGGGATTAATCGATGCCACCGATGAAACGCAACTAGTAAAGCGAACAGGTGAGTTGCTTGAGCAGCGGCTTCAAAAAGTTACCGAAGCCGCTCCAATGTTTAGTACCGCTCTTCGCGGATATCGAATAGCACAAAGTAAGGGGGACCAAGCGACGGCCGACGGGATATTGGCTTGGCTCTCAGGTCAACCCAACGTTTCTGCAAATGCAAAGCGGCTTGCCGGTGTAAGGGGCGAAATCGACCACTTTGGTGCGCTTGGATTTTTACAGGGATTATTGGCAGTGCTTCGTGATTCAGGTCACCCCGGCCTGCTGGTTGTCCTGGACGAGGTTGAAACGATCCAACGAGTGCGCAGTGATGTTCGGGACAAAAGTTTGAATGCTCTTCGGCAATTGATAGATGAAATAGACTCTGGTAGGTTCCCTGGGCTCTATCTTTTGATTACTGGTACGCCGCCGTTTTTTGATAGCCACCACGGAATTGGGAGACTTGAGCCGCTTGCGCAACGACTACATGTCGACTTTACTACGGATTCGAAATTCGATAACCCACGTGCCATTCAGATCCGTCTCCCATCGTTCGATCTGGAGCGTTTATGTATGGTTGGTACTCGTATTCGTGATATCTATTCACAGCATTCTCGCGCAGGCGTTCGCCTCACCGCAAATTGTGATGACAGCTATATTCGAACTCTTGCTCAGGCTGTCACTGGCAAACTTGGTGGGAAAGCAGGTATTGCCCCCCGATTATTCTTAAAGAAGCTAGTTGCAGATGTTCTGGATCGAATCGACCAATTCGATAATTTCGACCCTCGCAGGGATTATCATTTGACAGTAAGTACGAGTGAGATGACCGGGATTGAACGTGAGGCGCAAGCACAATCTGTTGATGATATCGAGTTAGATCTGTGAGTGCATTTGAACAACTACATCCTGCGTTGCAGCATCACATAGTCAATAGTCTTGGTTGGCGGGAATTGCGTCCGTTCCAAGAAGTAGTTATTCCATCAGTTCTTGCTGGAGAACACCATATCATTCTCGCCCCAACAGCTGGCGGAAAGACAGAGGCGGCCTTTTTCCCCGCACTATCTCGTATGCTATCTGAAAACTGGAGTGGTCTGAGCGTGCTTTACGTCTGCCCGATTAAAGCACTACTCAATAATCTTGATCAGCGATTGTCAAGATACTGTGATCTTCTTGGCAGACGGTCCGGACTTTGGCACGGTGACGTTGGACAATCGGCGAGAAAACGATTGCTTCGAAACCCACCTGATTGTTTATTGACCACCCCCGAATCGCTTGAAGTGATGCTAGTCTCACGAACGATTGACGATGAGCGACTCTTCAGTGGTATTCGAATGATCATCGTTGACGAAGTTCATGCGTTTGCCGGAGACGACCGAGGATGGCACCTTCTTAGCGTGCTCGAAAGAATCCAGAAGCTCGCTGGTAGAGAAATCCAACGGATTGGTCTCTCTGCAACCGTGGGTAATCCCGATCTGCTTTTACAGTGGCTCGCAGGGAACTGCAAGAATCCAAAACGGGTTGCATTTCCGCCGCCATCAGCTCAAATCCCAGCTGACGTACAAGTGGATTATGTTGCCTCGCTTCCTAATGCAGCTAAGGTGATTTCGCAATTGCATCGAGGGGAGAAACGACTCGTGTTCCTCGATAGTAGGTCTGGAACCGAGGAACTTGGGTTGTTGCTTCGAAACCTTGGTATCAAGACCTTTGTTACCCATAGTTCATTGAGTCAGGAGGAACGTCACCGCACAGAGGCTGCTTTTGCGGAAGAATCAGATTGTGTGATCGTGGCGACGAGTGTTCTAGAGCTGGGCATCGACGTCGGCGATTTGGATCGAGTAATCCAAATTGATGCTCCGGCCACCGTTGCAGGTTTTCTACAGCGGATGGGGCGAACTGGACGACGTGCTGGCACAAAGCGTAACTGCTTGATGCTTGGGATTAAACCAGACAAAACGCTGCAAGCTGTCGCCTTGACGGAGCTTTGGGAGCAAGGGTACGTCGAGCCCATCGAGCCACCGCCAGAGCCATACCACATCTTGTCCCAGCAACTCATGGCTCTTGCACTACAGCAAAGCGGGATCGGCAGGAGTCAGTGGTTTCAGTGGGTTCGTGGTGTGTATGGCTATAGCCAGTTTCCACCGGAGTCGGTTAAAGAGCTAGAGACTTGGATGCTCGAAAAAGAGATTCTATCGGACGCAGACGGATTACTTTGGCTTGGAACGAAAGGCGAATCGCGATTTGGGCGTAGAAATTTCATGGAGCTATTTAGCGTTTTCACGTCACCACCAATTTTCAAAGTGCTGAATGGCAAAAGCGAAATTGGACAGGTAGATGAGTCGGCTTTGCTAATAAAGCAGGATGGTCCTCGCCTCTTATCTCTCGGGGGACGATCGTGGGAAGTTCAGCATGTAGATTGGCAACGCAAACACGCATACGTCCAGCCGAGTGAATTAATCACGGTTACAAAGTGGCCAGGCGGCGGACTTGGGCTCTCATACAGGATTTGTCGAATGATGCATGAGATCCTGTGCAGTGAGAAAGTCTCGGAAAAATGGTCGGATCGGTGCAAAAAACAGATTCAAGCTTTGCGAGAGGAATTCTCCTGGTTGCATGCCGAAGGTTGTACACTCATTACGGAAGAAGAGGATCGATTAGCGCTTTGGACATTTGCTGGAGCAAAAGCGAACGGTATCGTCGCTTATTACTTGGCCCAAGAGATCAAATCACAGGTTACAAGTGACGGATTCAGCATGAAATTCGATCGCAACATTCGCGACGGAGAGATTCGATCTGGTTTACAACGGCTGGTGACACATGGTGTTTCGGATTTGAAGCCCGTTCCCAACGAAAGTGCGATACGGGGACTTAAGTTTTCCGAGTGTTTGCCGGCCAAACTCGCAGACCTCGTCGGATCCGAGAGACTACGAGACGACATGGGGGTCGAACACATTTTGCAGAGTGTAATTCACAGCGTTGTTACCAGCGATTCGGAGCGAGTTGGTAAATCGCTGGGGCGTCGCCGCACTAATCGCTCAGATCCCCGACCATCGCCTGATTGTGGAGCAAATGATGCGTAAACAATTCAAGTACTGCACAGCGGTGCATTAAGGATCAGATTAACTCATTTGCTGACATAAAGTCCGCTGAGCTACCTTCATTGTTCAAACCCGAACACCAAATTTACTTCGGCTTTTTCACAAAAAACATGTGTTCCTAAACGAAGACTAAAAGCCCCCAAGGGAATGCGACTTAAGGCTTGAGCAATCCCGCAACCATTCGTTAGTTTCTAAATCGGATGCCCAAATATAGCAGCCTTTCATTCCTCGCGTCATCAAGGTGCGATACGTGTTCTTGATGACGAGATCTGCCACACGAAGGGCTTTTTGTGGATTCGCCTTTAGCATTTTCTTGATACCTCGAAGAGATCGATCCGTTCGAGCTCGGCCTCCGGCATTGGTCTCTACCACTCCGCGACGGACCTTGAAATCAGGTCCGAAGATCACGCCTACATAATCCAGCTCCAAACCTTGGCAGGTATGGATGCAACCAACCTGGTTTTCAGAACCTTCCTTCAGCAACCAAAGACTACCATCATCCGATAGATTCCATGGCATCGCAAATCCGTATTCGTCGAAGCAAATGTCATTTAGATTGGGCTTTTTCTTGCTCACCCAATTCCAGCAATAGCCTGCGACCAATCTTGATCGCAATCCTTGGTCGTTCTTATGAAAGATCGCGTCCTTCAACTCAGAGGGATTCCTCATCACTTGGAAATCGTAATTGATCCCCTCAAGTGATGTATTGGCTGTGGGACGTATCTGAAGCAGTTGGTCAAGAAATGAGATGTACCCTGATTCGCCATTGCATCGAAACTGGGATGGTAGCTCCAACTCAGATACTTCGGCGTTGAAATGGTCAGCCCAACGAACGATCTCGTCACCGGTTCCTATGTCATTGATCGTTACTCGCTGGTCCTCATCCAGGAAAAACACTGACAGCTTGGAGGCTTCAATCACCTCTTTGATTTGATTCTCCCCTTCGTTCATGTACAGGCCGGACTTCTCGGTAAGACGATGTGCTTCGTCGACAACAAGCACGTCCAATTCGCCGGGTTTGCAAGTCTGATAAAAACCAGAGTTCTTGAACAGATTATCGATGCGTGTTCTTTTGATCGTACCGGCGAGTTTGCTGCGATACACCGCGCGGGGTGCTGCGTTGCGGGTGACGTACTGAACTAGTTTTCCCCGAGATGAAAGCTCAACGAGAAGATTCACTGCCACCACAGATTTCCCGGTTCCTGGTCCCCCTCGAACGATCAAAACTTTTCTATTGGCGGTAGTTGCCGACGTTGAAAGGTAGATCGCAGCTTCGAATACTAACTTCTGTTCGTCGATCATGACGAACTCTTTGTTTCCTTTGAGTAGGGAGCCTAGGTGGTCCGTCAGACTCTTCGATGGCCGAATCTTGCCTTTATCGAGCTTGTAGAGTAAGTCGCCACGATCCCCTTTACATACATGAGTGGCGATGAAGTTTTCGAGGTTTTTGGATTCGTCACCTAGAAATACAGGCGCTCGACCCAGATGCTCCCAGTAAAACGGGCTTCGAACCCCAGTTTCGTCATGGCAGTTGTGTAGATAGGCACATGGATGCAATCGAACGTGGTGATGATCGACGAACTCATTGAAGTCCGTCATGAACTGAGCATAGGACCAAGCTTGGTAGGACGGATGAAGCACCTCGCGTTCTGCACCCCCGACCCAGGTTCGAACGATCGCGTCTTTGGGGGTCGTCTCAACATCCGTCCATTGCTTGAGTTCGATCACGATAGCGACTGGTTTGTCGTCTTCGTTGAAACCGGTAACGATGAAATCGATTCTTTTGGAAGACTGCGGGATCTTGTACTCAACCGCAACGCCAGCGTCGGCAGGGATCGAGGGAGCTTGGAGCATGTTCCCGACGAAGTTCAGGGAGTTCTGAAACGCTTGAGCTTCGCTCGGCGAGGGGTTGTGTCCAAGGTGTTGGCGAAAGGCATCTAGGATGGTCTGTCCGATCCGATTTTCTCGAACCGTTTCGCAGAATTGGGCTTTGGTCGCAGAGTAGACGATCATCGGGGTAGTTCGGGTGGATTGGCTGTTTTTACAACGGTTTTAATCGGTATGTGAAAATTATAGCCCAGTCAAAGTC
>CAIOHR010000394.1 GCA_903858115.1 uncultured Pirellula sp. | reverse complement strand
TGTTCCTGGGCCCAAATCCCTGATTGCCTCGACGAGGCGGTTGCGCGTGCGCCAAACTAGAGAAAGTAACCAGAAGCCCCACTGTCCATACCCACCGCGTCATATGCGTTCTCTTTCGTTTTCAGTCAACAAAGGACCCGCCGCGTGCAACTCGAATGCTTTGATACAGACCACGGCATCGGAATTGTACGCCGCCAACCTTAAGCGATGATGAAGAAACAGCCCTTCCGCCTGGTTAACTCTTGAGAATAGAACGGGTTCAGTAACCTTGTCGAGTTGAAGAAAATCAAAGTGAGATTCGCGACTCAGCAATTACCTTACCCAATCGTGCGATCGCGCGCTTCGTAGTGAATATCCGCCTTCTCAATGAGACGCTCTACTGGGACGGGCAGAGGCAGATGTGGTGGCGGAATCTACCACATTCGAATGGCGACAGCTTCGATTGGAGTTGAGCCCGCCATTCGGATAATCACTCGGTAGGCACGAAGAATCTTGCATTCCCGACGAATTGATCTACGAAAAGAGAAAACAATCATGATGAAAACTGAAGCGATTATTGATGAAGCGGCAGAAATGTACACCACCGAGAACGATGTTTCACTCGATCATCGAATGAACTTGAATCGATTGATGAATCAGAGACTGGCGACCGCCATTGATCTGCAGATGCAAATGAAGCAGGCACATTGGAACGTCAAGGGGCCGAGCTTTATTGCTTTGCACGAGTTGTTTGATAAGGCACATGAAGAGGTCGAGGGCTATGTCGATATAATCGCGGAACGAATCGTTCAGTTCGGTGGGATCGCTCATGGCACCGTGCGTAACAGCGCGGCATCTACAGAACTTGCAGAATATCCCGTTGCTATCTCCGAAGGTCCTGCACATGTCGAAGCCGTCGCGCGAGCACTCTCGACTTTTGGTAGCGAGGTTCGCAACATGATCTGCGAAGCGAACGAGTTGGAGGACGCAGGAACCGCAGACATATTCACTGAGATTTCACGCGGAATCGATAAGATGTTGTGGTTCGTCGAAGCCCACTTACAAGCGGCCAAGTGAGCTGAATCTCGCAATCGCAGAGTGCGTTCTCTCCAGGTCTGTAGTTTACGTCAGGCGAAATCTATGCATTGCAGCTAGCCTAAAGTTCGCAGGATGAGACGAGTACACAGAGTTTCCGTTAGCGAAACTGGAACGCAACGACCGAAACACCAGAACTCACGAGCCGGGCCACGGTCATGGCTGCCGCAAATAGATCGTCTTGCCGCGCTTGATCGTCTCCATCACCTTAATGGATCGGATGTCTTCGGGCGCGACCGTCAGTGGGTTTCGGTCCAGCACCACCAAGTCGGCGACCTTGCCAACCGTGATCGTCCCCTTGGTCTGCTCGTCCCGATACATGAAGGCCGTATTGCGGGTGTGGGCCTGCAGTAGCCGATACGGGGCGGCTTTCATCTCAGGTCCACCGAGGACCTGCCCTGAAACGGTCATACGCGTCGCACCGCTCCAGATGTTTTCAAGCACGCTCGGACCAGCCGAGGGATAGTCGGTATGCGTTGCCACGACGACGCCCTTCGCGAAGGCTGTGGCGACCGGCATGGCCGCGTTGGCGCGTTCAGGCCCGAGAATCTTCATGTAGGTATCGCCGTACATCCAGCCGTTGATCGGCCACATGGCGGCGATGACGCTTTGAGCCTTGTATCGTTCCAACTGATCGGCGCGGACGAAGGTCGAATGGGAAATGGCCGTGCGCCGGTCACCGTTCTTTCCAGTGGCAGCGACCGCCTTGGCAATCGCATCCAGCATGAGGTCGATGCCGCCGTCCCCCGCCGCGTAGCCGAATAGCTGGATGTCGTTCTGGTAGGCATAGCGAACTAGCCGCTCGATATCGGCGACCGGTCGGACGAAGTTGCCTTGGAAGCCATCTGGGAATCCGCGGGTGTCCAGGTAGGGTTGGGTGAAGCGTGCCAGTCGCAATTGCGGCGCCGTGTCCACGCTCACCAGCATGCCGCAAACCTTGAGCCCGCGCTCGCCGTGGCTGTAGGCTCCCCATTTCCAATCGGGTTTCTGGATAAACGACTCGCCGTAGGTGATGTCGTCCACGATGGCCATGACATCGACGGCGAGTTCGCCGGCGTCGAAGGCGGCTCGCAGATTCTGCACGTCCTGCGTCGCCAATTGATAGGTCTGGACCGTGGTGTATCCCTGCTGCGCCAGTCTTGCCTGGGCGTCGCGGTAGGTCTGGAATACGACTTCGCGCGGATAGCTGCCGAACGCTTTGGCAAAGGCCTCCTTGAACGGCATGAAGATGAGAGCGCCGGTCAGCTTGCCTGTCTTCGGGTCCTTAACGATTTCGCCGGGCTGAAGGGCCGGAGTCTCAGGGGTGAAGCCCAGTTTGCGAAGCCCCGCACTGTTCACCATGCCGGTGTTCGTCGACATGTCCGCGATGAGAATGGGCGTGTCTGGAAAGGCCGCATCGAGGTCTTCAAGCGTCGGCGCACCATCGCGCAGAAATGCTGCCGAATAGCCGTGCCCGGTAATCCAACCGTTGAAAGGCTTCGTCTCCTTCAAACGCTGGACCAACTCCGCCCGGCTTTTCGGGTTCGTACCGAAATAGGAGAGGTCCACGCCCAGCGTCTGTTGCGCCAGCAACGTGAAGTGACCCCAACCATCGATGAACCCCGGGAGCAGGGTGCGTCCCTTCAAGTCGACGACTTTGGCCTCTGCGAATTCCGCCAGCGCCTGGCCCTTGCTGCCGACGAACGCGATCGTTCCGTCCTTGATGGCGACGGCATCCACGTAAGCCGGCGTGTCCCCCTCCATCGTGAGGATCTCGCCGTTGTAGAAGACGGTCACGTCCCCTTCATTCGCTGCCAGAGCCTGCCCCGGAGCCTTGAGCGCTGAGGCCAACATCATCGCTCCTGCCATGGACAGTATCGCCGTTCTGCTCAGCGTTTCTTTGGAACTCACCATCAATCCCGTCCTCCTGTGAAACGGCATGTCGAATCTCGCGATACGCGAAGAATCGCCTGTATTACGTTCATCAAAACCTAGTATCTTCATCTTCCAATCGCCGGTTCCATCGCGTGATGATCGTTCGACACGCTCCGATCCTATGATACACGGCGTTGGTGCATGGGATGTGCTCTACAGGGACCGTAATTGGCAAATTGACCGGTAGCATGCATCTCTCCTTCCAATCCAACGCTCCCCCAATGCTCCTCTCTCCTCTCTGTGCCCTCTGTGACTCAGTGTTTCCAAAAGGCCGCGACCCGATCAAAGAAGCCGACATCCGCCCAATCGCAAAGACGCTCGACTGGAATAAGCAACGGCATATGTGGAATAGGCTGCGTCAAGGCGTCATTGACTCTTCTATCGCATCGCAATAATCGTAGATGGCATGACTTCAATTGATGTGGCCGAAGCAGCACTAACGCGGTTTCCGAATCGATTTTGCAAGCAAGGCTCTGAATGCAAGCAGCTCAGGACGGTTCAACTTTAGTAGTGAGATTGTAACTCGTCCGATAGCCGTCCTGGCCGAAAGGGAACCATCTTTCATCAACTCCAAGTGATCGTCCCATAAATCGGTCCTGGGATGAAAGAGTCTTACGATCTCTCCTGTTGTCTCGTCGACCGAAGCAAGGTCGCTCCCTTTACCGCGATTGCAAACGAAGCAGGTCCATGCCAAATTTCCTTCCGTCGTTTCGCCGCGATGCTTTACGGCGATGATGTGGTCTGGCTCATGTGGCAAGAAGGCATCGTCTTCATGAAGAAGGCAATATTCACATCTGTGACCGGCGCGTTCACGAATCAGCCGGCGAAGTTCTGCTGGCACATATTCGCTCATTCGTTCCTAGCTTCCTTGCCGCGCACGTATCTGGGCTTTCACCATACGCATCAAAAGCTCAGCTTGCTCGTATTGATCCAGTTCGTGCTTCAGATCGTCATCCATTTGGCCAGTGCGGTTCAGCGAGAGAAGCTTCGAAGCTCGTTGGACGACGTCGGCAGACGGCCGAAAGTTTAAAATCTGTTCATCGGTGGGGCCGGAACCAAAGAGTTGAGCGATCTCTTCAAAGACTTTCGATGCGGCTTCAGTTGTCGACATGCTGGACCTGGCTTTGAGAGTCTTTGGACGCTCTTTCGGGCGAGGGGGAGCAGCGGTTCGCTGCTTTCCGGATCCACCTTCAGAGTTGTTATCAAACGGTTTTATTATACCGGTCGTGGCCGAATGATTCGAGCTCAACTGAACGGGCAGTTTCCAGCCCTTTTTATTTGGCCGCAATCTCCGGTATCTGCCCCGCTGTTAACCCACCGGTCAGATAGTTTGAGGTCCGGTTCGGTGGGGCGGAAGCAATCGGCGTTCTAACAAGCAACTACTTATCAACTAGAGAGCGCGATAGTTCGCGGTCGAAAATTCCGTTTTAACGGAAGCAACATTCGGAAAATCCGATCGCGGTAAGA
>CAIOHR010000393.1 GCA_903858115.1 uncultured Pirellula sp. | reverse complement strand
CCGAAGAATTCAGCGTTTTTATAGAAAATTTTGGCACCCAGAGCAAATGCAAATAATTACAAGTGCAATCAATCGCATGAGATCAGTTGCTCGCTACTGGCTCATCAAGCGGCGTGTAATTAAGAAGAACGCCGCTCGAGACTTGCTCCTGGAATTTCTTCGGGACATTTTGAACTTCAACACGGTTAAACGGGGCGTGCATTCGTTCATGAAGAAAATTCGTCTCCTTCAAAAAGCAATGAGGGCAAATTTGACACGAAAACACGCAGTTCTCAATGTATGGCTGCAGCAGGTGGATGCTGTGTTCAAGGATGGAGATAAACTCTTAGGAATTGAAGCAGTGGGAAAGGCAAAAGAAAAAATTCGCAGGCTGAAGATGGCCATGCCAAAACAGCTGCGCGGCAACATGCCTAATGTTGACGACACATTGGATGTTTGGGTTTCCCATAAAGCCAAGGTATGTTCGACACACTTGCTTTGATATACTGCTACATGCGCGACCTTGTACATGCACGCACACCTATCAGCACAAATCGGCATTATTTGCGTGTTTTTGCACTTTTTCTCACGCAATCACAGTGGCAAGAATTGCAGAAGGTTTGGGCGACACGGGCAAATCAACGCAAGAAAAATGTTGAGTCTTTAAGCCAACAGCTTGTAGAATGGGAGAGGACAAACACCAAACGGAAGCTCGTCGTACTTTCGCTGCCCCAGGATTCTCGAGGCAATCCGAACGTGCCCAACGCGCCAGCCAGCATCAAAGCTCTGATTCGTGAAATGCTGGTACCCAAGCCGCAGTTTCCGAGGGTTGACTCGTCGCCGCTCACAGATGAAAAGGTTCGCATTGCTCAGTGTTTGTTGTAACGTTTGCTGAGGCAAATCAAACATATGTCACAATCTCACCAACGTTTCCAATTGCACAGGTCCTACAGCTGTGCCTAGAAATCATCAAGGCCGAGTACGCAGTGCTGGCTGCCCCAGTTGAATCTCCGACACGTCTCAAGCCTGTGCTTGAACGCCGATCGAGGAGAAAACCGGTCACCGCGGCTGCTGAAAACACGCAAGTTCAAAATGCTTCTGAAACTGCATGATGTTCCTGGATGTTATCAATCAAAAGGGGGAGAGTCGGCGAGCTGTCTATAAAAGGTGCCGCGATTGATCACACCATAAAAAACAGTTTTCAGGCCGGGAGTCTTGATAATTAAAAATGCAGAGGCAAGAGGCCTTGACAGGGTTGGGGGCAGGTCTCGACAGCAATTGCTGCCTAAGAACCTACTGTGTCCTCTGAAAGTTCAAGAATCAAAGCCCTGAGCACCTCAAGCAAAACTGCGGGGCACAAGCGCTGCATTCCATGCCCTACACTAGCCTCGTGGATGCGAATGTCGAGCTGCGGCACGCAGGCACTACCAGCTCTCGCAACTGCATCATGCAAGCCTTTCGCAATTGTTTGAGCTTCCGTGTTGTGGATGACTTGATCCTCAGCGCCGTGCAGCACCACTATCCGCCTTGTGACATTGGCAACGATGGCGTCATAATCCCAGGGCTGAATGTGACCACATCGCCTGTCCCTTTGAGAGTAGCCGGCACCGATGACTATAAGAGCATCCATAGTGTTGCGTTCAGCTACTTCCAGTGCAGCATTGCCACCAGAAGAGTGGCCGAGCAAAATGGCCGCCGCGTGTGAAGGGGAAGCGAATAACAACTGCGACTGTAGCAGTACAGCCTTCCAGTTGTTGGGGTTTGCACTCTGATCGATAGCTTCGAAATCGGCCTGCCACTGAAGCGAGCAGCGGAGACGGCTGCAGAATTGGGACTTCATTTTTCGCGCTACATCCGAATACCAATGATCGGCCCACGTGCAACCGCTTCCAGGAGAGACAAAAAGGTGGATGCAGGTGTCGCTGCAGCCGAGTTCTAGCTCAGCTCTCAGCTCGGCCTCCAGCTTTTGGTCTGACATTACCCAATCTGACGTATTCGTCCAGTTTCTGTTTCTCGGTTCAGCCTCAGGAACGTGTCGCCAACTGCGGGAGTGCGCAGTCCTGAAGTGCGTGTAGAAGTCTCCTCGTGCACTGCGTTTTTCAATGCACCCGCCGGCGTGAACGGGCGGTTGGGCAGGTTGGGCACATAAGGCCATATGATAGCAGTCTTCAAGACAATTTGATGGCGACGCGGCCGCGCAGCGGTGATGAATGGCTGCTGCATGGCGTGTGTGAGTGCAACGAAGCGTACGGCGGGGCGGCTTCCATATTGGCCAAGTGAAGT
>CAIOHR010000392.1 GCA_903858115.1 uncultured Pirellula sp. | reverse complement strand
GACTTCCTTGGCAGGCAATTGGTTTTCTACGTTGCTGCCTACACCTGCGAGTTGGTCGACAATCATCTGAAAGATCATCGCGTCTTTGCCGAGATCCAACGATTCAGCAAATGCAAGCAACTTTGATTCTTCAAGGTTCTCAACTCCAACGCGAGTGCTTAATGCTGCACGCAGGATTTGGTCAAGCTTGTCATTGCCCTTGTTTTCAGAAACGGTGGTTGCAAATGATTGGCTCGGATCAATCGTGTCGCCGCCGCCAACCCAACGGATTCGCCAAATCCGGCCGCTAGTTCGATCGCGGTCAGGGTGGTTCAAAGGAACTTCGTAGTGCCCAATGATTTTGTTGTAGAAGTCAGCAACATAAAGATTGCCGTCTGGTCCAAATTGCAGATCAACAGGTCGAAACCAAGAATCATCGCTGGTCAAGAGATCTGGTTTTTCAACGCCTTTGGCGGTCGCACCGTGATACTCGATCAAGTCGCGATTGATGCGGCATGTCATAACGTTGCCTGTGAAGAAGTTATCTTCAAAGGCCACCGGGAATCGCGAGTTCATGGAATGTTCTAGACCAGCGATGGCCGTACTGCCGTGCAAATGGTCCATCATCGGCGGGACGAATCCCAATCCGTCGTCAGGGCGTCCAAAGCTTGGATAGCATCCGCCGCGAATCAATTGCGAAATTGGTTTGCTATGGCAGTCGGCCGCGTACCAGAATCCCCATCGATCGCGAGACATTCCAAACGGGTTGACTTGCCCTTGGGTATAGAGTTCGACACGCGAACCATCGGGGCGGAACCGAAAGACGTTGCCTGAGTTCATCGAAATCGTATGGCCATCCTTGCCCGCGACCTTGCTTTGATTGTTGAATCCATGGCAAGCGTATACCCAACCGTCCGGTCCCAAACGCATCGAATTAATCATGCCGTGGGTGTCGCGAGTCGTGTCAAACGGCCCGATGAGGACGTCGCGTTTGTCGCAGACGCCATCATGATCGGTGTCTTGCAGATACAAGATGTTGGGAATTGAAAAGCACAGGGCACCATCTCCGTAGGGAAGCAATCCGATCGGGATGTTCAGATCGTCCGCGAAAACATGAGAGGACTCGAACGAGCCGTCTTTGTCTTTATCCTCGAGAATTACGACGGCATCCGTTCCTTTCTCGTCCGCCTTGGCGGGGAACGGGTACTGTGTCGACTGAGTGACCCATAGTCGACCGGACTTGTCAAAGGCCAAGTTCATAGGTTTGGCAATAGTCGGTTCCGCAGCGATCAATTCGACGACGAAGCCCTCGGGTAGGTGAAATCCTGCCAACTCTTCTTGAGGCGTACGGTGCGGAGTTGAGCGGATAGTTTCCCCATAAACCTCTTGAGCTGTAACGGGTTCGGCTGGTTTAAAGGGAACAGCCGAGTCGTCGGCGCCCCAAAGCAGTCCTGCGGAGCTTCCCAACACGAGGGCAGGGAGAAGAGATTTCGCGAGCTTGGATCGATGGCTCATGTCGTATTTCTTGAAGTGAAT
>CAIOHR010000391.1 GCA_903858115.1 uncultured Pirellula sp. | reverse complement strand
GAGCATCGAAGTAGGAGCAAATCAGTCATCCACACAACGTGTGAGACCAATGCCCCCCTGTGAGTGCGCTGACAAGATAAGCTCGACTGCTAGTGCCGAGTTCTCGGACTCAAAAGTGCACAATGTTGTGACTCAGAGCAGTGCAAAAAGGAGTCAATCCATTTCACCAATTCCATCGACCGCACTGTCGTTCATACCCGTTAATGCCCGAATGATATTGTACTTCGTTTTGCGAGAGATGTTTCTCACCGACCCATCGCACATAGCAAACTGGATCCCGGATGGATGCAGACTCATCGGGCCACCAAAATCACTCATGTAATTCAAGTAGTTCAAAATCAAATTTTCGTTTCCGTTCCGAATGGCGTCAACCACATGCAAACCGGACACTACGCCGGAACGACCGTGGTTCAAACCTAAAAAATCATCGTCGCCCGTCGCTTCAACCGCGTCGAAAAGTTTCGAATCCATATAGATTGTCTTCGAATCAAACCCAGCCCGTGGCTTGAGATAGAGAACGGTCGTCTGAATTTCTCCCATGTCGGAAAGATCCACGACGTATCTCGACCCAATCGTTTCCCATGCATAAAAGGTCGTGGAAAGCCCATCTTCAATTTCTTGAATCGTACGCTTCCGGCTTGAATGCCTTCGAAGAGAAAATGGCCCTTGAAGATTTTCCCAACCTACCAAACCAGCGTTACCTCGGTAATCACTTGTCTCCGATCGTCTCGGGAACGAACCGCTCGGCTCCAAGATAACAGGATCAATTCCAGATGGGCACACGTCGCTCGCAATCGCTCTATCCGCGTCATCCGATGGTTGCGGATGGTTTCGATTTGTTAACATGGCACCCCACGTTGACTGAATTTGCAATAGCTGACGTTGCTCTGAAACAACAAACCGGGACTCCGGCAATGTACGAAGTGCATCGCTCATCGCCATAGACTCCATTGCGAACTGTCGGATATTGTTGCGACAGGCCATCGCCCTCGCCGCTTCTCTCGCCTGCTGAACTGCAGGCAAGAGCAGCGAGAGCAATCCAGAGATGATCGCGATCACAACGAGCAATTCGACGATAGTTGCCGCGTGTCTGGAAGCTGCATCAACGGACTCGCTCGAACCAGCCGTCTTCGCATTGCCTCTGAGGGAAAACTGTCGTTTCATCATGCACGGGACCAACCACCCCAGTAAGGAACTCAATCGATCGAAGATCGCACCGCACCCGAAAACACCAACTTTACCGAAACGGCCGTAATCTCTTCTCCCCTCTCAACGGTGGCAACAAGTGTTACCGCTCCGGTCGGTCTTTCCACCCAAGAAACATCAACTCGTTCACGCCCGTCGTCCGCTAGCCTGTCGGTTGCAACACGTACCAACTCACTGTCTTCACAGAAAATTTCCTTAACACGCCATCCGGCATCAACGGAAAAGAACAACCGGACTTCCATCTCATCACGAACGACAAGAAATCGCTCGCTCCATACTCCCGGCGGCTTACCATCCGCATTCAACTCGACCTCGTAACGATCCGGAAAGTAGTCCTTCGGCGCGACGATTGCAACAAGGCCGACCCTCGCGCGCCCAGCCTCTCTAACGGGAGCCTTGTACCGAAAACGAAACCTTCTCGGATCGTTGGGGATACCCTCTGGCTTACCTTCCCACGTCACATCATCAACACCCTCAATCTTCAATACCGGGCATTTGGATCCGGGCTTCACTACTACCACGAGTTCACCAAAGCCGATTTCTCCAACGTTTCCGCGCACAAGCGACGCTTCCTCGACCATCCAGTCAATGTCGTGCTTTACCGATATGGGACAAAGTAGATCAAACTGTCCGTTGTCTGTCTCTAACCGTGTTCTTACTTCCACAGACTTTGGCGAACCGACTTTTGGAGGAGAAACCTCGGCTTCCAAGACTACGGTCTCTCCTGGCTGAACGGATTCCTTATCCCATTTCGCTTGCACGCAACCACAGGTTGTCATGATATCCTTGATCTTTACCGCACCACTTGTGAGATTAACAAAGGGAACCGTGATGCTCTTAAAGTCCCCTGACGAGCTAGATTTTCCATAATCGACTTCAACCGGCAATCGAACTTTTGGGGTGAGTATCTCCCGACTTGAAACGCTCCTGATTTCCGCATGTGCAAGCTCAGTATCCCTGACGTTGCATCCCGGTAGAACGGTTCCCGTCCCAGCGAGGAGCAAAAAGACTCCCACCGCATTACGCCCACGATTCCTGAGGTAGTACAACGCAACCAGTAGCATCACGGCAAGTCCGCTACCAAGGAGTATGTACGGAAAAATCGAACGGTTGAGTGAATTAAATCTCCTAGCGGCGTCTCTATCTTCTACCGTCTCACCGGTAATGGCCTTCACTTCTTTTTCTGCTTGACCAAGGTCGGGCTGGTTGAATTTCGTATTGGTGCGGAGATCGACTCCGGGAATCCCTGTTAAATCGAGCTGTAATGCCGAAAGATCCGATATTGCATTCAACTTGAGGGAAGCTTGGTCGATAACCCAGCGATTATTTGTTCCTGTTTTTGAGTCTTGCGGTCCCATTTGCCTGTCTACAACCAATGGGAAATAAAGCCACTCCTTTGACGCAAATTCAACCACCGTGTAGGTCATCATGGGTTGATCAAAACTCGGATCATCGTGCTTCCTCGCCCGAAACTCCAACTTCTTCGGAGCAAAATCTCTTGTGGAATCCAGGTACACGACGAGATCGGATCGGTACTCTCCCGAATATCTCTCCTTCGAGCCAATCGACTTGACGACGAAGGCATTCTCCTCAGGAAGTTGCTCGATCCCCATGTTTCGCCCTTCCATGAGCAAGTCAGCAAGGTGCGTTATATCAGCCGAATTCTCGCTTACTTCGTTGTTAATAGCAAAACCTTGCCCGAGCATGTTGAACGGGCAAAAAAAGGTATTATTCGCCCCAACCACTGCGTGAAACTGCCCAGAAGTGGCAGATGTCGGCTCTAACACGATCGCAACGCCACCAACGACCGATTTCAGTACGTGGTAGCTGAACGCCTCGCCTGGACGAGTGCGCCGAAATGCTTCCCAGCGAAACGCTCTTTTTGAAAAATCCAGTCGAGCGTTGCCATATTCCATCAGCGAACTGTCGCTTCCAATAGGCCGCTCTTCAATCAAACTATTTATTGCCGAATAATGATTGTAACTGAATTCCGCGTTCTTCAATCGTGCCAACCCCGAGACCATTTCCAAAAGTGGCAACGGAATCTCAGAATTTTGTCCGTAACCAGGCCGAACTGCAACCA
This sequence comes from uncultured Pirellula sp., assembly GCA_903858115.1. Taxonomy (GTDB): domain Bacteria; phylum Planctomycetota; class Planctomycetia; order Pirellulales; family Pirellulaceae; genus JBKCUI01. The sequence continues at coordinate 2,079 of CAIOHR010000391.1, read as the reverse complement.
CATCGGCGCAGCAGCAACCGAGTACGGTTACGAAGCAAATCCGAAGTGAACTAAGCCGCAGGTTAGCAACCATACCAAGAACTACCATCTAAAGGAAACAACCGAAGAGACAAGCATTTGCTTTAACATTCCTTTTCATTCCTGCCCTCCGCCTGGGCATTGATCCCCAAGCAAAGTACTGCAACTGGTGATTTGGCAATTTCCACCAACAAATCCACCCCCGAGATCCTTGCACTCAAGCCTTCCGTTTATGAGCACACATGTACCCCAGACTTTCGGGCCGCAATCATGCGGCGTAAGGCTAGCCCTTTTGCAGCACTTCGCATCCTGAGTGAAACACGTTTCTTTTCTGGCGGAAGAACTACAAATAACGCAACCCTGTTGTTGACCTGCAAAGGTGCACACATAAGTTCCCTCGACCCATCCGACAGAACAAATTTCATCGTAACACTTGTGGTCAATCAATGCAGGGATTTGAGAATTCACTACCGACACAAACGTCACTGCCGTAATCCAAGCGCCAGCAACAAGTCCCAACCTTCTCCATATACAGTTTGGCATGATTTGACCCCGAAAAAGTAAACTACAGTATAGTGCTACCGTTCACGACCCGATGAGCTGAACGTAGCAAAACGGTCCAACCGCTGTCAATTATTTTCTGGCTATATGCTTGGACAAACCTACCCCATCAACCTTCCCCACCCTGAAGCAGTGTAACCGCAGCTTAAATCAACGCCGCTAAGCGTTTTGGGATGTAGCTTTCGTCCCAAGCGGCGCGCTTTCGTTTCTTGGGAGTACTTTCCTTGGAAGTGTCCAAACTAAGGATGTTGATTGCGAATCGTCGCAATAATGCGAAATGGTCAGGACCGTGGTCTTTGCGAATCCGGCTTTGATCTTCGTTGAACGTCATGTCCAACACCCAATGAAATGAGTTCTCGACGCCCCAATGTGCCCGGACTGCCTCGGCAAAGCGTTTGACGCTCACGGGCTGGCTGCTGAGGTAGTACCGGATCTCGGATGTCTCCTTGCCATCCCGTGTCGTGATGTTGTGGACTTGGCCAATCGACTTCGCTCCCTTCCAGCCATGGGTCAGGTTCTTCATGGAATCGGGAATAGACGCTTGATAGTAATACCGGTTCTCCTGTCGACCATGTTTGGCATCGGATGTCTGGTGGTGTCGTACTCCGTTTTCCACCAGTCCTTCCTCGTGGACGGTATCGAAGTATTCCGGTTCATCCGGGATTTGAGTGGGTAATGGTAGAGTCTTTGGGGAAAGGAACCCCCAATGCAAGACAAAGAACTCTACCAGCACATTCTTGGCCTGACCTCTCCATGGACGGTCCGTGAGCGTTCCTTGGGCGGAACCCTCGCCACACCAACCGCCACGAACGCCATGCAGCAAATGGGATCGCAGTACCAGCCCGACGCGCCAGTGCGGGAATCCACCTCCGTCATCCCGCCACCGAAGAACCCTTGCTGGCGCGGCGGGCTGGTACTGCACGGCAAGCCGCGGTTGTCGCGCGGCTGGGAGTGCGGCCGTTTCGGCCTATTCAAACGCCATGAACTAGATCAGCTCGCCATATCAACCATCACTATCAGGGTCTGTACGGTGAGCACGCAAATTCGTCTGCAACTCTCAAATTCTCTGTTTTTCAGAGTATTCCGGTTTAACAACCCGAACGACTTTCTGAGATTTCTCTTTTGCAAGCGGTGAACCGACGCCCTCGTAGTCGCGACCGATCGATTTCTTCAGCCATACCGGGTGCTAGCGTGCAGTGCCTCGCGGCTCTTTCCCCATCAGCCGGTTTTGGCGCTAGCCCCGGTTTCCGCACGGTACTCAACAATATCCAACCGCGGCTAATGCCATGGGGCGAATTGCAGTTAAGCTGCAGCATTATGCCGACGTTTGCAACTGATCTCCTGGTGCTTTATACTAGAGCCCATGATTACTTACCTAACTCCAGATCAAGCGTCAGCACTGCAAGCAGGCGGAAACGCCCCGATGCAGATTGTCGATCCGACTACACGTCGCGTTTATTACGTGATCGATAGTGGTTTGTTAGCCGAATTGGAACGCCG
>CAIOHR010000390.1 GCA_903858115.1 uncultured Pirellula sp. | reverse complement strand
GACATGGTGTTCCCGTCGTTTGCATTGCGGGTGACAAACATCGGAAGTGACTGGGACCCGGCGTACATCGCTTGCTTTTTTGCTTCAACCATTGGGCAGGCACAGATTCAGAGGACAATCTCGATTACCTCCGTCCGTCCAAACACGACGAAGCCAGCGATTGAAGCGGTTGCCGTTCCAAAATTTGCCCCAGCAGAGCAAAAGGCGATTGGCAATTTGGTCAGGCACGGCGTGGTACTCCGGGAGTTTGTTGATCCCCTTTGCAACGCCGCAAGATTCCTCGTCGAAGGACTCATAGAGAAGAGAATCTCCGTTGACGAATTAACTGCAGCCCAAAAGGCCCTAGACGGTGGTGATAACACTCTGGATCGAGAGATCCTTAGGCGAATGACAGTTGTCGGACTTGATGTCCCTGGTGAATCACCGTTGTTTTTAGATATCGATGCTCTATACGCAGTGATTCGAGAGACAACGGCTGATGAGCCTTCAAGCGGAGACGCTGCATGACTTTGTTTCCGGCTGCAATTGCGGATGTTCGCGAATTGCTCACCGTCGGTGAAACGGATGGTCGCGCGTTGTTCTCATTGACGGAACCTTCGCGGGTGGGACTTTGGAGTTGCGACTCAGTGACCAATCGCGTGATGGCTCGATCGAGGCTGGTCCAGCTGGCCGCTCGCTTACCGAATGCCGAAGAAACGGTCGCGGCCGTGTTTGCCTTTGAGCCGGGTTTGCAAACCGGTTGGCTGCGAATCATAGCGGCTCGACTGCGTGAAACCGGCAAACGCCGCGACGCAACGGACCTGTGTCAGGCCATCGATACACTTGGCGAAGCCAGCCGCAGGATTCGTAATGAGCTACCTCACTCGAGCCTGCAATCAACTGGACATGCGACGCTCGAAACGTTGCTCTTTGGTGCTTCAGCGGAGCAAGCGGTCGTGTGGCCAAAACTGCTCCGCGTGATTGGTGCAGCAGCGGAAATCATCGAAGGGCAACACGGCCAAACACTCAACTCGCTCCCAACCGTCGAACCGTTCGATGCCAAGCGAACATGGTGCAATGGGCGACTGCTACAAATGCCCCGGGTCGATGGAACCTCAACGGAGAAACCGACGTTCGTCCTCAAAGGGAACTGCGAACCGTTGTCGTCCACTGAACTCGTGGATGGCGACATTGAATCCCAATCCGTTATGCGTTGGGTGCTCTATCGCCCGTGGATGACACTGTTGGCTCAAGTCGCTTTCGTTCAGGAAGCCTGGGAAGCGGAGCAAATCTCCGGTCGGCTGACACTGGAACTCGCCGAGGATCAACTGGCTAACCCCTATGAACCAAGCCGTGTGGACGTGGTGGTCACGACACCAGACGGTGACGAGATCCTCTGCGGTACTCTTGCAGAACTGGTTCGTCGCGTGTTGGCTCGGCTCGATGTAACGCTGTTGGCCCGCCCCGAAGAAGTGGCAGAACTCGACCAGCGTCTGGCACCGGTGGTGCGTTTGCTCCTGGAAAAGAAGATTTGGCGGTTTGAGTCTGGTGCAGGTGGCGGACGTCGCCCCGGATTCGTGATTGACGACGAGTTTTCGACCAGTTGCTATCGAGCTTTCGGCAGTAAGTATTTTTACCGGTTGGGAAGCGTGCTGACCGCCGCGATCCGTTCCACCTGCGAACAATGGGCACGTGAAAAACTCAGTGAATCGGGGACGACGCGAGGACGCGAGTTGCCGGACTATGTGGCGGAGCGAGTGACGGGGTGAAACGCGGGGAGGTGCCCGCGAATGGCGCGAATCAACGCGAATAGTCGCAGAGGAGACATGAAGATAGGTGAGTATTAGGCCCGCGAATCACGCGAATGGGCGCGAATGAAGGCAGGGGTTTGTGTTGATGTGCTTTGATTGGCGTTAATTCGTGTGATTGGCGGGCAAATTGTTGGGATTGAAGTTGTGGTTGAGGTGCCCGCGAATGGCGCGAATGGACGCGAATAATCGCAGAGGGGAGTTGAGGGAGCATAGGGTTTGGTTTGAGTTTTGATTTGCGCTGATTGGCGTGATTGGCGGGCAAGAAAAGAAAGAGCACGCGATGGCTGATGAACTGATTTATCGGGATGAGTGTTTCAAGATTGTTGGTGCTTGTTTTGAGGTTTACAACGACAAGGGGTGTGGGTTCCTGGAGCCGGTGTATCAGGAGTGTTTAGAGATTGAACTGGAGTATCAGGCACTTCCTTTCACGGCTCAGCAGGAACTGTCGTTGTCATACCGTGGTCGTCGGCTGAAACAGGTCTACAAGCCGGACTTCGTTTGCTTCGAGAAGATCATCGTTGAGATCAAGGCGGTGAGTGCATTGACGGATGAACATCGGGCTCAGGTGATCAACTATTTGCATGCGACGGGATACCAGTTGGGAATTCTGGTGAACTTTGGGGCTTATCCTAAGCTGCAATGGGAACGATTGGTGTGTACGGGGAAGAAGAGGTTGCCCTCGAATGGCGCGAACGGACGCGAATAATCGCAGGAGAAAATGAGTTGGTGGTATTTACTGAGTTTTTATTCGCGCGTATTGGCGTGATTCGTGGGCAGAAAGTCAGTTTTGTAGTGCCCGCTAATGGCGCGAACGGACGGGAATGATCGCAGGAGAATATGAGTTGGTGGTATTTACTGAGTTTTTATTCGCGCTTATTGGCGTGATTCGCGGGCAGAAATTCAGTTTTGTTGTGCCCGCTAATGGCGCGAATTGACGCGAATGGGTGGGTGATAGGTTGGGTTGGGGCAGGATTTCTCAGGTGACGTTTTTCGCGTTATTCGCGGGCAGTAAACATGGTCGAAAAGAAAAAACACAAATGGGCTGCTGGAGGCGTGTCGGGCTATCCGCTGACGCATCCGATTGTTGGCCAGACGAAGTTCTTCAACCAGTTCCAGCACTTCATCCATCTGGTGGATGAAGAGTCGGAAAAGTTCGCCCACGTCTTTGCCATCATTGCTCAATGGGGTATCGGTAAGTCTCGTCTGGCTTATGAACTGATGAGCCAGATCAACGATACATCGCCCGGCTGGTACGTCCGGGATACATCCAGCAATCTGGCCAAAGCGCAGCTCTTCCACAACGATGCCGACCGGGACCAGTATCTCGGGCTCTATATCCGTTATGCTCAGGTCGCGACCGAATCACACAACATCGACAACTGGTTTGGCTACGGTCTTTACAAGGCTCTGATGCCATTGACCAAGGGTGAGTTCGATACATCGATTCAGGGACAGATTGCCAAGGAAGCTTTCGACCGTCTACTGGTGCGTGGCTTCGATGAGAAGAAGCTGGCCGCAGCCCTGGAAGTTTCCGCAAAGCACAGCGACGAAGATCTTTACGAAGACCCTTCGCTGGTTACCCGTCTGTGTCAGGCGGCTTATACCTATTTGCAGGAGCTTGGCATCAAGTATGTGCTGATCGCATTAGACGAATTGGAAACTGCAGCGGAAGCTGCAACGTATGGTCTGGAAGTCGATGAGATGAAGTATCTCGACGGCCGAGCCATCAAGCTGATTGGAAAGGCAATCAAGGAAGAAGATCCACGGGGCAAGCTGCCTTGGTTACGTTATGTGGCTTTGTGTTCTCCTGCAATCGGCAACGAACTGCGAGAGATTCGCAGTACCGCCCGGCGATTTGAACTTGTCGAGTTGTCGCAAAATGCCTTTGCAGATGTCAGCAGCTTTGTGCAATTGCTGAAGGACGATGAACGTATGAGCGAGAACTACCCGGCTGGTCTTGTGGAAGCTGCCTATGCCATGAGCGGTGGCAACTTCGGTTGGTTCAATGTGGCGATGGCCAATATCGATGGTGTGATTGAGAGTATTCGAATTCGCGTTGAGAACGATCAAAGAAAGAAGAAGCCAGCAGAACGCGTTCGTTTCGAAGGCGAGCAAGCCGCTGTTGGAGAATTGTTCGATCAGGCAGTTCGCGTGTCGAGCCGAATGAGCGAATACATGCTCGACCATCGAGCCAT
>CAIOHR010000389.1 GCA_903858115.1 uncultured Pirellula sp. | reverse complement strand
CTCGCGCATTCAGATCTGGCTCAATGGCGTGCAGACCGTGGACTACACCGAGACCGACCCGACCGTCGAGACCACCGGCATCATCGCCGTTCAGATCCACGGCAATTCAACCGCCATTGTGCGCTACAAGGACATCGCCATCACGGAGCTGACCGCCGGGCACGCAATCGAATCGGCTGCCAAAGTGATGTTGTTCGACGGAAAATCCCTTGACGGCTGGATTCCCTTCAGCCCCGAGGTTGGGAAGGGCAAAGAGGACAATTCAACCGGCGTAAAGGTCTGGTCAGTCCGCGATGGCGTGATTCACTGCGAGGGCAAGCCGAAGGGTTACCTCCGCACCAGCAAAGACTACGCGAACTATCAACTGCATCTCGAGTGGCGCTGGGACGGCAAGCCGACCAACAGCGGCGTGCTGCTGCACAAGTCAGGCCCCGACATCCTCTGGCCGACCTCCATCGAGGCCCAACTCATGCACGAGAACGCAGGTGACTTCTATTTGATCAACCTCTCGTCCATGACCGTCAATGGCAAGCAGGTCGGCCCGGTTGAAAAACCATACCTAAGAGCCAAGAAACAGGAGTTGTCGAACGAGAACCCTCCGGGCGAGTGGAACAGCTACGATATCTTCTGCGATGGCGACTCGATCCAACTGACCGTCAACGGGGTGCTGCAGAACAAGGGCACCGGCGCCAAACCCTCCAGCGGCGCGATCTGCCTGCAGAGCGAGGGCAGCCCGATCCAGTTCCGCAATATCTACCTCAAACCGCTTGAGAAGTAGCCCATGCGTTCCCGCCACCGCCAGTCTCGGTCCCTGATCCCGCTCATCGCATGGGTCGCAGGAGAGTCTCCCTACCTTTTTAATCCCCTCATCCTGCACCTGCATCGAGCTGGAAGATTGTTGCTATGAAACAAACTTACACGTTACTCACCGCCCTGCTGCTCGCGCCGCTGGCCGCGTTGCACGCCGCGGAAACACAACCCGTCTCCACATCCGCGACGAGCGCCGCCGACTTCGGCTACGCACCGCCGAATCTCGGCACGGGCACGCTCCCTCCGCCGCTGCCGAAGAGCACGATCCGTGTCACCGTGAATCGCGGCAGCCTTGATCCTGGCTTCGGAGCCTTTTGCACGCTGCCAAACATTGCGCATTTCCACGGCCGGCTTTTCGTGACTTGGAATAATCATCTCAAGGACGAGGATCACCCGGGCATGCGGATCCAGATGAGGCATTCCTCAGATGCCGGTAAAACGTGGCTGCCTGACCTCAGCCAGCCGCCCGACATGCTCTCGCCTTCGCTCGGTGCGATGCTCGAGATGGGCGAGAAATCAACCGCCTCGAAAAGCGTGCAATGGAACAGCGGCTTTGCCTTCACCGACAACGGCGAGCGTCTTTGGGCCATCGCCAACGAGGGCACGAGCCTTGAAAAGGGCCGCGGTCTGCTGGCTCTCGAACTCCGGCGCGACGGCAACCGAGGCGAGGTTCTGTGGCTGGAACCGAAACCGGTGACGGTGGACGAAGGCCACTCCAATCGCCACTACGACGTCGGCAACCCCGCTGCCACCGTCGTCGGAGATGAGCTCTTGATCGTCTATAGCCTGAATAAAGAAGACATCGAGCTGTGCCATGTGCATCTTTCCGATCTCGCCCGCGGACCTTTGCCATGAATACCACACTCACACTTCTAACCACCTTCCTTCTCGCGCCGCTTGCCACTCTGCACGCCGCCGATCCCAAGCAATTCCCTCCGTCGCACAATGACGCCGGGTGGCTTCGCGAGAAAGGGACGCTCATCTTTCACGACCCCTTCGAGCGCGAGGAAACCGGCAATGGTATGAAGGCCATCGGCAACGGCTGGGAGAGCGCCACGGCGGATCGCGTGCCGCAGATCAAACAGGCCGATCTCGACAGTGGCATCCTCAAGATCGCCAGCGCCACGAAAGAAGCCGGACACGCCGCGCACATTCATCACGATGCCGGCTTCACCGATGGCGGTGCCGTCGTGCGTTTCAAGTTTCCCGGCCTGAACAAAGACGAATCGCTTCAACTGGGCTTCGTGGACCGCGAGACCAAGGGCATCCATGCGGGTCATCTCTGCTACGGCATCCTTTCGCAGAGCAACATCTCACTCATGGATTCGAAGACCGGCGATATGAATCTGGAGATCCGTCAGCGGCGACAGGAGTATCTGGACCGAAAAGAGAAACTACCCGCTGATCTCGATGCCTTGTTGAAAACGAAGCGAGTCACCGTCCCGTGGAATGCGGATACCGACTGGCATGAACTCGTGCTCGTGACCGAAGGGGACGAGATGCGCCTGAGCCTCGATGGCAAGGTCATCATCCATCATCGATCCGAAGGCTTTGCGCATCCGATGAAGCGCTGGTTCAGTTTCCTCGTGCCGAGCACGGTATGGATCGAAGACGTGAAGATTTGGAAAGTGAATTGATCGCGAACGTCCAAACCGCAGAAGAGAAAGCAAAACAATGAACCGACCCAAGAGCATCTCAATCACCAATCATCAATCATCAATCAATGGCTTCACGGCAATCACACATTCCGCGCCGCACCTTCCGAGACCGACTCCTTTGGGAGCAATGCCGGAACCTTGAGCTGACTAAAACCATGAATCACATCCTCACATTCCTCGCCCCACTCCTGCTCGCAACGCTGTCCGCAGTGCACGCCGCCGAGCCCCCTTTTCCCGCTGGCATCAAGCATGTGCGCGTCGAGCGCAGTGATTCGGATAGCTACCAGTTCCTCCATGATCCGGCCATCGAGTTTCATAAAGGGGAGCTTTTCGCCGCATGGTATAACTGTCCAGAGAAGGAGATCGTCGGCGAGTCGCTCATCCGCTGCCGTCGCTCGAAGGACGGCGGCGAAACGTGGTCCGCGCTGGAGGTCATCGCTGAGGACACGAGCCGGGACGGGACCTACTACGTGCCCGCGCAACTGCTCTCGCATGGCGGCGTGCTCCACGCGTATGTCGGCAAGATGAAAGGGCACGACCTCATCACCACCTGCGCGGTTTTTGTGCTCGATGAGGCGACTAATCGCTGGCAGCCGCGCGGCGACATCGCCGACCTCTTCCTGCCAAATTGCCAGCCGTTGAGAATGGCCGATGGCAACTGGATCATGGCAGGCCGGGTGGCGAGTCGTTTCGGTATTAAGCCTTACATTCCAGCCGTCGCCATCAGCCAGGGTGATGACCTCGCGGGCCGCTGGCAAGTTGTGCCATTGTCGAAGGAACTCTCCACAGCGCAATTGCCCGAAACCACCGTGTGGGTGGAAGGCCGTGAGCTGCTTGCCATCACGCGCAACCAAACGGACACCTTGCCTTTCGTGTTTGCCAGCCACGACTATGGCCGCACTTGGAGCGCGGTGAAGGATCACGCGTTCACCGCCTCCACCTCGAAGCTATACGCCGGCCATCTTTCCACAGGTCAGCGTTACCTAGTCTTCAATCAGCCCAAGGAAGGCGAGAAAGGCTTTAATAGCCGCGAAACACTTGTTATTGCCGTGAGCCGTCCTGGCGAGTCCGCGTTGGCGAAGACCTGGTGCGTCCAGAACCACAGCACGTTCGACCGGCCGCCCGCGTCGCATTACCCGTGCGCCATTGAGCATGAGGGCCGCCTGTTCGTCCTTTACACGGCCGGACTCTCAGGGCGCAGACAATGCGAGCTGGCGATCATTCCCATCACGTCCCTCCAAGTCGCCGACAAGTAAAGAAAGCCTTGAATCTAACCATGAAAACCACCCTCACATTCCTCACTGCCCTGCTGTTCGCGCCACTGGCCGCGTTGGACGCCGCCGATGCGCCAAAGCCCAGACCTAATGTCATCGTGATCCTCTCCGACGATCTCGGTTACGCCGACCTCGGCTGTTTTGGATCGAAGGCGATCGAGACGCCTCATCTGGATCGCATGGCGGCGGAGGGGTTGAAGCTCACGAGCTTCTACGCGCAACCCGTGTGCGGACCGAGCCGGGCGGCCTTGATGACGGGTTGTTTTCCCATGCGCGTCGCCGAGCCGGGCAATCG
>CAIOHR010000388.1 GCA_903858115.1 uncultured Pirellula sp. | reverse complement strand
TCATGATCTTCTTCGCGTTGGTCGGCTTGGCCTCACACTCCTCGTCATAGCTGGAATACATGTATGCGGTGGAAGTCGCAAACTCGGCTGCGCAGGTGTCCACACGCTTGTAGACAGGCCGGATACCGTGGGAATGACGTAGCCTACGAATGTCGGCATCCGACACTTTCAAGAGATACGCCAGACGACGATCTGAGAAACCTTTACGCTTCAACATGCGCAAGTAGAAGGGCGTGACTTCCCCGACAGTCTTTTTTTCCAGTTCTAGTTCAAGATTGACGAGTTCCTGAATCTGCACCAAGAACCATGGATCGATCTTGGTGTAACCATGTATTTCTTCAAGGCTCATACCAATCCCGAACGCATCAGCGACATACCATAGCCGCTCACCACGCGGATAGGCAAGCTCGTCACCAATTTTCTCCGGGTCTACCGTCTTTAGATTAAAGCCATCAACCCCGACCTCGAGCCCCCGCAACGCCTTCTGCAAACTCTCTTGGAAGTTGCGACCGATCGCCATCACCTCACCCACGCTCTTCATCTGCGTAGTCAAGCGATCATCGGCCTGTGGGAATTTTTCAAAAGCGAATCGAGGTACCTTAGTGACAACATAATCAATCGAGGGCTCAAACGAGGCCGGTGTCGCGCCACCGGTAATGTCATTGCGCAACTCATCCAAGGTGTAGCCAACCGCCAACTTGGCTGCAATCTTGGCAATCGGGAATCCCGTGGCCTTGGAGGCTAAGGCAGAAGAGCGTGAGACGCGTGGGTTCATTTCGATGACCAACATACGGCCATCTTTCGGATTGACCGCAAACTGCACATTGGAGCCACCGGTTTCAACACCAATCTCCCGCAAGCAGGCGATGGAGGCGTTACGCATGATCTGGTATTCCTTGTCGGTCAGCGTCTGCGCAGGCGCAACGGTAATCGAGTCGCCGGTGTGAACGCCCATCGGATCGAGGTTTTCAATCGAACAGATGATGATGCAGTTATCCGCTTTATCACGCACAACCTCCATCTCGAACTCTTTCCACCCCAACAGCGATTCTTCGATCAACAATTCGTGAGTCGGGGAGGCTTCAAGACCACGCTCACAAATTTCAAGGAATTCGTCTCGGTTGTAAGCAATACCACCACCCGATCCGCCCATGGTAAAACTCGGCCGAATAATGGCGGGGAAACCAATCGCCGCCTGAACCTGCAACGCCTCTTCGAGCGAGTGTGCAATCGCCGAACGCGCCGATTGCAAACCAATCTTGGTCATTGCCTTCTTGAATTTTTCGCGATCCTCAGCCTTGTCGATCGCTTCTTTGGTCGCACCGATCATTTCGACGTTGTACTTCTCGAGCACACCGTGTTTCGCCAAATCAAGGGCGCAGTTCAACGCGGTTTGTCCGCCCATCGTCGGCAAAAGAGCGTCCGGCCGCTCTTTCTCAATAATTTTCTCGACAACCCGCCAAGTAATTGGCTCGATGTAGGTTACGTCGGCCAGGTGGGGATCGGTCATGATCGTAGCCGGATTGGAGTTGATCAAGATGACCTTATAACCTTCGTCGCGCAACGCCTTGCAGGCCTGAGCGCCGGAGTAGTCAAACTCGCAGGCCTGGCCGATCACAATCGGCCCGGAGCCGATGATGAGGATGGATTTGATATCAGTCCGCTTACCCACGTTGCTTCTCCATCATCGCGACAAAGCGATCAAACAAATAACTGACCTCATGTGGGCCGGGGCTGGCTTCCGGATGACCCTGAAAGCTAAACGCTGGTCGATCAGTGCGCTCGATGCCTTGACAGGTTCCGTCGAACAAGGATTTATGCGTGATGCGGACATTGCTCGGCAATGAACTCTCATCTACTGCAAAGCCATGGTTCTGACTGGTGATGAATACTTTCTTGGTATCGAGATCCTGCACTGGATGGTTCGCACCGTGGTGCCCGAATTTCATCTTCATGGTCTTGGCACCGGAAGCAAGACCAAGCAACTGGTGGCCAAGGCAAATGCCGAATACCGGCTTGCCGGAATCAACGATCTGTTTAATTGCGGTGATCGCATAGTCACACGGCTCCGGGTCGCCGGGGCCGTTCGATAGGAAGACCCCATCCGGTTTCATCGCTAGTACATCGGCGGAAGAGGTCATCGCCGGAACGACTGTGACCCCACAGCTGCGATCGGCAAGCATCCGGAGAATGTTGTGCTTCACGCCATAGTCATACGCGACCACATGAAATTTCGGTGCGGATATTTTCCTAAAGCCGGTGCCTAATGCCCATGAACTCGTATCCCAGTCGTAGGGCTCGTCGCAAGTAACGACCTTGGCTAAATCGAGGCCAACCATTTTTGGTGCAGCGACCGCCATCGCATGCGCGCGCTTTACCGCGGCATCGTCGCTCGCCCCCACCAGGATGCAGCCGTTTTGTGCACCGTTTTCACGCGTGTGGCGGGTGAGCCGACGTGTGTCAATGTCAGCGATGGCTACGATTTTGTTACGCACGAGAAAGTCGGCGAGCGTTTCTTCGCTGCGGAAATTTGATGTCAACAGTGGCAGGTCGCGGATGATGAGCCCGGCAGCAAAAGCTTTGTTTGATTCCGCGTCTTCGCGGTTGGTACCGACGTTGCCAATATGCGGATAAGTCAACGTAACGATCTGCCCCATGTAAGAGGGGTCGGTCAGAATTTCCTGGTAACCCGTCATTGCGGTGTTGAACACCACTTCTCCGACAGCGGCACCACCATTGGCGTCGAGTGAGCCGACTGCAGTTCCTCTAAAAATCGTGCCGTCAGCAAGAACTAGTACAGCAGGCGGGGACGATTTCAAACTCACGGCAGACTCCAGAAGACCTTGACGATTGCATCTCGCGACCGCCGCTTGCATCCGGCATCTACAGGCACACAAATCTAGCAGGCATAAAAAACGGGAAAGGCCTTAGGGAGATTTGACTCGATCCCGATGCACTTTCCCGCGTTTTTGCTCCGCCAATTTTAAGCGACGCGATTAAAGCGATATTTTACCCGAATATGACCAAAGCCGCAATGTGCATCGGTGACTTGCGCCTTAGCCATGCGCATTACGTAGGCTGGAAGCTCAAGCTTTTACAGCTAGTCCTAGGACGTCGTCCATACCAAAAAGACCGGTGCGTTTGTCCGCAAGAAATTTCGCCGCACGAATTGCGCCGTGGGCATAGGTTTCGCGCGAAGATGAACGGTGGGTAACTTCAATACGTTCTCCGTTCAG
>CAIOHR010000387.1 GCA_903858115.1 uncultured Pirellula sp. | reverse complement strand
GTTTTGAGGCGTCGGCCTGTTGGTATAACCGGAGGGTCGAACTGAGTTCGATTTCCCTTATTCAGTTGCGGGAATCACACTCTCTTCGGAAACTATCCGAGACCTCTCACCTGACACCACCATCGATGCCCAGGGTTTGTTCCGCGAGGGGGAAGCCAAACCCGGAGATTTATCGCTCTATGCCGGATAGGAGGCGTGCCTCGAGACCATTGCTCCATCCAGTGATCACCAGATGATCGAGAAACGCCCGATCCGGTGCGAGTTGAAACTGTGATTCATGGCTACCCCTGCAATCGATACAAACAGAAAAGTCGTGGATTGCTAGCATTATTAAGAGAGGCAGTGACACCTCTGGTCACACCAATAAGGAAAATGGAAAAACTGCGGGGCTATTTTCGAAAAGGAAAAATTTCCCAGATGGATCGCATATTTCCACGGGATCTACAGCCCCATGAAAACAAAAAAAGCCCTGCTCCGAGCTCCTCGGCGACGCATAAACCTTACACTGATAGCCTTAAATTAATGACCGCTACTTCTATCTATAGACGGGACTGTAGATTCTTACTCAACATTCTTTGCAATAGATCCATTCCGACTCTTCCTTTTTTTGCGATCAACACGATCAAGATATTTCGAAAGCATCCACCCTTGCATATTTGCTCCTGATTCTGGATTGGTCCATTCAACGTGCATCCACTTTCCAATCTTCCCTATCTTCCTAACCACACAGCCTGCATGGAGCGTTGCGATTGTCGGGGCGCGATGGTGCCTAAATTTTTGTAATGCGACTGACTTATTACATACAATATGCAGATCGGCCGAATCAAACGAATCAAGAACTAGAATCTGAATCTGCTGTCTTACATGATTTACTATGATCTGCGTATTCCCTCCGGAATCCATGAGGATATTAATGATTGGCTGAAGGGCGATAGCGAATATCAACGACGATAGTATATTGATGATCAACGATTCAAATCTTCGCCGGGTTTCGGCGTTGTCCTGTTTTATTGTCCAATCAATAAGGTAGCTTAGCTGCTTCTCAAGATCCCAACTCCGGAAGTCATGTATCTCTCCCAAGTCCGATTCAAATTGAGTTGCCACCCTGTCAATGCTTTCCTCTGTCCAATCCGCAGCGAGGCTTTTATGCGCTTCCATCGAGTCAACGAGGACGTTTAGTTTGTTTAACCCAATAGCCTCAATTCTAAGATGTGCTGTTGCAATGTCGTCGATTAGCTTCTGTGTAGACAATTTCGACCGACGAGCGGACTCAAGTTGTTGGACAAGCGATGCCTGGACGGCGATCGCCTTTCTGATTGTTGTAGCCAGAGAGTGGTTCACTTGATTTTGAAACTCGGAAATAGCTTGCTGTAGAGGACGTAAAGCGGCTTCTACTTGCATCCGATTTTTCAAAATGGATCGCATGTCTTCCAAAAAGTTTCGTGTCGAGATTTGTGGCACGAAGGAAACACGTTTCATAGCGTCGGTAAATTTGCTCACCTCTTTTGCCGCGATTGCAGACACTCGGATCTCTGCGATAATTCTTTCTTGAATACCTCCAAATGTCACCGATGATCTTGCAATTTCAGAAGACACTGCTCTTTGCAGATGTTCTTGAAATGCAAGCTCCCGCTGGATACTTTGAGACGCTTTGGTACTGGGCAAAGCAATCGTAGCCGCTAAATCTGGAATTACGATAGCCGTACTTATTGACTTTTGCTGTGCAGCCAGGGACTTCAGTACCTTTTCCTCAAAACTGAAGGGATCTTCATTTGGCAGTGCTTTAACGCGGCCTTTTTTAAGCTCCCTCGGATGGAGATCATCTTTCTTCCCATCGCTT
>CAIOHR010000386.1 GCA_903858115.1 uncultured Pirellula sp. | reverse complement strand
CGGTTTTGCGAAGCGTCCGGAGTTGCCCCCGCTATCCGCGCCTGCTTTCGAATTTACTCGTGTCCAAGTAACGAACGAAACAAGCCTGGGTGCGGCACTTCGAATGAGAGACCAAGGCTTGTTCCCTCTGGTACTAAATTTTGCGAATGGCATATCTCCCGGCGGTGGTTTCTTTCGAGGAGCGACCGCACAGGAAGAATCACTTTGTCGCTGTTCTTCTCTCTATTGGACTTTGGTCGGCGATCCGATGTATCTACACCATGCCTATCAATTCGAAGTGGAGTCAACGGACTGGGGCATAGTTTCACCACAAGTTCCTTTCATTTGCAACGCCTCTGGGACTTTCTTCGACAATCCAATTCTGATCGACATTGTCACCTCCGCCGCTCCCTATGCACCTTCGGTAGGACAGCCTCGATCGCGGGAGTTACTGCGGGATCGCATTCAACGGATTCTGCATATCGCTGCCGGACAGAGCTATACGAGTCTGGTGCTGGGAGCTTGGGGGTGCGGAGCATTTTACAATGATCCCATGCAAACAGCTGAAGATTTTAAAGCGGCGATCGTTAACAACTTCAATCGACAATTTACAGACATCGTGTTCGCGATTGCCGACTGGTCGCCGCAACGTAGATTCCTGCGACCGTTTCACAATGTCTTTTCGGGGCATTAGACGCTAGGCTATTACGAGAATATTTCATGAATCAATTCACTGTGGTACGAGGATCAAATGAGAGATCAGAAAAGCTACGCGCTTTTAGGTTAGCGGTTGCGTTGGTGTTGAACGTATACCGGGCCACCCGAAGTTTTCCTGACGACTAGGAGTTTGGTTTAACGTCCCATTTGCGTCGGGCAGCAATTTCAATTGCATCAAACATCGTGGAAGGTGCCGCAAGAAGTAGCCTTCCAGAATACGTTCGGTTTCTTGAAATTGCATATGGTTCAGCCAAAGAGGTGGAATATCAGCTTTCGATCGTTGAGAGACTTGGTTACGGTCAATCAGATGCAACTCATGCGATTTCCGATCAAGCTTCCGAAACCGCGAAGGTACTCCATGGTTTGACTCGTGCGCTGAGAGATAAATCATGATTTCGCCCTTTCTACCTAAAGCCTAAGGCCTGTCGCCTATCGCCTGCTGAGGATCCGAGAGAGATTGATTCAACATGGCATATCCCATCGGGTTGGAAGAAACGCGAGCTGGGACTCTCTCAGCTAACTCGGGTTATGGTTGCCGTTTGGGAGAAAATGGGCGCGAAGATTCGAATGGGAAAACAACGCAGATGAGTGCGGATGCGCATGCTAGGTGGTGTGTGGAGGGTGCCCGGCAACGGGCAGGCTTACCCGATTTCGCCATTGATTATCTCGTGGCTGGTTTTATTGGTCAACAATATTTCGCCTTTGTCCATTTAGAATCTCAACGCGATTTAGGGAGATCGCAATCCAAGCACAAAGAAAGATTCCGAGCGGAAGAAACAACAACATCGATAGAAGAATGCCAATGTACGTAATTCGACGAGATTCAAAGCGCATAGT
>CAIOHR010000385.1 GCA_903858115.1 uncultured Pirellula sp. | reverse complement strand
ATCGAAGGAAATCGGACTACACATACGATGAAAATTCACAGATTTAAAAGAGATTTGGAAACAGAACTTGATGTCAAAAACGCTGGTTCTGCGAGCCGTAAGCCCCAACATATACTCTATCTATATGCACAAAATCAAATCAAGTCAGAGCGGTTGGATGAATTCTGCCGCATTGTTGGTGAATGTATCGCTGCAACGAAGTCATAAGGAGCGCATATCATGACGGCATCACGGAGCAAAAACCCCTATATCGTCGATAACAGCATTTCTGGCTGGACGACACTCGAATACCTACAGCGTTGGACTGATTTTTCAGGTCAAATGGATATTGCGACGGGGTATTTCGAAATAGGTGCGTTGCTGAGTCTCGATGGCCATTGGCAAAAGGTCGGTAAAATTCGGATCTTGATGGGCAGCGAAGTAACATTGCGCACCCGGCAAGCGTTGCTGACTGCATTGAAAAATAAGCTGACAAATGATCTTGATCAAAGCCTCGAATCGGTCAAAGATACGCGGCCGTTGTTATCAGGCGTTGATGCGATTGTTGATGCGATGCAACAAGGCCAAATCGAAGTCCGTGTGTTTGATGAAGGTAAATTCCACGCCAAATGCTATATCACCTATGAACGCACCGGCTTTTTTGGTCCCCAAGCATTGGTCGGCTCTAGTAATTTCACGCACCCAGGCTTGACGGATAATGTTGAGCTCAACATCCATGTCCAGACTGGTAATGATGTCGAAGATCTACAAACATGGTTCGAACTTCATTGGAAAAAAGGCAAAGATGTCAGTCCAGAGATAATTACGACCATCGAAAAACATGTCAAACTCTATAAACCATTTGATGTCTATGCCAAAGCGCTCCACGATTACTGTCGCGGCGACGAAATGACCTCTGACGAATGGGAAAAGAGTGTTTCAAAAATGTTTGCTAAACTCGACCGTTATCAAAAGGAAGCATACTGGTCGCTCATAAAAATCGCCCATCAACATAGTGGCGCATTCCTGTGTGACGGTGTTGGTCTTGGTAAAACATTCGTTGGTCTGATGTTAATCGAACGTCTCGTAGTTCATGAGAAAAAAAGGGTCGTCCTGCTTGCTCCAAAGGCTGCTCGCGAAGGTGTTTGGGATAAACACCTCGATGAATACCTTGCGCATGTCAAACTTGATGGCGTATTTTCTAATCTTGTCGTCTACAACCACACCGACCTAACTCGCGTAGGTATGCAAGCTCAATTCGAGCAAGTCGCTGCGCTGGCAGATGTGGTCATCATTGACGAAGCACATCACTTCCGAAATACAGGGCAAGCACCGAAAGGTGAAGACGATAACGACGTCAGCCGTTATTACCGTATGCAACGCTTAATTGCTGGCGGTAGTAAACCAAAGCAAGTCTATATGTTGACTGCAACGCCGATCAACAACGGATTGATTGATTTCCGTCATCTGATTGAATTGTTCTCACAGCGCGATGACAATTTCTTTGCGAGAACGCTTGGTATCAATAGTCTAAAAACGACATTTAATATATTGGAACGTGAATTGCGGCTGGTGCTCGAACAACGCGGGAACAATGCAATAACTGACACTGGCGATAATGCGTCTTCATTCATTCGTAACCATCTGATTTTTAACCGTTTAGTTGTGCAGCGTAGTCGTGCGTATGCCCGCCGTAGCCAAGAAGCGGAAAACAAAGGACCGTTGTCTTTTCCAATCCGCGAAGCACCGAATGTGCAAAATTACTCATTGCGTGAGTCCTATGGCAACTTGTTCACACTGTTTGAAAACGCATTTCAGGTTGAATCGCATACTGCCACTAAACCTCCACTGTTCACGTTGCCTATGTATAACCCAACTGCATATCTGCGTAACAAAGACAATGTCGATGAGTGGGAATCCAATCGTAACATTGCTGTTGTCGGTCTTATTCGCACTAACTTCCTGAAGCGCTTTGAGAGTTCGATTGTGGCATTCGAAGTGTCGTCGATACGGCTCTTTCTCAAGCTCCGCGCATTTGTCACCAAGCATGCAACCTCTAAACCACAAAGAGATAAACAAACCCGCTGGGAGACCAAAAATAGCACGACGGTAGCGGCGATACTGCAACGTCATGCGGAACTCAGTGGCGCCGATGACGAATTCGACGAAGACATCCTGATGGACGAACTACGCGGCAGTATCCCAACGTATGCTGACAAAGAATATGAAATTAATAGCATGCTTGAAGACAGCCGCACCGACATGGACATGCTCCTGAGTTTCCTCAAAGAGACTGCTACGTACGACCCAAGTCATGACGATAAAGTCAAAAAGCTCATTCAGTTACTCAAAAGCCCAGTACTTGAGAATCAAAAAGTGTTGGTATTTACTGAATTTGCTGATACAGCACAGTACATCGCCCGCCAACTCCGTGTGGCAGGGATTACGTCGGTCGAGCAAATTGATAGTTCGTCGAGTAGTGATCGCAACGACGTTATCACCCGATTTGCACCGTATTACAATCGCTCTTCAGCGACGAAGTTACAAGAGCAAGGTCGTATTCCTATCCGCGTACTAATTTCGACAGATGTACTCGCTGAAGGTCTGAATCTTCAGGATGCGATGTATATGGTGAATTACGATATCCACTGGAATCCGGTACGTTTGATGCAACGTATCGGTCGTGTTGATCGCCGATTGAATCCCGACATTGAAAAGCAGATGAAGCATGATAATCCAGATCTGGTAAACTTGCGCGGAAAAGTCAAATATTGGAACTTCCTGCCCCCTGCTGAGCTGAACAAACTTCTATCACTTTATCAACGCGTCACCAACAAGACATTGATGATTTCAGAAATATTTGGTATCGAAGGAGGGAAGCTCATCACTCCCGAGGACCGGTTACGTGCTATCCAAGAACTCAATGCTGGTATTGATGGGACTACTAGCCAAGAAGAATCTCTGCGACTCGAATATCAGAATCTACTGAAGGACAATCCAAACCTCGAAACAAAACTCAATGCCTTACCAATTATTTATAGCGGCAAGCAGAATGAAAAAACAGCAAAAGGGTTGTTTTTTTGTTATGCGTTGCCTGGGTTTGATACTGTCACGCAAAACTATACTAACGAAGCAGGCACAATTCGGTGGTATCTATATGATAAAGATACACAAACTATTCTAGAAGATGCCAGCGCTATTGCGGAACACATCCGGTCTACGCGTGAGACCAAACGTACATTCACGATGACCGAAGCAGATGTCATCGCCATCCGCAAAAAGGTTCTGAACCACATCAAAAATAGCTACCTGCGACGAATCGATGCACCGCAAGGTGTCAACGCCAAACTGCGCTGCTGGATGGTACTGCAGTAACACGATCAGAAAACGAGGATTAGCATGACGTCAATACAATCCATCCGTACATTCGAATCACTGCTGGGGTATTTGGGCGACGTACTGCAATGGCCCGTCAGCAGCGACGAAATCGAAGATATGACCTACGAGTACCACCCCGCCGAGCTGGGAATCACCGGTGAAGCGGCTGTGAACATCACCAACATTGTGCGGATTCGCCCATTTCATAGTAAACAGCCATGGAGTGTCTTTTATATCGAATTTGCGAGCGGCAATCTGCCCGTGGTCGTGCTCCGGCGTGTCCTCAATAATCTGATTGTGCGCCAGCGCGCCACGAAATCTGACCATCAGCGTTGGAACATGCATGACCTACTCTTTATATCAAGTCACGGCGCCGCGACAGATCGCCATGTGACATTTGCCCACTTCGCCGAAGCGCCGGACGGCACGCAGCTCCCCACCTTGCGCGTGTTAGGTTGGGACGGAGACGACTCCAAACTGCGCATGCAGGACGTCGAACAACGATTGCAGAAATACTTCATGTTCCCCGCAGATGCTGCCGGTGTCGCTGCCTGGCCACAGACATGGAACGCTGCGTTCACCCTCCGTCCGCACGAGACCATCAAGACGACGAAACAACTCTCGGTGGCATTGGCTCGGCTGGCGCGCGACATACGCGACCGTCTCAAAACTGTGATGTCCTACGAGACAGAATCCGGTCAATACGCGAAACTGATGGCGTCTTTCAAATCGGCACTCATCCACGACCTCGTCAGCGACGACTTCGCCGACATGTATGCCCAGACAATTGCCTACGGCTTGCTGTCGACCCGAATCGCCAATCCGACCCAAAAATCGACCCAAGACTTCGCTGCCAACCTGCAAACCAACCCGTTCCTACGCGAGCTGATGCAGACCTTCTTGACGATGGGCGGGCGTGACTCGCGCATGCATGTCGACTTCGACGAACTAGGCATCAACGAAATCATTGACCTGCTCAACGCCGCCCAAATGGACGAGGTCTTGCTCGACTTCAACAACCGCAATGCCCAAGAAGACCCCGTCATCCACTTCTACGAACTCTTCTTGAAGGAATACGACGCAAAAAAGCGGATGGCACGCGGCGTCTTCTACACACCCAAGCCAGTCGTGGGCTACATCGTGCGCTCGGTTCACGAGCTGCTCCAACGCGACTTCGGGTTGGCCGACGGACTGGCCGACACGACCACCTGGGGCGAGATGCTGGCCAGCGGCCGCGTCGAACGACTGCCACTCCTAGACGTCCTTAGTGGCAGCGGTACCGAGACGATCGACCCGCAGAAACCGTTCGTGCAGATCCTCGACCCTGCGACGGGTACCGGGACGTTTTTGGTCGAAGTCATCGACACTATTCACCGCACGATGATGGAAAAGTGGAGTGGCGAACGACCATCCGAACGGACTGCCTTGTGGAATGTGTATGTCGAGAAAGACCTGTTGCCGCGGATGTACGGCTACGAACTGATGATGGCGCCGTATGCGATTGCCCATCTGAAAATCGGGCTGAAACTGGCCGAAACGGGCTATACGTTTAACGGTACCCAACGCGCCAACGTCTATTTGACCAATGCCCTCGAGCCCGGTCAGGCCCAGCTTGCGCTGACGGGGATTATCCCGGCTCTAGCCCACGAGGCAGCAGCGGTCAACACCGTCAAACTCGAGACGCGCTTCACGGTGGTGGTGGGGAATCCACCGTATTCGAAGCTTTCGCTAAACTCTGGTAAGTGGATAACAAACAAAATGGAACGATACAAAAAAACTGTAAAAGCAGAGGAAATTCAACGTCAGGCACTTTCAAATGATTATGTGAAGTTTTTTTGTTTAGTAACGGAAGTGATTTCCCCCTCAAACTTTTACGTCTTTGGATTTATCACAGATAACAGTTATTTGGACGGGATTTTGTTCCGTGATATGCGAAAGGATCTCACACTGGTTTACAAAAAAATTCAAATCATTAATCTACACGGTAATAGTAGAATCGGCCTGGATGAACCCGATGACGAAAACGTGTTTGATATTCAACAGGGTGTTTCGATTTTTATCGCATCTTCCTCATCTACCCAACCCAAGAAGATAGAATACAGTGAATTAAAAGGTCCGAGGCACAGCAAATTCAAGGCATTAGCTTTTTCGCAGAACCCAGCCGAAGGTATAGTCTCACTTACGCCGGAGTCACCGTCATATTATTTCACACCGCAAAATCATCATGCAACCCCTGAATGGCTTCACGCTATGCCTCTACAGGATTTATTTGCAGGTGGGTTACGATCTGGCAGACCGCTGCAATTTAATGGGGCTGCATTAGCAACCAGACATGACGAGTTTGCTATAGGATTCACCGAAAAAGAATTAATTTCTAATCTTGAAGTATTTTTTGACGATAAAAATTCTCATCACGACGTTGAACAAGCATTTAATCTGTGTGGCAGTGCTCATTTTGATTTTGATAGAGCTAGAAGGTCTCTGAATTTCAACGAAGCTAGAAGCTCCATTCGGGTAATTTTGTACCGGCCTTTCGATTTCAGATATGTGGTTTACCATCCACTTCTACTTGGTGAACCACGAATTGAAGTAATGAATCACCTAAATAAACATAATTTAGCCTTGTTGTCTACTCGAAGAGTGACAGGGAAAAGTTACGATAACGTGTTTGTCACAAATACACTAGTTGAATATAAGGCTGCCACTCATGACAGAAATACTCAAGTATTTCCCTTGTTTTTGTATAAACAAACAGGTTTCTCAGAAAATCCAAACAAAATAAATGCTGATCTTCCACAAACAACAAATTTGGCCGCTAATTATGAACAAAACTTTCCATTTATAGATGATCTAACTCCTATTGATTTATTTAATTATGTTTATTTAGGTGATTCATTACT
>CAIOHR010000384.1 GCA_903858115.1 uncultured Pirellula sp. | reverse complement strand
GGCAGAGTCTTGATCTGATGCTCAACGGCATCAGCCAACTCGACGTCACGAAATGGGTCGCGTGGCTCGGTCTGACGACGGCGAGTGCCATCGGTGGAAGAAAGCCCGCGGTTAAGTTCCTCGGACTTTCGATCAGGCCCTTCGACCATCTTCGACAGCGAGTCGATAACGCGCCCTGGCGGCGGGTTGCTGCGTCGCCGATTCGATCCACGGATGAGACAAGCGGCGGCCGTCCGCACCATTTGTGTCACGAAGGCTTCGATGCTTCGTTTGGTCGGATCGAATTGCGAGGCGCGTCGGAGAATGAAGGTGAGGAGCTCTTGTTCGATGTCCTCGATCTCGAATGAGGTCAGCGAGTTGTGATGTTCGAGATGCAGCGAGATGCGATTTGCCAGCTCCATCGCGAAGGGGACCATCTGGCTTTGGTATTCAAACGCATTCAATTTTCTTCCTCCGGTTGGAGGAGTCGCATGACCACAACCGCTCAGACCATTACCAGAAAAGCGCCGGAGACCGACTCACGGAAAACGCAGGTAACGGTCAGTCGGGCGATTCATATCCTCTCAACCCGGGGCCCGCCGCGACACGACGTTTCACAACTCGAAGTTTTAATCTGAAATGGGGTTACTGCCTTGTATCTGAGAGAAATCGCGACCATTGCTTGGATTCACGAATAAGACGCGGTTACGGCAGAAAAAGATTGTTAGAGATATCCAGCTCTCAATTTTTTGGGTTTTTCCGTTTGTAAGCTTTTGAACGAGTATCCCATTTCGTAACCCACTCAATTGTAACCAACTGTCGGATAGGAACTTGTGGTGGTACGTGCCACCGAATTCGACCAGGCAAGATGCTAGGTCCGCAATCGCCAATGAATGGCAAGATGATCCTTCCTGCAACTTTAGGTGCAATATGTTTAGAAAGCTTGTGATTTTCGCACTCGCCTTTTTGGTCGCGACGACTCCTGTATTCGTGGCATACGCCGATGACATTCTGAAAACCGAACATGGGGCTCGGTTGAAGTTGATTGTTCGTAATGACACAGCCGTGTTCGCTGAACCCGACGAATCCTCTCGGTCGCAGCCGCTACGACAGTTCGAGTTCTTCTTCGTTCTGCCTGCGGACGAATCTCGTGCGAAGACCAAGGATGGCTTTTATCGAATTGCCACAGGAACTTCTGAAGCCAACGCTGTTGGTTGGATTAAGGCAGCGGACGTTGTTGAGTGGCCACATACCCAGGTGCTTGGGTTTACGAAGCGCGCCGAACGCGATCCTGCGAACTTCTTCTCAGATGCCCAAGCACTTGAATCCTATTTGAACGATGGATCATCCGACCAAGCAATTAGTCGCGAACCGGATGGCGTACAGGTTTTGTCGTTATTGCCAATTCTCGTCGAAACCGAAATCGAGGTTAATGGTGAAAAGGTAAAAACCTTTCAAGTTGCATATATCCATACAGAGGATCCCAAAAATATCTCCGCTGCCAAAGAGTCTCTAACGATCCCACAGATTCAAAACGAGCTTACGCTCGACATTGTGTTCGTGATTGACACCACTTCATCCATGAAGCCATACATTGACGCAGCAAAAGAGGTCATTCGAAAGATCGCTACCGCTGTGAATTCGAATCAAAACGTTAAAGGTCGTGTTCGATTGGGGTTGGTCGGCTATCGAGATAAAGGCGACGCCTACGTCTCAAAAATTCTATGTACACTCGAAGCAGGGACTAATCTCTCGACGTTCGAAACAGCCCTTGGAAATGCTAATACCGAAGGCGGGGGTGATACCCCAGAACAGGTTTATGCCGGTTTGAGAACCGCGGTCACCGAGATGAATTGGAACGATGTAGCGAATCGACATATCATCCTTATCGGCGACGCGCCAAACCACGAAGATGATAAATCGCTGGTCTCATCCGAAGCCGTTCTTGCCGCAGCACAACCCAGTGCATCTAGTGATGACGTCGACGCGGTTCTCCAGCATATCACTATCCATACGCTGCAAGTAGGTGGAGGATCGGGAGCAGAGTTTGAATTATGCCGACGGCAGTTTTCTGCCCTAGCCGCCGGTCGCGATTTCGCGGGAGCATCAGCGAACACCGGTACTGTATCGAACTTTATGAATAGCCTAGTGACAACTCTTACAAATCGTGTCGAAGGGACCGAGTATGCAATTAAGGGTGATATCGAGAAACTAGAGGCTATGGCGGATCCAAATGCTGGTGCTATTGGCGCCGTCTTGGCGTACTTGGGTAAGGAAAAACTAGTCGGGCCTACATTTGCGAATGGCTACGTGTCCGAAATAGATTCGAAAGGGAATCGAACCGTCGAGCCATACGTGCTGGTAGCAAGAAACGATCTACGCGCTTTCAAATCTGCGCTTGAATTCTGCGTAACAACGTTAGAGGGTGCTGGGCAGCCCGGTAATAAGGACGTACCCAAGATCTTGAACAGCCTCAAGACATTGACTGTTCATTTGGGTTACGGTGACGAAATCACAGCCAACACCCCACTAAAAGATGTGATGCAATTGATTCTGGGCTTACCGATCAAGTCCAACTGCTTTGATATGACCCCAGCGAGGTTAGCAGCGATGCCACAACGGGACTTTGATGCTTGGGTTCAGCAGGTTGATGCGTCGCACTCCATGATCGATGGGCACATCGAAAGCGCGAGATGGTTCAATCTCGGTCGGGAGACCAAGCAAGAGTTGCGATTCGCTTTTGTTCGCGTCAGCGACTTGCCATAGTTTCGGCGGGTTTGCACCAAGGAGCGAGGGAAGCAGAGGATCCCTCGCTCCTTCTAGGTTGCTTCGGTTGCGTCGCAATTCTACTGACTATTCAATCATCTCGAATTAACCCAAGAGTGAAACCGATGACCCCCAAGAATGCAATCCGAATCAAGAACCTTTGTCATTTGTATGATACCCCATCCCGACGATTTTTAGCCGTCGTCGACGAGTTGAATATTCCGATGGGTAGCTTGACGACGTTACTTGGCCCGTCCGGAAGCGGCAAATCAACTGTACTCAGTCGGATTGGGCTCTTATTGGCGCTCGGAAACGACGTACGTTCAAGCGTGGAGACCTTTGAGCTAGCGGAACGAACTGCCTCTGGGATTACCATCCACGATATTGCCGATCTACTCCATCAAGGACGTAAAGGGCATTCCAAGATCGAATCTTTACGCCGCCAGTTGATGGGATTCTTTCTTCAAAGCGGTGAACTGATCCCTACTCTTACGATCAAAGAGAATGTCGCTATGCCCCTTCGTCTCAACGGTGTTTCTGCCCGTGAGGCAGACGCGAGAGCCGGAGAATTGCTGGGGTTTCTACTTGACGTTGCGGTCCGAAATATTCCGGACAAGCTGGCTCTGAGGTGTTCGGGTGGAGAGTATCAACGCATAGCCTTGGCTCGAGCTGTCGCCCATCAACCGCAGATTCTGCTGGTCGACGAACCTACCAGCAGTCTAGATACACCAAACAAACACCGGGTCTTCGAACTGATGATGAAGCTTGTCCGCGATGAGGACGCCACGGTCGTGATGATCAGTCACGATGTCTCAATGGCAAGAGCCTACTCTGACTTTATTGTCAACTTCGATGCGAGCCCAGACGGATGGGGCGATAGGCTCGCCACAAAGTTTCGCGACTGCGATGGATTTGGGCAACCAGTAAGTTTTGAGATGAATGTGGGTGGTCAGTGGTTGACTTCAAACGCAGATTTTCAAATCGGAGTGTCGGAAACAGAAGGAAAAGAACATGTTGCATAAAACTGTTAATAGGAAGGTAAACACTGTCACACAGCGGCAGTTGAACCTGGCTATGCTGAGATACTATCTCGAAGTTGCCTTCAAGGACTCATGGCGAGCAAGAACCAGCTTGCTAACGACTGCCACCGTGTTCGCCGGCCTCTGCTTGTTGCTACTGGTTTTGATTGGCCTAAAGAGCGGACTTGTTCAGCGTTTGTACGATGACATCATGACCAGTTGGTCGTCCGTTAAAGGCGATTGGTATGCAACGTCTTCAACTTTATCTTTGGATGAAGTCGGAGAAAAAGCGATTCTTGCTCAACTGCCTCGCGGCTCCATACTTGTCCCAGAAATTACCAAAATCGTTACGCTTTCGACCGGCACGTCCAAGGTGCAAAACGTAACCGTTCAAGCGACCGTTCCTGGCGACCCATTTCTTCGCTTTTATAAGGCGGAAATCACTGATCCTAGGGTACCCGAGTTGGTTATCTCACCTGCGATAGCTAAAGAACTAAGAATTACCGAAGCCAGCTTTCCGCTTTCCGCTACTATTGCATTGGCTCGTGGGGATGGAGACCAAGCTGTTGTTGCTACCCTACCGATCGTGATTCGCTCCATTGTAGGACTAGAGGGCAGCAACACCAAAACTGCCTACCTATCACGTTACTTCATGGAGCAACTTGAGGACTTCACTCAAGGTGAAGCGGTCATTGAGCAAGGATGGCCTGGCTTACCAGCTGAAGATTCGATAGGGCAACAAGGCTACATGGCCTTCGCTAAGCAACCCTACTCAATAGACGACTTGAACCGCCTACACATGCGTGGCTTCAAAGCCACTCTTTTGTCGAGCCACGATCCATCGGCCCATTCTCGGAATGGGCACCGACTTTATGGTTTACTGAAACCCCACGATCTTCATGTCTATTTTGTTACAGCTGAAACCCAAGACGATCGAGGGGAGCAGTATCTGAACTTCGATGTCACTGAGGTAGAATCGATTACAACTTCCGATGACGTCTTGCTTTATTGGTCAGAACCAATCAACGCAAGCATTGACAACAGAGATCACATCATTGT
>CAIOHR010000383.1 GCA_903858115.1 uncultured Pirellula sp. | reverse complement strand
CTTGCACAACAACACAGACGGAACCTGTGGGATTTGCAATACAAATATACCAACCCTACTGCCTGAAGGCTCCGAACTCTATGTTGTTCCTCCCAAGCGAGCAACTCCAGGTAATTCGAAAAGTATTGCTGGTCCCAAGCTTTTCATTGGCAACAACAAAAGCCCGAAACCGAAGGACTAGAAACCGTTGAGTTTAGTTGAGGACTTCATCGGATCGCGATCAGTGAATGAAGAGAATTCCACTGAATTCTTGCATCGCTTAGATCTGAGTTTCAATTCCAATGCCGCATACGTCTCCGCGTTGGATTGCGATTGGTATTTGTTCGTAATGGTAAGAGACGAATTCGCGTACGTTGTTGCGTGCAACGATGTGAGTTCCCGTTGCTTGGTTGCGAAGGCAAGTGAACGCATCGTTGAACGAAGCATCGTGTTTATCGAAAACCCACGTGGAGCTGAATCGGAGGTAGCTGCTGAAGTAGTTATCCCAGTCGAAACGGCTAAGCGAATCGTTGAGACATTCGCACGAACAAAAGCGCTTTCTTCAGATGTCAATTGGCAAGAACTCTGATCGCTGCTCCCTGCTCCGAGTCACAACATTGTGCACTTTTGTGTGCGAGAACTCGGCGCTAGCAGCGACGCTTATCCTGTCATCGCACTCAGACGGTTCAGCGAGCAGGTGTTGACGCGTCGATCACTGATTTGCTCCTCTATTGATGCTGGAATCGTATACGATCAGACCGCCTAAATGGCCATTTTACGGCCAGTGCGCGGAAGTGGAGACAGTTGCAGTCAGTGCGCGCCCAAGGTGCAACGCAAAATGTTTGACGGCGGACCGGCATGCATGCTACATTCCTATCTGCGGCCAATCCATCTTCCAATCCGTCCCTAGGAAATCTGCTGTGTTCGACTCGACGATTGGCCGCTGGCTGACCAAAGACCCAAAGAGCTTCGATGCTGGGGATACGAATCTGTATCGCTTCGTGGGCAACCATCCGAGCTATGCGACCGATCCTAGTGGGTTGGAGGAGAAAGGAAAGCTTCGTTCAATCCCACGATCAATGTTAAGCGAGTTACAAGAAATACATCCTCCCTTACCAGGCGAAACGGAGGCTGATTACCTTCGAGCAATGAGCTTCGTTCTACAGGATCTTCCCGAACCAGTCTACGATGTGAAAGGCAAGAAGATTCTTTATCCGTTTTTAAGTGAGCGGAGAGGTGGTTTTATCGATGGAGTTTATTACGTTGATCGTTGGCGATCTGGAAACTTGGAACAACCATGTGTGGTTTGTCACGGACGAGATGCGCTTGGCCTGCTACCAGGGCTTTCAACGACTGACAGTTTCGTGTGTGGAGCTTGGTACCATAGTGGCAGTCCCGGAAACATCGTTGGAAATCAATCTGCAGGCGTAGGCTCGGGAATCTTCAATTTCTTTGTAGGGCTCGTAAACATTGGAGGGTACGGATATCAAGGCTTGAGTGGGCAAGATTTTGAAGTGCTAATTGATTCAGAGGCTTATACGGAATGGATTCGCAATGCCATCTACCCAGATCGTGACCCAGGAAGCCTATTGACAACGTCGGGTGAGATTTTCGGGCAGATCGTTACTGGTGAAGCTTTCGGTTTTGCTCTCGGGTCTTTGATATCCAATAGCAATAAACTTAACTGGATCGGCGCCCCAGGTAGTGCAGCGAGAGGGCTGAAGCTTCCTGCAACTGAAGCGAGTCTCGCAGGTTCCAATACGCTCGGCTATACGTTGGCCAACGGCGACGTGTTCCTTCAGCCGGGATTGACAAGAACCGTTCAAGCTCACACGCTTCGCCACGAAGGAGTTCATGCTTTCTTGTCTGTCGCGGACGACGCACCGCTTGCTGCGATTCGTCAACGAGTTGGGATGGGCGCTTACAGCAACAGTGCCTTCTTCAATGCGGCCGAAGAAATCCTAGCGGAAAGTATCGCGTCGAAGAGCCTTACGCAAGGAATACGCCATGCGTTCAATGGAGCATATACGGTTCGCGGCGGACGAGTCGTAACACCTCTTGCGGCACTTTCTGAGTTTGGAGTTGGTGCAACCGGACTAGGTCTTTTCGGATACGGCGCGTATGAAGTGGGCAACTGGTTGTTCGATTCAAGAGAATGAAACTATTGAGAAAATTGTTTGATCGATTGATGTCTAAATCGCAAGGCGAGATTGCTCTCCAGGAAATAATGCATTCTGCCCCCGGGACGACCGAGGCGATTCACTTGGAGGAAGTAGGATTGCCCAATGGAAGAGTGACCACGATTCAGTGGCTTTACTCGCGAACGTCGGTAAAGCTCCGAATTAGCCATCGTACTAGTCGAAGCGAAATGATCCAATGGACTGTTAGCGAGCGAGACGAAGCAGAATTCAAAAGCCTCATTGCGGCAATTCGAGAACTTGACTCTTCAAGGATAGAAAACTTCGCTGCTCCCGTTCGTGATGGAGTTGTTTACTTCATCGCATGGGGAAACGCATTGAATGTTCGTTCGGTATCATTACGAAATCCTCTCGCTGGAAGCGCTCAACGGAGTCTTGTTGAGCTAATTCGATCAAGTGTTAGAAATGAACGAATTGAAACCGCCGGACAGTAGACGTGATCGACGTATAAACGCCGCAGGTCCGGCGGAACCTTGGTAGATCTTCCAATGCTGGATGCTCGAAGCGCGATCATGCGTTGCGTTGTCGATGATGTTGGAACTGAAGCCCATGGGCACGATGCCAACGGAAGGTTTTCGCAGGATACGTTCCCAGGCTTGAATCGCCAGAAGATGTTCCAACGTATCTCGGTAGTCCGTGGGCCGGACGTTTCCATACCGAGCGGGCCTGCCGCTAGGAAACGGCATCTCTCCAATGCAAGGGACGCTTACACAAAAGGCCAGTCGATCGAAGTAGTTCGGTTGGAACATCAAGGCCGTTTCAGGAGGCCCGCGTTGCTCCGCGCCACAACATTCGGCACTTTTGTGTGCGAGAACTCGGCGCCATGAGCAAGATTAATCTTGCACTGGCGAATTGAGTCAGCAAGTAGCACGGGTCGATACGCTCATGGCTGATTTACTCGATACTTGGTGCTCTATTCTTGTCCGATCTGACCGTGTAAATGGCCATTTTGCGGCCAGTGCGCGGACGTGGTGACAGTTGTCGTTTGGACGCTAGACAGCGTGCGTCTGAGGAGCATTGCAAAGCATTTGACGGCGAACCGGCATGCATGCTACATTCCTATCTGCGGCAACTCCATCTTCCGATCCGTCCCTAGGAAATCTGCTGTGTTCGACTCGACGATTGGCCGCTGGCAGTCCAAAGACCCCAAAAGCTTCGATGCTGGGGACACGAATCTGTATCGCTTCGTGGGTAACCACTCGAGCTACGCGAGCGATCCGAGTGGGTTGGCGGAGAGGGAACTTAATGGATACAATTTTGTTGGGTCTGGGCAGCACAAGATTCCTTTCACGGTAATCGAAACCGAACTTGGTTTCTTGACATCGCATGAACTGTTGGCTGATTTGGACGGTTTTACGATTGCTCAACCATCAGGTACCGGACACCGCTTCACTTTTCACGGCGAGTCCGGCTACAACGGTGCTGTGAGAGGACTAGTACGGGACGTAATATCCGATTTCAAATCTCGCAATGGCTTACTAGCTGTTGATATGGTACCCGATGCGCTTCATGCGGACTTGGTATCGGAATTGAAGTCTGCAATTGACAGTCAACCTTCGGACACGTTGATTTCTAGATTCAATGCATCCGTTGAATTTGGGGGGGATGCGGCAGTTCGAGAATTGCGAAGTAGTTGGGGAAGCCAAGGTCAGTCACGAAGATACTTCAATCGAACGACCCAACGTGGAGGCTTTATTCGATTGCCATCGCGAGGCCTTCCAATTAGAGCAATGTTAACAGAGATCGCGACCTCACCTGCAGTTGAACTCGCCCTAGAAGGAGGCATCGCACTTTCAACTCCTTATATGGTGGAAAATGATGTGGATATAGGCCGAGCCATCGCCGGACTTGCGAGTCCTGGACAAATCGTATTCCAAATTGAGTGGTCTAATGCAGTTCTGATGAACTCTTTTGATGCAAATCAAAGACGTACGGAGCGAAAGCAAGATGAATGGATCATTCCCTACTTGATCGGCGAGGGGAATGGTGTTGATCCGAAGATTGTTCGTAGGCGAGCGAGGGCTTTCATGGATGCGCAAATGCACTACCGTGACATGTTGGGACAATTACCTGCTAATTCTAGCCAGGAATACAATCAAGCACGAGATCTTGACAAAGTTGAGAGCCTCTATTGGCAAATCGTCGTACCCGAAAAATTTGTCAAGTAAACAAACAGATGGAATACGAAACACTTAATCAATCGAGCTTCGACACGCTGTGCTCCAAATTATTCGCAAACGTCGAGATGACCGAAGAAATGCGAGTTAACTTCCGTGAGACAATCTTCGCAATTCAATCAGAGTTAAAAAGGCGACTTTCGCAGTTGTGGACTGAGCATGCCGATTTTGAAGTGGCATTCGACTACAGCTATTGTCTGTGTCTCGCCGGCGCGATCTACTCAGAAAGGATTTTTTGTCGCAAATACGTTTTGATCGTATCAGATGTCCTATCATCATTCCACGGGAGTTCGGATTGGGCTTACCATACGTCGCACGAAGATGTGTCGACGCCTGAGAATGACCGCGGGGAGTTCGTAGTTACTGGCGCAAAGTGCGTTATGACTGAATCTATGAACGCAAAATGGCGCATGAGGCTTTCGGAAGATGCGTGATGAGTTGTCGCACATATCACAAAGAGAACACGAGCAAGAAGGATAGTGTAGGTCTCATTGAAGCCGCCGGAAAGTAACCTCAACAAAAGCATAATTGCCACAATCCGGCGGAACCTTAATAGATGTTCCAACGTATGATGCTTGATGCGCGTAGATGCGTTACGCTTCGGCGTGCTCCGATCCAGAACACTGAGAACTTTTGCGGTCAAGAACTCGGCAAGCCGCTGGCGCGGCTAGAGAGCAAATTCTAGAAAGTGGAATATGGAGGCAAGATGAGTCGACGGCAGTTCGTTCGAAAATCGCAGGGCAGACCCTTGTCACTTGAATCCCGAATCCGTCGCTCGTGCGCTGTAGCGCGCGCTGCCTGTGCGTTGGCTGTTTTGCGGCGCGCGTCGGATTTCGCGTCGCCTCATTTTGGAACCCCAGTTTTTCCCAGGGAATTTGTAGGTTGTTCGGTTCCTGTCCTCTCCGCTGCAAAACCCTGGTTTTCCCAGGGTTTTTCGCATATCTGGCCAATTGCTTTGGCTTTCCTGCACGTCCATGCACGTGCATGCTTGCAGGTGCTGCGTCGTCTAGTGCGCTGCCTTGGTACCTGGTGAGTCGTCCAGTGAGTCGTCAGAGTCGCCTCAGAACACTCGTTTTTCCAGGGAAAACAGGTGGTTTTGCAGCAGAGGTGGTAGGATTCGAACTAGGTAAGT
>CAIOHR010000382.1 GCA_903858115.1 uncultured Pirellula sp. | reverse complement strand
TGACGAGTGCTCGTTCTTCCGCCCGGCAGACGCTGGCAACTTTTAAGTCCGGTTGGCCAACCATTTCCTGATCGAAAATGGTCATCGCATCATGGTTATTAGCTCGAAGGATTTCGGCAACGTCGATTGGCAAATTCTCGTCGACCTTAAAACGCATTTATGCCGCTCCGGGCGTAAGCGACACAAATCGTTCACGCACAAGCTCAGCAGCGTAGGAAATGCAGCCATCGATATCTTCGTTTTTTAATGATGGGTAGCTGCGAAGAATATCCGATCGACTAAGACCCGATGCGAGATTGTCCAAAACAACCGAAACCATTATGCGAGTTCCCTTCACACAAGCTTTTCCGTGACACACCATCGGGTCTACCGATATGCAATCTTGCCATTTCATCGTGTTGCTCCCACTTGATCATTCTTCACAACAAACCTTCCTCCATTCTACCTCAAAACTCGAAAGCAGTTGAACAGATGTTAAAGAGACTGTTTTTACGGGCCCTATTCCGCAAGAAGCCTAAGTTTCGCCGGAACATTTCTTGGCGTCAGCATCGTTTCGGCCAAGATTGCGTTTGGATGGGTAACCCAATGGGCGCACAGTAACAATCGCTATGTTATCGTGCAAAAAGTACGTTACGCTTACACCTGCGACTACGCAGCACAAGGTTAATCGAACCACCCGAGTCGTGGTTTTTCAAGTAAAGTTGGTTAATCTGGAATCAGGACTTTACGAATCGAGGACATTGATGGCCACAACAATCGATGTACCCCTGAAATGGGTCGAAAACGTCGCCACACTCCGACTGCCGGAGCGGGCCGACCAGCACTGCAGCAATTCATGGATCGCAACAACGAGGGGCTACTGACCGATCAAGAGCGAGCGGGCCTAGCTGCAATGGCTGAGCTGAGCGAGGCCTTTCGCTGGTGAGGGCTGAGGCGCTGCATTTACTTGGCCGCAAACCATAAAGTGAATTGACCGTGCTGGTGGACAGTGCAACTATCTTGAGATATCCAGATTTTGGCCAGCCATTTAAAATGTTGGTGCCCGGATTCGAACATCGATTCTGGTGATAGGTCAAACCATCTGGGTGTCCCGCTATGTCTCATCAATTCAAAAAGTGTGCAATCTACGTCCGGCAGTCGCGGGTGAACGACAGCAGCTACTCGTCGTGTGAAGCGCAATTGCGAATCTGCATGGATACAGCCGCGAGTTTTGCGTGGCGAGTCGTCGATCACTTTCAAGATAGTGGACAATCGAGCGAAACCCTGTCGAGACCGGAAATGCAGCGGCTCATGGCTTGTGTCGAACTGAAACAATTCGAGCATCTGGTCGTTTATAGCATCGATCGCTTGACTCGGCGATTGACTGACTTCGCAAGACTGATGGAGCTGTTCGACGGAAGCGCAGTGAAATTGACTGTAGTTACAGATCCACAGTTTGGTGAAAGTGCCGCTAGTCGCTTCACGTCGAACATAGTTGCTGCAGCCAGCGAGTTCCAGCAAGATTTGACTCGAGAGCGTATGGCCGAATCGCGTGCAGCATTGAAAGCCAAAGGAATGCGCGTCGCTGGTCGCATACCGTTTGGTTATTCGTACGATCGAGTATTCAGTCGCTTGATGGCAGTACCAGAAGAAGCTGAGTTGGTCGAAGATTTCTTTGACCTTGCATCAAAGGGCAAAACGCCAGCTGAGATTGCGGATTTGGCCAACAAACGCGATGGAGGTCGATCGGATTGGAACGCTCGCCGACTCTTGCAGATCCTTTCTAATCCCGTCTACGCGGGTTACCTGCCAAGCGATTCAGAGAATGCCGAAACGCTTCAAAAGGGTAATCACGAAGAGATTGTTACTCCCGAGAGGTTCGAGCAAGTGCGGCAACAATTAGTTGCTCGTCGAAAGCGGGCACCGACTAAGCGAACTCCAAAGCCAGAGAGTTTTCCATTGCGTGGTTTGCTTTATTGCGCAAAGTGTGATCGAGCTATGACTCCCAATACGAGCAGTTTTGGAATCAAGCACTATCGCTGGTATCAATGTCGTTCTCATGCCGGTGGTCGTCCGCCTTGCGCCGGCGTGTCAGTGCGAGCCAATGACATGGAGGAGTTTGTGGCAGCTCAAATCGCGAGCTCATCGGAATACCCCAAGTTAGCTGTTCGGTTCAGTGACGAGTGGCAAGCGATGACTTTGCCGCAACGCGCGGCGCTACTAAAGGAATGCATTGATCGAATCGACTACAACCACGATACCAGCGATCTCGACATCAATTTCAAGGCTGAAAAACTAGGTTGATCCATCAATCGCTTACTCCTCGGTCATCGGCGGATAGAGTCTAAACTCTGTGAACAGTTGCCGTAGCTCCATTTGCTCGGGGCGATGCATTTGAAGCAGCCTACAGGTTACTCGACCGATCTGAGACTTGCCGACAATGGCACCTCCTTTGATCTCGAAGTGTTCATCCCATTTATCAGTGCGAGGCGAGAATAGACGAATGATCTCGCCGGTCGCGACGTCCACCGAAGCGATGTCGCTGCCTTTGGCTCGATTGCAAAGAAAACAAGTCCAAGCTAGATTCGCGGCGGTGGTTGGCCCCCCATGTTTTACTGCGATGATGTGATCTGGTTCATGGGGCAATGTGACATCATCTTCATGAACTAGGCAGTACTCGCAAAGTTGGCTGGCTCTTTGCCGAATCTCCCTACGTAGATGAAGAGGGACACACTGGCTCATCGAGGCGGTAAGTCTCTGTTCTGGCCGGCTCGAATGCGTGCTTTGACTAGTCTCATAAGAAGTTCTGCCTGTTCAAACTGGTCCAATTCTCGGCGAGTTGTTTCGTCGAGTGCATCGGCCCGGTTCAGCTCAAGCAACTGATTGGCTCGGTCAATGTCCCAAGTGGCGAGCTTTCATCGATTTGATCTTTGGTAGCGACGATGAGGCCAAACGATACATCCAAGCGTTGCTAGGTTATTCATGCTCTGGCGATGTCGGCGAGCACATTCTACCGATCTGCTACGGTTCAGGTGCCAACGGAAAGTCGACCCTATGGAATGCAATCGTCGAGCTACTTGGCGACTACGCCATGCTCGCGCCTAGCAAGCTTCTGCTGGGAACGACAAACGAACACGACACCGTCATTGCATCGCTCTACCAGCGGCGTTTAGTGGCCATCAGTGAGCCCGATGAAGGTTCAAAGCTGCGAGAGGCTCGGGTCAAAGAGTTGACGGGTGACGAGCAGATTACCGCACGACGAATGCGTGAGGATTATTGGAGCTTTCGTCGGACGCACAAATTCTGGCTTAGCACCAACCATCTGCCGCAAATCAACGGTACCGATGAAGGCATCTGGCGACGCATCAAGCTGATTCCGTTTCGTGTAGACCTTCGCCAGGTAACAGATCCCATCCCGGACTACCACAAGCTTTTGGTTCGCGATGAAGGACCAGGCATCCTCAACTGGCTCATGGATGGATTCAAAGACTGGCGTGCAAATGGATTCATTGAGCCTCAGTCGGTCATCAAAGAGACGCAATCTTATCGCGGAAGTTCCGATGAACTGGGTCGTTTCATATCCGACTGTTGTGATGTGTCGCCAGAGCTAGTAGTGGCTTCGTCTGACCTTTTCGACGCATACAGGACATGGGGAGGCGACCTCAGTCAGATTCGGTTTTCGAAGCAAATGCAGACCCGCTTTGCTCACTCAAAACGCAACTTCGGAAGGTTCCGAAACAAGCAGGTTTTCGAGGGCATTTCTTTGTCAGAAAGTGA
>CAIOHR010000381.1 GCA_903858115.1 uncultured Pirellula sp. | reverse complement strand
CCCCGGAGCTCATGGCGGACGCTGTGCTCGAACGCCACGCCAAACGACAATCGCGATAACAATGCGATGCACCCAAGTCGCCGGTCGGCCGCGAATTGAAATCAACGTTTTTTGGCGGCGACATGGGTGATCGCAACCGTTCGTCCGTCAGAGAACGATTTCGCAAATGTCATGACTCAAAGATGAAGACGCTTCTCTATGTGCTTATGCCCGTCTCAACGAACCCCGTTGATCTGCAGGATGAGTTTTTTGCATTGCTGAACCCCTATCGATTGAATTCCTCCCGCGATGAATTCCAGCCCAACTCGAAATTCGACTACCTGTGCTCGTTTGAACCCACCTTAAATTGCTCAGAAACCGAGAACGAACTCCCCTACGAACTTCGAAGCACATACGATGGTACAATATCAAAGGTTTTTCGACTTCGAGCAGAAACGAACTGCTCAGCGATGGTTACGCCAGATGGCATTTGGCATGACATCTTTGACTTTGGTTGGCGCATGATGGCGGATCAAGAATCTAATGAGCTAGCAACTTGCAAATGGCGGGATCACGTTAAAGAACTCATGAACAAGAACCCCGACTGCTGGGTGATTGAGACGTGGGCGCATTCGTGATCGCTTTGCCCAACAAAAAATACGGACGAACAATGCGATCCACCGAAGTCGCGGATCGACCGTTTCCTGATGGTAAGTTTCCTGGCCGCGACATCGGTGATCGCCAGCGTTCGCTACCAAAGACAAGTATCTCTTCTGTGGCTCGTACTAATCTCGTCTATCCGAAGATGCCCGGCAGCGGTGATGCACCGCTTGGCACTTGCATTGCATTCGAGAAATACGATGGCACCAACATCCATTGGGTCTGGGACGCTACGCTCGGCTGGTATGCATTCGGCACACGTCGAGATCGGTTTGACCTTGATGATCAAGGAATCGCAGCATTTAACTCGGCGCATCCCGGCCTCGAGGAATGCTCGCAGGTCTTCCTCGGTGCCTTTGCGGAACAACTGTCTTCCGTTTTGTCCGGTCTTGAATACTACGGCTCAAACGAGCTGATCGTCTTCACAGAGTTCCTCGGTGACCACTCCTTTGCCGGTAAGCACCTTTCGACTGACACGAAACGTCTGGTCATCATTGACGTGCAAACCGCGAACGGCTTTCTTTCGCCAGCGCAATTCGTACAAGATCTGGTCAATCTCCCGATTGCACGGACGGTCTATCGCGGTAAGCTAACCGGCAAATTCGCAGACGATGTCCGCGAAGGTCGATTCGGCGTGGCTGAAGGCGTGGTTTGCAAGGGTGAGTCTGACGGGAAAGTCTGGATGGCAAAGATCAAGACCAATGCCTACATGCAACGTTTAAAAGAAGCGTTTGCGGATAAGTGGGAAGACTATTGGGAGTAGCGAACAAAGCGTTGAACCGGAGTTGCCGAAGACGGTTTCACAAATGGCAAGTTGACTGGCGGCAACCCGGTTAACGCAGTCGTTCGTCATGCCAGGATCCGCTGTGGCGATGTACATCACTTACTCGATTCTGATCTTGATTTCCGTCCTAGGCATCATGTTGCGTCCAGGCTGGGTGATGTCTTCGAACAATCGGTGGGTATTCCGTGTGTCGACTCGATCTGCTCTGAATAACGCATAT